>CAZSZE010000005.1:0-115598 GCA_964610645.1 uncultured Enterobacterales bacterium | reverse complement strand
CCGGTCGTAGTAGTAGTAGCGAAACTGGAATTCTGGAAGTTTGGGCGCGTTTTTTGACGCCGCAAGCCACGATTCCACCTGGCTCCGGTGGGTGTGGCTGTAGCGCATGGCCATCTGCTGCACGTCGGCGATGTTCGGTTCGTCATCGAACTGACCGAGCACCTCGTCCACACTCTTCCAGGCACGGCGCTGTTTCTTGACCGGAAGATCAAGGGTCACGATGGTGGAGTGGCGAAGCTTGCCGAGGGCGGCATCGTCCATTCCCGGCAACACCCGGAGGGCCTCCAGAGAGGCCAGCGAGCCCCTTTCGTCCCGCAAGGCCACCACCGCCTGGGCAAGTTCACCGTCGATGTCGGCCGCCTGGGCCAGGGCTTCAGCGGTTGTGGTGGACAGGTCCACGGGGGCAGCGGCGGGCTGGGAGGCCTGGGCCAGGGACAGCACAAGTAGAATCGGGGCAATCATTCGGTTCTCCGGGTGGGGTCGCCAACGAGCGCACGGCTCATGGCGCCTTCGGTATAGGCATCTATCCAGGCTGTGAGTTCTTGCAGGTCCAAGGTGCGCTGGGTGTCCCGGCGGATGTCCCCGGTGGGGCCCCCATCCAGGATGTGCGCCACCCTTTCCCTTGAGTAATAGAGGCGGGCCACCTGTTCCCCCAGGTCGACCCGGTAGGCGGTCGATTCAGATGTGAGCGCTGAGGCTGCGGCGCGAACGCTTCCGCTGTCATCCGCCTGGAAGAGCTCGCCGCGCATGGTGTAGTACAGGTCTGAAAACGACGCGTTCTCCAGGGCCGAGTCCGCGGTGCTGGCATTGGCCCCCCGGCCCCATTGCAGGACCACCATGGCCCGCCAGTCCCAGTCCGTGTCCATCGCATTGGTCCGATTGACGTAATCCACAGAGAGGTTTTCCCGGTCCACCAGCTGGAAGTCCAGGCCCAGCTCCGGCAGGATGCGCCCCATGGCATTGCGCTCAGGCTTCAAGCCCGCCTGCCTTGGATCCACGCCGGACCGGTGCAAGGCTGCATCCACCAGGGGTGCCAGGGCAGGGATGACGCGGGCAGGCTTCTCCGCGAAGGCCGCCTCGTCAGAGGCCAGGTCCCTCGCCAGCTTGTACAGGCCGCTCTCTCCCGCCAGAAACAGCGTGTCATCGGCCCAGGCCAGGTCCCAGGTGCTGGGTCCCCGGAGGCCCGCGCTCACGGGACGCCAGCGGAAGCCTCCATCCAGGGTCTCCCAGACCCCATCGGCGCCCACCGCCAGCAGCTGGCCAGGTGTGAGGGTGCGCAGCAGGCGACGGGTCTGGGGAAGGTGCTGGCGGGTCACGGGAACAAAGGTCGTGCCCCCATCATCCGAGCGCAGAACGGTGTTTTCGGTGGCAGCCCAGATGGAGTCGGAGTCCACCGAGATCGCCAGGACCTCCTGGCCCGCGAGGGCTGAGGTGGCCCGGGCAAAGCGCCACCGAATGCCATCTGGGGAGGTCAGGAGGCCGCCGTCGGTGGCAGCGAACCACCCCGCGTCCCAGTCATACACAAGGTCGTGCACCACCAGGTCAGTGCTTATGCCCGCCACGGGGGCCCAGGATTCCCCTCCATCCAGGGACAGGTACACCCCCTTGTGGGTTGCAGCGGCCACGATCCCATCCTCAGCCCAGGCAAATCCAGCGGCATGCACTCCCGAATGGACCTGCTGAAAAGAACGGCCCCCATCCTGAGAGCGCCAGATGCCGTCCAGCCGCCCCAGGAGGACATTCATCCAACCCATTGGATCGTGGGACAAGGAACCGATGCGCTCCGGTGCGGGTCCGGTGGCATCGGTGTCGAGCAGCTGCTGGATGCTCATGGCGTCGTCCAGTTCGTCCCGGATGATGCCTTGGGCCTCCAACAACTCCTCCTCGCTGTCGCCACCCATTGACTCGAAGTCATCGCCCTCCGGGAACGGCTCGCTGATCCCCTCGGCCTGCAGGAGCAGGGCCTCGTCGTCCATTCCCGTGTCCAGCGCGCTGGCGGAGAGAGGCGGCAGCACCCGCTGCCAGGCCGCACCCCCATCAAAGCTGCGCCAAACCGCGCCGGCCCCATCCAGGGCCATCACCTGCTCCGAATCAGGTCCCGGCGAGGACAGGGCCACGAACACCCGGGTGTGGGGCAGGTGGGGTTCCGCCCGTTCCCAGTGCCACGCCGCCGCGTACTCGCGGGTCTCCGGCACCTCCAGCACCACGGTCACAGGATCCATCTCCACCGGGTCGGCGGCAATGGAATCTACCCCCTGGCCCCAGGAGGTTCCCATTCCAAGCGCGAAAGCAGCGCCCAAAGCTTGCATCGCCCCTCCCGGCGTGACCCAAGGGGTATCCACCCCCTGGAGAGGCGGCCACTGCGGTAGTCTCTCTTGGGGAGACAGATGCATCGCCTGCTGCGGAACGGCTGCTTCGTGACCTGCGATTCCCGCTTGGGAATCGTGCGGGGAGACCTGCGAATCCGGGACGGGCAGATCAGGGAGATTGATGCCGGCTTGGCACCGGAGGACGCGGAGATCGTGGAGTTGAATGGCGCCTGGGTCTTCCCGGGCTTCACCCAAAGCCATGTGCACCTGTGCCAGACATTGTTTCGCGGGCTGGCGGAGGACCGGGTCCTGTTGGACTGGCTCTCTGAGCGCATCTGGCCCCTTGAATCGGCCCACGATTCCGAGTCCATGTACTGGAGCGCTCGCCTGGGCGTCTCCGAGCTGCTTCTTGGGGGAACCACGAGCCTGCTGGACATGGGCACGCTGCAGCACACGGACGCCTTGTTCCAGGCCTGTGAAGAGGGAGGAATCCGCGCTGCCATCGGACGGGCCCTCATGGATCGGGAGAACGATGCGGGCCTTTCAGCGCCCCGGGAGGAAAACCTCCAGGGCGCCTGTGACGAGGCGGATCGTTGGCATGAAAAGGGGCGCCTGCGGTATGCGTTTGCCCCGCGATTTGTTCCGTCTTGCACCGAGGAGCTGCTGGTGGAGGCATTGGATGCAGCCCGACAGCGGGGCTGCTTGATCCACACGCACGCCTCGGAAAACGAGGCGGAGTTGGAGCTTGTCCGGGCCATGACCGGACAGGAAAACGTGATCTACCTCCACAGCATCGGCATGACCGGTCCCGATGTCTGCCTGGCCCACTGCATTCACCTGAACGAGGAAGAGGTCGCGCTCCTGGCAGCATCGGGGACCCACCTCTTGCACTGTCCTTCTTCCAACATGAAGCTTGGCAGCGGCGTGGCCCGGATTCCCGAGCTGCTCAAGGCCCGTGTTCGGGTGTCCCTCGGGTCGGATGGTGCCCCGTGCAACAACCGACTGGACATGTTCACGGAGATGCGGCTGGCAGCGTTGTTGCAGGCGCAGCGGGCCGGGCCGGGGGCGCTTTCTGCCGGAGAGGTGCTCCACATGGCCACCGTGGCCGGGGCGGAAGCCGTGGGGCTGGGGGCGACGTGCGGCAGCCTGGCTCCCGGGAGATGTGCGGATCTCGTAGTGGTGGATCCGGATCACCCGGGCGTGGCACCCCAGGAGGATCCGGTGGTGTCCGCGGTCTTCGCGGCGGGACGGGAAGCTATTTTGTCGGTCTGGATTGCAGGGGAAAAGGTCGTGGAGGACGGACGGGTCCTTTGCTGGGATGGCGCCGAGACTGCCCGGGAGGCACGGAAGGCATTGAAGCGGGTCCAGGAACGCCTGCCATGAAGGTACTGTCGGCTGCACTGGCTGCCATGAAGGCCGGAGACGCGGCTGCTCTGTGCACGGTGGTGGGCGTGGAGGGGTCCGCGCCCCGTGCTCGTTCCGCGCGGATGCTGGTGTGGGCCGACCGGGAGATCGTGGGGACCATCGGTGGGGGGGAGTTGGAGTACCGAGCCATTGACCTGGCCCTGGAGGCTATTCGCCTGGGGCGGCCCCAGAGACTGTCCGTTCACCTGACCCGAGACCTGGGTATGTGTTGTGGAGGGGCCATGGAGGTGTACGTGGAACCACTGTCAAGCGTGGAGCGGGTGCATGTGTTCGGTGCCGGACACGTGGGCACAGCCACCGCGTTGTTGTTGCAGTCCCTTGAGTTTGAGGTGCACGTCTACGATGAGCGGCCGGATTGGCTGAACGGCGAACGTCTGCCGGACTGCACTCTGGTGGAGGGGGATCCCCGGCGAAAGTTGCCGGTTCTGGGGCCCGACGACTCGGTCTTGATCATCACCCACTCCCACGCCCTGGATCAGGATCTGCTGGAGGCCTTGCTGCCCCAGCCGGTGCGCTACCTGGGCATGATTGGGTCCCGGGCCAAAGTGGCCAAGTTCTTCGTGCGTCTTCGCGCGGCCGGCGTGGACGAGTCGCTGTTTCGCAAGGTCTGTGCCCCGGTGGGGCTGGACATCGGCGCGGAGACCCCCGAGGAGATCGCTGTGGCCATTGCTGCCGAGATGATCCGGGTTCGCCGCAGCCACAGCACGGACCCCCTCCCCTTGAGCGCCAATCCCCTCCCTGCCCGCGGCGGCGACGGGGTGGCGATTCCGCCGGGGTTGGAGGACTGATAGCGTGAGCCCGGGAGCCGCACTCAATAACAGAGGGGTTCGAACGTCTCCTCAAATTCACTGTCGCTTCTGGCGGCGAAGAAATCACCGACAAGCACGGCAGCCGACCCGCTGGTGACAATTGAAATGTTGGAGAGGCCCTTTCCGACGGCCCCTCCCAAGCGCACTCTCTCGACATTGCATCCAGGGTCCACGTCAAGCCGCCAGGGTACACCAGCCCAGTCAAACCCATAGGCCGTCACCCCCGTATCCGAGGGTGCGAGTGCTACGGGGGATGCGATCTCCTCGAGTTCCAACTCGCAATCGCCGACGTGCACCAGCCGGGCGTCATCGGCGGAGTCCACGGCCAACCAGATGCCGTCATCCCCTCCAAAGATCATCTCACCTCCTTGGGACGCCTCCACGCGCTCGACTTCCAACCACTCCTCGCCTGTGCGCAGCCGGACTTGGAATTCGTGTTCCTGGTATGAGGCAAAGGCCACCTCATTCGTCAATCCAGAAACAGCAGCCAGGATGGGCGTCCAATCGGCGACCACTTCCGTCAGCGTCTCCGTGGCCCAGTCCTCACCATCAAAGTGCAAGGTGGACATCGGACCAAACTCGCCGTCATCGGCGGAGTGCGCAAAGGCCCAAACCTGCCCATTCGCGCCCGCGAGCGCGGCTCCCCGCGTAACTTCCGGTCCTGGAAGGAGTGAAGGGTCAAGGTCATTGAGTTCCCATAGACTCAAATGACTGTCGTCTCAGGCCGCTAGAGCGACAGCGTTTCCATCCACTGTCACCATATCCTCAAGGATTCCGTCAATGGTCCCCGCAAACAACCCCTCGCGCTTAATGGCTCCGGAACCGTGCTCGGTCCAGAGGATTCCCGCGGCATCAAGGGTTGCACTCATAGGTGAACCGACGGGATAAACGAACCGGACATCGTCCTCCAAAGCCAAGAGCGCCCGGTACCCGTGCGGCCGATCGTCACATCCATGAATACCGCCACAACCGTGTAGGAATTGGAACAAAAGGAGTGGCAATGGCATGGGGTTTAGGGCACCTCGCGTCCATACTATCCCCAACCCTTGCGGCACCGCCTTGGGAACAGTCATCACTCATAATTCCTTCCGGAAACGCCTACGGACAGGCCCAACCGCTCGGTTGCATTCGACGGGCCGCGTGTTCGTCTGCGCCCCAGACATGGTAGATCTCGTGCACGATCACGCATGCGAGACCACTGATGGTGTAGATGCCCCTCTGGAGATCGAATGGGGAAACATCCACTTCATCCAAGAACGACTCGCAGATATGAATGTCTTGGCGATTCTGCCGCCACTGGCCGTTCACCGTATATGCAGCTTGGTTCCGAGAACAAACTCTGGCGCAGTGAATGACAAAATTGATGGAGTTGTTGTCGAGAGTTTCGCGAATCACAGTGCGAGGACTGTTGCTGAAGGAGTGCCCGTCGAAGCAGGATTTGTGGCGGCCTCTCCGATTGGTATTCCGGTGGCAAGTTGAGGGAATTTGCCCAATGTTGCTACGAATGAAAAAGAGAGCAAACTCAATGAGTTGCCTATGGGAGGCACTGCAACTCCCGGTGCCTCTACTATCAATTGTCGCGAAAGAAACGCCAGAGGGTGCTTCTGGGCCATTCATAGACACCTCCGACCAGTCCCTCAAGGTCCTGCTCATGCGATCGGCCGTCATTCTCCCTGCTTTCACTTCTCGGTCAAGAATGCAGTTGCCGCAGAGATCGCTGATTCCAACTTCCAAGCTCATCCCAAGTGGCCCGTTCTTTGAAACGATCCGAGGGTCACTTCCGCGAGAGGAGGAGAGGCCACGATCCCGTTGGGAGAGAATTCGTTCATCCGCGGGACGGCTACGACCACCTCTTCGGCGCGAATCTCGGCCCACGATCCGAGGGTCACCGCTGGCCTCCTTACAACATGACACGCCTTCTCCTTTCAACGGCAAAAAGCGTCCTGCCGAATAGAAACTCCCCGATCTCGTTCAGGACCGCTCAACGAATCCGCCGCAACATTCCGTTGACTGTGAAAGTCACCGACGTGGCCCCCCCCAAGCCCGTGACCTCCCACCGGATGAACTTCAAGATCTTTGCTGGCGCGTTCTGGACATCGAACTTGTCGGGACCATCAAGACTGGCAAAGGAAATCAGATCGACCCAGCCACTCTCGGACTCATTCTGCATTGCGGTGATGACCTTTACGCTGACGCCCGTGGTTCCGCCCTCTTCTCCCAAGAGTCCCAAGAGGAAGTCGATTTCGTCGTACTCCGAAACATCAATGGCGAGGTCAAGGGCTTGCCGGCCTATGACGCTCAGACGTACTGGCTGGGTGGTAAGTGTGAACTGGTCCGCCATGAGATTCTCCGGTGGGAAGGGAATCCCAGGCGTAACGCCCCCCCCCCATTTTCTGTCAAGCTCGCTGCCGGGGTTGGAGGACTAGCCCGCCGGACTAGCCGTCCAGCTGCCTCTCCACGCAGGCCAGTAGATCGTCCAGCTTCAGGGGCTTGGCCAGGAACGCATCGAATCCTGCAGCCAGTGCTGCCTCCTCGGCGTCTGCAAATTCGGAGCAGGCGATCACCGGGAGACCGCCCAGGCCCGGGTCCGCGCGAATCCGCGCCAGCATGGCCAGGCCGTCCAGGCCAGCCAGCTGGAGGTCCAGGACCACCGCGTGGGGTTGGAAACGTCCCATTTCCACACCCGCGACAAAAGGGTCATCCGCCACCCGCACCTCGAAGGTTCCCTTCAAGCCCAGGTAGTCGCGCATCATCTCCGCAAAATCAGGCTCATCATCGATGATCAGGACCCTGCGGGCCCCGGAGGAGGACTCCCCCATCTCCATTTCGAGGGGGTAGTCGTGCTCCTGGGCAAATGCTGCGAGGTCGGGGGTCGAGATTCGCCGGTGACCGCCAGGGGTGCGGTGGGCCTTCAACAAGCCGCCGTTGACCCAGTTCACCACCGTGGGCAGGCTCACCCCCAGGAGCTGAGCGACCTGGTGGGTGGTGTGGTACTTCGGGCTGGCCCCCTTGCCCGCCACGAATTCAGTCCATGATCCGGAATCGGAAGAAGGTCTCCCCGACGATCAATTCTTCCCCTCCGAACAGGCGCCGCTCCGTGATCAACTCGCCGTTCACCAGGGAGCCGTTGCTGGACTTGTTGTCCTGCATGTAGAACGCGCCTTCCTTGCGGAACAGCCGACAGTGGCGCCGGCTGACCTTGGAGTCGTTCTTGATCTGGATGTCGTTGTCCCGGCCTCGTCCGATGGTGAGTTCGTCTCCGGTGAACGGGTAGACCTGCTCCTCGGCGGTGCCTTCCTGGTACAGCAGAAGCGCCCGGCGGCCATCCTCGTCGGCGCCGTTCTCCATGCCGCCCTCGCCGGATTCCACCTGGACAGCGGGCTCCCCCCCCTCTTCGATCTCCAGCTCGGCGGACGGCATGTCCTCGTCCTCGGCGCCTTCCACTTCTACGACCACCGGCTCGTCCGCGTCCTCCACGTCCCCGGCCACGACCTCGGGTTCGTCGGCGATTGGTTCGTCGGCGATTGGCTCGTCGGCCTCGTCGTCGGCCTCGTCGTCCTCCACAACGACATCGTCGTCCTCCGCACCACCGAACTCCGCCTGGGCTCGCTGGATCTCCTCGGACAGGAGGGGGCCTTCCCCCTCGCCCGGAACCACGGAATCCTCGTCGTCCATCGCATAGGTCTCATCCCGCGCTGGAGGACCGCCAAAGGGAAGTTCGTCGCCTGTGAGAACAGCCTCCCCTTCCTCGTCGTCGTCCATGGAAAAAGTGCCTGTGTCCGGACGCGGTTCGCCTTCGTCCTCGGCGGCCTCGGCTTCGTCCTCGTCCTCGGCTTCGTCCTCGGCCTCCGCTTCTTCAGCTGGCGCCGCTTCCAACTCGTCGCCGGACAGCTCCTGCCACCTTGTGAGGGCCGCCTCAAAGCCGTCCAGATCCGCCCGGATCTCGTCGATCTCCGAACCCGCGCCGTCCACATGTTCCTGCAGGTCCTTCGCCTCGGCGTCGTATTCCTTGTCCGTCATCTCCCCGATGGCCTTTCGAAGATTCAACTCCTCCAGTGCAGCTCCGGAGGTGGACCGCAGGGACTCGATCTCATCGATCTTCCCCTGCAGCTCCGCCACGTGGGCCTGGATCTCCGGAAGAACCGGAACCACCCGGTCCGAGACCTCCATGGACTTGACCTGGTTGTCGAGGCAGACCTTTTCAATGACGGCATCGGAAAACTTCCCGGCCTGCGCCTTGGCCTTGTCAATAAAGCCCTGGAGCTTCTTGTACTCGTCCAGCGAGTCATTCAGTTGTTCGAGCAGTTCGGATTTTTCCATGAAGGCTCTCTCTCCATCGGGGTGCCGGGAGGCACCCATATTCGCACAGTTCGGCTCCCGTCAAGCGCCAGGAGCGCAAAACGCAGGGAGAGGGTCAAGGATTGCGGCGCTGTCGGATGATCGCCTCTGCACGGGCCTCTCCAGCCGAGTAGAAACGAAAGGTGAGGTCCAATGCCAGGCACGGCACGGCGCCGTTCAGCATGTTCCGGGAGAGAAACAAGCCCCCGAGGGAGAGGACTGCCACATCCGCGATGGCATACGCAGCGAATCCCGACCAATCCCCCAACAAGGCCTGCCCACCCCCGGGAATGACCACCGAGGCCAGGGCAGCCGCCCAGGGCGCAGGCGTTGGCTGCCCTGGTGGCCCGTACCGTCGTTCCAGGTAGGCTTCCGCCTGCTCCCGAAACAGGGCGAGATCCATGGATTCGCCAGCGACCTGCACAGCGGCAATGCTCTCCAGGGGCACAGGGACATGCACCCCCTCCCCCACGTGAATCACAACCGTTCCAGCGGAAATAGAGGAGACTGGGCCTTCCACCCGCACTCCATCCACCAGGTCCAGCCGGGCGTGGTCCATGGGTGCCAGGGCGAGGCCCCCCAGAAGCCACAGGGTCATTCGTAGCCGTCGTAGCGAAGCTCGAGATTGTCGAAGGTGGTGGTTGGCCCATTCCAGGCCAGCTTCACGTCTCCCGTGGCGCCTCGTCGCTGCTTGGCCACAATCACCTCGGCCACGCCCCGTTCGGCCGTCTCACGGTTGTAGACCTCGTCCCGATAGATGAACATGATCACGTCGGCGTCCTGCTCAATGGCACCGGATTCGCGCAGGTCCGACGGCATAGGCCGCTTGTCCGTGCGCGATTCCAACCCCCGGTTCAGCTGGGACAAAGCCAACACAGCGACATCCAGGTCCTTTGCAAGCCCCTTGAGGCCGCGGGAAATACCGGAAATCACCTGCTCCCGGGACTCACGGCTCCCGCCGCTCCCCTGCATGAGCTGCAGGTAATCGACCACGATCAGCCCCAGGTCCGGCTGCCGGGCTTTGAGGCGGCGTGCGCGGGACCGAAGCTGGTGCACTGTGAGGCCCGGCGTGTCGTCAATCCAGATTTTCGCCTGGTACAGCTGGTCGGCGGCAGCCCCCAGCCGGTCCCAGTCGTCCTCGGTGAGGTTCTGTCCCGTGCGGATCTTGTTGCCCTCCACCCGTCCCACGGAACAGAGCATCCGGGTCCACAACTGGGCGGCCCCCATCTCCAGCGAGAAGAACCCAACCCCTACCTGGGCCTTCAGGGCCGCATTCTGCGCGATATTCAGGGCCAGAGCGGTCTTTCCCATGGCGGGCCGGGCAGCCAGAATGACCAGGTCCGTGCTGTGGAGGCCCGCGAGGAGTCGATCCAGCTGGGTGAAGCCGGTGGGCGTCCCCACGACCTCCCCGGGATCCGCAGCACGGCGCTCTATGGCGGGCCATTCCACGTCCGCGATTTCTGCGATCGTTTGCCAGTCCTTCTGCTGGTCCAACTGGGTCACTGCAAAGACCTGCCCCTCCGCAAAATCCAGGAGGTCCTCGGTGGTGTCGCTGCCCCCGAAAGCGCGCTCCACGATCTCCCCCGCAGCAGTCAGGAGGCGTCGGCGGCGGGCCTTGTCCACCACGATCCCGGCGTAGTACTCGACGTTTTCCGTGGTCGGCACCAGCTCCGGGAGGGAGGCCACGTAATTGACGCCCCCAAATTCTTTGGGATCATCGGCGTCCATGACCTCCTGGACAACGCCGAGCAGATCCACCGTGTGTCCGGCGTTTGCATGCCCGACCAGCATCGCAAACAGGCGCTTGTGGGCGTCGCTGTAGAAGTCCTCGATGTCGAGGATGGCTGCGATGGCGTCCGTGCGATGCGGGTCCAGGATCAGCGCACCTATGACGGCGCGCTCAGCCTCCAGCGCCTGGGGAAATTGCCTCTGGCCGCCGGTTCCCTGATCCTCCACGCCGCACCCTCCAACGTCGCCGTTACTCCTTGATGACGTATACCTTGACCTCCGCGGATACGTTCGCGAAAAGTTGGATTTTCACCGTGTGGGCGCCGATGGCCTTGATGGGTTCCGGCAGGTCGATGGCGCGCTTGTCCACCTCGATGCCATCCTCCAGGAGGGCTTTGGCGATGTCGCGGTTGGTCACGGACCCGAAGAGCTTCTCGCCCTCCTCGTCCGCCTGGCGCTTGATGGTCACAGCGGCGCCTTCCAGCTGCTTGGCTGCGGCGTTGGCCGCTGCCATGTACTTGTCCTGCTTGGCCTCGGCCAGGGACTGTTGGTGGCGAAGGCGCCCCACGTTCCGGGCATGGGCAAGCACCGCCATACCGCGGGGGATCAGGTAGTTTCGGGCGTAGCCGTCAGCTACATCGACCACCTCACCCAGGGATCCAAGCCTCGGAATTTCCTGCTGAAGAATGATCTTCATGATGGCCTCCTAAGACGCGTCGTCGGTGGTTTCGGGTTCTTCGGCGGGGGCAGCCTCCTCGGCGGGGGCAGCCTCCTCGGCGGGAGCAGCCTCAGCCTCCTCGGCGGGAGCAGCTTCGGCCTCCTCGGCGGGAGCAGCTTCGGCCTCCTCGGCGGGAGCAGCCTCAGCCTCCTCGGCGGGAGCAGCTTCAGCCTCCTCGGCGGGAGCAGCCTCAGCCTCCTCGGCGGGAGCAGCTTCGGCCTCCTCGGCGGGAGCAGCCTCCTCGGCGGGAGCAGCTTCAGCCTCCTCGGCGGGAGCAGCCTCCTCAGCAGCCGCCGCGGCAGCCGCCATTGCGATCGCTGCAGCCTCTTCTTCCTTGGCAGCCGCCTCAGCAGCAGCGCGGGCGACTTCCTCTGCCTCGGCCCGGGCAGCTTCCTCGGCAGCGCGGGCAGCTTCCTCGGCAGCGCGGGTCGCTTCCTGCGCAGCGATCTCCTTTCGCTGCTCCACGGCCTTGGCCTTCCGATCGTCCACATCCACATCCACCGCAACACGCACGGTCAGGAATCGCAGAAGCTCCTCCTGGATTCGCAGGTTGCGCTCCAACTCCAGGACCACCCCGGTGGGGGCCAGGTAGTTGAAATAGACGTAGTGGCCGCGCTGGTTCCGACGAATCGGGTACGCCAGCTTCTTGTTGCCCCAATCATGGTGGATCAGGATGTCGCCACTGGCGGCCTCGATGATCTTGGTCACCTTGTCGGCCATGCCGGCCACCACGTCCGCCCCAAGCTCGGGCTCGAGAATGTAGATGGTTTCGTATTCAGTTCGAATGTTGCTCATGGTTCCTCCCGGCAAACCGGCCGGTGCGAGAAAAGTCTAGAAGTTCAGAAAGGCTGTGAAAGTGTCCGTTGCGATGAGGGGCGCAATGACGAGGGAGACCACCGCCATCAGCTTCACCAGGATGTTGAGAGAGGGGCCTGCGGTGTCCTTGAAGGGGTCGCCGACCGTGTCGCCCACCACGGCGGCCGTGTGGGCATCGCTACCCTTCTCGTGCACGGAGCCATCCTCCATGGTGTATCCGCCCCCCTCAAAGGACTTCTTTGCGTTGTCCCAGGCGCCGCCTGCATTGGACATGAAGATGGCCATCAACACCCCGCAAACTGTCACGCCGGCGAGGGTTCCACCGAGAGCCTCCGGGCCCAACAGGAAGCCGATGATCACCGGGGTGGTCACGGCCATTGCCCCGGGGAGCATCATGCGCTTGAGAGCTGCTGTGGTGGAAATGTCCACGCACCGGGCGGTGTCCGGCTTGGCGGTTCCCTCGAGCAGTCCGGGAATCTCCCGGAACTGGCGACGGACCTCGGTGATCATTTCCATGGCGGCCTCGCCCACTGCGTTCATGGCCATGGAGGAGAACAGGAAGGGCAGCATGCCGCCCACAAAGAGACCGGCCATCACCACGGGGCGTGAGATGTCGATTCCGTCGATTCCCGATTGCTGGATGAAGGCCGCAAACAGGGCCAGGGCCGTCATGGCGGCACTGGCAATGGCAAAGCCCTTGCCGATGGCTGCCGTGGTGTTCCCCACCGCATCCAGCGTGTCTGTGCGCTCGCGCACGATCGGATCCTGGTGGGACATCTCGGCGATTCCGCCTGCGTTGTCTGCAATGGGACCGTACGCATCCACCGCCAGCTGGATTCCGGTGGTGGACAACATGCCCAGGGCAGCAATCGCTACCCCGTAGAGACCCGCAAAATGGTTCGCTGCCACCACGCCCACGGCGATGAGCAGCACCGGAACGGCGGTGGACTGCATGCCGACACCGAGGCCTGCAATGATGTTGGTGGCTGTGCCGGTCTTGGACTGCTCGGCAATGCTCATGACGGGCTTCTTGCCCATGGAACAGTAGTAGGAGGTGATCATGCCCACCCCCACGCCGGTCGCGAGACCGACCACGGTGGCAATTCCCACATCCGTTGCGCCGACATCCCCGGTCCCGGTGGCGGGCCACATCTTGTCGGCCAACACAAAGGTCAGGATGGCCATGACACCTGCCGCCCCGAAGGCGCCGGCGTCCAGGGCGTGTTGGGGGTTGCCGCCTTCCTTGGTGCGCACGAAGAAGGTGCCCACGATGGAACAGAGAATGCCCGCTGCAGCAATGATCATGGGCAGGAGGATCGCGTTCAGGTTCCCGCTGCTTGTGGCCTCAAACCCGAGAGCAAGGACCATTGCACCAATGATGGCACCCACGTAGGACTCGAAGAGGTCCGCCCCCATGCCGGCCACATCACCGACGTTGTCGCCCACGTTGTCGGCGATCACCGCCGGGTTGCGCGGATCATCCTCCGGAAGACCCGCCTCGACCTTGCCGACCAGGTCCGCTCCGACGTCGGCTGCCTTGGTGTAGATACCGCCACCCACCCGGGCAAACAACGCAATGGAGGATGCTCCCATGGAGAACCCGGTCATGACGTTGAGCACCTTGGCCGGATTGCCCGCCCACATGCCGTTGTAGAGGCTCCACAAGCCACCGAGGCCGATAATCGCAAGGCCCACCACGCTCAGACCCATGACCGCACCGCCGGAGAAGGCGACCTGCAGGGCTTCCGACAGCCCCTTGGTGGCGGCGGCCGTGGTGCGCACGTTGGCGTTGGTGGCTACCCGCATGCCGATGTAGCCGGCGAGCCCCGAGGCGCAGGCCCCCACCACAAAGGAAAGGGCAATCAGGGGGCTCTGAGCCTCGCCAGTGGCGTTGACTGCCGCCAGCAAGATGGCCACAACCACCACAAACCCGGCGAGCACCTTGTACTCCCGGGCGAGAAAGGCCATCGCGCCCTCTTGAATCTGGGCTGCGATCTCCTGCATTTCGGCATCGCCAGCAGGTTGCTTCTTCACCCAGGTGGCTTTCCAGAAGGCAAAGGCAAGTGCCAGAATCCCGGTTCCGGGTATGGCTACAGCGAGGGAATCCACATCAACCTCCGAGTCCCAGATGGGACGGGGAAAACAGCTTGGGCACATGGGGCCGCAAGGCCTCATCAGGGGGGGTGGAAGCGTCGGCAGGCCGGCGCTCCTTCTCATTGAAATGATTCTGGGCGTCCACGACGCCCTGGACGAGGATGTGCTCCACCGCATCGGCAGCACGGCCCACGACGACAGACAGCCCCTCTCGTTGCTCTGGGCTCCAGCGCCCCAGCACGTAGTCGGCGGTCTCCCAGTGCTCCGGGGGCCGACTCACGCCGACCCGCACCCGGATGTACTCCCGGCTCTCCATGTGGCGGTCGATGTCCCGAAGACCGTTGTGGCCTCCGTGCCCGCCCCCTTGCTTGACCCGGATGGAACCAAAGGCCAGGTCCACATCATCGTGGATCACAATGAGCGATTCAGCCTCGGCCTTGAACCAGGAGACGATGCTTCGCGTGGGATGACCCGACCTGTTCATGAACTGTTGGGGCTTCAGGAGGACCGTCCTTTCATCGCGAATGGCGCCCTGAGCCGTCAACGCACCGAACTGGGACTTCACCACGTCCAGCCCCCACCGGCGCGCCAGCTCGTCCAGCACCAGGAACCCGACATTGTGTCGGGTGTCCTCATACTTGAGACCCGGGTTTCCCAATCCTGCGACGAAATACAACAGATCAGTCCTCTTCGCCTTCTTCGGCTTCTTCCTCGGCACCTTCCTCGGCACCTTCCTCGCCCTCTTCCAGCTCCTCCTCGACATCCATCAGGGCCGTGCTCTCCACCACCAGCTCGGCACGCTTTCCGATGCAGCGGAGGAGGTTCAGCTTCTCTTCCATGGCCACGACGCAACCCTCCGGAAGATCCAACTCACCGGCGGACACCACCATGCCCACGTCCAGGTGGCTCACGTCCACGGTGATCTCCGCGGGAATGTCACCGGGCTTGGCCGTGATGCGCACCGTGTGCCGCAGAACGCGAATCCGACCGCCCTGGGCAGCACCCATCGAGGTTCCCACCGACTTCACCGGCACTTCCACCGTGACCGTTTCCTTGGCATCCACCTCGTAGAAGTCCACGTGGAGCAGCTTTCTGCTGACCGGGTGCATGTCCGCTTCCTTCAGCAGGCAGATGTGGCTCTTGCCATCCACGTCCAGGGAGATCAAGACATTGGGGTTGTCCACGATCTTGAACAGACTGCGCAGCGCACGAGGATCCAGGCTCACGTGCGTGGGTTCACCTCCGGCACGGTAGATCACCGCGGGGATCAGGCCCTTGCTGCGAATCTTCCGGGCGGCACCCTTGCCGAGTTCGGTGCGTGCCACGACGGGGAAAGTTTGAGCTTCCATGGTTCGGATCCTCACGTGCGGAGCCCACTCGCCACAAGGGATCGCCGCCGGATCAAGATCCCGGCACCGTCCGCTGTGTCTTGGACTCTGGGGCCGCCTGGCCCGACACTGCGGCGGTCGGCGTGCGAAAGACTGCCTTCCGCTGCCGAAGCGCGGGCTTTCTATGCACTGCCAGGGTGCCTGTCAAGCCACAGGAGGCCTACAAGAACAGCCTGGAAACCGAGTCCGCTTCGTGAATGGACCGAATCGCCTTGCCCAGTAGATCCGCAATGGAAAGCACCTGGATCTTGTCCAGGGCTGCTGCGGCTTCGCTCAGGGGAATCGTATCCGTCACGTAGATGGTCTCGATCGGGCTCTCGGCCAGGCGGGTGACCGCGGGTCCGGACAAGACCCCGTGGGTGGCCACGGACACCACACTGGCTGCCCCACCGGTCTCGATCAGTGCCTGGGCAGCCCCGGCCAGGGTGCCCGCGGTGTCGATCATGTCGTCTACCAGCACGGCCCGCTTGCCCTTCACATCTCCAATGATGTGCATCACACTGGACTCGTTGGGACGGGAACGCCGCTTGTCGACAATGGCGAGGCCCGCGTCAAGGCGCTTGGCATAGGCCCGGGCCCGCTCCACTCCCCCCGCATCGGGAGAGACCATGACCAGGTCGTCGCCAGCACCCAACTTCTTTCGCAGAAAGGGAATCAGGTTTCGCGAGGCGTACAGGTTGTCCACGGGGATGTCGAAAAAGCCCTGGATCTGGCCCGCGTGAAGATCAATGGTCAGGACCCGATCCACGCCGGCCCGGGTCATCACGTCCGCCACCAGCTTTGCGGTAATCGGGGCCCGGGGCGCCGCCTTTCGATCCTGGCGGCCGTATCCATAGTAGGGAACCACCGCGGTGAGCCTGCCGGCGCTGGAGCGCTTGCATGCATCCGCCATGATCAGCAGCTCCATGATGTGGTCGTTGGAAGGACTGCAGGTGGACTGCACAAGAAACACGTCCCTCCCCCGCACGTTGTCGTTGATCTCCACCTGGATCTCCCCGTCGGAGAAACGACCCAGCTTGGCCTCTCCCACTTCCATGCCCAGGTGGCTGGCGATGGCCTCGGTCAGATCGGGGTTTGAACTACCGCTGAACAGCTTGATGGGTCCGTACATCTGTGTTGCTCCAATGCCGCAGGGAGAGGGTTGGGGCGGTAGGGATCGAACCTACGAATGCCGGTACCAAAAACCGGTGACTTACCACTTGTCGACGCCCCAACAACGGAATGGATCCGCCTCGGCTGGGTAACCCGACACCCGCCTCGCGCAAGAAAGCGCCAGGAGAGGCTGATTCAGGCGAACACAGGTCAAGGATGCCCCACATGATCCGAGGAGGAACATTGAACGGGTGAGCGCCTCACCCCCCTCTTCCGCGCCGAAAGATGCGCCGCAACCAGGATGGGTACCTTGCAAAGAAACCTGGCGGTTCTGATTGATTTTGAAAACCTCGTGGCCGGATGTGAGAAGGAAGGCCTCGGTCGCCTTGACATCTCCCTGGTCATGGACCGATTCAAGGACATGGGCCGCGTGCTTGTGGCCCGCTCCTACGCGGACTGGGGCCGCTTTGCCCGGTACAAACAAGCCATGATGCGCGAGGGAATCTCCCTCTTTGAGCTGTCGTCCCATGGGGGCAACACGAAGAACTGGGCGGACATCGCCCTGGTCGTCGACGGCATGGAGCTGGCCTACACCAAGGAGTACGTGGACACCTTTGTGGTGATTTCAGGAGACTCGGATTTCTCTCCTTTGATTCACAAGCTCAAGGAATTGAACAAGTGGGTGATCGGCTGTGGGACCCGCGGGAGCACGTCCCGCATGATTGTCGAGGCATCGGATGAGTTCATCTTCTACGACACCCTGTTGGGGGACCAGAAACGGGGTCGGGGGCGGAGACGCAGCCCACGCACCGAGAGGATCAATCTTGCGGCTGCGCCGGAGCGGGAAGGTCGGAAGGTCCGTCTGCCCAAGCAGTCCACCGCCTCCAAAAAGCCCGAAGCTGCCAAGAACCGGGGCGCCACCAACGACCACAGCGCCACCAAGAACCACAGCGGCCGCGCGCTCGAGCTGTATGAGACCCTTCGCCAACAAGGAAGGGAGCCTCTGACCGCGGACCTGCGCCGCACCATCTGCGATGCGGTGGTGGACGATGTCCAGGCGCGTGAGGCCAACAACCAGCGCAGCACGTTGAACCGCGTCACGCAGGACGTGTTGCGGCAGCTGAAGGATGCAGCGCCGAACCTGGCCAGCCGCCAGGTGCGGGCGGTCCTTCGCGACATGCAGCACAGCGGGCTTCTGTTGCACCCGGACGGACAACCTGTCCGATCGCCCATGGCCCCCTTTGTGCTGACCACCCGCGATGCCGAGACGGTGCACAACACCCTGGACCACGCCTATGTGCAGGCCCTCCACGCCCAGGGCGTGGACGTGGAAAAGGAAGCAGGAGCGATTGCATCCCTGCTCCTGGGAGACGCCGAATCCGCCCAGCGCATCGGCCAGCTGCTCCAGGGACCGGAAATCGCCGACGACCCGGACGAGAAGAAGGCGGCCTAAATTTGTCGCACGAGGCGGACCGCCTCTGACTCGCCGGTGACCTCAGCTGTACGTTCCACGATCCGTTGAAGCTGGTCCTCTGTCAGGGGCCGATCCAGGACGTTTGCATCCACCGCCAGTCCCCAGCTGGCAAAGTCCCGGTGTTGAGACCGGAGGTTGCTCGCCCCCGCCTCGTAGATGGCGTCATCCAGTGCCTTCTTGGTGCCCCGTGCGGTGGAGTGGAGCACCAGCAAGAGCGTGTGCTGGGACATTTCCTCGGCCATGGAGATCAGGGTGCGGGGTGAAAACACGCAGTCCCGAATGGAGCCCGTGCAGGCATAGCCGCCGGCGGTCTGTGCCACCCGCTTCGCGATTCGTGGCTGCGCCTCCTGCGTGGCTGCACCGATGTGCGGTGTGGTCGCCACCCGGGGCTCTCCTGCGTAGGGATTGGCCCATTGATCGGTGCGGCCCATGGGTTCATCGGGGAACACATCCACCGCAGCCCGCCGAATGGCGCCCGCTTCAATCGCCGACAAGAGGTCCTCGGAGCGCATCAGGGATCCCCGGGCGAGGTTGATGAAGATCCGGGGGCTGTTCTCCGGGCGGTCTGCCCCGAGCTGCGCCAGGAGATCCCGCCCCAGGAACCCCTCGTTGCTGTTTCCGTTGGCATCGGCAGCAGAGACATGGACGGTCACCGCATCGGAACCCCGAAAGAGCGCTTCCGGCGTTTCAGCGAGATTCCACCCCATTTCCAATCCCACCTCCTGGGCCACCTGCCGGTTGTCGTGAAACAGGACCTCCATTCCCAGTGCCTCCGCCGTGCGAGCTACCTGGCGTCCGATGCGTCCCAACCCCAGCACTCCAAGCATCTTTCCTTTCACCTCCCAGCGATCCACAGCACTCTTCTCCCAAACCCCTCCCCGGCCGGCCTCGTAGGTCTGGTAGAGCCCGCGGGCCAGCGCGATCAGGTGCCCCGCCACCAGCTCCACCACCGAGCGCCCGTTGGACACGGGGTCGTTGAAGACGAGGATTCCCGCATCGGCGCAGGCCACCTTGTCGATGGAGTCATCCCCAATGCAACACAACTGGATGGCCACCAGGTCCTGGGCTGCACGCACAACAGCCGCATCCACCGGCACCCGGGACCGCTTGAAGAGCAATTGGTGGCGTCCCTGTGCCAGCCGCTCGGCCAGCTCCGCGGCCCCCGGGCTGTGGTCCAGGCGTTCCACCTGGATTCCCGCGGCTTCCAAGGCCTTGTCCAGGTCCACGTGGGGCGACTCCACCACGAGGGCGCGGGTCAGGGGGCCGGTGACGATGCGCGACAAGACTTAGAGCTGGTCGATGGTCTCAGCGATGTCGAGATCGGAGACGATTCGTCCATAGGCGAGCAGCACCTGTCGTACCAGCCGCGGCACCAGGAGCACCCGTTCCCGTCGCAGGTCCTCGCTGACCTGCTGGGCCAGCCCATCCAGTCCCGGGGACTCGCAGCCCTGTACCGAGTGGCGGGCACACTGCACGGCCGCCTTTGCCACGGGCGCATCCACGAGGATGTCCCGGGTCGCCAGCTCGGTGCACACGTCCTGGATGAGCCGGTCCAGGCTCACGTACTCCCGATCGCGCGTTCGAAAAGTCGGTTCCGGTGCGCCTGGGATTCCAGGAATGGCCATTCGATTCTCCGTAGGGTCCACATCCATTGTGCCCTACTCAGATCGATCGGTACAAGTACCCGCCCCCATGAGGAGGTGCTCTGGACGTGTCAATACTGAAATTGAAGCCAGATTCGGGCGGTGTCGTTGGAGATGGTTTTCCCTCCAAGTTCCTCTCGGTGCACAAAGCCAGCACCGGTGCGCACCGCGTCTTCCAGGAAGTGGCCTGTGACCCCGGCAACCACGTGGAGCAGGTCCCCGTTGTCCTCGGCCTCGGTGTCCTCGTCGAACCACTCAGCGCGGAGCGCCGGCTCCCAGTCGCCGACGGTGTAGCCAAGCTGGAGGGTCGCCCCCAGGCGACTTGTCTCCCCGAGCACCGCGGGGTCAGCCAATTCTGTGGCAGCCGGCGACAGGGCCAGGGACAGTCCTTCCACCAGGAGCGACAGGTCGCCCGCACGCACAAGAAGATCCGCGCCGAGTCCCAGCTCGTTGGTGGACACGTCCGCGTCATAGAGCGCGTTGGCCCCCACGCTCCAGGCCAGGCCATCCACGTGTCCAAAGGTGCGGTCCGTGGCGCCGTCGCCCGAGCTGAAGCTGGCCCGGGTGGCCAGAAGCACCCCGGCGTTGTCATCGCCCAGGAGGGAACCGTTGCCGTTGAAGGCACCCATCGACACCGCAAGGCCCCCACTGCCGCCGGCCGCCACCACCCCAAGCTCCCGCCCGGGGGTCAGGTGGTTGGATGCCACAGAGCGTTCCTGAAAGGTCAGCTCGGAAGCAGATAGCAGCTGCTCTCGCCCGAAGGGAACCTTCTGCACGCCGGCCCGAACCGCCAGGTGCGAATGCAGCTGCCAGCCGCCATAGGCGTCCACCACCCGGACATTGTCATCCTCCCCGGTCATGCCATCGGGGGCTGCCCCCATTCCCACGACGATCCCGTAGTGAAGCTGCCCATCGGCACCCTCGAATCCCAGGCGTGCCCGGCGCAACTTGAAGCCGGGATCATCCTCGGGATCGCCATACCCACTGGGGTCGGACTGGCCATTCTGGTCCTGGTCCCAGGCGGTGGCCCAGGACTGGACCAGAACTGTGGGTTGCGGGGCATCCGCCTGGGCGGCGGGAATCAGGCAAACAAGGGAGGCAAGAAGCATGGCCCACTCCGGGAAGGCTGGCTACCATAACCCGCATCATGCGCACGCTCCTCTCCCTTTCCGTCGTCCTCCTGTCCTGCCAACCCGAGCCGGATCCCGGTTTTGCCAGGGCCACAGTGCTGGAGGACCTGACCCAGGGCATCGGCGGCCCCAAGGCGCTCGCCCAACCCGGGGACATCCTCCTTGAGAACGACCGCGTCCGCTTTGCCATCGCCGGGGAGCGGATCTCTTTCGGCCCGGGCATCGATGGCGGAAGCATCCTGGATGCCGACCTGAGACGAGGGGGCTCCCAGTGGTCCGGGGGTCACGGCAACGACCGGTTGGCCGAGGTGCTCTCGACGGCCAATCTCTTTGTGCCCGGGGTGGTGGCGGAGGGCGGCACGGTGTCGATCCTCGAAGACACGGGGGACGCCGCCATCGTGCGGGTCAGTGCCCCCATGACCCCCTTCCTGGACCTGGTGAAGCCCCTGGTCTCCACCGGGGGCGGGGTTCGCCCCGGGTGGGTGGTCACGGACTACATCCTGCGCCCCAAGGAGCGCTGGGTCACGATTCGCACCACCGTCTCCCTCGGGGGGGCTGAAATCGATCCGGACACCGAAGGCGAGGCCCTGTCCGGATTGGATGGCCCCGAGAGCATCGTGGGGCAGGCGCTCTTGGGCGGCCTGGCGCTTGGGGACTTTGTGCACCTGGGTGGGAACATGGACGTATTTGCCAGCGAGGTGGGGTTCCACGAGCTGGGCGCCGTCTACGACGCCCAACAAGCCAATCGAAACCTGTTTATCGAACCCCTCGCAGTGGACCTCGTGGCTGGGACCTCCACGGGCATCTCCTACGGCATTGCAACATCGCAGGGCAAGATTCTGTTGCCGTTGGTGGCCTCCTCCCAGACCGCAGCCATCGGTGCCTTGGTTCCCGTGGAGGAGGTGGATGCCTCCCTGCCAGGAGCCACCTGGACCTATGAACGCATCTTTGCCCTGGGCCACGGGGACATTGGCTCGGTGCTGGACATGGTGCTGGAGGCCCGGGGAACAAAGAGGGCGCGAGTTCGGGGACACGTGGTGGAAGAAGGCACGGGCCGCCCCCTCTCCGGCGTGCAGGTACTGGTCTACAAGTCCGGTGGCGAGCGCCCCTACTCCGAGTGGCGCACAGACGTCAGCCTGGAGGACATCCACCCGGACGGGTCCTTCTCCGGACTGCTTGCGGAGGGCGACTGGGAGCTGCAGGTGCACGAAAAGGGCCGACCGAGTGGGCCGCGCATCGCGATTTCCGTGGAGGACGGCTCCCCCACGGATTTGACCCTCGCCGCCCGCCGCACCGGGGAGGTCTCCTTTCGAATCGTGGACGAGACGGGCCTGCCCCTTCCCGGCAAGGTCACGGTGTTCACAGAGGACGGCTCCTCGGTCCTGGACCCCATACTGGGAGACGGCTTTATCGGGGGCGATCCAGCGGCCGTGGTCTTTGCCGGCCATGGCACCGGCGATACGCATCTCCCCCCGGGGGCCTACGTGGCCTATGCCACCCGTGGCCCGGAGTATGAACTCGGACGCGCGGTGTTCGATGTGGAGGTCTCCCGGCCGGTGGAGATCGAGCTGCAGGTGGTCCACTCGGTGGACACCGCTGGCTGGGTCAGCGCGGACATGCATGTGCATGCCCAGCCGTCCTTCGACTCCGGCGTGTCGCTCCCGGATCGCGTGATCACCATGGCGGCCGAGGGGGTGGAGTTCCTTGTTTCCTCGGATCATGACCAGATCGTGGACTACGCCCCGGTCATCGAGGACCTCGGCCTGGAGCAGTGGGTCCAGTCGGCCATCGGCCTGGAGGTGACCCCCATGGAGGCCGGTCACTACCTGGGCTTCCCCCTGGACCACGACTTCCTGGACGAGGCCGGCGGGGCCATGGACTGGACCGGGATGATTCCCGGGGAGATCCTCGATGGAATCAAGGAGCTCGGCGCGGACCCGGTCACGATGGTGGCTCACCCCCGCGATGGAATCCTCGGGTATTTCGACCAGTTTGGATTTGACCCCTACAGCGGCACGCCGGGCAATCCCGTGGCGAATCCAGGGACTTCTGCGGCAGCGGCAAATCCCCTGTTCTTCAAGTCCCAGTTCTTCACCCTGGATTTCGATGCGCTTGAGATCCTCAACGGCAAGCGCTACGACTTCATCCGCACCCCCACCCAGTCCGAGCTGGACCAGCACGCCGACGCCGGGGATGTGAGCGTGTACGAGATTCTCTCCCGCACCGACGCCGAGCAGTCAGACCTTGCATCCGGTGCGGAGACGCTCGGGTTCGGCGTCAAGGGGCAGGTGGATGACTGGTTCTCCCTGCTGAACCTGGGGTTCAAGCACACGGCCCTTGCCAACTCGGACACCCACGGCATGACCACCGTCGAGGCCGGGTGCCCACGCAACTGGGTCATGGCACCCACGGACAACCCAGCCTTCCTGACCGGGGATGACGTGGCGATGGCGGTGCGCAACCACCAGGTGGTGCTGTCCTACGGGCCCTTCATCAGTCTCTACGCGGAGGGCGATCAACCCATTGGCAGCGAGATTTCCGTGGACGATGGGGTGGTGACCCTGGACATCGAGGTGCGCTCCCCTTCCTGGTTCGATGTGGACCGTGTGGAGCTCTATGAAAACGGCACCCTGATTCAATCCTGGGCTGTGACCACCCCCAACGTGGACACGGTGAACTTTCTCCAGTCCGTGGATGTTCCCGGGGAAGTGGATGCCTGGTACGTGGTGATCGCGGTGGGCAATGACAGCCTGGAGCCCCTGTTCACGCCGGTGGATATTCCCCCCATTCAGCTGCAGGACGTGGTGGCGGAAGCGATCACCGTGGTGCCGGCACTCGCGGCCTTGGCAGGTGATCCCATCGCGTTTCCCCGAGATGGGGCTGTCCACCCGTTTGCCCTGACCAATCCCATCTGGGTCGATCGGGATGGGGGCGGATTTGATGCGCCGGGATTGCCGGACTGGCTGTCTGCGCCGACGGAGCCGGTCAGCGAATAGAACTCAACTGGCGTGGGAGCGTTCTTCGAGCCACCGCTCGGCTTCCAGGGCCGCCATGCAGCCGGTACCCGCTGCGGTGATGGCCTGGCGGTACACGTTGTCCTGCACATCACCGCAAGCAAAGACCCCCTCGATGTTGGTCTGGGTGCTGTCCGGCTTGGTGCGCAGGTAGCCGGTCTCGTCGTGCTCGAGCCACTTTGCAAAGGGGCCTGCATTGGGGGTGTGGCCAATGGCCAGGAAGAGCCCGTCCACATCGAGGTCCTTCTCCTCCCCGGACTGGTTGTTTCCAACGCGAATGCCCGTGACAACGTTGTCCCCCAGGACATCGATCACCCCGGAGCTCCAGAGAACCTCGATCTTCTCGTTGTCGAAGACCCGCTGCTGCATGATCTTGGAGGCCCGCATCTCGTCCCGCCGCACAAGCAGGTACACGTGGCTGGCGAACTTGGTGAGAAAACTGGCTTCTTCCGCTGCGGAGTCTCCGCCCCCCACCACGGCCACCACCTTGTCTCGGTAGAAGAAGGCGTCGCAGGTGGCGCAGGCGCTGACTCCATAGCCCCGGAGGCGCGTCTCGTTCTCCAGGCCCAGGTACCGGGCCGAAGCGCCGGTTGCGATGATCACGGACTGGGCCCAGCCCTCCTCCGCGGAACATCGGTAGTGGTAGGGCCAGCTGGAAAGGTCGATGTCCTCGACGGTGTCCATGGAAAACCGGGTCCCGAACCGCGCCGCCTGGGACTTGAAGACGTCCATGAGATCAGGCCCCGTGACCCCGTCGGCAAACCCCGGGTAGTTCTCCACATCCGTGGTGGTGGTGAGCTGCCCACCGGGTTGCATTCCCTCGTAGACCAGGGGTTCCAGGTCCGCTCGCGCCGCGTAGATGGCGGCGGTGAGGCCCGCAGGCCCCGAACCAAAGATGACGACCTTTTCCGGATTTTCGGGGGTGCTCACTGGGACGGACTCCTCGACCAAGGAGTCCGTTGAATAACCGGCCCCTATACTCTTGCCATGCACCCGCGATCCCAGGTACAGAAGTGGGCCCATGGGCACGGATTCTCCCATGTCCGCGTGGCAGCGCTTGGTCCCGATGTCCCGCGCCTTGGCGCTTACGATGCCTGGTTGTCCGCCGGCCACCACGGCGAGATGTCCTACCTGCCCCGGGGCCGGGATGTGCGGGCGGATCCAGCCTGTCGCCTCTCCGATGCCCGAACAGTGCTGGTGCTCGGCGTCGACCACCACCATGCTGCGCCCCCCGACCCCGGCGGCCTGACGGGAAAGGTGGCCCGCTATGCCTGGGGACGGGACTACCACAACCTGGTGGGCAAGCGATTGAAGCGCCTGGCAAAACATCTTCGCCAGGAGGGAATCGGGTGTTGGGGCGGGGTGGACACGGCACCGATTCTGGAGCGGGCCTGGGCAGAGCGGGCTGGGCTGGGGTTTTCCGGCAAGAACTGCGTGCAGATCGTTCCCGCGACCACCAGCTGGCTCTTTCTCGGGGTCCTCTTCCTGGACCTGGATCTCGAGCCTGATGTTCCCCTGGGAGACCACTGCGGGGCCTGCACCCGGTGCCTTGTGGCTTGTCCCACGGATGCGTTTCAAGGGCCTCACAACCTGGATGCCCGGCGATGCATTTCGTATTGGACCATCGAGTGTCGGGGTGCCATTCCCGTGGAGATGCGGGCCGGGCTGGGCCGCTGGGTCTTTGGATGCGACGTGTGCCAGGAAGTCTGTCCCCACAACGCCGCCGCGATCGATCCCGAGGAGGACGACCTCCTGCCGCGCAACGCCTGGCTGCCCCTGGACTGGCTGCTGCTGGCGGATGCCGAGGAGATCGATGCCCGGTTTCTTGGCACGCCCCTTCGGCGACCCGGCGTGCCCGGTCTCAGGAGAAATGCGGCGCTGGTTCTCGGCAACCTGGGCAAGCCCGAGGCCATCGAGGTGCTGCGTTCTGGAGCGGGGAAACACGGCGAACCAGTGGAGGAGGCCATCACCTGGAGCCTGGATCGGCTGGGCGCCTGATCGCCACGATAGAATGACGCCATGCGCAGCGGGCACCGCGATTGAGCGTTGAGATCCGAGTGGAGAACACCATTGAGCGGATTTCAATGGAGGAGTTCGAGGAGCGGGTACGCGATGGCGGGGTCCCTCCCGACATGGAGATTCGCATTGATGTGGTGACCGGCGAGGAGTTTGTTCCCGCCGGCAGCCTGGAGCTGTATGAATCCCTTGCAGATCCGGGAATTCAGAGCTTTCGTGCCTCCCTGGTGGGGGCGGGCGTGCCCCTGGTCACCGTGGTCCTCATCGGCATCCAGATGCGCTTGTACTTGCTGGCAAAGACACCCGGCGGGGCTGCTTTTCTGCTGGACAGCGTCCCCAACTGGGCGCCGGCCATTCTGGAGCAGGGGCAGGTCCACCGGCTCCTTTCCTACGGCCTGCTGCAGGTGGATCTCTCGCACCTGCTGTTGAACCTCCTGTTCCTGGCCTGGGCCGGGTGGAACCTGGAGCGGGGCCTGGGGCGCCGAAACCTGGCCTGCATTTTCCTGGTGTCCATCTACTGCGGGGGGCTCGCCTCCATGTTGATGACGCCGGGCCGACCGAGCCTCGGGTCCTCAGGGGGAGATTTCGGGCTCCTGGCGGCTGCGGTGGTCTTTGGGTGGAAACACGAGACCCTGATTCCCCCCCGTTCCCGGCGGCTCTTTGGCTGGGCGGTCCTTCCCTATGTCGTCGTGTCCCTGGGCCTGGGAATCAACGCACCCTCCGTGGACAACTGGGGGCATTTGGGGGGGCTGGTGGGGGGCTGGTTCATGGGGAGTGTGCTGGAGCCGGAGGCCTGGGTTCGGCATGCCGGAGCCAACTCGCGCTGGAGGCGGCGGGGATTGCTGTTTGTGGTGTTGTCACTGGCCTGGGTTTCCTGGCGGGGCCCGGCCTTGATCGGTCTGCGCGAGGAGTCCGAGCGGGGTGCCACTTCCATGCGGCCGCGGTCCTGGGACGAGGAGTGGACCTTTACCGGCGACCGGGGTTGGGCCTCTCGCACGCGGCGGGCCACCTGGGTCCACCACACGGGCATCCACGACCACCCTCTGCGGGTGAAGGATGCGGAGCGCGTGCTGCTGGAGTTGATTGATGCGGGCGGTTCCGAGCCGCAGGTGCTCTTCCGGGAGGAGCAGACAGTGAACGGGCGGACAGCGACCCGAATGCGCATCGGGTTTGTCATCGGAGGAAAGGACCAGGTCATGGAGGCCCTGTTGGTGCTGCGGGGACCCACCCTGCACCGGTTTCACCTGACCACTCCTGCTCCCTGGTCCGAGCGCTACCGGCGCCTGGCGGATCGGCTCTTCGATGCCATCCACCTGGAAGAACCCCCTTCCCTGCTCAAGGCGAGGATTGCCGCCGTCAGCACGCCGCGCAACTGGCGGGCCCTGGGGGCTCTTGGGCGCGAGGCAGCCAACGCGGGGGAACCCCTGGAGGCAGCGAAGGCCTATGAGACCGCCTGGGTGGTGGCCGGGGTGCACCAGGAGGAGGTTGCCACCGCCTGGTTGGATCTGTACCGGGACTATGGGGTCGGCATGGAGCTGGAGCAGATCGCCCTTCTTGCCCAGCGCCACGACCACGATGTCGGGGTGTTGATGGTGGCCATTGAAGCGTATGAGCGGGCGGGCCGGCCGGACGATGCACTGTCCCTGCTGGAAGATGTCAGCCAGCGCTTTCCCACGCACTTTTCCGTTCGCCGGGCCCGGGCGAGTCGCGGGTTGCCTTAGCGCATCTTCCGTGGCACGCGCTGGCTGCTTCGGGGCAGTCCCCCTTGCTGCATCTGCTTGTTGGACACCTGCTCCGGGAAGAACTGCAGCCAGGACTGACCGAAGGCCCGTCCCCACTTGAACTTCTTGACCTTCCCGTTGGCCAGGGCCTTCTTCAGGTCCTTCAAGGGCCTGGAGTCCGGAAGGGTCTTCAGCCCGTCATTCGTGACCCGGAGCGCCCGGTCGATGTCGCCACTCTGGGTGCAGGCATAGGCATAGAGGCCCCACATGACTGCATCTTTCTTGCCGTACTTGTGGCAGTCCGCGAGGCGGGCGACCGCCTGGTCCTTGCGGCCATCGCGCAGGTCGATGGCCGAGAGCATGCCCATGGCCTGCCAGTTGCGCTTCCAGGCCTGCTCCAGCAAGGGGCGGGCAGACTTGTAGTTGCGCTGCATGTACTCGACCGCGCCCATCTGGGTGCGCACCTGCTGCTCCAGCATGAACTGCCAGCGCCCGTAGACCAGGGCCGATTCCAGCACCCGCTTGCAGCCTTCGGCCCGCCCGGATTGCAGCTCTTTCATGGCCTGGGTCATGATGGCCTCGACCTTGCGTCCAGTGCGCCGCGCCAGGAGCACATAGGCCAGCGGAAACACCAGCATGGCGGGCACAATTCCCTGCATCCAGTGTCCGAAGACACCGCCGATGGCAAAGGAGGCCGAGGAAATGCCCAGGGCGATGCACAGGTTCCACATGGTTCACGGCGGGTAACACTCCCCTGCTTGACCGGCCCCTCCCGCCCCGCTACGAAACTCCTCCAGCGGGAGCCTCCATGGCCATCGACGTCAGGACCTACACCTACATCGACATCCTCCAGCCCCAGACCGCGGGCTTTTTGGGCACCATCTCCATGGGCTACCTGCCCCTGGAAGGCCAGGCGAGCCTGTTTGTCGAGGTGAGTCCGGGCATGGACATCAACCGGGTCACGGACCTCGTGCTCAAGACCACCTCGTGCACCCCGGGGCTCCAGGTGGTGGAGCGGCGCACGGGGGTCCTGGAGATTCACCACTTTGACCAGGGACAGGTGCGGGCTGCCGGGGAGGCCATTCAGACGGTGCTTGGGTTCTCGGAGCAAGACCGCTTGAAGCCGCGGGTGGTGTCCGAGGAGACGATCACCGGGGTGGAGGGGTACCAGTCGCAGATTGTGAACCGGTTCCGCCACGGCAATTTCCTGCTGGAAAACACCACGCTCTACGTCCTGGAAACCCACCCGGCGGGCTACGCTCTGTTGGCCACGAACGAGGCAGAGAAGGCCGCCAACATCGATGTGCTGGAGTTCCTTGCTTTTGGCGCTTTTGGCCGCGTGTACCTCGGGGGTTCGGAAGAAGAGATCGCCCAGGCCAGCCAGGCTGCCATCGCTGCGCTTGCGGCGTTGGATGGGCGGGAGAACAACTAGAACTGGGCCCGCCCTGGCCAGGATCTGCGGCTGCAGCGCTGTAACGGCGCGGCGGCCCAAGGGTCTCTGAAGAGAGGAGACAGGAGGGACTTGTGGTGATTCTTGGACGCTCGCAGCGGCACAGGCGGCGGTCAACGGTCCCTGGAGCCAATCCCAGGGGCACGGTTGGGCCTACGCGGGCCTCTCCAGGAGCGGCTTCACCACGGAGACCTGGGCCGATTCCAAGACCTTCGTGCTCCCGGCCTCCGTCACCACCTGGGCTGTGGACCTCACGGGAGAGGTTGGCGTCGGCAAGGGACTGGTGGTCGGGGGGCGCCTTCCCCTGGTCTACTCCATTGCGAACATTGAGAGTGCCTCCATCTGCGACTGGGGTGGCATGTGCGATGACGTTGTGGGTGCAGGGGACATTTCCGCGTGGGTGCGGGCTGTTCGGGAGGAAGGCCGCGCGGTGGGAACCATCGGCCTGGAGGCGACGAATGCGGCGGGGTACCGCCATGGCCTGGACGACCTGGCGGCACCCGGAGATGGGAACAACGACCTGGGCGCCTTTGCTTCCGGTGGGGCGGCTTGGGGTTTGGGAGGCGTACAAATGCGTGGCATGGCGGGGGCCCGACTTGAGGCGGGTCTGGGACCTCCCCCACCGGCTTGGGAAGTTGAACTTCAAGCGTCCGCGCGGCGTGGCCCCGTGGAGGTTGGCTTGTCCTGGAGCCGCTACGACAGCCTGGGCGGCCTGGCGTTCGACACCGCCACCAGCACGGACGTTTTTCATTGAGGATCCACACCGTTTTGCCGTCATGGAGAACGACTACCAGGTGGTGGCGCCCCGCATCGGCCTGCACAACGCACGGGTCGGGGTGCAATTGTCTGGCTGGCAGCTACTCGCCGTGGAGAACGGGCCCAAGGACGACCGGGGCGCTGCCCTGGGGCTTTCCACCTGGTGGTAACGCCGGTAGCGCTGGCCCGTCTTGGACTCAAGTAAGAACCCCACACGCTCCCCGGAGTCCCACATGCAGAAGCTCACCCTCGTTGTTGCCCTCGCCATCGCTGGTTGTTCCACCACCGGCTGCCATGCCTACCACACCATGAAGTTCGCCAAGCAGGACAAGCAGCCTCCGTCGGAGGAGCCACATCTGCTGGCACAGGCGCCGGGCGGCACGCTGGAGATCCTGGCGACCGCGGAGCTGGCGGCCATCCACAAGGGGAAGGACATGAAGGGGGGTGTTGACCTGGTCTCCAGCGAACAAGGTACGTTTCTCCACGTGACCAACTGGTCCACCGTGGAAGCCCCTGACCTCTACTTCTACCTCAGCATGGACTCCCTTCATGATCTGGAGGAAGACAACGATCGCATCGAGGACACGCAGCGCTCGCTCCAGCTTACGGCGAACAACCTCCGTCCCAGCAACCTCGGGTTCGCCGGTGACTCCCTCTGGTTCTCCGTCCCCGATGAATTTGCCAAGGCAAAGAGCGTCGTGATCCACTGCACCGCCTTCTCCAAGCTCTTCAACGGCGGGGATTTCGCCGTTGTTTCGTCGGGCTCCTAGGGCCCCGGGGCGACCCCGAACGTGCGCCCGTCTCTGGCCCTCGGAGTGGCAGTGTGTGCCCTTGGCGCGGCACTTGTCGCGGCCGGCGCGGGGCTGGGCGGTCAGCGGGAGGATTGGAGCGCCGAGTTGAACTACCCGAACAAGGGGGCAAACCTGGCCACGGACCGTGACCAGTTTCAAGCGGCCGCCGTGTGCGGGGCTTGTCACACGCAGCACTACGAGGAGTGGAAGCGATCCGCCATGGCCCGATCCGCCCAGAGACCGGAGTTCCTGCTGAACCTGTTTCGGCTGGGGCAAGACCTGCGAGGCGCCCCGGTGGACGATGTGCAGATCTGCCTGCAGTGCCACGCCCCCCTCGCCACAATGGGTCCCCAGTTGGACCTGGACCTCGCCCTGGATTCCAGCCGGGAGGGCGTCACCTGCGACGTATGCCACACCGCCGTGCATGTGGACAAGGCGCCCACCCCCGGGGGCCTCAAGTGGGACCCGACGGGCCCGCGGCGCGGGCCCGTGCTCGGCACCCTGGATGAGGGAGAACCGGAGGCAGTCTCCTCCTTCCACGAGACGGCCCGCTCGGACCTCGTCAGCAGCTCCTCGTTGTGTTCCAGCTGTCACTGGGGCGAATGGCCAAGCAACGGGCTGGCGATTGATGGGACCTTCGATGAATGGCAGCAGAGCCCCCACGCCGAGGAGGGGCGGCGCTGCCAGGACTGCCACATGCCCACCTACACAGGGAGTGCCGCACCGGGGGCGCCGGTGCGCGAGAGTCTGCATCGCCACGACTTTCCAGGCGGGCAGGACGCCGGGATGTTGGCCTCCGTGTTGGACCTGCAACTAAGCGTCTGCACAGTGGACGGGGCACCGGAGCTGCGGGTTCGTTTGGAGAACACCGGGGCCGGCCATGACTTTCCAACGGGAAACGCCACGGCGCCGGTGGTTCACTTGGACCTCCAGGCGGAGGATTCCCAGGGCCGGGTCACGTGGTCCGAGTCCAGGTCCTTCGGGAAGACCTACGGCGACTCCAAGGGACAACCCACCGTCGACCCCACCATGGCGGTATCCATCCTGGAAAGCACGGCGCTGGTGTCCCGGGAGCCCCGGCTCCTGCGCTTCTCAATGCCCCAATCCCTGAAGGAGGGCCAAGTCCGGGCCCAGGTGACCTTCCGCTGGTGGGACCCCACAAGGGAGAGCGGCATGTTGGGGATGGTGGGGGACCTCGCCGGTCGCTACCTCTCCAACGGCATTCTCCTGCACCGGGGTTTCCAGCACCTCGGGCCCATTCTCGCGACCGGAATCGATCCGCAGCGGTCCCTGGAGCCCGTGGTCGTGGCCGAGGCCAGCGCGTCCCTGGCGGAGACGACCTGTGGGGAGTCGGGCTGGGGATCAGGGTGGGCAGCTTCCGAGCAAGGCGATCCGTAGCTTCTTGTGGAGCGGTTGTTGGAGCAATAGGGCAGCATGGGAGGACGAATGGGAGAAGACGGAGCGGTGACGGTCAACGCTGTGAGAGCCCGAGCGGCCCATGCAGAGGTCTCCCTCAGGGACTTTGACGGAGTGCTTCGCGCTCGCGGTCTTGCTCCTCTTCGCCGCACGCCGGTGACCACGCTCCAGGTCAACCTTGGGAAGTTGTGCAACCAGGCGTGTACCCACTGCCACGTGGAGGCGGGCCCCACAAGAACCGAACAGATGGATCGGCGCGTGGCGGATCGTGTCCTCGCACTCCTCGCGGCCTCGCCGTCCGTGGAGGTGGCGGACCTCACCGGGGGGGCGCCGGAGTTGAATCCCAATTTTCGATCCCTGGTGGAGGGAACACGTGCGCTTGGACGTGCAGTCATTGACCGGTGCAACCTGACCGTCCTTTTTGAGCCCGGGATGGAGGATCTGCCGGACTTTCTGGCCCGCAACCAGGTGCGAATCACGGCCAGCCTTCCCTGCTATGGAGAGGAGAACGTGGACTCGCAGCGCGGAAGCGGCGTGTTCGCCAAGAGCATTCAAGCCATCAGGCGCCTCAACTCGCTTGGTTATGGGCAGGAGGACTCGAACCTGGTGTTGGACCTCGTCTACAATCCGGGTGGCGCGTTCCTTCCCCCGGCCCAATCCGCCCTGGAGCAGCAGTACCGCGCCGAGCTGTGGGAGAACCATGGCCTTCGGTTCAGTCGCTTGCTCACCCTCACGAACCTTCCGGTCCAGCGTTTTGCGACCCACCTTGCCCGGCGGGGGGAACTCGGCGGCTACTTGGACCTGTTGGAGGACAACTTCAATCCGGCCACCTTGCCCGGGCTCATGTGCAAGAGCACCGTGAGCGTGGGTTGGGATGGCGTGCTCCATGACTGTGACTTCAACCAGATGTTGGAAATGGACCTGGGCGGAGGCAGCCAGAAGCAAGCCACGCTTTTTGACCTGGAGAGCCTCGACGCCCTCTTGGACGCCCCAATTTCAACCGATGGGCACTGCTTGGGCTGCACAGCAGGCAGCGGATCCAGCTGCGGGGGAGCCCTTGCATGAGGGGAAGTGCAGAACCCCTGGTTTTGGGTAGGGGCCGCGTTACCTGGACGAGATGAAATCGGCTGTCAGCGCCGCTTCCTCGCCGGACATCGATGCAATTCGCACGGGGGACGCCAGGGCGTGGGCGGACATCTTCAAGGCCCACGGCCCCGGCCTTGAAACCCACCCGGTTCGTGCGGTGAAGCACCTGCATGCGCCGTCCCCTGGCCCGCCACCTGGCAGCGGCCTCCCGGGCGAGAGCGGTGGTGCTGTCGTCGCTGTCGTCCAGGATCTGCACCTCCAGTCGCTCGTCGGGGTAGTCCAGCTTTCCAATGGCGTCGATGGCACGGCGGACCACAAGCGCCTCGTTGAACAGGGGCAGCTGCACCGTGACGACCGGTCGCCAGGTGGCATCCCCCCGATCACTCGCCAGAGGCAACGAGCGCCGCCACCGAATCGTGAGCCACCACCGGTGGCACCCAAAGACCAGGAGCACGGCAAGGGCACCGAAATAGGTCACGCCCAGAACCGTGGCCATTCTGCGGTCCTACAGGCTGTGCGAGAGGCCCAGGGAGATCGCGTGGGCTGTGCCCATCGCTACCGCCGCATAGACCCGGGTGTAGGACCCTTCAAGCGCGACGGTCTCGCTCAACCTCAGGGCGCCGCCCAGGGAGGCCTGGTGAAAGGACTTCGTCCAGCCGTCGTCCCGTGAGGCCAGGCCAGACGCATCTGCATTGAGCCAGCCTATCTCTCGACCGCCCCACCTGGGGTTGAGCCCGATCTGGGCATGGTAGGTGAGACCGTTCCCGTAAAAGGGGATCGGGCCCGGTCCGAAACCCCACACGCTGCGGTAGGTGTAGCCGAGGGCGGTACTTCCCCAACCGCGCACACTGCCCAGGGACCAGCCGTGGCCCGCGCTGACTCCAGCCTGGAGGTCCAGCTGGCCATCGCCCAGGGTGGGGTACCCCTCCTCCAGCTCACTTTGGTCGTACAAAGGGAGCTTTGTTGCAAGCCGCATCGACACGGGAACCTCCCCACCGCCCAACAGCGCCCCTCGCTCCACCCCCACGATGGCGTCCGCCACTCCCGCCGTGAAGTACGGGTCCGGGGTTCCAGGCACCTGGTTTCGCGCAACAACGTAGGGCAACCAGAGGGTCAGCTGGGTGCTTGTGGCGACCCCCACCTCCGCGTAGAGCGCCGCTGTCTGGCCCAGGTACTCCACTCCACTGTCCAAGCTCCCTGTGGCGCTCCGAGCCCCCTCTGAGACGTAGGCGCCATAGGACGCCTTTGTGTAGTGGGAGCCCTGGTTGTGCACCCAAGGCCCCGCTTGCGCAAGGCCGGACACCGAGAAGAAGAGCAGGCCCACGGGGAAAGAAGCAGCAAAGTTGAAACTTCCGCGCTGCTTGCTCGTCATGGAGGAAATGCGCTTGCACTTCCTGTCACTGCCTCTGTTGTTCTGTTGTACGGCTTGCAAACCAATGACCTTTGGCGGGCCCCTGCTTCACTTCCCGCGTGTGGGGGACACGGACAGCGACGATGACACCGCCCTCCCCGTTACAGACACGGACTCCGGCGCCTCCCCGGATGACTCCGCGACAGAGACCGGAGACACCGGCTGGGGAGAGGCCGTCGCCCACCTGGAGAACAAGGGCCTCTTCTTCTCCACCATCCAGGAAGCCATCGAGCAAGCGGGCGACGGAGACACAGTGCTTGTGGCGCCCGGCCTGCACCTGGAGAGGATCGACTTTCACGGCAAGGGAATCACCGTGCGTTCCATGGCGGGTGCCGCCCAGACCATTCTCGATGGAGAGGGTGAGGGTTCCGTGGTGAGCATGCGGGCCCAGGAGCCCTCTACCGCGGTCTTGGAGGGCTTCACCCTTCAAAACGGATGGGGAACAGAGGGCCACGGAGGCGGCATCTTCGTGGAGAATGCTGACCCGATCATTCGCCACAACATCATCGTGAACAACAGCGCCCGCATCGCTGGGGGCGTGTACATGCGCCATGGCTATGCCACCGTGACCAACAACATCATTGCCTTCAACCATGCGGACGACGGGGGGGGCGGAGTCGTCTGCACCAACTGCAAGGGGGAAGTCGTCTTCAACACCTTGTACTTGAACACCTCACAGGATGGTCCCGCCGGCGAGTGGTTCTACGAACCCCAGGGAAACCTGAGAGGGAACCTCATTGTCGTTCCGCAGGGGAGCCCGTGGGCCTTTCGGTTCATGGAGGCGCGGGGCTACACCTTTGAGAACGAGTACAACCTGCTGTGGCCGCAGGTTTCCTGGGCCAGTGCCTCGGCCGGCACTGCCTGGCCCGAGGGGGAGGGCCTTCTCTACGCTGATCCCGGCTTCGAAGACGCCGCCGGCGAGGACTTCAGGCTTCGCGCGGGCAGCCCCGCGGTAGATGCTGGCCCGCCCGATCTCCAGGATGCTGATGGAAGCCGCGCCGACCTTGGCGCCATGGGAGGCCCGCTGGGTAGCTGGTGATGCCGTTGTAACGGATCTCCCGTTGCACCCGTCCTACCCTGTAGCCGCAGTCCTCTCCTTCCACCGCAAGAGGTTTCCGATGCTTGGACGGGTATTCTTGGTGGTCCTCCTGGGCACATCGGCTGGGGTGGGCTGTGGCGACAATTCCTGCGCTGAGGGGTTCGGGTTGGATTCAAACGGCCTCTGCCGACCTTTCAAGAACGGGGGGGATGCAGACGCGGACAGCGATGCGGACGCTGATGCCGATGCCGACGGGGACGCTGACAGCGACGCCGACAGCGACGCCGACAGCGACGTGGAGGACCTCGTCCAGCTGACCGGCGACTGCGATGCACCGAGTGACCTGCCTGCTGATCCCCTGTCCATGGACTGGCGCGTTCCCGAGACCAACCCGGGCTTCAGCGCTCCTTTGCGCGAATATGTCGATGTGGATGTAGACAGCGACCTGGGGCGGGCCTACGCGGTCGGCCAAGGGGGCCTTGTGACCTTTGAGGTCGCCGAGGACGGGGGGGCGGTGATCGGAAACTACCCCGACACCGGACAAGGCCGGTACTACCACGTGGAGATTCTCGGGAGCCACATCGTGGCGGTCAGCCACCGGGACCACGGCATCGAAATCGTGGACACCACGAACACGCCTCACACACGTCTCTCCCAGTCGGGCGCGGAAGGCGCTTCGGGAATGGCCTGGAAGTCGCCGTTTCTCTACGTGCTCAACCAGCTTGGCGGGCTGCACGTCTTTCAGGTCAACAACACGGTGGCACCCGTGCTTTCCAGGACGATCGAGGGGCTGGGCAGCCCCTGGGACATCGAAATCGTTGGGGATTTTGCCTATGTGGCCGACGCGCAGTTGGGTTTGGTGCCCATCGACATCAGCGACGGGTCTGCGCCCGTCATCGGCACGCCTGTCGAAACGGCCGGGGGAGCCCAGGATCTCACCGCCTGGGACGGTGCACTGCACCTGGCCGTGGGCGCCGCCGGAATCCAGACCTTTGACCTCTCGGACCCCTCCGCGCCGGTCTCCACAAGCACGATTGCCTTCAGCAACGGCATCATGTCCGTGAGCGCTGATGCCGGCCTCCTGTGGGGAGTGGGCCACGAAGACGTGGCCGTCCTGGGGCTGTCCGACCCAACCGCGCCCATTCCCCTTGGCATGGAACCGACACCCCAGTTCGGCATGCACGTGAAGGCTGTGGGCGCGAGCGCCTATGTCGCCGACTGGGAGCTGCTCGAGCGCTTCACGGTCGATGCTGCCGTGAGCGCCCCTGCCGCCGACCACGGCCCAGGGGAGATCTACTATGCCCAGGCGGCCGCCACGCGCCATGCCACCCTCCGCAACCGGGGCTCCGAGGAGCTGGTGATCACCGGGGGATTCGTGGACGACTCCAGGTTCACCGCCTGGGTGGATCGACTCACCATTGCTCCCGGTGAAGAAGCCGACATCCGGATCGACTTTGCAGACGATGGAGACGCCATCGACGCGACCTTGTGCCTCGCCACAAACGATCCAGACGATCCCATCCGAGAGGTGCTGCTCACGGAGCGAGCCGGCGTCACCTCCAACGTCGCCATCGGCCAGGAGGCCCCGGACTTTGTGCTCGCCGACCTGGACGGAAACAGCTGGCGCCTGTCGGACAACCTGGGCCACCCGGTGGTGCTGGTCTATTTCGCCACGTGGTGACCCGTCTGCCCGTCCGAGGTCTCGGACATCGAGCACAGCATCTGGCAGCGCTACAAGGACGACGGAGTGGTGGTCGTGGGCATCGCCCCGGAGGATCGCACCGCCGAGCTGGAGAACTTCCGCGACCAACTGGGAATCACGTTCCCGATTCTCGGGGACCCGAACAAGGTCGCTGCCGACCAGTACCAACTCCTGGACCGGGAGGTGTCAAGCGCCCTCTTTCCCCAGGACTGGATCGTCGACTCCAGCGGGCGCGTGGCCTACGTGAACAACGTCTACGAACCGGACCAGATGCAGGAGATCATTGAGGCGGACCTGGCGGAGTAGCTGCCGTTCTACCGGGACTCGGCAGGCGCTCCGCCCTTGTGGGGATCAGCGGCGCCGAGGAATCCCCCGTCGGTGGCCTGGACCACCTGGACCGAGCTGAAGAAAGGCATCTCCTCGACCGTGTGGCCGAGGGCCTCCAGGGCGGGCTGCACGGCGGGGCTGTAGCCTGTGTCCAGGAACAGCTTCTCCGGCACCCACTGGTGGTGCATGCGCGGCACGGCCAGGGCCTCCTCGGGGGTCATGCCGAAGTCCACGATGTTCGACAGGACCTGGAGGGTCGAGCTGATGATGAAGGGGCCGCCCGAAGCGCCGATGGAGAGGAGCAGGTCTCCCTCGGCATCCAAGACCAGCGTGGGGGTCATCGAAGACAGGGGCTTCTTGCCCGGGGCGACGGCGTTTGACTCCCGGCCCACAAGGCCAAAGATGTTCGGCACGCCGGGCTTGGAAACAAAGTCGTCCATCTCGTTGTTGAGCACAATCGAGCTTGCAGGGACCACCAGCTTGCTGCCGAAGGCCGTGTTGATGGTGGTGGTCAGGGCCACGCCCATCCCCTCCCCGTCCAGGACCGCGATGTGCTGGGTGCCGCCATCGGTTCCAGCATCCAGGGGGGTCCCATAGTGGTCCCGGTCAAAGGTCCGGGTGGGGTCGAAATCGGCTTGAATGGCCTGGATTCGTTCAGGAGAGAGCAGGCGATCGACCGGAACATCCACGAAGGCCGGATCCCCCATGGTGGCCGCCCGGTCCGCATAGGCGTGCTGCATCGCCTCGGCCAGGAGGTGAAGGTGTTCCGGGGAGTTGTGCTGCAACCCACTGAAATCCCTCGATTCCAGGACGCCCAAGACCTGAAGGAGGACCACCCCACCTGAGGACGGCGGCGGCATGGTCAAGAGGGTCAAATCCCGGTAGCTGCCTTGAAGGGTCTTGCGGGGGGTGGAATGGTATTCCGCGAGGTCCTGCCGGGTGAGGACTCCCCCAGCGGCCTGAACCGTGTCCACGAGGTCCCACGCCAGCTTTCCCCGGGTCAGGGCCAGGCCCTGGGTCTGGGCCCATGCCTCGATCGCCCCCGCCAGGCGCGGCCGCCGAACCCGGTCCAGGTCCGCCAGGGGCCAGAGGCTGCTGAAGGCGACAGCCGGGTACTGTTCCAGGTTCTTTCGCAGGTGGTTCCCCGCGGAGAATCCGTCTCGGGCCAGGGCGATGGCAGGTGCAGCCACCGAGGCCAGGGGCAGGCGACCATGGGCCCGCCACAAGTCCACCAGGCCCCGGGGCTCTCCGGGCACGCCGACCGCAAGTCCGCCCAAGGTCGAGGCGCCGGGCACCACATTCCCGTCGGAATCCTGGAACATCGTAGCGTGGGACGCAGCCGGCGCGATCTCCCGGAAATCAAGCACCTCGCTGAACCCCGGCCCGTGCACCACGGCAAAGCCTCCCCCTCCCAGGCCCGAGCTGGCCGGTTGAACGACCCCACAAGCCAACGCCGCAGCCACGGCTGCATCTACCGCGTTTCCCCCTTGGCGCAGCACCACCGCCCCCGCCTCGGAAGCCAGGGCATGGTCCGCCACCACCATGCCCGGTGTGCCCTTGTCCCCAGCGAGCGCCAGCAGAAAGGCCCCGAGGAGAACGCTGATGCCCAGGTGACTTGCTCTCATGAACCCACTCCCATGGCCATCCACCAAGACCAGGCGACGACGAGACCGCACTGTACCAGCCACAGCTTCCAACCCCCCCGCACTGCCCGGGCTGCCACCAGCGGCGCAAGCCCCCCAAGGGCCAGCCCCGCCCCCAACACATTCCGGGCGCCCTGTGCCAGCGCATCGCCATTGTCCAGGAGGGCCACCGCAAGAAGACTCCCCCCGGACTCACCGCCGACCGCCCCCAACACCAGGCCCAACCCGGAGAATGCAGGCAAGGCCCAGTCGCGCCCCTCCGTGAGCAGGTCCATTCCCACGCGGGCCTCGAGAATCACCCCCGATGCAGCGCCTACGACCACCAACAGGCAGACCAAAGCCGGCCAGAGAAAGCGACGGTGGGTGATGGCCCCGGTCTCCTCCTGGGGCTCCGCTGCGCCACGAGGCCAGCAGAGCGCCCAGAGCACCCCTACCAGGAGCCACCGGGAGGAATCCGTGCCCAACAAGAGGGTCGAGGGAGTCGCCAGGGGGCTCACCAGGCCCGTGGCGGAGGCCGTCAGGGCGATCCGGGTGCGGGTGCTGGGGCTGGACTCCCGGCCCGCCAACCACAGGGTCGCCGCCACATCCCCCACGAGCGCAGAAAGGAGCACGCACCGAACGCCGAGAGGCCCCCGGGCCAGGAGGCGTGCCACCGGCGCTGCAGCCAGCATGGAAAAGGCCACCCAGGCCCAGAGCCGCCCCAGCGCGGGCCAGGTCGGGTCGTGGCGCAGGGCCACCGGATCCAGGAATCCCCAGACCCCCGCAAGGGCCAGGGAAATCGTCGCGCAAACCCAGCCAATCGCAACCCGGTGCCTGCTGCGACCTGCAAGCAGGGCCAGGAGCAGCAAGGCGCCGCCCGCAATGGCGTTTCGAATCAGGGGGTCCACGCGGCCCTGCCTGCCACCACCGGATTGGACAGCACCCCCACGCCTTCCACCTCGATCTCCACCACGTCCCCCGGTTCCAGGGGCCCCACGCCCATGGGGGTTCCCGTGGCGATCACATCCCCGGGAAGGAGCGTCATGATCGAGCTGACAAAGTGAATCAGCACGGGCACCGGGAAGATCAGGTCCGAGGTGCGGCCATCCTGGCGCGTGGCGCCATTGACCCGACAGGCGACCCGCAAATCGGACGGGTCGAGTCCCGGGACGACGGTGGGCCCCATGGGACAGAAGGTGTCAAAGCCTTTGGCTCGCCCGAAGATGCCATCGATCTTCTGGAAGGCCCGGGCGGTCACGTCGTTGATGCAGGTGTAGCCAGCGACCACGTCCAGGGCAGCCTGAATCGGCACGGCGCTGCACTCCTCACCAATCACCACCCCCAGCTCCGCCTCGTGGTCCACGCGGCCCACGCCGGCGGGAATGAGAATCGGGTCCCCGGGACCGCAGAGGGCGGTGGTGGGCTTGAGGAAGATCCGGGGGGCAGCGGGAACCGCCCGGCCCATTTCCTCGCCGTGCCGACGGTAGTTGGTGGCAATGCCGATGATTTTCGTGGGGGGCGGCAAATCAAGCATCGAATCTCTCCGCCAGGGTCTGGGTCACCTCCGAAGGGTCGGCGGTGAAGAGCAACATTCCGCGCCAGACCCACTTCTGCCACTGCACATCGCTGATTCGCCCCTGGGCCACCGCCCAGTGGGTCCGGGGCAGGGCCCCGCCGTACCCGGCCACCAGCTCGTCGAACAGGACTTCAAACTCTCCCTCGTCCGGACGAAAGCCCGCAAAAAGGGCCACATGGGCTCGGAGCAGGTGGCGCCAGTAGCGCTGCTCGTCGGAAGGCGGCGGGCAGGCCCGGCGGTCCTGTGCGGTGAGCGCCGGCCCCTGCGGTCCCGCGAAGCCCCCCCACAGGTGGTGGATCTTCAGGCGGCCTTCCTCGGGTTCGGGAAAAGGCTCCCCCCGCCAGGAAACCACGGCCTCCACTCCCTCTGCCTCGGCTGCCCGCTCAAACAGGTCGTCCCAGGCTGTCGTGAAGATGATGGGAAAGCGCTGGACCGCATCCAGGTGAAATGCGCCTGGAACGGCCTCGGAAGCCGACAGATTCGCCTTCACCCTTGCCACCAGCTCGGCCCGGCCTTCCTGGGCCTCGGCTTTCGCAAACGCCTCCGCCAGCCCGAGTCCCGGCGCCGCAAGGTGGCGAGCCAGGGCCTTTTCGCCCGGGTAGGCCGATCCCACGGCCTCCCCCGTGCTCCGGCGTCCGGAAAACAAGAGGCACCGGCGCTTTTCCACCGCTTCCAGCACCTGGACCGGGAGGTTCACTTAGGCCGCATCCCCTCGCTCAGCCGCGAGCCTTGCCCGCTCCAGCGCTGCAGGATCTCGGCAAACCGCTCCCACCTGCCCCACGGCGAGGGTGGCAGCCCGGGCGCCCAGGTCTCCACACCGGGCCGGGTCCCACCCCTGCACCCACCCATACAGGTATCCACCGGCGTAGGAATCCCCTGCCCCCGTGGTGTCGATGCACTCCGTCGGGTGGATTCCAATGCGCACCTCCTCCCCCCGGTGACGGACGATGGAACCGTTCACACCCAGCTTCACAATCGTGGTCTGGACTCCCACCTTTGCAGCGGCTTCCTCGGCGGGACCCCCGGTCAACGCCGTGGCCTCGTCTGCGTTGAGGAAGGCGAGGCTTGCGTGGGTCTCGAGGGCCGCCTTGATGTCGTCCCCGGCCGCCTCGACCACAAAGGGGTCCGCCACATCCAACGAGACGGGAATGCCCGCCTCCGTAGCCGCCTCCATCGCCTCCCAGGCAGCATCCCGCATGGGACCGCCCAAGAGCAGGTATCCGGTGACATGGAGCACCTTCGCACCCCGGATGGTGTCCTTGAATTCCCCCACGTGGGGCAGTTCCACCGCTGCCCCCAGGTGCGTCACCAGGGTGCGCTCCCCATCCGCGGAAATCATCGACAGGCACTTGCCCGTGTGCTGTCCCGGCGCCACGGCCAGGGCATGTCCCCCGCAAGTGTGGGTGAGCCTCTCGGCGTAAAGACGCCCGTATTCATCGTCCCCCACCTGTCCACAGAACACCGCCCGCGCGCCCAGAAGGCCCAAGGTGGCGATGGTGTTTGCACAGGACCCGCCGGTCTGTCTCTCCACTTCAGATGTGTCCACCTGGGCGTACACGGACTCCCACCGCTCGTGGTCCACCGGGTGCATCCGCCCGCGGGTCAGCCCCAAGCTCCCGAGCAGCGCCTCGTCCCCCAGGGGCACCAGCGCATCCACGAGCGCATTGCCAAGTCCCGCGACGTCGATGCCCATGACTCCTCCGAGGCGACGGACTATCGCGATCCCCCCCCTGTCGCTCCCCCTGTGCCAGTCTCAGCACGTGAACGCCGACAAACCACGCCGCAGCGCCTGGCCCCTCGTGGGCATCGCGGTCAGCTCGGTCATGACGATCTGGTTTGTGCGGGACATCCAATGGGACCAGATCGGCGCTCCGCTGGCATCTGTCGGCAAGGTGGCGGTGGGAGGTGCCGCGTTGCTGCTGCTCCTGGAGTTCTTGCTCCGGGCCTGTCGTTGGAAGGTGGTTCTCAAGCCGGCTGCCCCCAATGCACGTGTCCGGGACCTCTTTGTGGCGTCGTTGGTCGGTGCCGCCGGGAACACGCTGCTTCCCATGCGGGCGGGGGAGATCGGGCGGGCTCTGGTGGCCCATCGTCGATGCGGCGTGGGCCTCGCCACGGTTCTGGCCACGAACGTCATGGAGCGGGTGACGGACCTGTTCGGGCTGGTGGCCGTGTTGGTGGCCATGGTCTTGCTCCTGCCTGAACAGTTGGGGGGGACGGCAGCGGAGCAGACCCTCGTGGACAACCTCCAGCTCTACGGCGGCGTGCTCGGCATTGGCGCCCTGGTGGCCATGTCCATCTTCTTTGCCCTGGCCCGTGTTCCGGAGCGGGCCCGTTCGCTGGGGGCCTTCTTCTTGAAGGGCGCCTCAGAGCGGATGCGAACCCGCCTTCTCTCCCTGCTCAATGCCTGCCTCGCGGGCTTTGCATCGGCGGGGGATGTCGCCTTGCTGCGCACCTCCCTTGGCCTGTCCCTGGTGCTTTGGTTCAACGGGTCCTTTGCGATCTTCCTCCTGTTCAAGGCCTTCTCCCTGGACCTTCCCTATGCAGCGGCGTGCTTTACGACGGTGGCCATTGCCCTGACCGTGCTGCTGCCCCAGGCGCCGGGGTTTTTCGGCGTCTTTCACGTGGCGATCGAGAAGACGCTTGTGCTTTGGCAGGTGCCGGAGGCCTCGGCAGAGGCGTTCGCCATCGTGTTCTGGGCGGTTTCGTTTGTGCCGGTGACAGCCTTGGGTCTGTTGGCCATCTGGAGGGAGGGAATCAGCCTGGGAGGCCTGCGGGACTCTGCCAAGGAGGGGTGATAGACGAGGCACGGAGGTTTCATGCGCCGATCCCTATTTCTCCTTCCGCTTGTGGTGGTTGTGGCTGCATGCACCGGTGATCCGGCCACCAAGGATGTCGACCCGGACGACACGGCACAGGACACGTCCGAAGAAACCGGGGACGACACGGGCTCCGATCCGGACCCCGACCCGATGGTCACAGGCAATCTCGACACCCGCGATGGTGTGCACACCGGCGCCGTGAGCCTGGTCCGCGCGTTTTCCTTTTACAGCGACACGGCCACCCTGCTCTACGCATCCTCCAACCGCAATGCGAGGTGTGAGGACGTGGCGGTAACCCTCGGGGTGGAGGGAGAGTACGACCCCAACGACCTCTTCCTGGCTGGCCACTGCAACATCGACCTGCAGGTCACCTCGGGACCGCCTTTGGAGACCTACGACCTCCAGACGGACCTGGGGGCCATCGTCCGCGCCCGGTGCGCCTACGGGGAGGGCGAGTGGGAGTACAAGAACGGGAACCAGGGCATGGGCTGGTACTGGTCCGGCGACCTGTTCACGCCGAGCGCCTGGAAGGGCACGTTGTCCATTGCCGTTCGGGATGAGGCTACCCGCGGTCTTGAGGTCGAAATGGACCTGAAGGAGTGGCGGGGGACGTTTCCGCATGATCCGGATGACACCGACGAGCACCTGGCATCGGGGCGGATCCAGGGGACGTTGAGCACCGTGAACTGCGGGGCGTTGTCGGAGACGGCTTGGTTTTAGGGGCCCACGGGAAGAACTGGAAGGCGATGCTCGCGAATCATGTCGAGCAAACGGCGGGAATCGTGAGTTGAAGCCCTCGGCTGGCCAGGGGAATGGGTAGATATAGAGCCGGCCCGCCTCGAGTGCTTCGAAGCAGAGCTTCCCAATGCCTGCCCCTGCGACCAAATGGGGGGAGATAGCGCCCCCCTGGGCGATGTCGCACCATGGACGCCCAGGAGATCTCCTGCGACAAGAACGTGGGGAGATACCGCATCCCCCCTTGCATATGTCCTACTTTGGACGCCCAGGACCATCTCCTGCGACAAGACCGGGAGGAGATACCGCATCCCCCCTGCCAGGTGTCGCAGTTGGGGGCGGCATTGCGACAGTTTCGGGGGGGGTCATTCCATACCCCCCTTCATTTGTCGCAGCCGGAGCGCCGAGGGGCCCTTCCAGCGACAAGAACAGGGGGAGATGCCGTATCTCCCCCCGTCGTTGTTGCGATCTGCTCCAACCAGGAGGTCGTCGAGGCCTGTCCCGACTCCTTGGAGGAGTAGAGACTTCATGTCGGGCCTCATCGGATGTAGATGACGTAGTGCCAGGAGGTGTTGCCGGACATCTCAGAGGTGTTGCCGGAGGTGCAGCAGGACTTTGTGTCGTACCAGTTGGCCCAGTGGCTGTAGGAGGAGGCGTTGTTGTCGTAGCCCCAGACGATGATCTGCCCCGACCAGCCGATGCCCACGTGGGGGTAGCCGGGGCTGTTGCCGGTCTGGAACACCTGCACCGTGCCCGTGGGCACGACGGTCATGGTGGCTAGATTCGACCCGTTGCCGCACAGCAATCCCAGGTAGCACTCCGAGGCCAGGCCGGAGGAGTTGGAGTAGGTGCCGTACCGGGACACGTCGTCAGTGGTGGTGGGGGCCCAGCCGTAGACCACCTCGGTGTAGCTGGCCAGGGGCAGGTTCGACGTGTAGATGGACGCACTGTCCGAGTCGGGTAGCACTGCCTGGGTCATGTCCGCCCGGTTGTTGATCGAGTTCCACATGATGGCGGCGCCGGAGTTGTCCTCCGCCTGGGCGGTGAGGTTGTAGACCGCCAACCAGCCACCCCCGTCGAAGGTCATCTCGCAGTAGGCCTCGATAATGGTTCCATCGGCCGCCGGGTCCAGGTAGTACGTGCCATCGGCGGCGCTGACGTCCGCGGCAAGGATGGATTGACAGGTAGTGCCCGCGCAGGCAGGGCTCTGGCCGTTGGTGGCGGCCGGGCTTCCATCGCAGTCGTGGTCTATGCCATCGCATTGCTCCGTGGCGCCGGGGTAGCTCGTGGAGTCGGTGTCATCGCAATCGGTGGCGTCGGAGACATACCCCGAGGGTTGGCTGCAAGCGTTGATGGGGTTGGTGACATCGCCGTAGCCGTCGCTGTCGCCGTCCGCGTAGTAGGGCGTGCTCACCCCCTCGTCCACGCCATTCAGGCAGTTGTTGTCCACGCCGTCGCAGATCTCGGTTCCGCCGGGATGGGCGGTGGCATCGGTGTCATCGCAATCATCTGCATTGGCCACGTGCCCGGTGGGGGGGCTGCAGGCGACGGTGGGACTGGCACCGTCGCCGTGGCCGTCGGAGTCGGCATCGGCGTACCAGGTGGTGCCCACCCCCTCGTCCACGGAGCCGTTGCAGTCATTGTCCGCCAAGTCGCACACCTCGGTTCCGCCGGGATGGCTGGTGGCGTCGGCGTCGTCGCAGTCGGTGGCATCGGACACGTAGCCGCCGGGTGCATTGCAGGCGGTGACATCAAACGCGGCGCTCTGGCTGCCGTATCCGTCGCCATCGTAGTCGATGTGCCAGGTGGTGGCATCCACGGCTGCGGTGTCCACCGACCCGTCGCAGTTGTCGTCCACCCCGTTGCAGACCTCGGTGGCCCCGGGAAACACAGAGGACTCCAGGTCATCGCAGTCGTCGGCGTTGTCCACGTAGCCGCTGGGGACGCTGCAGGACTCGGCGGAAAACGTGGTCCCCCCGTATCCGTCCCCGTCGGAATCGCCGTACCAGGTGGGGAGCACCCCCTCGTCCACGGCGCCATCGCAGTTGTCGTCCACCCCGTTGCAAGACTCCACACCGTCCGGGTTCACCGCCGAGAGGGAGTCGTCGCAGTCCGTGTCATCGTCCACGTGGCCCGAGGGGGCCTCGCAGGCGCTGACGGGACTGGACCCATCGCCAAAACCATCCCCATCCGCATCCCCGTACCAGGTGGCCGCATCGGCCGCGTCGTCTTCATCCGTGTCCCCGTCGCAGTCGTTGTCGACTCCATCGCACACCTCGGTGCCCAGGGGGCTGGTGGTGGCGACGGTGTCGTCGCAGTCCTCGCAGGCGGCAAAGCCATCCCCGTCCACATCGGCATGGCCTACCGAGCCATCGCAGTTGTAGTCGGCGGGGTCGGTGCAGTCCGACTCGTCGGCGCCCGGGTGAAAGGCCGCGTCGCCATCATCGCAGTCCCCTGAATCGGCCACGTGGCCCACCGGCGCCTCGCAAGCCTCGGTGGAGAACCCCGCGTTGCCGTACCCGTCGCCGTCCGCATCCGCGTACCACGTCGCCCTGCCGCCCACCCCTGGATCGTCGTCGTCGATAAGGCCGTCGCAGTCGTTGTCGATGCCATCACAGGTCTCGGTCGCATCGGGGTTCACCGCCGCGTCGGTATCGTCGCAGTCCTCGTCGGCAGCAAACCCGTCCTCGTCCGCATCCACCGGTTCCACGTGCGTGTCGATCAGACCGGTATCGACCAAACCGTCGGTGTCCAGGGTGTCCCCTTTCTTGATGACATTGCTGCTGCGACACGAGACCAGCAGCCCGAGCGCAAAAAGTGCAAACCGCATGGAATCTCTCCTGAGGCGACGTGCCTTGCGCCTCGCTCCGGTACCCATCCTACCTGAGGTTCGATGTGGCTACGTGATCCACACCAGCCTGCAGGGCAGTTTCGTAGCATACAATAGGCCTCCATCCTGGAGGCACCGTGCGTACCGTCCTGATCCATCTGCTCCTTCTGCTCCTCGTCGGCTGTGACGGCTCCAAGGACGCACCCGACACCGACGACTTGTCCGATGACAGCGGCGCCTCCAGCGGAGATGCGGACGGCGACGGCTACACCGACGACTGCGACGACAACGACCCCACGGTCTTCCCGGGCGCCGCCGAGGTCTGCGACGGGGTGGACAACGACTGCAACCTGCTCATAGACGACGACCCCGTGGACGATGTCCTGTACTTCGCGGACGCCGACTCAGATGGATTCGGCAACCCGGACGAGTCCCTGTGGTCCTGCGATGCCCCCACCGGCTACGTCACCAACGAGCTGGACTGCGACGATACCAGCGCCCTGTTCAACCCCACCGCCATCGAGTCCGACTGCGAGGACCCAATGGACTACAACTGCGATGGCTCGGTGGGCTACGCCGATGTCGACGGGGACGGATACGCCGCCTGCGCCGAATGCAACGACTCCGACGCGGCGGTGAACCCCGATGCGACCGAGACCTGCAACGCCATCGACGACAACTGCGACGGCCTGATCGACGACGAGGATCCTCTGCTCTCCGGAGCCCCGACCTGGTACGCGGACGCCGACTCCGATGGGTTCGGAGGCAGCCAGTTCACCACCGACGCCTGCGAGGTCCCTGGCGGCTACGTCGACAACTCCGACGACTGCGACGACCTGGAACCCCTCTCCTACCCCGGTGCCGCGGAGATCTGCGACGAGAAGGACAACGACTGCGACACCGCCATCGACGAAGGGGTGGGCTTCTCCTGGTACGCCGACGCTGACGGGGATGGCTACGGAGACGCCAGCTCGGTGACCACCGCGTGCGATGCACCCCCAGGCTACAGCGCCAACGGGGACGACTGCAACGACACCGCCTCCGGTGTGCACCCGGGCGGCGTGGAGGTCTGCGACGGAGTGGACAACGACTGCAACGGGTCCGTCGACGAGGCCGGCTCGCTCGGAGAGGGTACCTGGTACGCCGATACCGACTCCGATGGATTCGGGGATGCCGCATCTTCCGTGGATTCCTGCGACATGCCTTCCGGCCACGTGTCGGATGCCACCGACTGTAACGACGGCGATGCCGCCATCAGCCCCTCGGGCACCGAAACCTGCAACGGGGTGGACGACGACTGCAATGGGACCGTCGACGGCGCCGACGCTAGCGACGCCACCACCTGGTACGTGGATCTGGATGGCGATGGGCACGGCTCCACGACCCTGACCGAGACCGCCTGCAACGCATCCACCGGTTTTGTGGCGTCCAGCGACGACTGCAACGACCTGGATGCAGGGGTAAACCCGTCGACCGCCGAGGTCTGTGATGCCTCGGACACCGACGAGGACTGCAACGGCCTGGCCGATGACAACGACACCGGGGCCACGGGCCTGAACACCTTCTATTTGGACGACGATGGGGATGGCTACGGCGATGCCAGTACCAGTGTCAGCGTCTGCAACCAGCCCAGCGGGTACCTGGTCGACGGGACCGACTGCGATGATGGGAACAGCGCGATCAGCCCGGCCGCTACGGAAACCTGGTATGACGGCGACGACTCAGACTGCGACGGTGCCTCGGACTACGACGCGGATGGGGATGGCTTTGACAGCGAAGAGCACATCATCACCGGCACGGACTGTGACGACACAGATGCCAGCATCAACACGGGCTGCAGCCTCTACGATTTCTCGGCCCACACCTTTTCGGCCTGTGGCGCCAGCGGGCGCAATGGCCCAACGCTGTCGGACTGTCGAGGCGCCTACAGCACCGTCTGGGACGAAGACCAGTCCTACTTGGACATGTCCACTCAGGGCATCCAGAGATGGACGGTCCCTGAAGACGGGACCTACACAGTGGTAGTCGCAGGCGCTGGCTCGGGAAGCAACACCAGCTACACCAGCTACCCCGGACGGGGTGCCATCATCAACGGGGATCTCACCCTGACCCAGGGGGACATTCTTCAGATCCTGGTGGGACAAGTGGGACAGACGGTCAACGCCCATGCCGGTGCCGGCGGAGGTTCCTTCGTGGTCGCCTCCGATGACACTCCCCTCATCATTGCAGGAGGCGGCGGTGCCCCATGCCGAGGAGATCAACACCGGTCCACCCAGGACGCGACCGACTCGACCAGCGGCGTCTCCAGCTCCTGCAGTGGAGGCAGCGGAGGCAGCGGCGGCGACTCCTGTGGAGGCAGCTATGGTGGAGGAGGCGGCGGCTTGAGCGGCGACGGAGGGGATGCCCCCGGCGATGCCTCGGGTGGATTGAGTTTCCTGAACGGCGCCACCGGGGGCAACTGTGCAGCCACCTGCGGAAGCAATGCCGGTGCAGGGGGATTTGGTGGAGGCGGCGGGACCTACCACGACGTCTACGGCGGGGGCGGCGGCGGTTACTCCGGCGGCGGGGGTGGAAATTACTGTGATGGCGGCGGCGGCGGCGGCTCCTTCAACTCCGGCTCCAACCCGAGTACCAGCACCGGCGGCAGCGGCACCTCAGGAGACGGCTACGTGACCATCACCAGGCTGTAGGGCGCTCTACTACCCGGGTACACTGGCCCTCCATCCTGGACGGAGTTTCGGGTGGACCTCCTAGGGCCCTTCTGTCACCGACAGAACCAGCGGCTCCCGGTTTCGCAAGACCTTCAGCTCCAGGGACCGTGACTCCACCACGTCCTCCACCGCCTCCGCCACGTTCTCGGCGCTCCGCACATCCACCCCGTTGATCTCGACCAGCACATCGGCTGGCCGCAGGCCACAACTTGCGAGCAGGCTGCCCCGGGCGGTGCGCACGAGGCGCCAGCCGGAGGGTTCTTCCACGGATCCATGGGGGATCCACTTTCCCTGACTGATGACGGCATCCAGGTCCCCGAGGAGTTCATCTGCTCCTGTTGAGGTGATCCGGAAGGACTGGGACACGCCGGTCGCTCCCGGCAAGGGACCGGTGCAGCGGGCTTCCACCCGGGTGTGGGCCGACTCCATCGCCGCATCGAGGCGCTCCAGGGAGGCCGTGCGCCGCTTGCGCTGCTCCAGGTCCTCTTCCAGGCCCGAAATCGTGGCGCGGGCCTCGGCCAACTCCACCTCCAACGCCGCCACCCGCTCCGCATCCCCGCATGCCAACAACAACCACCACATGTTCCAACCTCCAGCCGGTTCTCCCTGGCTCGTATCCCGCCCCGATTACACTGCACCCGTGGATCGACCCGGTTGGAAACATGCAGCGCTGCTCGCGAGTGCCTGGGCGCTCCTGCCGGCCCTGCCCGCCCTGGCCCAGGGACAGCTCCTCGGCCATGGCTTGACGGACCTGTATCCGTCGGTCTGGGGACTGCACTGGTTTGCGGGGCAGCAGCCAGGGCTTCCCACGCACTGTGACTCCCTGGCTGCGCCGGGGGGGATGGCCTTCTACTACAGCAGTCCCCTCCACGGGTGGCTGGCCTGGCCGTTGTTGCCGATGCTCGGACTGACCAAGACGTGGAACCTGCTCACGGTGGGGGCTCGGCTGGCGACGGTGCTGTGTGCCTTTGGTGCGGCCCGGGCCTGGGGGCTGCGCGGTGTGCCAGCGCTTCTGGCGGCTTCGGTTTTCGGGGCAGCCCCGTTCTTTCATGGCTACTCGGTGGAGGGGCTGGTGGAAGGACAGGACGGTTGGGCGCTGGCGGCCTGGTTCTGGGCGGTGGGGGATCGCAAGCGGGTTCTCTCGATGGTCGCGCTGGGCATCTGCCTCTGGAGCAGCTGGTACCTCGGGGCCACGGCCTGCGTTCTGGCCGTGTGCCTGGGACGGCGTGGGTGGTGGAGCCTGCCGGGCGTGTTGCTCGCTCTGCCGGGAGTGCTCGCGTTTGCAGGCGCTTTTTCCGGGGGGACCCCCCTGCCCGATGAAATCCGCCTGGCCATGGGAACGGGAATCGGGAGCTGGACCCCTGGAATCACCGACGGACTGCAGCCCTTTGCCAAGACCTCCTGGATTGGGTTTGCCGCTCCCCTCCTCGCGCTCGTGGCCGCAAGGGAACACCGCCGGGCAGCGGTGCTGGTTCTGGGCTTGTGGGTCCTTTCCACCGGTTGGGGTCCCTGGTACAGCCTGCCGCCCCTGTCGGAAATGCGGTTTCCCTATCGATTCCATGCGGGGACCCTTGCTGTGCTGGCGTTTCTGGCGGCCCGGGGGGCCCAACAGCAGGGCCCATGGATTCGCTGGCTGCCCTGGCTCATTCCGCTGGAAGGACTGCTCCTGTCTCCCGTGGAGCCGGTCATTCCCGGTGCACCGGCGGAACTTCCCGAAATCTACGAGGCTGTGGAACCCGGGGTGCTGCTGGAAATCCCTGGGCCCCTCGCCTTTCCCCCGGGGCAGGAAAATCCCTCCCGCCCCCGTGCCCGGTGGTGGCTGTACGGCCAGACCGTCCACGGCGCCTCCAGTCCCTGGGCGCCGGATTTCAACAGTGTGGGCGTGACGAACCAAGGAGAGGAATGGCTCGGGTCGGTTCGCGCCCTGGACCCCGCGACGAAAGAGACGCCGCCTGAAGCGCTGAACGTACCCCCTCACATCCACCAGGTGCTCGTACATCGGCGAGGACTGGGAACCCGGTTTGAACGGGCGGAATCCCTGTTGCTCGCGGATGGATTCCAAGCGGTCCAGGAGAACCCCGACCAGCGCCTCTATCAGCGCCCTTGAAAGGGGGGAGACACCCGTTAAGAGCCTGGGGAACGGGGCGTGAATGTCTGCCTGGATTGTTGTCGGGATCTTTCTGTCGCTGGCCGCGGCGATCGCCTTTGGATCCCTGTTTGGTGCATGGCTGCTCAGGGTCCGCGCCCGGAACCCCGTAGAACCTGTTCGAGGGTCCACCTACGAGTGCGGCGAGGAGCCCGATGGACTGGCCTGGGTGCGGTTCCATCCCCGCTACTACGTGGTGGCGCTGTTGTTTGTCCTCTTTGATGTGGAGGCAGCGTTTCTGCTTCCGTGGGCCCTGAACCTGGAGGAGCTGGGCGGACTGGCCTTGATCGACATGGCGATCTTCCTGGGCATCCTGCTGCTCGGGTGGGTGTACGCACTCCGGAAAGGGGCGCTGAAATGGCAGTAGACGAGACCGGCCGCACCTACGAGCACCCGCTTTACCAGCACGTGGAGCACATGCCGGGCGTCAGCATCGCCCTTGGGCGAGTCGACCAGCTGCTCACCTGGGGCACCGCCAACAGCTTGTGGGTCTTTCCCATGGCCACCTCGTGTTGTGGCATCGAGTTCATGGCCGCGGCCTGCAGCCGGTTCGACATGGACCGCATCGGCACAGTGGCCCGGGGGACCCCGCGCCAGTGCGATGTCATGGTCATTGCCGGCACGATCACCGTCAAGATGGCCCCCCGGGTCAAGCGCCTCTGGGACCAGATGCCCGAGCCCAAGTGGTCCATCGCCATGGGCTCCTGCGCCATTTCCGGGGATTTCTACCGGGACATCTACTCTGTGGTCCCGGGGGTTGACACATTTATGCAGGTCGACGTGTATGTTCCGGGCTGTCCCCCGAACCCCGATGCACTCCTGAACGGCTTTCGCCGCTTGCAGGAGAAGATCGAAGCCCAGCGCAAGGGCGAGTGGGTCGAACCAGAGCTGCGGCCCGAACTCTACGGCTTCAAGCGCCCGGAGATCGGCCGGTTGCAGGATGCTGACCGGGATCCCGCTGTGGGACGGGACCAGTTGGGGCGGGTGGTGAACATGGGCTACGGCGGCGAAGCAGTCCGCGCTGGCGCGTTCGGGGAGGAGGAATGATTCCCTCCGATGTTGTCGCGCTTTGTGCCGAACGATTCGGAATCCAGGAACTCGATCCAGAGAACGGTCCCTGGGTGCCCCGGGAAGCCGTGGTCCCCCTGGCTCGGGCCCTGAAGGATGAGCTCGGGTTCAACTTCTTTGTGTACTGCGCAGCAGCGCACTACCTCCCGGTGGAGGACGAGGAAAACCCCCAGGACGAACACTTTGTGGTGGCCTACCGCTTGCGGCGCCTGGGGCCCGGCACCGAGACCATCGGTTTCCAGATTCGCGTTCCCATCGGTGAAACCACCCCTTCTTTGGTGTCGGTGTTCGCAGGCGCCGACTGGCAGGAACGCGAACAATACGACCTGGTGGGCGTGGTCTTTGCCGGCCACCCGGATCTGCGGCGCATCATGATGCCCGAGGACTGGCCCGGCCATCCCCTGCGCAGGGACTACGCCATTGAAACCCGGCACCACCCATGGAGATGATGCCCCGCGCCGACCCGTACCTCGATCCGGATTCCCATGATCCGGAGGGCGATCTCCTGGTCCTGAACCTGGGCCCACAGCACCCCTCCACCCACGGGGTCCTGCGGGTGAAGCTGTGGTTGGATGGCGAGGTCTGCATCAAGGCGGTTCCGTACCTGGGCTACCTGCACCGGGGGGTGGAGAAGCTCTGCGAGAAGCTCACCTATGTGCAGGTGACGCCGATTATCGACAAGAACGACTACGTCGCGCCCATGACCAATGAGCTGGCCATCAACATGGCCTATGAAAAGCTCGTGGGGGCCGAGGTGCCGCCCCGGGCCCAGGTCATGCGCACCATCAACGCCGAGCTGCAGCGCATTGCCTCACACCTCTTGTGGCTGGGCACGTTCTGTCTCGACATGGGCGGAGCCCTCGGGGGCGGGGCCACCTCGTTCATGCACACGTTCCGCGAGCGGGAGATGATTCTCGATGTCTTCGAGGAGCTGACCGGCTGCCGGTTCCACTACAACCACCACACGGTGGGGGGGCTGCGCCACGACATCCCCGCGGGTTGGGACAAGAGGGTCAAGCAGGTGCTGGACATCATCGAGACCCGGTGCCACGAGTACGAGGGAATGCTGGTGGAGAACCCGGTCTTCATCGCCCGAACCCGTGGGATCGGTGTGGTGGACCCGGAGTTGGCCATTGAACTCGGGGTCAGCGGGCCAAACCTGCGGGCGAGCGGCGTGGATCATGACCTTCGGCGCGATGCGCCCTACGCCGCCTACGACCGGGTCGAGGTGAACGTGATCACCGCCGAGGAAGGCGACTGCTACGCCCGGTACCAGGTGCGACTCGCCGAGATGCGGGAGTCCATTCGCATCGTGCGCTGCCTGATCGACGACATCCCCCCGGGGCCCATCTGCGGCCTCAAGCCCGTGAAGCTTCCCGGCGCCGTCAAGTGCCCGGAAACCGCGACGATCTATTCGGCCATCGAGTCGCCCCGGGGAGAGCTCGGTACCTGGGTCGTGGGCACCAAGAAGAGCCCAAACCCCTACCGCTGCAAGATTCGGCCCCCGAGTCTTCACGCGCTGGCGCTCCTGCCCTACATGTGTCCGGGCAACAACCTGTCGGACATCATCGTGATCCTTGGCAGCCTGGACCCGATTTTGGGGGAGGTCGACCGCTGATGGCGCGGGACCTCGCAATCTCCTCCACCTGGTTGGACACGGCCACGCCGTTGATCCTGGGGTTCGTGATTCTCAACGCGGCCCTGATCACCGTCACGTGGGCCATCTGGTACGAGCGCAAGTTTGCGGGTGCCATGCAGAACCGTCCCGGCCCCACGGAGGTCGGCCCCTTTGGCCTGCTCCAGCCCGTGGCGGACATCGTCAAGATGCTCCAGAAGGAGGACATCGTCCCGGACAGTGCGGACAAGGCACTGTTCAACCTGGCGCCGCCGCTGACGGTCATCCTGGTGCTGGGCATCCTGGCGGTGATTCCCTTTGGCTCCTGGGTGGTCGCCGACCTGGACATCGGCCTGGTCTTTGCGCTGGCCATGGGGTCGCTGCTGGTGGTGCCCGTGTGGATGGCGGGGTGGGCCTCCAACAACAAGTACGCGCTGCTCGGGGCCATGCGGTCCGCAGCCCAGGCCATTTCCTACGAGATACCGCTGCTCTTGTGCGCAATGGTGCCGGTCATCCTGGCCGGCAGTTTCAACCTGGGGGAGATCCAGGAGGCCCAGTACGGCATGCGTTGGTTTGTGCTGTGGCCGCCGGGGCCCGGCTTCTTTGCCTTCCTGCTGTTCTTCCTGTGCTCCCTGGCGGAGGCAAACCGCATTCCCTTTGACATTCCCGAGGCGGAATCGGAGCTGGTGGCCGGGATCACCACCGAGTACACGGGCATGAAGTTCGGCTTGTTCTACCTGGCCGAGTACCTGCACACGCTGATCGCTTCGGCCCTCGCAGCCGTGATTTTCCTCGGCGGGGCGGATTCTCCCTTTGTGGCTGGGCCCGGAGAATTCCTGGGCGCAGGTCCGCAATGGATGGTCGCGAAGACGATGTTCCTCTTTGCGGGAATCTTCTGGGTGCGGTGGAGCATCCTGCGATACCGGCAGGACCAGCTCCTGCGCATCTGCTGGGTCTGGTTTCTGCCCATCAGCCTGTGTCTTGTTGCAGCGGCTGCCCTCTGGGTCGGCCTGGGTTGGGGAGGCTGAATGGTCGTCCCCGTCCTGCGCACCCTGGGAATCGCCCTGGGCAACATCTTCCGGGCCAAGACCACGGAACCCCTGCCCTGGAAGGGCGATCGCCCGCGATCGGAGCGCATGCGCTCGACTTTTTCCCTGGTCCACGACGATCTGGGGGAAGAGGCCTGCATCGGCTGCAAGATGTGCGAGAAGATCTGCCCCTCGGACGTCATCTCCGTGATTGCCGGCGGGCGCAAGGAAAGCCCGGTCACCGGCAAGAAGCGCGGCTACTGCGATGACTTCACGCTGGATTTGAACGCCTGCATCGTGTGCGAGCTGTGCGTGCAGGTGTGTCCGACCGACGCCATTCTCATGCTCCGGGTGCCGGAGAAGGTGGCCTACTCCCGGGAGGGGCTCGTCCTCACCATGGACAAGCTCTATGCAAACGAGGCGTTGAACCAGGCCAGCTGGGCCACGGGCACCCTGCTGGTTGAGGAACAGAACCCCAAGCGTGGACTTCCGGAGCCGCCGCCGCCGAAACCCTCCGGTGCCCCCACCCCATTGGAAGGTGCCCCATGATCGGCTTTTGGATCACGGCGTTTCTGATGTTGGGCTGTGCAGTCCAGGTGGTGCGGAGCACCGACCTCATTCGCGCGGTGCTCTGGCTGGCAGCGACCCTGCTCACGACAGCGGTGGCCTATCTTCAGCTGCAGGCCGACCTCCTGGCGGGCTTGCAGGTGCTGCTCTACACGGGCGGCATCGTCACCTTGATGCTCTTTGCAGTGCTGCTCACCTGGGAGAAGGACGACGGGGTACCGACCGCGAGGATTGTGGGCAAGCTCCGCGGTGCTTTGTGTGCCCTCGCCTTCTTTGCGCCGGTTGCATACGCCATCGTTGGCGCGGACCTGCCGGAGCAGGCCCGGGTGTTGAACGGCTCCGAAAGCGCCGAGTTGGGCGCTCTCTTTCTGACCCGACACGTGCTTGCCTTTGAGGCCCTGTCTGTCCTGTTGTTGGCCGTGATGATCGGCGCCATTGTCCTGTCCCGCCGGAGCGATCCGTCGTGAACAGCCTGCAACTCTGGCTCCTGCTGTCGGCCGCCCTCTTTTCGGTGGGTCTCTACGGCCTGCTGACCCGGCGCCACGCCATCGCGATGCTCTTGTCCATGGAGTTGATGCTCAACGCCGTGAACTTGAACGTGGTGGCCTTTGCCTATGCCCGGGGGGACCTCACGGGCCAGGTGATTGCCCTCTTCGCCATGGCCTTGACCGTGGCGGAGGTCGCCGTGGGGCTGGCTCTGTTGATCCAGCTCTCCCGAACCCGCCGAAGCCTCCAGGTAGACCGCGCGACGGAGCTGGCCACGTGAGCCCGAACACTCTCTGCGCACTGCTTCTTGGCGTCCCTCTGGCGGCTTTTCTGTTGCTTGCGCTGGTGCCCCCGCTGCGGCGAAAGGACCACCTCCCGGCCTTCCTGGTCTGCGGCGCCAGCACGGTGTCCCTGGTGGCAGCCGCAGCCCTCATGAAGCTCCAGGTGGGCAGCCAGGTGCCCGTGGCCAAGTGGAGCATTCGCTGGATGCCCATCGGCGGCGAGACCGCGGTGGAGGTGGGTTGGTTCGTGGACGGCGTGGCTGCCCCGATGTTGTTTGTGGTGGGGCTGGTGGCGCTGTGCGTCCAGGTGTACTCCGTGGGCTACCTGGACGAGGAATCCCCCGCGGGCAAGGGCCGCTATTTCGCCTACCACGCGTTGTTCGTGGTGGTGATGCAGGCCCTGGTGTTGGCGCCCAACATGCTGCAGCTCTTCATGGGTTGGGAGCTGGTGGGGCTCTGTTCGTACCTGTTGATTGGATTCTGGTGGCGCAAGCCCGAGGCCGGGAAGGCCGCAGTCAAGGCCTTCTGGGTCACAAAGCTCGCCGACGGTGGGCTGCTGTTGGGCCTGGTGGTGCTGGCCACGGCCAGCGGCGGATTTGGCTGGAGCCCGACCGGGATGGACGAGCGCACCCTGACCGCCGTGACCCTGCTGCTCTTCATGGGGGTCATGGGAAAGAGCGCCCAGGTGCCCCTGCACATCTGGCTGCCGGACGCGATGCAAGGTCCCACCCCGGTGTCGGCATTGCTCCACGCAGCCACGATGGTGGCGGCGGGGGTCTACCTGGTGGTGCGCGGCTGGCCCCTGTTCGAGGCGGCCCCGGCCACGCTGGAGGTGCTCTGCTGGGTCGGCGGAATCACGGCGTTTACAGCTGCTTGCCTCGCGTACCTCCAGGATGACGTGAAGAAGATGCTGGCCTATTCCACCTGTTCCCAGCTGGGGTACATGGTGGCTGCCCTGGGGGCAGGCGGCATGGTGGGGGCGTACTTCCACCTGGGCACACACGCTTTTTTCAAGGCTCTGCTGTTTCTCTGCGCCGGGTCGGTCATTCACGCCACGGGAACCAACTCCATGCGAGAGATGGGGGGGCTGGCGCGTCCCATGCGCTGGACCGCCGGCCTGTACATCATTGGGGCCCTGGCCCTGGCCGGGATCTTCCCCCTGTCAGGCTTCTACTCCAAGGACCTGGTGCTTGAGGCACTGCACCACGGGCACAAGTGGGTCCCACTGGGGCTGTGCCTCGTGACTGTGGCCTTGACCGCCGCCTACATGTGGCGTTCGGCGCTGATGATCTTTGCCGGCGAATCCCGTACGCCAGGAGGCCACCCCCATGAATCCGGCCTGGCCATGATGGTGCCGATGGTCGTGTTGGCCATCGGATCAGTCATCGCTGGGAAGGCGTTTGTGGATGTCTTCCACGTGCTGGTCGTAGGTGACCCCGCGAACTTCCACTTCACCCCGCTCGGAGGGCTCGGCCTCGGGCTCGCGCTCTTGGGCATGGGGGCCGGGTGGTGGGCCTGGAAGGGGGGCACCGTCGCATCGCTGTCCCGCCTGGGCGCGTGGATCCAGACAGGTCCCGTCGATCGGATCTGGGCGCAGGCCTATCGCCAGGTGCTGTTGGGGTTTGCCGCTGTGGTCGCGTGGCTCGACCGCTACGTGGTCGATGGAATGATCAACGCTGTGGGCTGGAGCATGCTCCGCAATGCCACCGCCGCCGGCCGTCTACAAACAAGCCGCATCGACCAGTACCTCATGGCCGTGGCCATGGGCGCGATTGCCTTTGCCGTCTTCAGCGCGATGGGGGCCTAGATGGGACTGCTCTCCGGCATCATCCTGGCACCGCTCCTGGCAGCGGTTGTGTTGCTTGTCGTGCCGAACCGATCCCGGGGTGCCGTGCGCCTGGTCAGCCTGCTGGGGGCCACCACAAGCCTGCTGGGCTCCATCAAGGTGGCGTTCCGGTATGACATTGAAGTGGGCGGCGTGCAGATGCGGGAGGAACTCGCGCTGCTCCCCGACCTGGGCATTGCCTGGAAGCTCGGGGTGGATGGATGGGGCGTCAGCCTGCTCCTGCTCACGGCGATCATCATCTTTGCGGGAATCTGGGCCTCCTGGACCATGAAGGAGCGGGAGAAGGAGTTCTTCATCCTGCTGTTGGTGCTGGTGGCCGGCGTGTTCGGGGTCTTTGTCTCCCTGGACCTGTTCATCTTCTTCCTGTTCTACGAAATCGCAGTGCTGCCCATGTACCTGCTGATCGGCGTCTGGGGTTCCAGTAAGCCCGTGAAGAAGGCGGGCCCCCTGGCCAAGGTGCTGGCCCCGTTTGACCTGGGCGGCCGCCAGTACGCGGCCATGAAGCTGACCCTGATGTTGATGGGCGGATCGGCGTTGATTCTGGCCTCGTTCCTGGCCATGGTCCTGCACAACGGAGTGGGCACCTGGGACCTGGAAGTGATCCAGGCGGCCGCCTATCCGCCGGCCCTGCAGAAGCTGCTGTTTCCCTTTCTGTGGATTGGGTTTGGCACCCTGGCGGGCGTGTTTCCGTGGCACACGTGGTCGCCGGATGGCCATGCCTCCGCGCCGACAGCCGTGTCGATGCTGCACGCGGGTGTGCTCATGAAGCTCGGCGCCTTTGGGGTGATTCGGATCGCCATGATCTGCCTGCCGGAGGGTGCAGCCTTCTGGGCATTTGCCGTGGGCACCGTGGCGGTCATCAACATTGTCTGGGGCGCCCTCTCCGCCATGGGGCAGACCGACCTCAAGTACGTGATCGCCTACTCCTCCGTGTCCCACATGGGCATCGTCATGCTGGGGGCTGCCACCCTCCAGGTGGATGGCTGGAACGGCGCCATTTTCCAGATGTTTGCCCACGGGGTCATGACCGGCCTCTTCTTTGCCCTCGTGGGATTGGTGTATGAGCGGGCCCACACCCGAGAGATTTTCGAGATGGGGGGCTTTGCTGCCCGCATGCCTGCCGTGGCGGTGTTTTTCACCATCGGGGGACTCTCCTCTCTTGGTTTGCCCGGCACCGCGGGCTTTGCTGCCGAGCTGTTGGTCTTCCTGGGGGCCTGGAAGACGGTCTGGTGGTGGGCTCTTCCCGCCATTGCCGGGGCGATTCTGACCGCGGTGTACGTGTTGCGGGCCACGCGAGCGATCTTCTGGGGCCCGCCAGCCGACCTCCCCTACCCGGATGTTCGAGATGCGCGGGGGACCGAGTGGGTCGCCCCCATTCTCCTAGTGGCTTGCATCCTGCTCTTCGGCATCGCACCGGATCTCCTGCTCCAGTACATCGACCCCATGACCCTTGAGTTCCTGGCGGTGATGCCATGATGCCCGTCGGCAGCAAGGAGGCGATTCTCGCGGACCTGGCGTCCGGCCTGGGCGCCATCTCCCTGGAGCTGGGGCTGCTCGCGGTGGCGCTGCTGGTGCTGGTGGCGGACCTGTTGCTCGGAGCCCAGGAGAAGCGGGGCCTCGGACCCCTGGCTGCGGTGGGCGTGGGGGCGGTGCTCGGGGCGAGCTTCCTTCTTCCCGGGCTTGCCGACGGTGGATTTGCCGGCGCCTACGTGGCCGATGCAACCGGCCTCTACTTCAAGCGGGTCCTGCTCCTCGCAGGCCTGATCGCCATCCTGGGTTCGGTGGATCATGTCGACCGGTTCTTTCCCGCTCGGCAGGGAGAGCACTACCTGTTGCTTCTCTTCTCCCTCACGGGAATGCTGCTGCTCACAGGCGCCCAGGATGCGCTGGTATGGATTGTGGCCTTTGAGCTGGCGGGCATGCCCCTGTACGTGCTGGCCGCCATGCACAAGACCGGCCAGGGCACCGAGGCCGGGCTCAAGATCTACCTGACCGGCGCTGCATCGACGGCGTTTACCCTCTATGGATTTACCTTGATCTGGGGCCTGGCCGGGGACACCTCCTTTGCCACGCTCTCGCAGGTCCCTCCCCAGCCCTTGTTCGCCCTTGGAATCGTGATGGTCCTGGCGGGGGTGGGTTTCAAGATCGGGGCGGTTCCCTTTCACCTGTGGATGGCAGACACCTACCAGGGGGCTCCGGCGCCCACGGTGGCGTTTCTGTCGGTGGCACCCAAGGTGGCGGTGTTCGCTGGCCTGGTTCGGCTCCTGGTGGAGGGATTGCTTCCCATGGGGCCTATCTGGCGATCGGCGTTGATCGCCCTGGCCATTGTGACCCTGGTACAGGGCAACTTCAGCGCCCTGGCCCAACGGGACACCCGGCGCTTGCTGGCGCTGTCCGGCGTCGGACACATGGGCCTGCTCCTGGTGGCCCTCGCTGCTGCGACGCCTGAGAGCCTCGGCACGCTGGCCTTCTACTGCCTGGCCTACGTCGTCTCCAACATGGGGGCCTTCCTGGTTGTTGGGGTCGTCACGGACAACGGCGGCAGCGGCACCCTGGACGGATTGAAGGGGCTGGCCACGCGATCTCCAGGCCTGGCCATGTGCATGCTCCTGTTCCTGCTTTCCCTGGCGGGGATCCCCTTCGTCGCCGGATTCTGGGCCAAGGTGCTCGTGTTCTGGGCCGCCTGGAAGGCTGGACTCGCCTTCCTCGTGGTCCTGGGCGCACTGCTCACGGTGCTGGCCTTGTTCTACTACCTGAAGGTTGCCCGCTCGATCTACATTGAAGAGGCCATCGAGGAGGAGCCGATCACCATGGCGCCTTCGACGATCCTCGCCCTCGCGCTGTGCGCAGTGGCTGTGGTCGGGATCGGCGTGTTGCCCGCTTGGTTCATTCAGCCAGCTTTGGATGCAACGGTTCTCTTGTTTCCCTGATCAGGGAAGGCGCCCCCGTACCACCACGTGCCGGTCTGAGGTGCTGCGTACCTCCAAGCCCTCGAGTCCCGCGGTGGCCAATTGGATTTGCACCTCCTCCTCTGTGTAGGCCGCAAGCAGGGAGTTGAAGAAGTCCACCAGCAACACCTCCGGCTCCTGGCCACAGTACGCATCGACCAGGTCCCGCGCCTCCTCCCGGGTAGCAGGCCGCCGCAAATCCATGATGTACACCGCACAGCCAGGCGCCCCCACCTGTTGAAGGGTCTCCCACAGGACCCGGGGATCGTCCAGGTGGTGGAGCAGGGAGTTGGAGAACACAAGGTCCGCTGTCCCGACGGGCAGATCGGGCTCGGGAAGGAGGTGGTGACTGAATTGCACCCGGTCGTCCAGCCCCGCCTTTCGGGTCTCCTCCCGCGCCTGGTCGAGCATGTTGCGCCCCCCATCGATCCCATGAATCTTCCAGTCAACGAGAGCCCTGGCCACCCGGCGGGTGATGTCCCCGGGACCGCATCCAAGGTCGATGGCCCGTCCAGGAAGCACGGCTCCCAACCAGCTCACCAGCGAGTCCGCGAACTCCTGGTGAGGGGCCTCGAAGTCAGCATGGGCATAGGCCCGGACCTGTTCCTCGGTGTCCATCAACTGGGGCTCGGGAATGCGCTCCATCATGGTCTCTCGTCCTGCCTCCAGAAGGCCTGGAGTATGGCAGCGAACGCCTGTGGATGCGAGGCCCACGGGCGGTGGCCACCAGGCACCGATCGCACACGCACATCAGGGCAGGAAGAGGACCGGCTCACTCTTCATACCGAAGGTCCAGGTGGTCCAGGAGCCACACATCCAAGTCCCCCACCACCCGATCCAGCGGCCCGCTCTTTCGAATCACCCCGCCCGGCCCCTTTGCCTTGAGCTGCACCCGGTCTCCGAGGACTCCCCCCCGGATGGCCAGGTCCACCTGCCAGCTTCCCACCGCGCCCCGGGTCCTCACCCGTGGGCCGAAGCCCGGAGGCAGCCGGGACAGCCCAAAGCGCTCCTCCACGTGCCGCAGGGAGGCCCCGGCCCGGTCCTCCAAGGACAAACGCCACAGGGAATTCTGCGCGAAGAGCAGCCAGAGAATGGCCACACCCACCAAGAGGCCCGTGAGGATCCCCCCGATCATGGCCTGATCGATGTAGGAGCTGATGCCCTCCACCTGTTTGCCCCGTGCTTAGAGGTAGTAGTGAATCCCGATCTGGCCGTCCATGGCCCAACTGGGAGAAAAGGCCGGCAACTCCATCAGGTAGAACGTCGGCACCACCTCGATGTAGAGGTCGAGGGGCAGATCAGGCACCACCAGGGACGCTCCCACAACCCACCGCGGACCCAGGGCCACAGCGGAAGTGGCCTGCAGGTTGGCATCAACCTTCAGCCCGGCGCCCATATAGATCGGCAGCGAGAACAAGGCATCCGGAACCTCCATGGGCCGAAAAGACACCACGTAGTCGACCGTCAGTGACAGGGACCGATGCTCACCGAGATCCCCGCCGAACCCGGCCTGCACGGCTGTCCAATCCCCCAGCCAGTACTTGGCGACCACGCCCGTGGGGGCACCGAGCCCCATCCCCACGCCGAGCTCGCCGCCCACCCGCTCCTGGTTGACGAAGGAGGCATCGTCTGAGGATGCAATAGGCGTCTGTGCCAGGGCATTTCCCAGCCACAGAACCGCCCAGAATACGGAGCCTACAGAAACCACAGCGCCTCCTGTTGGGCCGTCATGGGGGACCGGGAAGAGGGTACGCGGTACAGGGTTCGAACCTGTGGCCTCTGGTTCCGGAAACCAGCGCTCTATCCAGCTGAGCTAACCGCGCGTGGACTTGGACGTCCCCATCCTCTCGGCCAACCCGCCGGAACTATTCCGGTTGGCATGGCTTACGCTTGGTATGCCCCGTCCATCAGGCCGTGTCAACCCCGCGCGGATGCCCCTCCAACCCAGGACCGCATTGCCGGAAGGGTGTCCGCGAACCAGGCCTCTGAACACCGCTCCTGGGCAAATTTCTGCAGGAGTGCGCGAAGCAGGAAATGCAATTCCTCGTAGAAGAACATGCGGTCGTACAACACGGACTCGTCGTCCCCATCGCCGGCCGGCGGCAGCTTGGCACCCTTCACCTCCAAGCTCGGTCCGCTCAAGGTGACCAGGTACTCTCGCTCCTCTCGCCGAAAACCCAGGCGCAGCTCGCGAACCAGCTTTCCTCCCGCCAGGGCGGCGCGGGCCTCCAGGGTGTGGGCAGGATTGTCCCCGGTCAGCACCGTGCGGGGACGATCCTCCTCCGGGCTGCGAAAAGAGATTCGTTCGTCGACCCAGACATCGACCGGTCCGTCGGCCAGGGCCAGGGTGCCCAGGTCCCGTTCCGTGGCAAACCAGAGCCATCCAAGGAATTCCGCGCCCAGGTGTGGCAGTGAGGTGGTTTCATCCGACATGGGGGCGTTCCTCGTCTACAGGAGTGCGGGAGACAACCGTGGCACCAGAGCTCTCCAGGCCCCGAACGAGGGCGGGATCCTCCAGCCAGTCCAGGGGGTTGTCCGGGTGGAGCTCCAGTCCAAAGGTCTGGAAGAACTCCCGGGTGAAGAGGGTGTTGATCCGATCGGAGAAGGACCCAAACAACAGCCACCCCTCCCCCAGGTGCCACAGCACGTCAAAGGTGCGAGGCCGGGCCAGGGACTGGCGCAAGAGGTCATCCTCCACCTGGTCACGGAGATCGCCTTTGATGCTGCGGGGACAGGGAGACCGGCCGTTCTCCTCGCACCAGGCCTCGGCCGCCTGTTCCACGTGGGCACGCAGGAGGGCGGGGGGAACCACCTTCTTGTCGATGCGCAGGCTGAAGTGCCCGTAGGGCTCCCGCAACCAGGATTCAAGGGAGGTGAAATCCGCATGGAGCAGGTTGTTCGCGTGGACCCATCCAATGGTCTCCTCGCGGCGCACGGCGCTTGCCGGCTCATGGAATCCATGGCGTGTCAGCGCGTCCGACCACCCCACCCGCGCCCCCGAAGGAGCCTCTCCAACCACGCGATACCGTCGTGCGCCAAGCGCACCCTTCAAGAATCCCATCGTGCCTCCGAAAGGCTCCATATCCCGGCGCCCACCACCCGCCAGATCAATGGCTCAACTCCCTCCCAGGCGCACCCCAACCACGCGGTTTCGGCCGGTTTCCTTTGCTTCGTAGAGGCAGTTGTCTGCCGCCTCCACAAGACGGCTGGCTCCCCCTTCCGGTGAGTCGTCGTCCAGCTCCGCCTCGCCCACCTCCCCCACTGCAAAGCCCACCGAGGCCGTCACCGTGATGCCAAAGGCCTTTGTCCCCTCGAATGTGAGGGCCTCGATGGCAGCGCGCACCTCCTCCGAGATTCGGGTGGCCGCCTCCAAGGGGCATCCTGGCAACGCGATCAGGAATTCCTCGCCTCCCCACCGACCCACGACGTCATGGCGCCTGCGCTTTGCTCCCAGGCACCGGCCCACGTAGGCCAGGACCTGGTCGCCTGCAAGGTGACCGTAGTTGTCGTTCACCTGCTTGAAGTGATCGATGTCCACCATCAGTACGGTCAGGGGCTCCTCGTCATTCTGCGAGAGGGCAGCCGCCTCTCGCAGCCGGATCTCAATGGCACGGCGGTTGAACACCCCGGTGAGCGCATCCGTCATGGCGGCCTGCTCCAGCTGCTCTCGCTGTCGCCGCAGATCCTCGGTTCGCCTCTGCATGGGCCCGGCCAGCTCCTCCTCTGCCCGGGCCAGTCGCATGGCGAGGGCGCCCAGGCGGTCCGCAAGGACCCGCTGCCGGCGGCGCTCGGAATCGAGGAGGTCAAAGACAGCGCCCACCGCAAGGGCCAGGGCCTCCACCGCACTCGAGTCGCCCTCCCCAACAAGGGTCGCCACACGGTTCTCCCCCTGGAAAACCGGGGTTCCCTCCTGGGTGGCTTCCACCAGGGCCACCGGGCCATAGCGGCTCTCGTGATCCAGCAGCAGCTTCTCTATGATGCCGTGAATCTCCAGCCCTTCTGGGGGGATGGGAGAGAACTCTGGAATGGCGTCACTCATGCGGGCGGTAGTCTACCGCTGCGCCAGCGCGTGGATGGCAAAGTCCACCAGGCCAGCCAGGGAAGGGTCGCTGCAAACAAGCAGCGTCTCGTCATCTCCCGGTTCCGGCTCCCACCTCAAGAGAAAACGGGCCTCTGCCAGAGTCCCTGTGCGCCCACCGGGAACCGGCGCATGGGACGGGAACGCCCGCAACTCCACGCGGCGATCCACCTGCTCCCGCAGGAGTCCCTGCACGTGGGGATGGCCTCCAAGCACCACAAACTCGCGAATCCCTCCCAGGAGCAGGGCATCGTTCAGGGCGTCCCACTTGACCGACCCCCCCCCACAGACCTCGCATCGACGTGGCGGCACCTGGACCACTGCGCAGGTCTCGGGTGCCGGGCACGTATCTTCCCCACAATGCAGGAACAAACCCAGACCCAGCGCCTCCCGGGCCGCCTGGGGACGCTCCACGGTCAGTAGCGCTTCCAGGCCCTCCCATCGCCTGGCATGCAACAGCGCCAGAATGGCTCGGCGGCCCTCCTCCTGGCCTCGAAGGCCCCGATCCTGCATCAACGACCGAATGCTGGCCTCCCCCTTGCCGGGTATGGCCACCAGCGATGCAAGATGTTTCGCCTCCGCCCTCGCTGCCTCCAGCTCCTCTCGGGCCTCGGCCAGGCCCTTTTCGAGGGCAGCGATGCTCTTGGCAGCGATGCCAAGTGCAACGTCCTCCTGGGCCTCCTCGGGCTCGGTTCGCTGTGGTTGGGCCGGCACGACTCTCTTCTGAAGCGCCTCCGCCTCCACAGGGGCCTTGTCCGGAGGGGTCTCGTCCGGAGGGTTGGGCGGGGATGGACGAGGACTCTTGGCGCCGCCTTTGAGGGGCCGCACCTCCATCTGCCGCATGGCGCGGCTGAAGTCTGGGTCGTCCTTGCTCATTCAGCCATCCACGGGATCCGCCACCCGGATCAACAGCTCCCGGGCATGCACCACGGGGTAGGTGCGCATGGTCACCACAATGCCGTCCCGATCCGCGCGAAACTCCTCCAACAAGTCGCCCCCGACGACCTCGGTGATCTTGCCGAGCAGGTGCCCCGGCTTCACGCGATCCCCCGTGCGCACCTCCGGGACCCAGAAGCCGCCCATTCCACTGTAGTGGTAGCTCACCTGGTTCCGGGTCGTGTCCACCAGGGTCTCCCCGGGATCGGGCGCCGCCGACAGAATCCCCAAGTGGTTCAGCAGGCGCAGGATTCCGTGGGTCATCGTGCGGGCTGCACCCACATCGAGGGTGGCGCCACGGCCGCCCAGAACATGAAGCGCGGAAGCCCCCTCCTGGCGCCATGCGCCCACCAGACCCGTGGACTCCAGGCGATCCCCTGCCCGGCGCCAGACCACCGGCAGCCCCATGGCCCGGCCCAGCTCGACCTCTCGCCCGGAGAGGGGCACGCGCACCTGGGGAAGCTCCCGCATCAGGGGGGAGGCGGAGTGGACGTCCAGACAGACATCAGCCTGGGTGTGCTCCAGGAGGGCATGGGCGATCCGTTGCACCACAGAGCCGTCCGGATCCCCCGGAAAGGCCTGGTTGATGTCCTGATCATCAAAGGGCCAGCGCTTGGTGCCCTGGTCGAGGCCAAAGGTGTTGACCACCGGGAGAACGTGGACCGTGCCCTTGAGGCGGGCCATGCGCAAGGTCGCAGCCAGGACGTTCAAGGAGTGGATGCCGTTCAGCTCGTTCCCATGCAGTCCCGCCACAACAGCAACGCTCGGCCCCTCCCCTCCGCCAAAGGTCAGGCGTTCCAGGCGATAAGGCCCCCGGTACGGCGCATCCACGCGAAAGACCTCAGCCATCACCATCGTCCTCCACAACCCGTGCCGCCATGCTCCCTGGAAACACCACGGGCTGCTCTCGAATAGCGAGAATGTGCCCTGCCGCCGGAGACTCCACCCGCTCCAGCGTCCGGCCCCCGATGGGATCGACAATCTCACCGATCAACTCGCCGCCCTCCACGGTGCTCCAGGGACGCTTCATGGGAAGAAAAAGTCCCCCAACAGATGCCCGCAGGCGATGCACCCGGTCATCCCCCACCACCTCGGGACGGGTGACCCCGGCCCAGTGAAAGGGCAGGCAGTCATCCGGCAGGATTTCCAGCACATTCAAGAGGTTCAACACGCCATTTGCCAGGGATTCCGCAACCCCGGCCGTGAGCCGGTTTCCCGTGCCTCCCTCCAGCACAATGGCGTTGGGAAACTGGTAGACCAGCGTGGAGGGTGCAGCCGGCCCGGGCTGGCGACGCCAGACCACCTCGACATTGCAGTGGCGGGCTGTCTCCGCAGCCCTCTCGTCCGTGTCGCGCACCTGCGCCTGGAGCGCCTCCGTGAATGCGGAGTGGGCACCCCGAACCTCCACCAGCTCATCCACGCCTTGAAGGTCCTTGACCAGCTGCCAGGCCACCCGATCCGGCGCGTGGGCGTTCTCTCGCCCGGGGAAGCGACGGTTCAAGTCCTGGTCAAAAAAGGGCCAGTGACGGATGCCCCGATGGGCTGCGAGGGGGTTGATGCAGGGGTAGATGTCCACGCAGCCTTGCAGGCGTTCGTGGTTTTCCTGCAGCACCGAAGCCACCGAATGCGCCACCCGAACCCCCTCAGGGGTGTCTCCACGCACGCCGGCCACGAGTGCAACCCGGGGCCCCTCGCCGCCGGAAAAGCGCCGTCTCACGATGTCAACGCGCTCGCCCGTGGGCATTCCCGCGGAACAGATCACCGAGACCAGGCTCGCCATTCCCCTTCTGTACCCCGTCCGCCCCGGGCGGTCACCGTGCCTGGGTCGTGAAACCCCTGGCAGCCAGTTCATGCGTCATGGCCAGGTAGAGCCGAAGAAACCGATCCACGCCATCTGGATCCTCGCCGGCTCGCCGTGAAACCTGCCCTCCAAGTCGCTCCCAGTCGGGCAAGGGACCCAGGGTCAAAGGCAGGGTCGTCACCAATTCCGGGATTCGCGCCAGGGACCATCCAATCCAGGCGATGACCTCGGCAATGGCTTCTTTAGAGGCCTGGTGTGCGGCCCGACCGTGCACCAGCTGGTCGTCGAACCTGGCCAGTGCGGACTCCACCCGGCCGTCTGCTTCGCGCCGCCAACGCGCCATCACGGTGGGATCAGGCATCCCTCCGTGGGCGGGGCGACCTTCCAACAGCAAGTCCGCGCCCAGGTTCACGATTCGTTCCGCAGCATCCGCTTCCGCGTTGCCTTGCTTCATGTCGACTCCGGAGAGCGCTGGATTCGAGAAGCCACAGCAGAACTTCCCGTTGACCTGCACGCTACTCCTGGGGTCTTGTCACGTCAACACTTTGCCCTCCGGTAGAATGCCTCCATGTTCCCCGATGAAATCCCAGGTGTTGCGGTGGTGGTGCCTTGCCACCAGGAAGCGCAGCGACTGCAGGGTGCGGTGGAGGGCTTTCGTCTGCTCCAGGAACTTTTTCCGGGACCCGCGACTTTGGTTCTCGTGGAAAACGGTTCCACCGACGGCACCGGCGCGCTGGCTGACTCCATTGCCCGGGACCACGACGACATCCAGGTGTTGCATCTCCCGAAGGCAGGCAAGGGAGGCGCCATTCGAGCGGGCGTCCTTTCCACCGCTGCCCCCTGGGTCCTTCTGGCGGATGCGGACTGGTCCATGTCCCCCGAAGAGGCGGCCGGTCTGCTTGAGCCTTCCCTGTCGAGCCCGATCCGCATCGCCTGTCGCGAACATCCGGAGAGTCACCGCGTGGGGGAACCGCCAGGACGCCACCTCCTGGGACGGGCCTTCAACCGCTGGATCCAGCTCCTGGTCCTGCCTGGAATCCAGGACACACAGTGTGGATTCAAGGCCATGGAGGGAGACCTGGCCCGAGAGCTTGCTGGGCAGATGAAGGAAACAGGGTGGGCTTTTGATGTGGAGCTGCTGGCCCTTGCAAGGCAAGCGGGCCACGAGCCCCTGCCTGTGCCGCTGACCTGGCGACACGATGCAAACTCCCGGATTCGTCCCCTCCGGGATGCCTTCGCCATGGGGCTTGCGGTCTTGCGAATGGCCTGGCGGATTCGAATGTCCTCGTGACAGGAACGCGTGTGGGATAGGTCCGCGACATGGATTCGGACCTGCCCGGCCTGGCCCTGGAGGAACTGCTCCAGCAGGCCAAGCCCCCCGCCGCACGTCTCTCTCCGAGCCTGCTCCCCATGCCCGGGGACTGACAGCCTCCTATTCCGCCCCCTTGGCTGCCTCCTCTTCAAGAAGCTGCTGCTTTTCCTCCTCGGCCTCCCAAAGTCGATCCAACTGGGATTGCACCTCCTCCAGGAGATCCTCGACCTCTGGCCCGGTGAGCACCTTGCCCACCTCGATCACGACGGCCTCCTGTTGGGCGGCAAGTGACTCCACCTCGGGCTCCTCGCCACGGCGCACATCCTTCAACAAGCTCTGAAACTCTCTGACCTGCTGCGCCACATCGTCGTGCCCAGCCTCGATCAGGATCTGGCCGATCCGGGTAAAGGGCACCGTGCTCTTGGAGGCATAGCGAGAGAGGTCCTTGTCGACGATGTACACCGGTTGATCGGGGAGGGTCGGGTCCTCGTTGTCCGCGTTCAAGGGCGGGGGGCCGATTGTCGGACCTGTGGTGGGAGCTACCACTCCCTCCCCGGGAACCTGTCCCTTTGGCAACTTGGCCCCCTGGGTCCCCAGTCCCGGCACGCCCTGGCCGGGGGTACCCGGCACACCCACGGTCCTGCCTGCCCCCTCCTCTGCGCCCTGGTACTTGGCAAACCGGGGCTCCCCTCCGAGCTGTGAGAGGAACCAGCCGACAGCCCCAAGGACCACAACCAACGCCAGGAACTTGAGCACCTTTTCCACGGCCTATCCTCCCATGTTCTCGAAGAGGCCCACCACCACGGTCTTGTCGTCCCCGCCCATGTTTGCGGTCAAGCCGATGCGTGGAAGCGTGGGGACCTGGTAGTCCCCGCAGAGACCCTTCATCTGCCGCCAGACTTCCACCATCTGCTTTACCCCCGTGGCACCCACCGGGTGCCCAAATCCCACCAGTCCTCCGCCGGTGTTTACCGGAAGACGGCCATCGATGTTGGTCGCTCCTTCCCGCAGCAGCTGATTTCCTGCTCCCGCCTGCGCGAATCCCAGGGCCTCGTACATCATCAGCTCGGTGACGGTGAAGCAATCGTGTACCTCCGCCACCTGGACGTCCTGCGGGGAGAGCCCTGCTTCCTCATACGCCAGCTGCGCGGCGGCGGCGGTTGTGCCGAGAGCCGTCCGATCACCATCCTCGTACAGAGAGGCAGTGGACAGTGCCAGGGCCTTGATCTCAATGGCATCCTCAGGGTCCCGGCCCAACTTTTCCAGGCCTGTTTCTGAAACCAGGAACAAGGCAGATGCCCCATCCGACACCTGGGAACAGTCAGAGACCTTCAACCAGGGGGCACAGGACTCATTGGACAGGAAATTCGGGTTGGTCTCAGAGGCGCTTGCAGCGCTCTCCAGGTCCATTTTCCGGGCCGACATGTGGGCCAGGGGATTGCGGTTTGCGTTGCTATAGGCCTTCACGGTGGCCAGCCCAATGTCCTCCTCGGACGCGCCAAAACGCTCCCGGTAGGCCCGGGTCCGGTCGGCGAACAGGGCCGGAAAAGTAAAATCGTCCAGGCCCCGCTGCCGCTCGTAGTCCGCAGCACGGGCCAGGTAATCCCCGCCAATTCGCGCGGATACGGTGGTTTGAACCTCTACGCCTGTAGCCAGCACCACATCCGCACCGGCCCGAATGGCCTGCACACCGCAGCGGACCGCGAGGCCCCCGGAGGCACAAGCGCCTTCCACCCGCATCATGGGTTTCCCGGCCAAACCCGGATCCACGCCCGCCAGAGCAGCCCCCAGGTGTCCCTGCGACACGAACAACTCCCCCAGGAAGTTGCCCAGAAACCCTTGCTCCACCGCCCCCAGGGGCACGCCCGCGGCCTCAGAAGCGCTTGTCACCGCCCGTGACAGGTGCTCCCGCAGGGTCGGATTCTCCCGTACCCCGAAATCAGCGTGGCGCTTCCAGATGAAATCCGGATGCCCCTTTCCAATGAAGGGCGTGTTCGCACCTCCGAGAACAAAAACCCTTCGATTCATGAGGCCTCCTTCCAGTCGCGTCTGGGGGGTCTCTTATCTCGGACCCATCAGGCCAGCCGCTTCTCCTTCAGGATTCGCTCGACCTCTGGATGGAGCTGGTACATGGTGATCACCGTGCCGAACGCATTCTTCCACTGACGCACGCGTTCTCGGCTCACCCCAAACTCATCGGCGATGGCCTGGCCACTTTCCGCGGCCGCCAACGCCTCCAGCAAACGGCGAAGACGACTCTTCCCGTAGGTCTTGATGAAATTTCTCGCGACTCGCTCACGGCTTTTCGTGATCGACGCTGCCATATTCTTGCCTCCCTGACTGTCCTTGTTGCGGACGGCGAACGCCATCCTGGTTTCCCGCGAGACTGTTACGCCTCATTTGCAGGATACCACTATTTGTTGACGCGTCAATCCCCCCCCTCAACAACCCTCGGGTTCATCCTCCTCGATGCCGCCCCCGGGCGCCTCCCGCCGGCCCTCCAATTCGTCCAATGCGGTGCACAGGCCCTCCTCGTCCACCGTTCCCCGACCAAAAGCCTCGTAGAGTGCCTCCACTTCCACCAGCAGGTGGCGCAGGCGCATTCGCTCCTCGTGAATGGAGCGCAGGAGGAAATGAAACCGCTCCCGGGCCGCCGCCCCGGGATCCGGCACCTTCACCTCCGGAATGTCCTCCACCCGTGCCCGGGGGCGTGTCTGGCCCCCGGTTGTGGTGAGCTGTTCTCGGGCAAAGATGGACCGCAGGGCCAACAGCGCGAAGTAAGGGTCCCGGGACGCCCGAAAGGGCACCCATTCTCCGCTTCCCACCATGCGCTCCGGCAGGTCCGGCCGAGGACGCGTGGCCATGGCCACGTTGTTCAGGTTGGGACGCATCTTTCCAAACAGGAGGTCTCCCTCGGCAAAGGTGGCCTTGCTCTGGCCCCGAGAAAAGTCGGCACCCTGCCGCACCCGCGCCCCGGAGACCTCTCCTGTTTCCTTGTCCAGGTCCGAGAGGTCCACCTCGGTGAACGCCTCTCCGGGCTCCGCGCTGGGGTCCAGTCGATTGACCTCCATGTGGGCCAGGGATCCAAAGCGCACCCGGGAAACGCTCGCCCCGACACTCTCCTTTCGCAGGTGATCCGAGGGCGCCCAGGCACCCCCCGCATCCACGCGGATCGATCGCTCAAAGGGTACGCCCCTCAGGGACAACCGCAACGCGGCCAGCTGGTCCGGCTCGCATCTCCGGTAGTCCTTTCGGCTGGGATCAAACCCAGGATGTTCAATGTCAGCCACGAGCATGTCCGTCACGCGGGCCGGCCTGCGCTGGAGCAGCAGGACACAAGCCCGGGTGGCCGTGCCACCAAACGGTCGAAACACCCCTTCTGGCAGGGCGACCACCGCCCGCCGGACAAAGTGTGCATCCACCCAGTCACGAATGGGCTTGGCCGTGGGATTGACCAGGACCGAGTAGGGCAGCACTGTGCACAAGCGGCCGTTGGGCACCAGCCGGCGCCAGGCCGCCTCCAGGAACAACGCATCCGACACCACCCTGGTGCGGGACCCCGCCAATTCAAATCCGGCCAGGGTGTCCGGATCCTCGACCGGTACTGAGAACGGCGGGTTGGCCAGGATCACATCCCAGGTGTCTTCAGGTGGATTCCGAAAAAAGTCCCCCTGTTGGACCGCCTTTGGATTTCCCCCGTGGAGGGCAAGGTTGAGCCGGGCCAGGGACACAAGGTCCGGGTCCACATCCACTCCATCCACATCCGCGCCTCGATCCATGCCCGCTACCAGGAAACCACCCGATCCACAGGTGGGATCCAACACCCGGTCCCTGGGGCCCACCTCTGCCAGGTCTGCCATCAGCTCCACGAGGGGCCGGGGCGTAAAATACTGGCCCTTCTGGCCCTTGAACAGGTCCGTGAAAAAGCGCTCGTAGGCCAGGCCGAACAGGTCCAGGTCCGCAGCGAGGGGAATCTGCTCCAGGCGGGCGACGCTTGGCGCATCGGGACCGTCCGGCCACAGGTGCTCCGGCAGAGACAGGCGCCCCGAAAGGTGCCGGGTCAGGGCGAGAAACGCGCCGCGCCCAGAAAGGCCCGCTGCCCGCAGGCGATCCTCAGCTCCCCGCAGCTCTCTTGCAAACAACTCGCCGGGTTCCACGCCAGGGCCTCCGTGGGTACAGGCCCCATACCCGGATCAAGGCTCCAGGGAAAGACGCCAGATTGAACCCCCCACCGAGTCGGCCAGGTAGAGGTCGTTCTCCCAGGCCACGATTGACCCCGGGCGAGCGGGGCCCGACCCCATCAGGTCCGCGCCGCCGACCTCGAACAAACCCTCCGTGGCATTGGTGGCAAAGAGCCGGTCTCCCAATACCGCCAGCCCATAGGCCGGCCGATCATCGAGGGACTCCCATGCACCGTCTCGGTCGACCCACACACCCTCATCTGCACCGATCACCAGGTCCCCCTGCCAGCTCTCCACCGTCAGTGGATCCGCAGGCGAGCTCATCTCCTCCACGACGGTCGCGCCCGGGGAAAGACGCCAGATGACGCCCGCCGCAGGGTCCGCCATGAACAGGTCGCCGTCCTGCACGACCATCCCCAGGGGACGACGCATCAGGGCACCCGACGCAGTGGCGGTCGCCTGCACCACCACCGCGCCCTCCGCACCCAAAAGACCCACACTTCCCTCCACGCCCGAGTCGCTCATGGAGGCCCACAACCCGCCATTCCACGGCTCGACAGCCTCCACGAAAGACAAGTTGGTCAGGGCTTCACTGGCTCGCTCCTGCCCTTCCACCCAGGTCCAGATCTCTCCCCCATGCTGGGTGGTGATCCAGAGGGCCTCTTCAAACACCGCCAGTTTCCAGGCCTTGTCATGGAGGTAGCACAGCTCCTCCGGAGCGGTGAGGTTGGCATCTTCCCCCGGCTGGCTGCCCGTTTCCTCCTCCCCTTCCTTGCCAAACAGACCGCTTCCCCCTTTCCCACATCCCGCGGAGGCAAGGCACACCAAAAACAGCGAAATCGGACGCACACACAGCACGGGAACACGCTACCTCGCTATCCAGATGCCTGCCATGCCCCCTGCCCTCCTGAATTGGACCACGTTGGTCGCAAATGCGCCCCTCCCCCATCGCCTGGCCTTGGGGGTGCTGGGTGCAGCGCTGCTGCTCCGCGGTGCCCACCTGGTCTGGCTTTCCCTGGCGGCCCCGGGCGTCCTGGCCGGTCTCCTGCTGGCCAGCGCCCTGACCTCAAGCGCCTCGCTGGTGGTCCAATTGGCCGCTGGCGTGGCCCTCGCTGGACTGGGCGGTTGGCTGGCCCATCGTCTTGAGAAGCTGGCGCTCCGGGTGGCTGGGGCCCTGGCGGGGGGGGTGATTGTGGCAGCCATCGGCGACATCCAGGCGCCTCCCTGGCCTGCCTGGTTCGGCTTGGTTGGCGCCCTGCTGGGGGCCATGATTCTGCCCCGGCTCGCGGGCCTCGCCGTGAAGATCACCACGCCCATACTCGGGGCAATTGCCATCGTGGCGGCCACTGCGCCGCCTCCCTCCTGGCATCTCCCAGCCATCACCGTGTTGGCGGGAGTGGGCGCCCTCCGCCAGCTGGCGAACTAAACGTCCGACCACCCCTTGTGGTTTCGCCACACGACCAGACTCAAGGTGGCGGCAGCAGCAATAGAAGCAGCCACAAGGAGCCACAGGACGCGCTCGGTGGCCCCTCCCGGATCGTCCAGGAGCGACCCGATCAGCGGTCCCTGGAGGGCCCCACCCACCGAACCCATGCCATTGATGATGCCGGCTGCCAGAGCCGCCTGGCGCGGGGTGCCAATGTCGATGGCCGCAGCCCCGCTCATGAGGGCATCCGGCCCATACAAGGTGAATCCCACCAACCCCAGGGCCAAGGCAAACAACGCCACGCTCTCCCCGCCCCCCGTCGCAAGCACAAAGCAGGCGCCCACCATGCCCACCACCGCCAGCAGGCTGATCCGGGCCCGGCGCCCGCCAAACCACTTGTCTGAGGCGTAGCCAATGGCGATCACGCCCCCGACCCCGAACAGGTCGAACAGGAGCGACAGGTAGCCCGCTTCCGCGAAGTCCAGGCCAAAGTGGTGGTGAAAAAGGTAGGGCACCCAGTAGTCGATGGCGTATCGAATGAACTTCACGAAGAAGTAGAAGACGCCCACCAGGAGCACGCTGGTCAGGGTGCTGCGGTCCCAACCCACGCCCGCGGTCATGCTCTCCTGGCCATCTCCCTGGAGCTCCCCCGACTCCTCATACTCCTCGAGGCCCACATCCGATGGCCCGTTGCGCTGGAAGAAGTGGACCACTACCCACACCCCCACCACCACCACCGAGCCGGTGAAGAAGGCATAGCGATAGCCCAGGGCCCCGATGGACCAGGCTGCGAGCCCCTTGGCCAGGACGCCGCCCACCTGGTAGCAGGTGGCCCAGAATCCCATGACCACGCCCCGTTCCGAGCGGCGAAACCAGCGGGCCATGGTGGCCACGGTTCCGCACCAACCCGTGGACTGGGCCAGGCCGTTCACCACCATGAACACCACGAAGGTGCTGGTGGAATTGGCGAATCCCAGGGCCCCGTGGGCTGCGATGGAGACCGCCATTCCGCCCAGGAGCAGCCTTCTTGCGCCGATGCGCTGCCCCAGCCACCCCGACAGGAACTGCCCCACCGTGTAGGCGACAATGAACGCCGTGGCGATCCAGCCCAGGGTGCTGGCATCCAGGCCGTGGGCCTCGCCTACTGCAGCGCTGGCGATTCCCCACGCCTTTCGGCAGAAGTAGAACCCGGCGTAGCACACCCACGTGGAGGCAAACGCCCGGCGCCGCCAGGTCTTTTCGAGGGAGGGCGCTTCAGCGGCTTGGGAGGACACCCCCGCGGGCTAACGCGCCTCCCTGAATTCGCCCATGCAAGGCATCCAGGTAGAGGCGTTCCAAGACCTCCGAGTCCAGGGGAACCGGGTTCGTGGGCGCGGTGGGGTCCCGTGCTGCCTCGGGTGCAAGCAACGATGCGTGTGTATCCTCGAAGCCAAGGGAAGCCAGGGTGTGGGGAATGTTGAGGGCCTCGCGCAGGGCCAGGACCCAGGAAAGAACCGCCTCGAAATCGTCCCCGATGCCAAGGGTGCGGGCCAGGACGCCCATGCGCTCGTCGATGGCAGACCGGTTGAAACAAAGCACGTACGGCATCACCACCGCGTTGGTCAGTCCGTGGTGGGCTCCCAGGTGCGCACCGATCGGGTGAGACAGGGAGTGCATGGCACCCAGCCCCTTTTGAAAGGCCGTGGCGCCCATGGTGGCGGCTGCGAGCATGTCTGCCCGGGCGGCGAGGTTCGAGCCATCTGCAACCACCGCCTGCAAGCTCTGGTGAATCAGCCGCATGCCTTGCAGAGCGATGCCATCGGCCATGGGATGAAAACCCGGTGCGCAGAAAGCCTCGAGGTTGTGGGAGAGGGCATCCATTCCCACGGCTGCTGTCAGGTGTGCAGGCAACCCCACCCCAAGCCCCGGATCGGAAATCACCGCCCTGGGAAGCATCTCCGGGTGAAAGATGACCACCTTTCGCTTTTCCGCCTCGTTCACGATGACAGAGCACCGGCCCACCTCGGACCCGGTCCCCGCGGTGGTCGGTACCGCCACCACCGGTGCAATCCCGTCCGGGTCAGCCCGGGTCCAGGCATCCCCTACATCCTCAAAGTCCCACAGAGGCCGGGTCTGGCCCCCCATCAAGCCGATGGCCTTGCCCATGTCGAGTGCGCTTCCGCCCCCCAGCGCAACCACTCCATCGTGGCCTCCTCGACGGAACCGATCTGTGCCCGCTGCGACATCGCTGCCGGTGGGGTTTCCGCCGAACCCCGAGAACTCGCCGATCTTCAGGCCAGCCTCCACCAGGGCAGATCGTGCCTGGAGAGCCGGGTCCAACTCGGCGAGCCCCTCGTCGGTCACCAACAAGGGCCGCTGCATGCCCACGCTGCGGCAGGCCGCCCCCAACCCACTGACCGTCCCCGGGCCATAGGTGATGGGTGTGGGGTAGTTCCAGGAACCCGTGGGTGCGTCCTGGTTGGAACGGTCGGCCATGGTTTCTCCGGCGCCTAGACCTCCTTCAGGTGGAAGGACTTGGGGCGCGTGAGGGCCTCGTATCCTACCCGGGACAGGGTGCAGCCCCGGCCGCTGTCCTTCACCCCGACCCAGGCCAATTCCGGGTCCAGGAAGTCACAGCGGTTGGCAAAGACAGTGCCGGTTTCCAATTGTGCGCCAAGGGCCTGGGCCGCATCCAAATCCGGAGTCCAGATGGAGGCCGTCAGTCCGTACCGGCTGTCGTTCATCCACTTGACTGCCTCTGCATCGTCATAGACCTTCATGATCCCCACCACCGGGCCGAAGGTCTCTTCCTTCATGACCTCCATGCTGTGGTCCACCCCCACCAGCACCTGGGGCGCCAGGTAGGCACCCGCCCTGCGTGCCTCCGGAAAGAGGCCGGGATTGATCAGCCCCCGAGCACCCCGCGCCTCAGCAGCAGCCACCTGGGCCCGCACGCGATTCGCGTTGGCAGCTCGCACCATGGGACCCAGCGTGGTCTCGGGATCCAGGGGATTCCCCAGGCGGTAGCGCTGTACTTCGGCCACGAATGCATCCAGGAATTCGTTGTACACCGCCTCGTGCACGTAAATCCGCTCCACACCGCAACAGGACTGGCCTGCGTTGTAGAAGGCGCCATCCACCAGTCCGCTTGCTGCTTGCTCGGCGTTTGCATCTGCTCGAACATAGGCCGGGTCCTTGCCACCCAACTCCAGGCCGATGGTGCCAAAGCCACCGGCCATCGCCCCGTGAACCGCCCGGCCTCCCTCGACCGAACCCGTAAAAGCCACGTGGCTCACCCGGGAATCTGCAACGACCCGGGCCACCGCGTCGTGGGACATGTGAACGTGCTGGAAAACTCCTTCGGGAAGCCCCGCTTGTTCGGCTGCCCGGCTCAAGCGTTCGGCGCACAGGGGCGTTTGGTTGGAGTGCTTCAGCAAGACCGTGTTGCCCGCCACCAGCGCAGGCACGACCGTGTTGACCGCGGTGAGGTAGGGGAAGTTCCAGGGAGCCAACACCAGCACCAGTCCCAGGGGGGCACGCTCCACGAACCGGCGAAAGCCCGGCTGTTCGGTGGGCTCCACCGGGGCAAGCGCCTTCGGGGCCATGGCAAGCATGCTCCGGGCACGGGATGCAAACCCGGCGATCTCATGGGGGGAATGGGCAATGGGGCGGCCGATCTGCCAGGACAACTCCTGGGCCGCCTCTGGCCCCATGGCCACGAACGCATCCACCATGGCTGCCACCGCTGCCATGCGGTCCACCAGGGACACCTGGCACCATTCTGCCTGGGCCTGCACCCCAGCAGCGAGGCATTCTTCGATCTCCCGCCCCCGCGCCAGGGGACGCTCCACGTACACCGAGCCATCCACGGGGCTCACGGTGTGTTGCTGGGCCGATAGCAAGGACCACCTCCGGATTTCGGCGTTTGTACCTATATTATCTCAAAGTACCGCGACAATTCCCAATCACTGACCGCCCCACGGAATTGACGCTCTTCCCACCGACGGGATGCAGCATAGTGGGCAACGAATTCGGGACCAAACACCTCGGCGGCCCACTCCGAGGCGGCCAAGCGATCCGCTGCCTCCGTGAGGGTGGCCGGCAGGCGTTGTTCCGGCGGAAACTCGACCTCGTAGGCATTGCCCTCGATGGGGTCGGCAAGCTCCAGTCCCTGCTCGATTCCATACAACCCGGAAGCCAGAACAGCGGCGAGGCCCAGGTACGGGTTGATGTCCGCTGCTCCAACCCGGTACTCCAGGCGCTGGCTCTTGGGACCCCCGGCAATGACCCGCAGGGCGCAGGTTCGGTTCTCCACACCCCAGGACGCATTGGTCGGCGCCCACGCCCCCGGTACCAGGCGGGTGAACGAGTTCACCGTGGGGGCCACCAGAGCGAGCATCTCGGGCATCAACTGCTGGCAGCCGGCCACGAACTGGCGCATGGTCTGGCTCATGGTGTGGGGAGCCCCCTCCTCGTAGAAGACGGAGTTTCCATCCACGTCCACGAGGGAGATGTGCAGGTGCCCGCTTTGGCCTGGATAGTCCGGGGACCACTTCGCCATGAACGTCGCCATGAGGTCCTGCTTCTGCATCAGGACCTTTAGAAAGGTCTTGAACAGGGCGGCCTTGTCCGCTGCGCTCAGGATCTCATCCACGCCGATGGCTGCCTCCAACACGCCGGGGCCGGTTTCCTCGTGGAGGCCTTCCAGGGGAAAATCCATCTGTTCGCAGAAGGAGAGGATGTCCTCGTACAACTCGGAAAACACGGAGTTGCGAATCATGGAGTATCCGAAATTGCCTGGGGCAATCGGCTTCAAGTCCCGGTAGCCCTTTTCCCGCACGGAATGAGGGGTCTCCTCGAACACGAAGAACTCAAACTCCAGTGCGGCATTGGCGAACAATCCCCGGCTGGCTGCCCGTTCCATCACTCGCCGCAAGGTCCCCCTGGGGCAGATGGCCTCGGCGTTGCCGCCAAACTCCCCGAGGAAGAACACCCCGTCCTCCAGGGGCAGCTCCCGACAGGTCTCCGGCAGCAGCCGCACCGGTGCATCCGGGTAGCCCGTGTGCCACCCGGTGATGGAGACGTTGTCGTACAAGGCATCGTCGCTGTCCCAGCCCACAACCACGTCACAGAACCCAAATCCCTTCTCCAGGGCTGATTCAAACTTGGCCCGGGACATGTACTTGCCGCGAAGCACGCCATCGATGTCGAACACCCCTACCTTGACGTGGGAAAGCTCCCTTTCCGCCACCAATTGGGCTGCTTCCTGGGCGGATTTTACCTGCCTGGGTTCCATGGGTTCCTCCAGTGCCGCGGTGTAGCACATCGGGGCCATGGGCGCGATAAGGACCGGGCTGGGAGGTTGCATGGAATACCGTCGCCTGGGAGGCTCCGGCCTGAAGGTCTCTTCCCTGTCCCTTGGTTCCTGGGTCACCTATGGCCGCACCGTGGACGATGACGTTGCCCGGGCCTGTGTGCTCGCAGCGTACGAACGCGGGGTCAACTTCTTCGACAGCGCCGAGGCCTACGGGCAGGGTGCAGCGGAAGAGGCCCTTGGCGGCATTCTCTCAGAGCTCCGGCGCGAGGACCTCGTGGTGTCCTCCAAGGTCTTCTGGGGGGGCGATGGACCCAACGATGTGGGCTTGAGCGCCAAGCACGTGGTGGAGGCCTGCCACGCAGCCCTGCGGCGACTGCGCCTGTCCTACCTGGACCTGTACTTCTGCCACCGGGCGGATCCCGACACGCCGGTGCTGGAGACCGCCCGGGCCATGGATGGGCTGATCCGCCAGGGCAAGGTGCTCTACTGGGGCACCTCCGAGTGGACGGCTGCCCAGCTCTCAGAGGCCTACACCGTTTGCGATGCCCACGGCCTCATTCCCCCCACCATGGAGCAGCCGCAGTACCACATGTTCTGCCGGGAGGCCGTGGAGCGCGACCTCGTGCCCCACATCCAGGAGCGGGGCCTGGGAACCACCACATGGAGCCCCCTTTGCTCGGGCCTCTTGACTGGAAAGTACAACGACGGCATCCAAGCAGGCAGCCGCCTTGCCCACGAGGATTTCGCCTGGCTGTCCGACCTCGTGATCACCGAGGAGCGCATCGAAAAAGTCCGGGCCCTGGCACCCATCGCAAAGGACCTGGGCTGCACCCTCGCCCAAATGGCCCTGGCCTGGACCGTGCGATGTCCCCAGGTCAGCACGGTGATCACCGGGGCGAGCCGAGTGGAGCAGCTCCACGAGAACCTGGATGCCCTGGACCTGGTGGAGAAGCTGGACGAGGGAGTGATCGAACGGATCGAAGGCGTGCTGCAGAACAAACCCGCTTAGGCGACGACGGGGCGCAGAACCAATCCCTGGGGACCCCAGATCCTTCCCCACCGTCTGAATCGATTTGTCCCCGATTCAACACCTTTGCCCTGCATGCTCAAAGAAAGTCTGGTCGGCTCTGCCAGGGGATTTGGAGGGAGCGTGCGAATTTCGACAGGTTGCCTTGTTCTTTGCGTGGTCGGCGGGATCTCTTGCAAGACCCAAAAGGACTTGGAATCTGACACTGGCGGCGTGGCCCTCGATCCACCGGGATGGGGTGAGTTGCTCCTGAACATCCAGGTGGAGGGCTTCTCCAATGGACCGGCACAGCATGGAAAGGCCATTGAGTTCGTGCTCGAAGGGCTGGACATCGTGCACCGCTATCTATGAAGACGACGTACTCTTGCCGCCAGAGATCATTCCCGTCGTGGTGGGGCCCCTCACAATGTCCCTCCCCAACCCGCATGACAACTCTCCCAAGTTCGCGGGTCGGTATTGGCTCCCACCGGGGGAGGTCCAGCGGCTCGAGTTGTTCATCAGCGATGCGGAGGTCATCACCGAGGACGGTGCCATTCCCATTCTCCTGCCTCATCCGGAGGAGGGATGGGCCACTTTCGGAGTGGTAGAAATGGTTCCCGACCGAATTTTGTTGGACGCAGAGCAACTACAGTTGGATGGATCCAATTGGGATCGAGGATGCCTGGGACACGACCGTGAACGGAACCTCAGTGGTCGGCTCCAGGGACATTGTCGTGGGCATGTATGACACTGGATTGGACATCAACCACCCCGATCTCGTGGACAACCTGTGGGTGAATCATGGTGAATTGCCGAGCAGCTGCCGGGCTTCGTCTTCGATAAACTCGTTGGACTTCGTCAGCGTCTTTGATCTGGACCACGACGGCGTGTTCACACTCCACGATCTCAACCACCCAGATGACCCTGCCGAGTTGGAGGCCGCCCTGACCAGCCTCGATGATTGCCTGGGCTACACGGGATCAGGACACCTGCTGAACTCGGATTGGAACAGCGAGACATATGGCGGCGGTCCCTGGCCGGCAGAGGACGGTCTCTACCAGGGAATGGACTTGCTTCTGGCGCTCTCTGACGGAGTTGATGACGATGCAAATGGCGTTGACGATGACTTCTTCGGCGCCTTCTTTCACTCCTGTTCCAGCGAGTCGGGGTGCACGATCACCAATGATGTGGATCCGGATGACATGTACTCCTCTGCCTACGACGTGGACAACCTGTGGGGTCAACACGTGATGGACTTGGATCCGTGTGGCGAAGACCCACTGCCGGATTGCGACAACGCCAATGAAGATCACAACTTCTACCGGTCCATGTCGACTGACTTGATCCACGGGACGATGCAGGCTGGTGTGGTATCCGCCACGTCAGGCAACGGATTGCTCACAGTGGGGATTTCGCAGCGGGTACGAATCGTGTCCGTCCGATACAACTCCACAGACGACCCGTCTATCAAAGCTGCCGAAATCAGTACGTTTCTACAGGCCATGGACTATCTTGTCGACGCCGGTGCAGCAATTGTCGTGGTGGAAGCTTCCGATTTAGTGGACTATTCTGGCGACTTGGATCCCGGAATCTACGAAGAAAAGGTAGCTATTGAGTTCGAGTCACATCCGGAGGTCCTGTTTGTCGTCCCTGCAGGCAACAAAAGCAGCGACTGTGACAATCCCAACATTGGCTGTTTTTATGCCGAATCAGGGGCAGCCAACGCGTTGTCAGTAGCACAGGCAATGGTGGTAGACGGTCTGCTCCAAAACCCGATTCCAACAGCGGACCCGACGAAACCAGACGAGCATTTCAATACCTCAAACTATGGAGAGAACACTATCTCGATGAGTGCGCCGGGAAACGGCATCGCTACTGTGTCGCACCTTCTCAACTCGAAGGCGGGGACCTCCGACTTTCCACTTTATTACTACTACCGGGACGACGTCTGCACCCGGTCTTGGGCGACCTCTGCTGCAGGAGCGGTAGTTGGTGGAGTCGCTGCTCTGTCCAACCACTTCTGCACCCTCAATGGTGCGCCTTGGGCCAGCGGCGAGGATGGGGCGAATATGCTCCTCTCCTTGGCCGCCGATGGTCTCTCCGACTTTGGCTATGAATTGGAAGTCATCGATCACAACTTTCTCCAGGCGGCTCCGCTCAATACGAGCCTTTGTCCGTGAGGTTTCGCGCGCATCAGGTTCTGGGGCCAGCCCTTCTCTCACCCGTCCTTCTCCTGGGAGCATGTGAGAGCGTAGGCGACAGCGGAGAGACCGAGCCATTGCGAGTCCCGTTTGCGGAGGGGCTCCCCCAATGCGGGTCGCTGGTGTCCCAGCGGGAGGCTCTCTGCGAGGCACTCCAGCCTAGCTTTGTCCACTATTCTCCCTCCTGGGCGTGGCAGCCGCACTTTCAAGGGCGCCTCTTTTAGAAGAGCAGGCTGAATGGAGTCTCGTGTGTTTCCACGAGCCAGGAAGCAAGAAGTCTCTTGAATGAGGTCGTAGGCGACATGCTTCAAATAGACCCATTCCTCGAAGGCCAGAGTCCAGAGCTTACGCTGGTAAATGAATCCTTCGACCAGGGAAAGTGGTTTACCTATCGCGAGGAGTTCTTCGGAATCTATTTCCGATTCAATAACTGCTCGACGATTTCATCCTACACCCGGCCCGATCTTGTCATGGAATACCCGGAAGTGTACCCCGACCGCATCGTGCTGGCGTTTGCACGGGACTCATCGCCGAGCGAATTCGTTCAAATCGTATGGGAGTTGGCTTCCCAACAAACGAATTCTGACCACTACGCGCTTGTGACGGACCCGTTTGCATCATACGGAGACCCGCTCAAGCCCATCGCTGCTGGAGCCGGTCCCACCGATGATGGAGTTCGCATCAGAATCTGTTCCCTTCGTTCTGAGGTCTTTAGAAGTTCCGAGCCCCCCGGGCGCTGGGACAGATCTCTGCTGTTCTCCCACGAATATACGATTCATTCCGACTCTCGAACAGTCACATATGAAGAAACGGAGATCACGTCCCTTTATCCGGGCTGTTTATGATCAGGTGGCTGCCAAAGACAAGGCCGGGCAGGGTTGCCTTCCCATCCATTTGTGCAGCAATCGTACTGGCCCTCACCGCCTGCGGTGGAGTACAAGATCGGCTTCGATTGCCCTGGCTCCCCAGGCTGGTTCCAGGTCAGCTACGAGGCCCGCCTCCCGGTCTGTGCCGAGCTGCTCGCCGACCCCCAAGCCGTGTGCTGGGAAGCCGACCGCATTGCCTCGGCCGGTTCCGCCTGGGGCGCAAACGGCGCCCCCTTCACGCTCTGGTTGCCCACCTACACCGACTCCCTGACATGGCTGGGCAGCCCGGGCTGCGCCACGACCGTGGAGGAGGCGGTGTCCATCGCCACCTCAGAGGGCAGCTTTGGCAAGGGAGAGGATCCCACGTTCGAGCAGATCAACATCCCGTACGACCTGGACAAGTGGTTCACGCTCCTGGAGGTCCATTCCGGGAAGGCGGTTCGGGTTGCCGACTGCGAAGGAGTGGCCTCCTACACGAACCCGGCGGACCTTGATGGAGCAAAGCTGGACGCAGCCTTTGCATTTGCGCGGGACCTTGACAGATTTGAAGCCATTCAGCTTGCCCTTGAAGTGGAAACCCACAGGGGGTCCGATGCAACCGCGATGGCTTCCAAGGGCAATGGAAACAAGTCCGCCCTGGTGGCCTGGGGTGCAAACCTGGAGGAACCCGGGGCAAACCTCGTCACCTGCGCCTACGGTGCCGAGGGTCGAAAACGAATCCTGGACCAACGGCACTACACCTTTGATGCGACCAACCGAACCATGGCCTACCGGGAAGACAGCTACGAGTTTCCCTAATCCCCCGCCAGGTTGTACCAATCCCCAAACACGGTCACATGCCCGGGCCAATTCCCCGCGCTCAGGTCCACTCGCCAGGCCACTTCTCCCTCTGGGGTCACCTCTACGAGCGTCCCCTTCGACCCGAAATTCACCAGGGTGTTGCCCCCGGGAAGGCGTTCTGCTTCGCCCATGATCAACGCCTTCAGGCCCTGGCCCTCCCCCCAGCTCCAAAGGACTTCCGCGGTCTCCTCCCCCACCTGAAGCTCCACCGCCTGGCTGGTGCCGGTGCCAGGGGGTGAGGTAAGAAAGAGAAGGGTCGAGGGAGAGGTCCAATGGGCGCCGTGGGGGGCGCCGATCAGCGTATCCCCTCCAACAATCATCACGTTTCCCAACCCGCCAACACTTCGCAGGTGGGTGCCCGTGGCCCGGTCGATCTCGAGGATTGTGTCCAGGTTTCGGAAGGAAATCGTGTAGGTATCCAGCGCTTCATCGTACCGAAGCGCATTTCCGTGGCTCCAGTCCTTGCCCTGGGGGTAGAAGCCCCGATCCCACCCGTTGTTGGGCCCCAGGGGGAACTGGTCTTCATGGTCCCAGACGTTCCACACCTCGCGCTCGCTGCCATCCGGGGCGATCTCAATGATGACATCACCCACCACCGGGCCGTACTCCGCGGTCTCCCTCACGTCGATGGCCAGGTAGGCGAGGGTTCCATCGGGAAGCTGCTGAAAGACGTGGTGGGCCAGCTCCGTTCGCTGGGTCCACTCGGTCTCCCCCGCCAGGTTGAGCATGCGAACCTGCCCGGTGTCCACATCGTGGTATTGCGAAAATTCGTTGGAGAGAAAGCCACTCCCATCCAAGGCCACCGAAATCTGCGGCGAGAGTCGGCCCAACTCCACCGCATGGGACCAGAGCACCTTCCCGGTTCGATCCACCACGAACCGAGCGCCCGGATTCATGGCCGTGGAGCCCAAGAGGTACCCCGGCTCCACAGCCTCAGGGTCAAACTCGGAAACGTTGAATTCCGGCACCGCCGACTCCAGGACCCCTGTTCCAAGCATCCTCTCGTCGCCCGCGTGCTCCACGCCATCGATCTCAGCCACCAGGCGCACACAGATCTCGGCCATCGGCCCCAGCCCAAGCAGCAACACCTCGCCGTCGGTCCCGTCCTGTGGTGGTGTCGATCGATCACAGCTCCCCTCTCCGTACTCCACCCAGGCCGTGCCCTCCGCGTCCAGCGACCACTCCACCCTCAAGACCGTCGAGATCTCCGTGGAAGTCACCATCCACTGGGCCACCTCTTCTTTGGGCCCACAGCCCACCAGCCCTGCAAGGAAGAACCACATCAGGAATCCGTCTCCAGGAAGGTTTCGTAGACAAAGCCACACTCGGCCCGGATCCGGTCCTCGTCCAGGCCAAACCGCGCCAAGTCATACTTGTGCCCGCTTACCCGCCGGGTCTGCTCTGCTGCCTGCTCGCGAATCTGCGCCACCAGGGCGGCATCCGGGGTCTCCCCGAGGAACTCCAGCAGCTCCATCATGACGCCCTCGAAGTCCCCGACCAGGCGCGTGTAGGGGCAGATGAACACCCGGTCACTGGGCAGGCGGCCCTCGATCCAGTCCTCGTGGAAGCCGCGATAGAGATCGATGATTCCATCCACCACGTGGCCTACCCACCTCGCTCGCACCTCCTGGGGGCGGTTCCAGAATCCAAACCTCAGGTCCAGTGGACCCGAGAGGAGGCTCAAGGTGGAGGGGATCACCGCCAGTGGATCCCGCACCATGTAGATCGCCTTGGCATCCGGGTAGGCCTCGAAAAACCGGGGAAGGCGCACAGTCAGCGTAAAGGGCTTGGCGACGATCCGGCCTCCCCCTGCCCGGGCAAGCGACCGCTGCCAGATGGAATGCCACCAGGCAAAGTCCCGCTCGGAGGTGTCCCGCAGTCGGGGGTCCATGGCCGGCCGGTGATCGACTTCATCCCAAGCCAGGAAGAACCCGAACCAGAGGAATCCGTCCAGGTACCGCATCAGCAGCGCCGCATCATCGGTCTCGATGCTGGTCAAGCTGGTCTGGTGGGCGGCTCCCATGTGGTGCCGCGCGGGACTTACGCGCTCCATCAGGGGCAGGAAGGGGCCCAGGAACCACTGCAGGACCCGCGAGGGAAACAGCATCTCGTAGAGCTGGGTCCCCACACCGATGTCGTACGCGGCCAGGGTTCGATGGAGAAAGGTGGTTCCGCTGCGAGGGTTGCCCACCACGACAATGGGACGTTTCACCTCCACCCTGTGCAAGCCCGGATGGATCACCCGGTCAGCGCAGCGGCCGAGAAACACCACGGTGCGCAATACGCAGAACCCAAAAAGGCTGCCCAGAGGCAGCAGCCATGCACCAAAGGTGCGTCCAACAATCCCCCACGTCTGCAGCACCCGGCCCAGCATGGGCAGTCCACCTTGAAAGGAGGCTAGTCCGCTCGGGTGTAGGGCAGGAGGGCCAGGTGACGCGCCCGCTTGATGGCGGTGGTCAATTGGCGCTGTTCATGCGCGGAAAGCCCGGAAACCCGCCGCGGCAGGATCTTCCCACCTTCGGTGAGAAAACGCCGAAGGGTCTCGGGGTTCTTGTAGTCGCTGGGTTCCTTGGTGCCGAATTTTCCACGGCTTTCTCGGCCTTCGTTGCGAGACATGGTCACAACCTCCTGAAGGCCGGCGTAGTAGCCCGGGGGCCCGGTGGGGTCAACCCTCAAACACGCTGCGCAGGGCCAACAACGCGCGGCGCCAGTCATTGTCCAGCTGCTCCCGCGCCTCTTCGTCCTGGAGAATCTCGCCCCCGGATTGGACGATGGCCACGCGGGTCTCGTCGCCATCGCGGGCAATCTGGATGGAAAGTCGGGAACCCCGGGTCGGCGCCGGCGAGTTGGAATCCCAGGAAATCTCCAGGCGAGACGTGGGACGGCAGGTATGAACCATGCCTACTTCCTGGACCGGTTCTCCATCGTCACCCTCGGTGGTAAGGGTGACCCTCCCTCCTTGCCTGGGGTCGATTCGGGCTTCATCGGCATACCAGGACTCCCAGCCGTCGGCTGAGGTAAAGGCACTCCAGATGGCGCGTGGCGCGGCCACAATGTTGATCTGGCGTCGAATGGAGGACACACGAACTCCGCGTCGTCCTGGCACCTATCCTCCACACCAGGACTCGCCCACCCCACTTGGGAAGTCGGCATCCCCCGGCTACCCTGCACATCCATGTTTCACTCCATGTTCCTGCTCCTGGCTGCCTGCAACCGTTCCGCAGATGAAACGGGCCTGGAGGTCCCCCAGGGCCCGCAAACCGCCTATTGGGCGGGAACGAGCGCTGGATCGGCCTTTGGATCAACCGTGGCAGCAGCAGACCCCGGGGCATGGGTGGGTTCCCCGTCGGAATCTGGAGGAGAGGTATTTCGCATCCGAGATGGTTCGCGATCTTTGGTGCTGGAAGGTGGGTCAGACCTGGGACTGGGGCTGGTGTTGGCCTGGGACGAGGCTCTTGGCGTGGCGGTCGGCGCCCCTCTTGCCTCCGCGGGTGCCGGATCTGTCTTGGATGAAACCCAGACCGCGCTGGTAGCAGGGGAACCAGGGGAGTCCCTTGGGGCTGCCTTGTTGCCGACACCTGATGGCTGGTGGGCAGCAGGAAACGGGGTCCTGCGTTCAGACAGCGACAGCTTGGCGCTTCCAAGCCGTCCGCGGGCACTGGTGTCCTTTCAGGGGCAGGTCGTGGCGGGGCTCCCCTTTGGAGATGCTGCCCTCTGGACGGAATCAGGCACCTTGGACCGGCCTGCCACGGGAGATGAGGCCGGTACCTCCCTCTGCGTGGGAGATGTGGACGGGGATGGAACCGAGGAGCTGCTGGTGGGCGCTCCGGGGTCGAACACGGTCTACCTGGTGCGATCCCTCTCCGAGTCCCTGGACGAGGCCAGCACCTGGACTGCCAACGCTGGACGCTTCGGGCAGTCCGTGGCTTGCCGGGACAGCGAGGCATGGATCGGAGCCCCCCTGTACGGAGAGTCGGCCCGAGGCGCCTTGTACCGGGTGGAGGCCGAAGGAGACCTTGAGGTGTTCCTTGAAGGGCACACCCCGGGCAGCCAGCTTGGGTTCTCCCTTTCCGCCTCCGCCGACGAGGTCTGGGCCGGTGCGCCGGGAACAGGAGACACCAAAGGCCGCGCCTGGTGTATCTACTGACCCCTGTTCTGCTGCAGCACAAAGAAGCAGACCACCAGCAGGAAGAACTGACCCGCCGCCAGGGATGCAATGCCTACGGCTGCAGCGAAAACAAGGGAGACCCGTCGCACCCAGGTGCGTGCCACCACAGCTGGCAGGGACATGGCCAGCACGTGCCAGAGCACCTGGCCTCCATCCAGGGGGTACATGGGCAAGAGGTTGAACAGGGACCAGAAGATGTTCACCAGGATGAGCCAGCCCACCGCATTGGAAACCAGCATGCCGTGAGCTGGACCCGGATCCAGCAGCAGCGCCAAGAGGCCCAGCGCCATGCCTGCAAGGGGTCCCGCCAATCCCACCAACACCCCCTGGCCATGCCCGGGCCGCTTGCTGAACGCGGTCAGCCCCCCAAACCCGTGGAGCACGATGGACACCGGCCCCAGTCCCAGGGATCTGGCCACGACGGCATGACCCAGCTCGTGCACCAGGATCGAAACCACAATCACCCCCCCAAACACAGCAGAGGTGGCCAGCCCCCCTGCACCCCCGGCCCCACTGAACAACACCAGGGCCAACAGAAACACCGCCGAGGCATGCACTCGCAGGGGAATGCCCCACATCTTGCCCAGGGTCCACGCCATCGGCCTCAGCCCCGGGAGACCACGGCCCGACTTGCGGGTCCGAGCAGACGTTCCACGACCTGTTGCCCGAGGGCCATGGGCGGATGGATGTCCAATTCCTCTGCCCCCAGTTCCCCCCGGAACACCAGGAGATCTCGGGGTCCCGGGCGAAACTCTGGACGCGCCGAAACCAGGGTGAGATTCATCCGATGGTGAGGTCTGGGCATTCCTTCCGCAACTTCTCCGGGTATCATCCCGATGTGGGCGACTACGACCCCTATCGTTTCGGACTCCGGGTTGCGCCCCTTCCCGTGGAGGGGGATCTGCCGCCACCGTTGCGGCTGGTGGAAGAGGACGACGACCTGCTGAACCACGGCATCCCGCCCCACATGCGGATGCTGGCCGTCGGAATCGCGCTCCTGTTTGGGATTGCGACCGCCGCCACAGCCTTCTTCACTGCCGGTACCTCTTCGCTCCTGGTACAGGCAGGACCGCCCGCCCCCCCGGATTCCAACGGCTCCCGGTAGCGCCTACTCGGCTCGGACTCCGAAAAACCGGGGAACCCGCACCTCGACCGATCCCCGCACCTGGGCCTGGCACGCCAGGCGATCTCCCGCATCCAGTGCCACGGGTCCTAGAACCAGGGACTCATCCGGGCGTGGATTGCTCAAGAATTGGTCCCCTTGGACCACCTCCACCCTGCAGGTCCCGCAGGAGCAATTTCCTCCGCAGAAGTGATCCAGCGACAGGTCTGCCTGGAGGGCCGCCTCCAGAATCGTGGTCCCGGCTTCTACCGGGAGTGGTGCCCTTCCGGAAAACGTGACCGAAGGGGGTCCGGCCGCATCCTGGGACGGGCCAGCCACCCACCGACGACCGCGTCGGGCCAGTCGCCGCACAAGACTCCTGGCGCCCCGGGACATGCACCGAGAATGGCACGCCGCCGGAATTGCCGCAATTGACCCGGAATCCCCCCGCGGGCCCGAAAAGGCGGCGGTACCATGGGAGGGCGCCTCCATTGGCGCATTAGCACAAGGGACTTCAGGGAAATGAGCGGTACCGAGGACGTTGAGGTCCGAGGGGATCTCACTCGCGTGGCGTACAGCCTCGACCGCACAGGTGCGTCCCTTGCGTCTACGCGCCAGCTCCTGGCTGCATCCCAGCAAATCCATCTCGGCCTGGCCACGGTGAGCCGCGCCCTGGCCAGGGATCGCCAGCAATTCCAGTGGGAGTTGGCTGCTCTTCGCGGCCGAATCGCTGAGGCCAGGGACCTTCGCCTCGAGGAGGCTCCACCGACGCGGGGGCCCCCCGCGGTAAAGAAATCCCAACGAATGCTCTGCGTAGCTGCCCTCGCAGCTTCTTTGGCGTTGCACTTCCTAGGAGGCTCTGCGGGGAGGCCCAGCCCCGTTCACCTGGATCCTGCGGCAACTCCCAGCCGGGTCCCTCTTCTCGTCCAACTTGTAGATGCCCCGGAGCTGCCCCCTTCCTCTGTCACCCGGCCGATTCCACCGGGCATTCGGTCCTCTCCGACGGACCGGCCCGTGAAGGAGGGCCCGGAGGTCAAGCGTTCCCAGGCAGTGGCGATCCAAGCGCCACCCGACAACGCGGTGCTGTTCGTGCGGTCGCCCGAGGGCCTCTCGGCCGCGCAAGACAAGTCGGCATTGGCCATCAGTGACCGCTCGATCCTGGCCCCGGATCTCCTGCGAGCACCGACTTTCTCCGGGGTGGAGGGCACCAGTCACCAGGGACCCGGTCACCCTGAACGTGACTCCCTTGCCGGCTCCCACGACCTTGCATCCGGCGCTGGATTGGATCCCTTCCCGGACCCCGCGGTGGTGGCGGGGTTTGACTCGGAGCTGGCACCGGGACACTCGCAGACCGCTGAAGAGGCGCAAGGCCACCTGGCTGCAGCGTCCCACGGAAACGCTGCCAACCCCACGGCTCAGCGGGAGGGCAAAGCGGGCACGAGGGACTCATTCCCAATGGCGGCGGACGGCAGAGCGGGGAGCTCCGCAGCGGGGACCCAATCGAACGGAAGGGCCCGCAAGTGGGGGCTGTCACTGGCCCGGCTTGCCCCTGGGTTTGCCCGCGACTCGCTGCCCGATCACGGCAAGCGCTTCAGATTGCGGGGCCGCGCCTGGGTGGTGAGCGCCCTTGCAACAAACCCCTCCCCCGCCCCGCGGCCCAGCCGTCCGGGCGACCCGAGGGACTCCGCCCCGGGCTCTCCGGCCTCGCCTGCCGCAGCGGTGATGCCTGAGATCGTCGCCCTGGGCAAGTCCAGCCAGGTGCCCACACGGGAGACCTCCCTGGGCCGCTACCTGGTGGGGGTCGACCAGGACGTGCGCATGGCTTGGGTCCTGCCCCTGGAAGTGCGTGCTCTGGGCATCCAGGGCACCTCAGAGGTCACTTTCATCGTCGACTCCAAGGGGCGTGTAGAAGAGAAGTACCTCTCCCGACGCAGCGGTCGCACCGAACTCGATGCCCTTGCCATGGCTGCTGTGCCGAAGCGCCTGGACCGGATGCCCGATGATTTGCTCCTGGATTCCTTGACGGTACGGTACACCTTCCGCACAACCGATACCTTGATTGCAGGATCCCGGTAGTCCTTGCCCGTCCGGTCCGGGTACGCTGGAGCCTCGAGGTGTGTCGGTGTCGGTTGAAAGATCCCAGGCAAGAAGAAGAGGTGAGTCGGTCCTGGCCCGTCTTTTCTTCTGGTCCCTGGTTTCTGTGCTGCTGCACCTGGTGCTGCTCCTTTCGGTGGGACCCCTGATCCAAGTAAGTCCCCAGGGTGCTGAGGAACGGGGGCCCATTCGGATGGTCCTTCTGCTCCCGCAGCCCGAGGCCACCTTGGAACCGGAGGAGGAAACCCCCCATGGGCAGGTGGTGGATGTGCCGGTGCCCGAGGAATCGGAGCGTCCTCCGCAGGCGGATTTCCTGGCAGAACATGCCCGGATTGTTCCCCGGGAGACACGCACGCAGCAGGTGAGGGTCAACCCGGAGGTCCTCACCCCCGAGTACTCGCCGCAAGACCGACTGGAGCTGGCAGACCGCATGGACCTGGGGGAGAACGAGCCCTCTTCTGGAGCGCGCTCTGGGAACGACCGCTTTGATCCGGATCGAAATGGTGCCATGGCAGCGATTCCGAATCCGTTCCAGCTCACGGAGCGTGACGGGGTGGATCGCCCGTCCCTGTCCTCGCACCGGTCCCAGAATGTTTCCGGTGCTCCCAACAATGACTTGTTGGATCTGGAAATCGGAGACTCGGTGCACCTGAACACCAAGGAATTCCTGTACGCCGGGTACTTGAACCAGGTGCGGCGACTGGTGAACTTCTACTGGCACCAGAACCTGGACAACCTCCCCCGGGGACTTCAGATCGTTCGCCCCCGGTACAAGACCCTGGTGACCGTCGTACTCACCCAGGATGGCCTGTTGGACTCCATCGAGATCGTGGAGGAGTCCGGGTCCGGGCCCCTGGACTCGGCTGTCGTTCAGGCCTTTCGCATTGCAGGCCCCTTCCCGCCCCCACCCGAGGGCATGGTGTCCAACGACGGACGGGCGGATCTCGGCGCCATGGGATTCACCGTTGAAATCGGCCAGGCGCGAGCCGGCTACATGGGGGTCGATCCCCGGGCCGGCGTCCAGTTCCCGGGAATCCTCAAAGCGCCGCGATAGCCGGGGACCGCAGTTCCGATGGGCACTCCTCGAAATGGGGCGGAGCCTCCAGGGTGGACAGCCGAAAGTCCGCGTCGAGCACCACCATGTTGCCCTCGGGCAGCTCCTCCCAGATGTCCTCTGATCCGATCTTCTCCGAGCTGACGATCAGGTGGTTGACCTTCGGGTCGGGGCGGATCTGCTCCATGCAGACCTTTCGCGGTTCCGCACAGGTCTCGAAATCACCACAGAAGTTCTTCTGGGTCGCCATGTACAGCTCTTTTCCCGCGCGCATGGCAAAGAACACGTCCCCATTGGTCAACACAAAATTCAGGATGGGAGGCGGCACGTTCTGCTCTCGCGCTTGCACGTACAACGCATCCACCGCATCTCGCAGAGCCAGGGAGGCGGCCGCCGTATCCACTTTGTCATGGCCCGCGCGATCCACCCCGGCCCGTTCCAACTCCGAGAGCAGGTAGTAGAAGAAATGCTCCGAGTCCGTGGACCCAAACACCAGGGGGCGCAGCGCCGGAAGGGTCTTTTCCAGGACCCAGGGCTTTGTTTTTTCAAAACCCTCCAGCGTTCCGTTGTGGGCAAAGGTCCACCGGCCAAAGCGGAACGGATGGGAGTTCAGGTGGTCCCGGCTTCCGACGGTGGCACGTCGCACATGCACCACAAAGGTATGGGACTGGAGACGGCTGGACGCGAGGCGGAACCGTTCGGACTGGTGTGCACTTGCATCGGATTTGATGATGTACGCGTCGCGCCCGATGTAGTACCCGATCCCCCATCCATCCTGGTGCTCCTGGGCCTGCACCGCCAGCGCATTCTCCGCCTCCACCAGGGAGCGGTGGGCGCGAGAAGACACTGCGCTGCGAAATCCGAAGAGCCTGCACATCGCCTCACGATATCCCAGTGGGGGTGCAGATCCACCCCCCCGTCGTGTTAGGCCAGCCTGCCTCACGACCCCTGGGTTCCGAATGCTGCACATCGGCATGAGCGAGATTCTGCTGATCGCTGTGGTGGCGATCGTCGTGTTGGGACCTGATCGCCTGCCGGACCTGATGCGGACTCTTGGGCGGGCCTACGGCAAGATCCGGGGGGCTTCCCAAGAGCTGCGCCAGGCATTTCAGCTGGAGGTGGATCGGGTCGATGCAGAGCACCGGGCCGATGAGATCCGGCGGCGCAGGGCAGCATTGGCGGAAAGACATGCAGCCGAGTCCGATACCGGGGGATCTGCCCGCCCCGCAGCAGGGGCCGAAGAATGAGCCTCTTTCCAAAGGGTCCCTCTGTGGATGACTTCCGCATGCCGCTGCTGGAACACATCCGGGAGCTGCGCACCCGCCTGCTTGTCTCCATCGCTGCCCTGGTGATCGGCATGGGCCTCACGCTCATTGTGGCCGAGCCCCTGTTCAACTTCCTCGCCGAGCCCCTGCAAACAGCCCTGGGCGACAGTGGTGGCGGTCTGGCCCGTCTGCACCTGTTTGAGGGCATCGTCACCTGGCTAAGGGTCGCCATGTTGGGCGGACTGGTGCTTGCCTCCCCGGTGGTCCTGTACCAGGTCTGGCTTTTTGTGGCGCCGGGTCTCTACGACGGCGAAAGGAGAATCGTTCTGCCCCTGGCGTTCACCTCCACGGTGCTGTTCCTGGCCGGGGGATGGTTCGGCTATGCCGTGATCTTCAAGTACGGGTTCCCCTACTTCCTCTCCGTCTTCTCCGACCAGTCCCAGGCCACGCTCTCCATCGGGAGCTACCTCTCCACCGTCACCCGGCTCCTCCTGTCCTTCGGGATCTGTTTCCAGCTGCCGGTGGTGGTCTTCTTTCTGTCTCGCATGGGCCTCGTCCACTGGCGCGACCTGTTTCGCGGCTTCCGCTACGCCATCCTGGCCATCTTTGCCCTGTCTGCTTTCATCACCCCCCCGGATCCGCTGACCCAGGTGCTCATGGCAGCCCCGTTGACCGTGCTCTACATCGTCAGCATCGGGGTGGCGGCGGTGTTCAGTACGAAGGAGTTGTAGGGGCCGGAGCGCCGTATTTCGGTCCCCGGAAAGAGGCCTCATCTATTTCGACATCCGCGCGAGCATGGCACCGATTCGGCGCAGTCTCCGCTGAAAGTACGCGGCGTCACCCGACTGCACCAGGTCCAATACCGCGCACACCTCCGCCGCACTTCCCAGGGCAATCCGGAAGTGGTTCTTGCCCGCCCCACCGCCCGGCAACCCTGCTCCTTGAGGGACGCCCTGCCCCGCGGGACCGTCACAGTAGGAAACCACCGCGCGACCTCCAGGGCCAATCGGTAGCAGTCGAGGTTCTCGTGATCGAATCGATGCTCCATTTCTTCCATCCGGAGGACCGCAGGGGGGTCTGCGGGGGGGGCTCGGGCTCGGACTCGAGGCTCGATTTGTCGAGACTCGAGCTTGTCGAGTCTCGAGACTCGACTCACCAAACCGTCAAATCCCAACCAAGAACCCACCTCCAACCAACAAACCTAAAGCACCACCGACTCCCGATACTCCCCAAATTCCGCCCGCAGCGCATCCGCAATCTCCCCCAGCGTGCACCGGGCCCGCACCGCCTCAACAATGTGCTCCATCAGGTGACCCTCTCCCGCTGCCGCTTCCTGCAGCGCCTCGACACACACCCGCGCCCGGTCCCCATCCCGTCCGGACCGCACGGCAGCCAACCGGCCCACCTGGTCCTCTTCCAAAGCGGAATCCACAGACAGAATCTCCGGCATCTCTCCCCCTTCCTCCGCATAGGCATTCACCCCCACCACGAGGTGGTCCCCCTTCTCCATGCCCACCTGGTGGGCATAGGCAGCATTCTGAATCTCCCGCTGTGGAAAACCCGCCTCGATGGCCTGCACCATCCCTCCAAGGCTGTCGACCTCCTCAATCAACGCGGCTGCATCAGCCTCCAGGGAATCCGTCATCTCCTCGATGGCATAGGCGCCTCCCAGGGGATCCACAAAGTCCGCCACCCCGGACTCCAGTGCGATCACCTGCTGGGTCCGCAACGCCAGGGTGGCGGTCTCCTCCGTGGGGAGGCCCAGGGCCTCGTCCTTTGAGTTGGTATGCAGGGACTGGGTGCCCCCCAGCACCGCAGCGAGGGCCTGCAGGGCCACCCGAACCACGTTGTTGTCCACCTGGGTCGCCGCCAGGGTGGACCCCGCCACCTGGGTGTGAAACCGAAGCTGCATGGATCGGGCTTGCTGGGCGCCGAATCGCTCGCGCATGATCCGCGCCCAGAGGCGACGCGCTGCCCGGAACTTGGCGATCTCTTCCAGGAAGTTGTTGTGGGCATTGAAGAAGAACGAGAGGCGCGGCGCAAAGGCATCCACCTCCAGGCCAGCGGACAGGGCTGCCTCCACGTAGGCAATGCCATCAGCCAGGGTGAAACCCACCTCCTGGGCGGCGGTGCTTCCCGCCTCCCGGATGTGGTAGCCGGAAATGGAGATCGTGTTCCACCGCGGCACATTGGAGGCGCACCACCGGAACATGTCCGTGATGATGCGCATGCTCGGTCGGGGGGGGTAGATGTACGTACCGCGGGCGATGTACTCCTTGAGCACGTCGTTCTGGACGGTGCCCCGCAGCCCGGCAATGTCGACGCCCTGCTCTTCCGCCACCACCGCGTACATGGCCAGGAGCGTGCTGGCGGTGGAGTTGATGGTCATGGAGGTGGAGACCTTCTCCAGGGGGATTCCACCCAGGAGCACCCCCATGTCCTCCACCGAGTCAATCGCCACCCCTACCTTCCCCACTTCTCCGGCGGACATGACATGGTCCGAGTCGTACCCCATCTGGGTGGGCAGATCGAAGGCCACGGAAAGCCCGGTCTGGCCCTGATCCAGGAGCATGCGGTACCGGGCATTGGATTCGGCAGCCGTGCCAAAGCCGGCGTACTGGCGCATGGTCCACAGGCGCGACCGGTACATGGTTGCGTGCAGGCCCCGGGTGTACGGAAACTCCCCCGGGAATCCCAGTCCCTCGGGCGGGGGTTCCTCAGAAGACACAGACGGGATCGGTTCCCCTCCAGAGCGCCCAAAAGCTTCTTTCCGCTCGGGACCACGCTCCACAGCCTTGGCCCGGGTGGTCTTGTTCCATTCCTTGAGGGTGTCGCTCACGAAACAACCGCCGGTTCGATCCGGGCGAGGGCTGCACCCGCCTCCACGGCATCCCCTTCCGCCACCATCAAGGCCTCCACCCGACCCGCCACAGGCGCCTTCATTTCGTTCTCCATTTTCATGGCCTCCACAATCAACAGGGGCTGGCCCACCTCTACATCCTGCCCGACCTCCACCAGCAAGCGCACGATGCGCCCGGGCATGGAGGTGGAGAGCACGCCCTCGGCTGCACCTCCTCCCAACCGCAGGGCCTTTCGCTTGGGATCCAATACCGTGCACGGGTGGGTGGTGCCGTAGATGTCCACATCCCACCCATCGTCCCGCTCCACCACGCCGGCCTCGTAGCAAAATCCCCCCGCGACGAGGGACAGCACATGGGCCTCCGGCTGCCGCAGATCCACCTCCACGGCCTCCGCGCCATTCACGCTGACCCGGTAGCCCTCCTCCGAGGGCTCCACAGCGACCTCCAGGGTGGAGCCATTCACGGTGACCTCGTAGATCATCGGGGATCCCTCTGGACTGCCCAGGCCCGGCCCTGCCGCTTCCAACCGGATTCCACAGCCCCGTCACCTTCCTGGCGCACAGGTGCGTGGTCCTTTCGGTGCTGACAGATGGCGGCCACAATGGCGGCGACCTCATCTCGCCTGGGGGCGCTCAGGTTGGCCATGCGTTCCGGCGTCAGAAACCCCGTGTCATACACGCCGCTCTTGAAGTCCTCGTCCTTGAGCACGTGCCGAAAGAAACCGATGGGGGTGCGAATGCCCGTGATGCGAAACTCCCGCAAGGCGCGGTCCGCGCGAATGCGGCAGTCCTCCCGATCCCGTCCCCACACCACCAGCTTGGCGATCATGGGGTCGTAGTGCACTGGCACCTCGGCCCCGGCGTACACCCCGCTGTCCACCCGGACCCAAGGGCCTCCCGGCTCTCGGTAGCCCTGAATGGCCCCGGGAGCTGGCAGGAACCCGTTTTCCGGATCCTCCGCATAGATGCGGAACTCCATGGCGTGCCCCACCTGGGTCAACTCGTCCTGGGCCCAGGGCAGAGGCTTGCCCATGGCCACCTCGAATTGGGCCCGACACAAGTCGATTCCCGTGACCATCTCCGTGACCGGGTGCTCCACCTGCAGCCGGGTGTTCATTTCCAGGAAGTAGAAGCTTCCATCCTCCGCCAGGAGGAATTCCACCGTTCCCGCCCCCACGTAGTCCACTGCCCGCGCGGCTTGAATCGCCACCTCGCACATGGCATCGCGGGTTTCCGGCGCCAACACGGGGCAGGGACTCTCCTCGATCACCTTCTGGTGCCGGCGCTGCACAGAACAATCCCGCTCAAAGAGATGCACCACGTTCCCGTGCATGTCGGCGAGAATCTGCACCTCCACGTGCCGGGGCCGGCTGATCGCCTTCTCCAGGTAGACCGTGTCGTCCCCAAACGCCTTGGCCGCCTCGGATCGGGCCCCTTCCAGGGCCGCCTCCAGCAGGCCGGGTTCCTCCACGAGGCGCATGCCCTTGCCGCCGCCCCCCGCCGCTGCCTTGAGCATCACGGGAAAGCCGATCTCCGCAGCATGTTTCGCGAGGGAGGCAAGGTCCTTGGCTGGCGCGGTGGCACCGGGCACCACCGGGACTCCCGCCGCGGTCATCAGCTGCCTCGCCCGGGTCTTGGACCCCATGGACTCGATGGCTTCTGGAGAGGGGCCCACCCAGATCAGGCCGGCCTCGGTCACGGCCCTGGCGAAGGCAGCCCGCTCGGAGAGGAAGCCATACCCCGGGTGCACCGCATCACATTCGGTCTCCCGGGCCACTGCCAGCAAGGCATCCTCCTTGAGGTAGGACTCCGCCGAGGGCGCCGGTCCAATGCACCTCGCCTGGGTCGCCATGCGCACGTGAAGGGCATCCCGATCCGCCTCGGAATACACCGCGACGGTCTCCAGGCCCAGCTCCGCACAGGCCCGCTGCACGCGAACGGCAATCTCCCCCCGGTTCGCGATCAGCACCCGGCGAATGGGTCGCAGCGTCATGGGGCGGATCTATCCCGGCGGGCCTCCAGGGACACGCCGGGTGGGCACAGGCCCTCCTTCTACGAAAGCACCTCAGCGGTCCCAACCGCCTCGGCCGCTGCCTTTTCAGCCTTGGCCTTCTCGCGCTCCCCGGCCAACTTCGTGGCCAGCCTCTCCCGCCGCTGGGACAGCTTCCGCTTTCCAAGCACCCGGTTCAGCACTTCCTCCATCCGAGCCACAGGGACGAACTTCAGCTCGGCCTTGATCTCGTCGGGAACCTCCACCAGGTCCTTTTCATTCTTCTTGGGAATGATCACGGTCTTGATGCCCGCCCGGTGCGCTGCCAGGACCTTCTCCTTGATGCCGCCCACCGGCAACACGGCGCCGCGCAGGGTGGCTTCCCCGGTCATGGCGATGGTGGGATCCACCTTGATACCCGTGAGCAGCGACACGATCGCCGTCAGCATGGTGACACCGGCGGAGGGACCATCCTTGGGGATTCCCCCGGAGGGCACATGGATGTGGAGGTCCAACTCCTCGAAGTCCCGGTAGTCGATGCCCAGCTCCTCGGCGGAACAGCGAATGTAGGACCGGGCCACCGCAACGGATTCCTTCATCACGTCGCCGAGGGAGCCGGAGAGCTGCAGGTTTCCCTTGCCGCGCATGGAGGTGGCTTCGATGAACAGGATGTCCCCGCCGACACTGGTCCAGGCAAGGCCCGTGGCCACCCCTGGAACACTCGTGCGCTCCGCAACGTCGTTGAAGAAGTGGATCGGCCCGCGAATCTCCTCCACCTTCTTGGGGGTGATCTTGATGGCCGTCTCCCGGTCCGCTGCGATCTCCCGCGCAACCCACCGGGCACAGGCCGCCAGCTCGCGCTTCAAGCTCCGCACGCCGGCCTCCCGGGTGTAGGCCCGAATGAGGTGCCGGATGGCTTCGTCGCTGAAGGTGATCTGCTTCTCTCCCAGGCCGTGGTTCTCGCGGACGTCGGGCAGAAGGTAGTGCTTGGCGATCTTCAGTTTGTCCTCGGGGGTGTACCCGGGAATGTCGATGACCTCCATCCGGTCCAGGAGCGGCCCGGGAATCGTGCCCCGCATGTTGGCCGTGGCGATGAACAAGACCTTGGACAGGTCAAAGGGAATGTCCATGTAGTGGTCGTGGAAGGTGTCGTTCTGTTCCGGATCCAGGACCTCCAACAGGGCGGAGGAGGGATCGCCCCGGTAGTCCGCCCCCAGCTTGTCGATCTCGTCCAGGATGAACACCGGGTTGTTCACCCCGGCCTTCTTCATGCTCTTGATGATCTTCCCAGGCAGGGAGCCGATGTAGGTCCGGCGGTGGCCGCGGATCTCCGCTTCATCGCGTACCCCTCCAAGCGACATACGCACCATCTTGCGCCCCACTGCCCGGGCCACCGACTTGGCGAGAGAGGTCTTGCCCACTCCAGGAGGGCCCACCAGGCAGAGAATCGGTCCCTTGAGGTCCTTCTTCAGCTGGAGCACCGCCAGGTACTCGACAATGCGCCGCTTGACCTTCTCCAGGTCGTAGTGGTCCTCGTCGAGGATGATCTGGGCTTCCTCCACGTTGATGTGATCTTCTGTGGAAATGCTCCAGGGCAGCTCCACCAGCCACTCCAGGTAGGTGCGGGACACGGTGTACTCCGCAGCGCCGGGACTCATGCGAACCATGCGCTTGAGCTCCTTGTACGCCGCCTCTTCCGCCTCCTTGGGCATGGCGGCGGTCTTGATCTTGCGCTTGAACTCCTCGAATTCCTCCTGGCGCTCGTCGACCTCCCCCAACTCCTTCTGGATGGCCTTGAGTTGCTCCCGCAGGAAGTACTCCCGCTGGGCCTTGTCCATCTCCCCCTTCACCTCGGTCTGGATCTTGTTGGACAGCTCCAGGACCTGGGTCTCCTTTTCCAACAGGGCGATCACCATCTCAATGCGCTGGCGGGTCTCAAAGGTCTCCAAAAGCTCCTGCTTCTCCTCGATGCCGATGGACAGGTTTGTCGCCACGATGTCCGCGAGCATGCCCGGGTTGTCGATGGAACGAACCAGGAAGCTGGCCTCCGAGGGGATGTGGGGGGAGAGATCGATGATCTTCCGGGCCAGCTCCCTCAGGCGAGCAAGCAGCTCGTCGTATTCGTCCCCTTCCGCCGCCTGCTGTGAAAACACGTCCACGTGGGCTCTCAGGAAGGGCTCGGTCTGGTCCCAATCCCGCACGCGAATCCGGGCCACGCCCTGGATGATGACGTTCAGCTTGTTCCCGGGCATGACCACGCTCTTGAGGATCTTCACCACGGTGCCCGTCTGGTAAAGCTCCTCGGTGGAGGGGTCCTCGTTGCGGGCATCCCGCTGGGACACGATCCCGAGGAAACGGTCCTTGGCCATGGCCGTCTCGATGGCCTTCAGGGACTTCTCCCGCCCCACGTTGATGGGAAAGGCAAGCACAGGGAAAATGACCGTGTTGCGGATTGCCAGAACAGGCAGATCCATTTCCGATTCAAGGCCGGCTTCTTCCAGGATGACTTCAGGGTTGTCGGACGACATGGAGATTCCAGGGCTGGAGAGGAAGGAGTTCTGTCTACTTGTCTATCCACCAGAACGGTGGAGGCAAGATGGTTCGCGCAAGGAAATCCCTTTCCCTTGCAATTCCCCGGGTCTCTATGCGGGATTTCAGGCCTTGCTCCATTCGGCAAGAACCTCATCGGTGTGCTCCCCCAGCCGGGGTGCGCGGCGATGCGCCCCCCTTCCCTCCCCATCCACGGTGTAGGGATTTGCCACGGTGCGCACCCGGCCACCCCCTTCCGGGTGGTCATGCTCCACGAGTCTTGCCACCTCCAGGGCCTCGGGAATTGTCTTCATGGGGCCCATGGGAATGCCTGTCTCTGCCAGATCCGCCTGCCAGCCCACCGTGGTCTGGTCCCGGAAAACCGGCTCCATCAACAAGTTCAGCGCCTCGCGGTTTCGAACCCGGTCCGCATTGGTGGCAAAGCGCGGGTCCTCGTCCCACCCCTTGGCCAGGGCCCGGCACAGCTTTTCGAATTGGGCATCGTTGCCCACAGCGAGGTTCAGCCAACCATCCGCCGTCTGGAACCCGCAAAACGGGTGGATCGACGGGTGGGCATTCCCCAGGGCGGTGGGCTCGACTCCCCCGTTGAGCCAGCCGGAGGCGTGGTAGCTCAACAGGGCCAGCTGCCCATCCAACATCGACACATCCACGACCCCTCCCACCCCGGTCCGCTCCCGCCGGACCAGGGCAGCCAGGATTCCCGACACCGCGTTCATGCCCGCACATAGATCCGCGATCGAGGCACCACACTTGTTCGGGGCCTCGCCGGACCCCGTGATGCTGGGGATTCCAGAGAGGCCCTGCACCACCAGGTCGTATCCAGGACCAGGGCGGTCCTGGCCGAATCCGGAAATGGCACAGTAGACAAGCCCTGGATTCAGGGCCTGCAGCGCCTCCGGGCCCAGCCCCAGTCGCTCCATGACCCCCGGGCGAAAGTTCTCCAACAGGACATCTGCTGCCCCGGCCAGAGCCTTCAGGTGGTCCCGCCCCTCCTCGGACTTCAGGTCCAACACCACCGACCGCTTTCCCCGGTTCACCGACAGGAAGTAGGTCGACACCCCCTCTGCATAGGGAGGACCAAAACTGCGGGTGTCGTCTCCCTTGCCCGGGCGCTCCACCTTCACCACGTCCGCGCCCAGGTCCGCCAGCCCCATGGCTGCGAAAGGGCCGGCCAGCACCCGGCTTAGATCCAACACGCGAATGCCTTCCAGTGGTGCGCTCATCTTTTCTCCAGGGATCCAGCGGTAGAGGGCTTGGGCGGGGGCCTGTGATCCCGCTGGCGCAAATCCAGGAATCCCTCGACCCAGGCGGTGTCGGACAGGCGCTCCCCTGTCGCGGCCAGGGCCCCGGGGGCCTGCACTCCGCCCTCCAGGTGCCACGTCACCAGGGCGCCGTCCACTGCGATGGGGGGCCCCAACAGCTCCACAAGACCGGCCACCTGCTCCTGGGCGACCCGGGCCGGGTCCTTGTCCGCCTTGTCCAGGCGCTGCCGGGTGCGGGCCACCTCGAGGCCTGCCAGCTCGCGATCAAGGACCACCCATCGAAACCCTTCAGCCACAAGCGCTTCCCGGTGGGCCCGCGCGTCTCCTTCCGGTGCGCCTCCCCGCTCGCCTTCATCCAACAAGGGACCCCGGACCGCGTGGACCAGGCGCTGCACAAACCGGTTGTTCAACCGCTCCCGAAATCCCTCGGGCCACAGCAAGGGCGCATTCTCCGCCATTCCCCCAAACATGGGGTGCTCATGCACAGCCATCCAGGCCACCTGCTCCCCGTAGACGCCAAAGGGCAGGTGGATGAGCGCTCCTTCCTGTTTCGCCAACCAGCGCACAGTGGCGGGGGGGGCCATGTCCATGGAAGCCAGGGGGAAGTGTCCCTCCCGGGCTTGTTCCCCCAGGCCAATTCCCAGGAAAGCTGCAATCCAGAGGGCAGCACCGCCCCGCCCACGGCTCTGCCACCGCACCAACAGGGCCCCCAGCGCCAGGCTTGCCGGCACCATGGCGACCCCCACCAGGCGATAGGGAAACCAGAGGCGGTCGAAAAACGGCAGGAAACGGTAGAGCGCCATGTAGTGGGGCATCACGACGTTCAGCCCCAAGGCGTGAATCTCCAGGGAAGGCCCCACCGAGAACACCAGGGCCACCAGCAGCACCCCCAACCACGGGGTTCGATGCGGCCCCTTCCAGGACCAGAGGAGCAGCGGCAGTCCCCAGGCAAACGTGCCAAGGATCGACACATCATGCTGCTCCAACAGGTCGTAGCCGTGGAGGCCGGGTGACACGTTGTTGGCGAGCGCCTCCGGCACGGTGAACAGGGAATTGGAGGCCGCCGCCAGTCCCGGAACGTCCCCGGTAGAGGCAGCAGCCGCCATGGCCAGGGCAGCCGGGGCCACGAGGGCCGCGCAGACCCCACCTGCCAGGGCCCACCGTTTCACCAACCCGGCGCGATCCTCGCTCCCGCGCCAGGCGTAGAACGCCAGGGGCAGAAAGGCCAGGGCCAGAAACCACCCCATGAACCAGTAGGTCCAGGCCTGGGCTGCCACCATGGCCCCCGCCAGGACCGGCCACTTCCAGCCGGACTCCTTCTCCAATCGCACCATGCCCAGAAACGCGAGGGGCACGAACACCACCAGCGCCTGGGTGGGTCGGCCGCAGTGCAGCTCGAACAGGGTGAACGGGTTGACCATCCACGCGAGGCTCGCCAGGAAAGCGGGGCTGCCCTCCCCCAGCACCTCTTTGGCCAGGGGCCGAAAGGCAAGCCCGTTCGCCACGAGCAGGGCCCCCACAAACCACTTCTGGTAGTCCGGATACCCCCAGAGGAGCTGGAAGGGAACGGACAGCTTTGCATCCACCAGGTTGTTTCCCGTGTGGGCGAAGATGTCCTTGCCCAGGGGGTGGAAGAACAGGTCGGTGAAACCGGGATCCGCCCCGGTCCGCAGGCAATCCAGCTGCCACCAGTAGAACCACAGGGTGCCGTAGAGGTCGACCCCCTCCCCCACGACCCGCCCCGACGGCAGCGCCCCGGCAATCGCCACCAGTGCCAGCGCGCAGAACACAGGCAACTGCCACAACAAGGGAGAGCGGCGCGACATCAGATTCTCTTAGCCCTTGACACATTGCAGGGCCCCCACCACTCTCTCTCCCAGGTCCCCCGGAGGCGCCTTGACCCTGCAGACTGCAAGCTTGTTCCTGCACACCCTGGGCCTCGCGGTCTACGGGGGAGCGGTGGTTTTGTTTGCTGTCTTGCTGGCCATTCCAGCGCGGCGCTCCCGCATCGGAAAGCACCAGCTGCTCACCGCCTACCAGGCGTGGGGTCCCTTCCAGGGATTGGCCATGGGCGCACTCATCGCCGGCGGAATCGGCGTGCACCTGTTCGCCTGGGGCCTCCACTGGCCGCCGGAGGGTGCTGCCCCTGGGTTGGTGGCCAAGTACAGCGTCTTTTTCCTGCTCTGGGTGTCCAGCTTCCACCTGGAGATCTGGACTCTGGAACCCATTCGAAGAAACGCCCCCGAGCCGGCCTCACACGTCGCCCGAGTCTCCCGCCAGGTCCAAGCCAACGCCCTGTTGTTTGGCATCGTCCTCTGCTTGTCCTTCTGCGCCTGACTCTCCGCCCCGTTGATCCCGCAGCCACCGCGGCCCGAGAATCAGGAAGACGATGATCACCGCGATTGCTGTGAGCAGCAGCTCATAGCCCCCAAAAACGCTCGACCCTCCCTCCATGGAGGCGCCGAGCCCTCCGAACCAAACTGGCAACTCGATGCTCATGCTCTTTGCATCTACTCCATCCCGGGCGGAATGGCTGCTGCTCCCGCACCCAGCAGTGCATTCACATCAATCCCCAGGGCCGAGAGGACCGGCCGGGTGTCCTCCCCCAACAACCGCACGCCCGTCCGGGCGCTCCAGGGAAACGGGGACTTGGCCATGGGAATTCCCAGCACAGTCTCGAAGGCTCCCCGCATCGCGAAATGGGCCAGCCCAGGCACTTCCCGGGCCTGAAGGGCCGGTCCAACACACGCATCCTTCAGCAGATCCACCCAGGCATCCCGATCGCGCTGAATGAACATTGCAGCCAGTGCCCCGGGATCGGGGGTGTCCGGCGCCTCGTCGCCAAGGGTCGCCACGAGGGAAATCCAGAACTTCGGCTCCAGGGGGGCCACAGTGACCAGGCCGCCATCCGCACACCGGTAGGTCCGATAGCCGCCGTAGCCGCCGGAGAGCATCTCCCCGCCGGGAATGTGATCGCGGTCCTCGGCCAGGGCCATGGCCAGGTGGGGAGCAAACAGCGCCAGGACGCCCTCGGTCATGGACACATCGAGCCAGCGCCCCTTCCCGGTGCGCTCCCGTTCCAGCAGGGCGGCGAGAATTCCCACGGCCGCCATCAGGGAGCCACCCGCCACATCTGCCACCTGCACCGGGTACGGAAGGATGGGATCCCCGCCACAGGCCGCGACGATGCCCGCGTATCCCTGGTAGTTCAGGTCATGGCCGGGATGGTCACTCAAAGGGCCTGTCTGCCCAAACCCCGTAATGGAACAGGCCACCAGGCCCGGCCGGGAAGCCAGGAGATCCTCCGGTGCCAGGCCCGCCTTGGCCAGGGTCCCTGGGCGAAAAGACTCCACCAGCACATCCGCGGAGTCCAACAAGACGCGAAAAGCCTCCACACCCAGGGGATGCCGCAGGTCCAGGGCCACCGAGTGCTTCCCGCGATCAAGCGCTGCATGGAAGATGCCCTGTCCCGAGACGATGGGAGGCATGCCCCGCGCGGGATCCCCGCCGGCAGGAGACTCCACCCGAATCACCTCCGCCCCGAGGCTCGCCAGCAGCCAGGTACAGTAGGGTCCCGGGAGCAGGCGCGAGATGTCCACGATCCGCACGCCGTCCAAAGGCCCAGGGGTTGCGGATCCATCTCCCATCGGCGCAACCTATCGCGTTAAGCAGGGAGCTTCCGACCCCCACTCGATCCGAATGCCATGACCGCCCCCGAAATCAAACCCATCTTCATCATCTCCGATGGCACCGGTGACACGGCCCAGAAAGTGGTCGAGGCGTGCCTGCTGCAGTTCGAGAAACTCGCCGTCCAGGTCCATGTCTTTCCCAATGTCATCGACGCCGAGCAGCTGCATCGACTCTTCAAGCTGGCCTCGGAACAAAACGCCATGGTCGTCACCACCCTGGTGCGCAGCGAGCAGCGCAACGAGTCGGATCGCCTCGCCAAGCACTTTCGCCTGCAGATGGTGGACGTGGTGGGCAACATGCTGGGGGCCATGTCCACGTTTCTGCGGTGCCGGCCCCGGGGCATGCCGGGCTTGATGCACCAGGCCAACGACACGTACTTTGAGCGGGTCGAGGCCGTCGAGTTCACGGTCAAGGCTGACGATGGAAAGGAGCCGCGCATGCTGCGGGAGGCGGACATCGTCCTGACGGGCATCAGCCGCACCAGCAAGACGCCCCTGTCGGTCTTCCTGGCCCACAAGGGCTTCAAGGTGGGCAATGTGCCCCTGGTGTTGGATCGGGAGCCACCCCCGGAGTTCTGGGAGGTGGATCCCCGCCGTGTCTTCGCCCTCACCATTGATCCCGAGTCCCTGCAACGCATTCGAAAGGAGCGGCTGCAGGCCATGCGCATGAGCGATCGCACCAACTACGGCCAGCTGGACTACATCCTGGCGGAGCTGGACTATGCCCACGACCTGTTCGGGCGAAACCGGGAGTGGCCGGTCATCGATGTCACCGGGAAGGCCGTGGAGGAGACCGCCGCAATCATCCTGAAGATCCTGGATGAACGCGGGCTGATCTACAACAACGGCGAGACGGGACAGCTGTGACGTCGGGCCGACGCATTCCCCGTGTGGAGGAGCCCCTCGGGCTCTGGCGGAGGGCCGCGTGGGGATAGTCGGCGAACAGATCGACAAGTACGAGGTGCTCTCCCGCATCGGGGAAGGCGGCATGGCCACCGTCTACCTGGGGCGGCACGTCACCCTCGGGCGGCAGGTGGCGGTGAAGATTCTCCACCCGCACCTGTCCTCCTCGGAAAAGAACCGGCGGCGGTTCGAGCGAGAGGCCCGGGCCATCGAGCACCTGCACCATCCCAACATCCTGCGCATCTTCGACTTCTCAGGCCACATGGTCGAGCGCTGCTACATCGTGACCGAGTTCGTGGATGGCCTGACCCTGCGGCAGGTGCTGGAGGACCAGGGACTCCTTCCCTCCGAGGTGGCCGCCATCGTCGGCCTGCAGCTTGCGGAAGCCCTCGCGTATGCCCACGAGTCCGGGGTGGTGCACCGGGACATCAAGCCCGAGAACATCATGATTCGCCAGGATGGGGTGGTGAAGCTCATGGACTTTGGGATCGCCCGGTTCCTGGACGAGACCAACATCACCATGACCGGGGCTCTGGTGGGCAGCCCCGCGTACATGAGCCCGGAACAGGTGCTGGAGAGGAATGTGGGGCCCAGCTCGGACCTCTTTTCCCTGGGCACTGTCCTCTACCAGCTGATCACCGGCAGCCTTCCCTTTTCAGGTTCCAACCCCTCCATCATTCTCCGAAACGTCATCGACGGGACGAAGGTGCCGGTCCTGGACTGCAACCCGAGCATCTGCCCCGCGCTGGCAGACCTGGTGGAGAGCCTCTTGTCTCCGGACCCGAAAGGGCGGCCGGCGAATGCTGGAGACGTGGTGGAGACCCTCAAGGAGATTCTTGAGCAGAGTGAGGTCGACCCCGACCTGCCGGCCTGGGGCCTGGAGAACTGGCTCGGGGATCCCGCAGCGTACTGGGATCGCCTGTTCGCCAACCTGGAACGCACGCTGATGGCCCAGGGGCGGGCTGCACTGGAGGCGGGGGAACACCTGGCAGCGCGGCGGGCCTTCAACCGGCTGCTGGCCCTGGCACCGGAGCACGAGGAAGTGCTGGCAATGCTCTCGGACCTGCCCACGTTCCATGGGGAGCAGGGGGGGCGCACGCGGTGGAAGCTGGTGGGGGGCTGGCTCCTGGTGGCTGGGCTTGCGGGAGTGGCGATCACCCTGGGCACCCGCGAGACTGCCAATCCGCCGGAACCGACGCTCAACTCTGAGATCGACGAGGGAGGCCTCGACCCGGAGCCCGCTCTCGGCGATGGCTCCAAGGAGCAAGAGGTACTGCCCTCCAGGCGGCAGACCCCGGAGACCCTTCCCATCGAGGAATCGCCCACCACCCTCGCTGCGGTCCGCAACAACACCCCTCCTCGCACGCAGCCCACTGCGACGCCTACTCCATCGCCGGAAGCGAAGCCCGGGCACCTGGAGGTCAAGCTCTCCCCTCGCCAGAAAGCCTGGGCCGACATCTACATCGATGGGCGCCGCATCGGGCGCGCACCGGTCAGCCTGGACCTGCCCCCCGGACCCCACACCCTCAAGGTCACCAATGACTACGCCCTGGAGTACATCCGGGAGTTTGCCCTGGAAGCAGGGGAGCAGAAGGTGCTCGACGGCATCCTTCTTCAGAAGCGGCCGGTGACCGTGCGTTTTGCGGCGGCCCCGGAGTGCGTGGTCCTCCTGGAGAACCGCCCCCTGGGCACCGTGGGCGAACTGGGGGGATCCCGGGCCCTGTCCGATCCAACCGAGATCACCCGTCTCCACCTGGCCTGCCCGGATGGAGAGGCCCTTGGCCCCTGGGATGTTCGTTCCCCTCGCCCTGGAGAGAGCGTTACCCTTCCTCCGTGACAGCGACATATTCGCCACGATCCGCCGGGAACACGCTGACGCGCCCATTTGTTTTCGCCCGTGATTCCAGCGGTTTGAAGATGTGGCCCGTCCTTTGCATTCTGTTGGGGTCGGGCTGTTTCACCATTGGCCCCATCGAAGTTGTGGACGAAGATATGCCTCCCTCATTGCTCGGCGCGACCCAATACGGCGCTTGTGAAGTCGACCCGGACTGCCCGCCGGTCACGTATGGGTCCAAGATCGTCTACTGCGATGACTGTCCCCTCGAGGTCACCGTCACCGAGGCCAACCCGGTGTTCTACGTGTTCCTGGACGACGAGGAGCCCACCGAATTGGAGTATTTCTGGACCCTGGAAGGGTCGGGCGCACTGAACAATGCTGAGAGCATTCAGCCCGGCCACTCGCAGATCTCCCTCGCGGACAAGGACAACCTGGACGGCAAGCGCCTCACCTGCCTCATCAGCGATGCAGGCAGCGACGTGGAGTTGTCCTGGGACCTGGTGGAGCTGGAATGAGACGACTGCTTCCCTTCTTCCTGCTGTTCTCCGGTTGTGCCAACAAGGGACTTTCCGAGGTGTCTTCCGACACAGCAGGCATGCTCGAGCTCGATGGCTCCACTCCCTTCCGTCGGGTGGATGTCCATGCCTCCGCGTCGGGTGTCGGCGATCTCCTGAACCAGAGTTTTCTGCTGACCGATGGGGTCGACGAGCACCTCTCCTTGTCTCTGGCGACGCCCATCGAGCTCTCGGGCACCGTGACCGGGCTGGTGGGCACCCCCTTCCCAAGCGATGCGGACGTGCCCGGTGCAGAAGGCCCCGTGGAGGCGGTGGTGCTGGCGAGGATCCCCGGCACCATCATGAGCTACGCCGTGAGCACTGACGGGTCCGGGGAGTTTTCCACCCGGATCGTGCCCGGGACCGGGTACGAGCTTGCGGCCATCCCCAGCGCCAACCCAGCCCTTCCCTTCCTCATCGAAGAAGGCTCCACCTTCACCGAGAACACGGACCTCGCGATTCGACTCGGGTGGGAGAACAGCCTGCCGGTCTATGGCCAGGTGCTCGATGCTAGCGGTGCAGCAGTGCAATCCGTCCCGGTCCGCCTCGTAGACCCGGCGACCGGAATCGCCGGGCCCACAGTGCACACGGACACCGTGGGCGTATTCAACCTGCGGGCCCACCCCGGGGACTACATCCTGGAGATCATCGGCGACCCCCACCGGACCCTGCCATTGCTGACAAGCGAGGTTTCCCTGTTTGCGGATGCTGAGGAAGGACTGCTGGTTCCGGTCACGCAGTACCAGAACATCGACCAGGCGACCGTGAGCGGCGAGATCACCGGCCCGAACGGCAATCCTTCGAGCTCGGTCACGGTCCGGTTGCACTCCCAGGAGGTCTTTGGCATGCCCAACGCCGAGATGATCTCGGAGACGACGACTGGCTCGAACGGCCGGTTCTCCCTCCGCGTGGCCCCCGGCCGGTACGCCGTGGAGTTCATCCCCCCCCACGAGGGCCCCAACAGCCCCCTCTCCCTGGACGAGGCCGTGGCTCTGGACGCTGGGTTCATAGAGCTTCCCGCCGTCGTCCTGCGGGGTCGTCCCAAGGTGCAGGCGCACGTGCTGGATGCAGAAGGGAATCCCCTGGCCGGTGCCCTCGTCCGCGCCCGGGAGCTGTCCTTCAATGGCGACACCTTTGAGGTGTATGCGGACGACTCCGGCGAGTTCAAGATGGATGTCAGCGAGTCCTTCCTGCAGTGGACGCTGATTCCCACGTCCCCGTCCGATGGCGCCATCACCACCTTTGATGCGTGGCCTCAAGATCTCGACGGCGGAGACCTGGCCCTGGAAGAGGGCGTGCCCCTCTCGGGATGTACCGGGTGGCAGGGGGAGGCCGTGCCGTTCGTGCTGATCGAGGTCCGGGACCGCTTTGGCGAACTGTACGGCTCGGCCCTGACGGATTCCAAGGGCTGCTTCCGCATGCGGGTGGACTGGGACGAGCCGAGAGACACGGGGTTCTAGGCAACCGGGACTTGCGGACCGGCGTCGCTTGATTCCCGTGCCGCTCCCGGCTGCTCACACGTCGAGAATCGGTCCGATCCGCTGCACGAGCGTCACCTTCAACCCGGCCGACCGAGCGCGGCGGGCAGCATCCACGACGCTTTCCGCCAGGATCACTCCCGCTTGTCCATCCACGAGGGACACCCGAAATGCCAAGGCTGTCGGGGCCGTTTCGCCAACCACTGGCACTGTCGCCGCGGCCTTCACCGAGCGCCGGCGATTCTCCGCATTCGAGAGGATGTTGCGCCGGGATCGGTAGTTCCGCACCGCTGCACGGGTGACCCCGGCCAGTGCAGCCACCTCCGCATCGGGGACGCGGCCCAGGAGCTCCCGAAAGGGATCGATGCGGGAGGCACCACTGCCATCCGCGGATCCCCGCCGGGCGGGGCCGATTCCCATGGATCTCCGAATGCGGGCCACGGTTGCCACGGACAGGCCTGCCTTTTTGGCCAACTGCCCGTCCGGGACCTGTCCCAGATCGGAGAAGTAGGGCCTCAGGCGCTCCTCGCTCAAGGGACGTGCGCCTCTCCCCCGGGGGACGCCAGTGCTCCGAGCCCGCTTTCCCACCCGGGGACCGGAAGGCGCTGACTTTCGCTGCACGCCGCTGCGCTTGAGGGCGGCGTTGATGGCCCCGGGGGTGACCTCGAACATCTCTGCCAACTCCCTCAAGGAGTGGTCGTCCTTCTGCGCCAGGAGCTTCGGCCACCAGGTCCGATCCTCCAATCTCCGCATGGGTTCCTCCAGGACGAGTCATTTGGATATTCCGACGGGCCCCTGTCCGCCAAGGGCCCCGTTGACCCGGCGGTTCTGGACGGCTACGCTCCCGCCATGATCGCGCTCCTGCTTGTGCTCTCTCTCCCCGTGCATGCCCAGGCGCCCCCGGACGCGCCTGCCCCCGAGGAGACAGCGGCCTCTGCCCCCGAGGAGACCCCCACTACGACACCCGCCACCGACCCCTGGCGCGAGGGGTTCGATGCAGCCGTCGCGGTCTACCTGCAGGGCGATCTTGCGGAGGCCCGGTCCCTCCTGGGCGCTCTCGTCGTAAGCGGCCACCCCACGGATCCCCACCAGACAAGAGAGGCCAAGGCCTACATGGCGGAGGTGGAGTACTACCTGGGAGAGCGGGAGTCGGCTTGGGCGACCTTCCTGGAGATCGCCACGTCCGACCCGGAGTACCGCATGGATCCCTTTGTTCATCCACCGGAGGTCGTGGCGTATTTCGACTCGGTCCGGGCCACCTCGGCCCGCCTGTCCCCCGCTCCGGTTGTCGATTCGGGACCCGCCCCTCTGGGAGTGGTCCTGATCCCGGGGGCCTTGCAGCTTAGAAACGGCCAGAAGGGGCTCGGCGTCGTCATGGCCGGCACCGTGGCTGGCCTCACGGCGGGGACCTTCGCCTTGTACGCCGCCCTTCAACGCTACGATCTGGACGCCTCCCGGGTGGGCATCCAGGTGGGGGCGCCCGAGGCCCAAATGGCCACCACGCTGAGGAACATGACCAACACCTCCCGGTCCGCAGCTGCCACCGTCTGGGTCCTGGGGGTCGCCCAGGGCCTGCTGCGGGCTCGGCAGACCCAGCTCACGGGTTCCCAGCCTCCCCTGCCCCCGCCCACTCTCGGCTTTTCGCGCGTTTGGTAGCCCGATCTGGCGCTGGCCACCCCGCCCGGATTAGGCTGCAACTCCGAGGCGCCCATGTTCCTGCGATACCAGGACCCAGAAACCAATCGCACCCTGGACTTTGTGGTCAAGAAGCCCATTGTCTCCATCGGCCGCGCCCCCAACAACGACATCGTCTTGATGGACGCCCTGATCGCGCCCACCCATGCCAATGTCCTGCGCAAGCCCAAGCACCTGACCATCGCCGTGGTGGACCGCAGCAACGAGCTCTACGTCAACGGCAAGAAGACCCGCAAAGCAGATCTCAAGCCCGGCGACACCATTCTGGTCGGCATGTACGAGCTCTCGGTCCATGATGGCGAGCCCATGGCCGCCGCCCAGGCCTCCCAGATCGCGCCGGAACAGCAGGTGGATGCCCTCTCCCGCCTCGTGTCTTTTTCGGAAGTGCTCATGGAGGACACCACCCCAGACCAGCTGTTCCGGTCCCTGTTGAAGGAGGTGGTGGAGCTGACCCAGGCCGAAAAAGGCTTTGTCATCGTGCTCCAGGATGGGCAGCGGCACCTGGCCTCGGCCCACAACGTGGGCGACGACAAGCTGGACCTCCATCGCATCTCCGATTCCATCGTGGAAACCGTGGTGGAGAGCGGAAAGCCCCTCATTGTCTCCAACGCCACGGAGGACAAGCGCTTTGGCAAGGCCAAGAGCGTGGTGGACCTGCGCCTGTCCAGCGTGATGTGCGTGCCGCTGGTGTACCGGAACGAGATGCTCGGCGTGATCTACCTGGGCAACGATGCGGTCCAGAATCTCTTTCACTCGGGCACCCTGGCCCTGCTCCAGGTCTTTGCTGCCCAGGCGTCCCTGATCGTGCACACGGCCCTGATGCTCAACGAGCTGAAGGTCAGCAACACCAACCTTCGCAGCCTGCTCCAGGAGGGGACCCAGGGGGAGATCATCGGCACCTGCGCCGCCATGAAGGATGTCTTCAAGGTGCTGCGAAAGGTGGCACCCACAGATGCCACAGTGCTCTTGTTGGGGGAGACCGGAACGGGCAAGGAGCTCGCAGCCCTGGAGGTCCACCGCCTGTCGGATCGGTCCGACGGCCCCTTTGTGTCCATCAACTGCGGTGCCATCCCCGAAAACCTCCTGGAGTCCGAGCTGTTCGGACACAAGAAGGGCTCCTTCACCGGCGCCGTGGCCGACAAGATCGGCAAGTTCGAGGCGGCCAACGGGGGCACCCTGTTCC
>CAZSZE010000004.1:31800-116219 GCA_964610645.1 uncultured Enterobacterales bacterium | reverse complement strand
GGGATGGCCTATCTCCCCACCAAAATGTCCGGCCTGGGCCGCTGGGGCGGACATTTGGTGGGGGGGATGGCCTATCTCCCCACCAAAATGTCCGGCGTCAGGGGGGCCGGAAGCCGTCTACGAGGCGGTTGGTGGGGAAGGGGGGCGCTGCGGCGTCTGGCACCAGGGGGGTGTCTGGCCAGCCGGCCTCCATGAGCGTTTTTGCGACTTCCTCGGCGATGGCGGCGTGGCCGCGGCCGGTGGGGTGCACTCCGTTGAGGAAGGCCTGCTCGCTGGAGAGTCCCGCGGCCGCCAGCGCATCTCGCGCATCCACCAGGGGTACCTTCCGGTGGCGGGCAACGGCACGTTGAACGGAGAGGTAGGCCTGCCACCGCTCCTGCCCTCGGCCCCCCTCCAGGCGCTCGGTGTTGGCAGGCATCAGCACCACGGCCCCCGCCCCCTGCTCCGCTGCCCAGAGGAGCATGGCATCCAGGTTCTCCGCGAACTCCTTGGCCGGCACCCGGCGAACCGTTCCCGACTGCGGCGGTCCCCCAGGGCGCAGGCGCGAGGCGGATCGGGCATCCGCACCCGGTGCCAGGTAGCGCACGGCCTGAAAGGAGGCCTCCCCGACCGGGGGGCTCACAAAGACCCGAGCGCGCCATAAAAGTCTTGCGAGAGAACCGGCTTCCCCCCTCGGGAGAAGCTCGCTCATCCAAGTGCGGTCCGCCTGGGCGCTGAACATGGCGTCATTCCATAGACCGCTCACCACCACCAGGTCCGGGGCGATGCGCGGCCCCTCCTCTCGAAGCAATTGAAGTGACTGTTCCGAGCTGTACCCCGGTACCGCTCCACAGTGGACATCCACGCCGTGGCCCCGTTCCTTAAACGCGTCGACCAGGCCCCGGTGCAGCGTGTCGGCCTCCCCCACATTGTGGCCAAAGACCACCGAGTCCCCAAGGGTCATCAGCACCTGGCTGCCGCCCCCGAGCGCCGTCTCCCGCAGACCATGGTCGTCTATTCTTGCGACAGTCTGTTCCTGGTCCAGCACCCCCGGCTTCAAGCCCCAAAGGCGCGTGGGGTGCGGGTGCATGAGGGTGCCCACCTCCGCATTCCACCGGGCCTCAAACCGGTCCCATTGCCAGGCCCGCCAGCCCAGCAGGCCCACCACCAGGGCAAGAAGCCCCCACATCAACCGGTCAAGCTTGGCCAGCGCGTGCTCCTTGTCAGTTCAGGGTGGCGCAGGCGCAGTTGTAGGTAGACGTGGACGCCCAATCGTTACTGGGCTTCCAGTACCCACCCAGACGGGGAACGTCACCCGCATTCAACGGGCCACAACCCGAGGTCGTCCGGTTTGAGTACATCGGGTACGCACTGACCGGAAAGGAGTCCTGGCCGTTGGCAGTTCTCTCGATCATCCAATGAAAGGAACAGAGATTCTGCCCCTCCGAGGCCCGCGCAAGCACCTCGTCCGTAAACGCCATGCGCTCCCCGTTGGCCTGGCACAAAGCAAGGCACTCCATGGGCGTGCAATTGTAGCTCGTGCCTCCGCACTGATGGAACTGAAGGCGCTTTGTGTACAGGTGTTGATCCACCGCCACCGAATCGATGTCCGCCGTGTTCTGGATCGTGTCGTTCTGCAGCAGAATCTGCTCCGCCGAGGTCAGGTAGTCCCCGGTCACCACCGCCAGGGTCGCCGTGTTTGTGGCGATGCCTACGGTGTTGGTGGTCAGCGACACCTGGGTGGCACCGATGGACGTGGCGTTGGTGGCGGCTGCGCTGTTGTTTGCAGCGATGTCCGTGACGTTGGCCGAAATCCCCGCCTCGTTGTCGTTGACGTTCGATCGCAGGGCTGCGGTTTCCTCAGAAAGCTGGTGAATCTCCGTTTCGTTCATGCCCAGCACCGCATCGTTCCTCCGAAAAGCCTGCCGCATGAATACCACGGGACATCCGTTCACCGCCCCAGCGGGGGCGGACAGATTCTGGTCCATGGGGGGTTCAAAACCGGCCTATCTTCAAACACCACCCAAGGAGACCCCATGCAACCCCCCACCCCCACCCAGGTGGTGGACACCGTGGAAGACATTCGGCGCTGGGTCCAGACCCGGTCGGATGTTCCCGTGCCCCAGCCAGCTGCCACCGATGCTGCCCTGGATCCCCTCTGGCAGGGCGCCCGCATCCTGGTGTGCGAGGTGCCTCTCCCCCGGCCCCCCGACGGCGACGATCCCTGGCACCGGTTCGACCGCCACGTCCACGTGTGCACCCCCCACGCCCAGGCCCTGGCAAATCTGCTGACCCGCCTTCGGGACGGCATGTCCGGCTTGTTGGATGCAGAACGCAAGTACCTGTTCTTTGGCGCCCTCGCCCAGGCCGCCCTGGAGCACCAGGCCCGACACCCCCACGGTGCAAGCGAGCGGGGCCTGCTCCTGGCGGTCCTGGAAGAAGCCATGGAGATCGGCCTGACCTGGTCCCGAGAGCCACCGCCATCGGAATAGCTCCAGAAGGGAGTGAAATCCCGGATGAGAACCAGATAGAAGACCCCATGGAACCCATCCACACCGAGACCGATCTCGACCGTCTTCGCCGAGCAAGCCAGGCCTATGCCACCGTGGCCGCCTGGGGACATACGGGTCTCTTCAAAGCCCTGGCCGACGGCCGCGCCCGCTCCGCCGACGAGCTCCCAGGAGACTCCCGCGCCCTCACCATTGCCGCCACGGTCTTGGGGCACCTGGGCCTGCTCATTCGACAGGAGGACGAAGCCGGAGAGACCCGGTGGTCCCTCTCCACTTCCGGCCGGACACTCCATGAAAACGGCGCCCTGTCCTTCCCCCGCAGTAGCGGGATTCCCGAACTCGGCCGGCTGCCCGGCGTTCTGGAGAGTGGCGGACCCGTGCCCGACGCATCGGGCCGCTCCCTCAACACATCCATTGGCGTGCGGGCGGACGACCGGGAGGGATCGCACCAGTTCATGGACATGCTCCACCGCCGGTCCGATCATGCAGCCACAGAATCCGCCCGGCTGATCGCGGGGCGACTGGAAGCAGGCCACGTGCTCGACCTGGGGGGAGGGCACGGGCGATACGCCCACGAATTGATCCAGCAAGGATTCACCGCCACCTTGTTCGACCAGCCCGTCTGCGTCGAGTACGCCGAGGAGCGGTACCGCGACTCAATGGGTTTCCTGGGAGGCGACTTCCACACAGACGATCTCGGCGGACCCTACGATGCCGTGCTGGGTTCGAACATCGTCCACGGCCTGGGAGAACCCGCCATTCGCGCCCTGCAGGACCGCCTTCGGGAAGTCATTCGTCCCGGGGGACTCCTGGTCTGGAAGGACATGTTCCTGGACGACACAGGGGTCGGCCCCACGGATGCCGCTATCTTCGGGTTGAGCATGCTGCTGTACACCCAGGAGGGCCGCTCCTACTCCGTCGGGGAGATGAGCCGCTGGCTGAAGGCTTCTGGTTTCCCCACCGTGGAACACATCCGCGTGCCCAACCTCCACTTCTCCCTGCTGATCGCTTCCTGATCCTCATGGCCCGCATCGTCAGTCAGTAGATCGGCCCGAGAACCCTCCGCGGATCCGGGTAGTCCCGCAGCGCTTGCTCCCGCTCGTCAGAGGTCACCACCCCCGGAAAATCCGCGGCCACAGGCTCCACCCGGGAGAGCTGAAAGTGCACATGGGGGGGCCATCCGCCGTTCTCCCCCTCTTTCCCCACCCAGCCCAGCACCTCTCCCCGGGCCACCGCCTGCCCCGCTGTCTTCCCCTCCAGAGAACCAAGAGAAAGGTGCCCAAACAAAGCCCAAATCACCTCTCCCTCCAGCTCGTGGCGGGTCACCAGGGTCGGTCCGTAGTCTCCTTCCTTGTCGTTGTTTCCAAGCGAAAAAAACTCGCCCGCCATGAATGCATGCACCGGTGTGCCCGCCGGCGCCCCGAGGTCGATGCCCACGTGGATGTTCCGCTTCCCCCCAAACAGGGGCTGCGTATAGATGCAGCGCACCTCGTTGTACCGGCCCACGCTGAATTCGCTGGTGCGCGGCGCCTCGACCCCCTCGGGGGACGACAGATCCAGCACCTGCACATCGGGCGGCAGGTGAATCACGGGATGGAAACCAGAGCTCAAGGGGCCACCCCCGTGTATCCCAGGGCCTCCAGCCGCTTGCGTTCAGCAGGGGGAATCTCCGGAGCCGGCCGCGCCGCCGGCAGCCCCTTCTTCATGTCCTGGATCGTGGCTGCAAGGTGGCCGCTCGCCCCTTCCTTGTGCCCCCCGGCTGTGCCAAGAAACAAGACTCCATCTGCATCCCGGGCGCCCCAGGTGTGTCGGATCGTGGCGCGGGTGGAGAGGGGGTGGGAGAACCCCAAGACATCGGGCAGATCCAGGGCCTCAGGCGCGGTCCCCTGGAGCCAGGCCCCCAACACCCGCCCCACATGGTGGATTTGCAGGGGCTTCAAGGGACGGGACGGTGCCACGCCGGGCACCGAAATCGCCGCGTGAATGCGGGTGACGCCCTCCCAGAAGGCATGGCCGTGCTCAAACCCACCCTGTTCAAACAACTCCTCGCCATGGTCCGAAATCAACGCGGTGATGGCGCCCGGTCCCACCCCATCCAACAGCTCCCCCACCCGGTCATCCAGGTCCGCAAGTCCCGCTGCATACAGCGCCGAGATGCGTGCCCGATCGCCGGCCCCATAGGACTCCCAGCCATCCAGGTCCCAGAACTTGTCCCCCACGCGCGGGGTTGAACCGGGGGGCACGCGGGTGGGTTCATAGGGAAGGTGCGGCGTCACCAGGTGCACCCACACCGCTTTTGGGCCAGGCAGCGCCCACGCCTCCAGTGCCTTCTCCACGGCCTCCTTGTCTGACTGCACCTCCTGGAGGACATCGAAGGCCCGATCAAATCCCCGGCTCTTGGTCACATAGGGATTTGCGGAGATCATCTCGCAGCGCAGATCGGGAGTCTCCTGGCAGATGCTGACCCCCGGCGGGTAGGACGCGTCCCCCTCTCCCAGCACTTCCCAGGGAGGGCGACCCGTCAGCAGCGCCACCACCGCCGGAAGAGTCCAGGACGACGGAGACCAGGCCTGCATCGGATGCCAGCTGTCCTCGGCGTGCGCCAGGATGCGAGGGGTTCTCTCCTTCGACAGGAGGTCGACCCGCACCGTGTCCAGGATCACCACCAGCACGTCCGGCCCCGGGGGGGGTGTTCGTCCACAGGCAAGCAAAACCAGGAGCCAGGGCATCCGCCGATGCTACCCCGCATCGGTCTCCCGACGGAGTACGCTCCAAGCGTCATGCAACTGCAACGTCCCTCTCCTGCCGCGGCTGCTGTGACCGGAATGGGCGCAGTCATGTTCCTGGCGGCTGCCCGCACCGCCCTGGGCCGGTACCGGGAGTTCTCCCAGCCCCTGGGTCTGGACAACGCCTATTTCCTCCAGCGCACCTGGCAGGCCGCCTTTCTGGATGAACCCCAGCGCACCCTGCTGGCCACGGAGAGCGGCGCGGGGCTCCTGGCCGGGCGACACACCGAACCCATCCTGTCGTTTTTCGTCCCCTTGATCCGCGCCTGGCCCACCATGGAGACCTTGCTCGTGGCCCAGGTGTTCCTGCTCTCCCTGGGCTCAATTGGGGCCTACCGGATTCCCCGTGTGCTGGGCCTGGACCGCACCACAGCCTGTCTGCTGACCGGGGCGTGGCTGCTCCTTCCCGGCCTGTGGGCCATGGGCACTCTGGACTTCCGGAGCTTTGCCCTGGCCGCCCCCCTGGCGGTCTGCGCCCTGGCCGCCCTCCTGGAAGGACGCCTTGTGTGGGGTGCGGTACTTCTGTTGGGAACAGCCGCCTGCCGTGAAGAGTGCGCCCTGCTGCTCCTGGGGTTCCTGCCCGCCCTTTGGTGGCACCACCGACCAAACGCCAAAGCGCCACTGGTTCTGCTTGCCACATGCGGGGGTTGGATCCTGCTGCTGGTCCTGGCCACAGGAACCCGGTGGAGTTTCGCCAGGCCCGGCGAGTTCCTTGGCCTCGTGGCAAGCATGGGCCTCTCCTGGGAGAACGCCCTCTTCCGCGACGGCGCCGGCGCGGGTCTCTGGCTGGCCCTCCTCGCCCCCCTGGAAGCCATCCCCCTGCTGCTGAACTGGCTCGCAGCAAACGCCCTGGATGCGCTGCTCAATGACCGGGCAGCCCATGTCTTCGCCATCGCCTGGGCGGGCCTCGCCTGGGTTCAGGCGGCAGCCCTGAAGCGCTTGTCGTCCCGTGCGGAACCCACACTCGGCAGCGTGCGGGCAAAGCGCCTCTCCTGGATCATCGCTGCTTGCCTTGCAGCAGCCAACAGCGTCGCCACGGCAGGCGAGTTCTTCCCCCCCCCCGCCCTGGACGCCCAGGCCCCCACCTGGAAGCTGCTGGAATCCGCCCCGGACAACGCCATCGTCCTGACCCAATCCCGCTTTGCCCCCGCCCTCGCAGCCCGCCCCGAGCTCTACGTGACCGAAGACTGGCCCGACGATGACCAGCGGATCCTGGCGCGATGCACCTTTGCCGCCCTCCAGCCAGACCATCCCTGGTCTGCCTCCCTGGAGGCCGATGGATTCCGGCGCGCAGCCAGCGCCCCCGGCATCTGGACCTGGCGCCGCCCTGGAATCTCCACCGCCCCCGGTCCTGCCCTCACCCCCGGGGAGTGACCCCTACCTTTCGGTGGGCATCAGCAACCACAGGACCCCGTACGCCAACAAACCGGTTCCGTAGATCAACATCGCCAGGACAAAACCCGCCCGAAAGAAGATCGGATCCAGGCCGAAGTAGGCCCCCAACCCACCACAGACTCCACCCACTTTCTGGTCCCGGCGGCTCAACATCAAGCGCTTCATGGTCATGGATTCTCCCTCATTTCAGTCTATCCCGCTTCACCAGGGTCCTCCTCCACGCCCACTTCCAACAAGTCGAAGCGCAGCCTGCCCAAGACCCCCATGATCTCGATCTGTCGGGCCAGGTCCCCCTCCACCAGCTTGATGTGGGTGGCATCCGCCACCAGCTGTCCGAAGGTGGGATCCACCGGTACCCAGCCTCCCTCCGGCCCGAAATAGACCTCCGGCCAGGCATGGTAGTAGAAGCTGCCGTGGCGCGTCACCCGGTTGGAATAGACCACCCCAGCCGCGATGCGAGAGGAGATTCCCGCCGCCCGCGCCAGCCCCACAAACAGCGCGGTGTGCTCGTTGCAGTCCCCCTGGCCGACTTCCAGCACCTCCAGCGCGTTGGGAACACCCACGGTGGGGGCCTTCACCAGGTACCCATGCACCCAGTCCACCAGGGCCTTCACCGCAGCCCGGCGGGTCGGGAGCGCAGACACGATCTCCTCGGCCTGTTCCACCAGGCGTCGATCGCCGATGGGCAAGAACGGCGTGGCGGCCCGGTGCTCCTCGGTGGCAGGGTCGGTGTCGACCACGGGCACATCGGGGATCGACGCCCAGGTGGGGCTCTGGATCCGCACCACGCCCCCGGTCCGCTGCTGTATCGGGCCGTCGTCCATGATCCGGTCCGGCTCCACACCGGCGATCCGCAAAACAAGCCGCTGCACCTTCCGCGGATGGTGGAGCTTGCCGGTCAGGGGCACCGCGGAGAGAGCAATGATGTCCACCGGCGCAGCCCCCGTGGGCAGTGTCTGGGCCTCCTCGGCCCTCTGGCGCACCATGGCCATGCCCAGCGCCCCCTCCTCCCGAAGAACGTCCCCGGCGGGGGTCACGAGGCTGCGGGTCGTGGCCCCAGCGAACTCCCGCTCCAACCAGTACGCCTCCTCCCCGTTGGAAAGAAGCTCGGTGCCAACCACCCGAACCTCCATGGTGGCCTGGGCCATGGTGACCGGGTCGAAATAGGGCGTCCGGAACACCGATCCTTCTGCGATCTCCTCCTGGGTGGCCACCCATTGGGACAGGGAGGCACTCATCTGCGGAGGGGCATCAATGGGCAGACGCACCGTCTGGACCTCGCCGGCCTGGTGAAGCTCCACCACCAACTCGGTCTCGAGAACCTCCCCCCGAACCGCCATCCGCACCGGGTCCGAGCTTGTGAAAAAGTCGAACCGCTGCACCTGCGCCTCGGTGTTGAGCACCGCAGAGGCTGCCACCACCACCTCCTTGATCTCACCAAACGCTGCCATGCGAAACGCCGAGCGATGCTGAACCAGGGTGCCTCCTCCATCGATGGGAGCCCGGGAGTTCACGGCATATCCCACCTTCTGGTCTTGGAAGTAGATGCCAAACCACTCTTCCGAGGCGGCCCCCTCCGTGAGAACCGCCGGGTCAATTGGCTGGAGGCCTTCCGCGGGAGACCGGTTCACGAGCACCGAGACCGTGAGGGAAACCCACACCCCCACCGCCAACATCTCAATCAGGAGCAAGGGAGAAAAGCGCCGAATCTTGTGGTCTCCAGAACCGTGTGTGCAGATGATACCGGGCCCCGGAGCCAGGAACACCCCTTGTGATCCACAAACTGGACAGCCGCCACCGGTAAGATGTTCCCTCCCTCCGGAGCACCTTCATGCCATCGGCCCTGCACGTCCAGGCCTGGGCGGCCAGCGACACAGGACGCGTCCGCCAGGAAAACCAGGACAGCTACCTGGTGGACCCGGAATTGGGCCTGTACATCGTGGCCGATGGAATGGGCGGCTCGGAGCGCGGAGAGGTAGCCTCCGAGCTGGCCTGCTCAGCGATCAAGGAGCGTCTCCTGGCAAGCCGGGAGATCCTGGACCAACATGAAAAGGAACCCTCGCCGGAGCATGCAAGCCTCCTGGAGACGCTGCTTGCCGAGTGCCTGCAGAATGCCAGCCACGAGATCCACCGGGCCGCCGGCGCACTGACCACCGAGGGGCGCCACATGGGCACCACCCTCGACGCGGTGTTGATCTCCGCGGATGTGGCCTTCACAGCCCATGTGGGGGACTCGCGCATCTGGCTGCTCCGGGACAACGAGGCCCGGCAGATCACCGAGGATCACACCCTGGTCCAGGAGCGAATCCGGCGGGGCACCCTCACCCAGGAGCAGGCGCGCTCCCACCACCAGCGAAACGTGGTCACTCGGGCCCTTGGGGTCTTCGAGTCCGTCATGGTGGATTCCCTGCGCATTCCGCTCTCCCCGGGAGACCGCCTGATCCTCGCCAGCGATGGACTCTACCGGCACGTGGAAGCCCACGAGCTGGCCCACTGGGTGGAGAACACCGCCGGCAATGTCGCGGTGGATGCCCTGGTCGACCTGGCCAACCGAAGGGGCGGCCGGGACAACATCACCGTGCTCCTGGCGGAGATGAAGCCCACGGAGGAGTTCGAGGCACGCGACCAGTCCGGTCCGGTGCCTGATCACATGAACGCCCTGCGCCGCTGCGAGTTGTTTGTGTTCTGCACCTGGCGGGAGCTCGCCAAGGTGGCGTCCGCGTGCCACGTCCGGGACCTGCCCCCCGGGGCCTTTGTCTTCCGGGAAGAGGACACCTCCCGGGAGTGCTACATCGTCTACCGTGGACAGGTGCGCCTCACCCGGGGCGGCACGGTGATGGCTGAAATCGGGGAGTCCGGGCACTTCGGCGAAATGTCCCTGATCGACATCCCCCTGCGCCATGCCACCGCCACGGCGCTGACCCCGGTGCGGCTGCTGGTGCTCTCGCACGCGGACTTCAACCGGCTGCTTCGAGAGGACACAGCCCTGGCGGTGAAGGTCAGTTGGCGCCTGATGCAGTACCTGGTCCGCACCTTGCGAACCACCATGCGCATGGTGCCGCAGATCCCCTCGTCCGCAGAGCCGACAGACGAGGATCAGTAGTTCCCATCCGGAAATGGCGGTTCAAGCGACCGACAGCCCCAGCCAAGCCGGTCGGGTTTGCGAGCCCGCTGACATGGCATCGTCATTTCAAGGGCTTGCGGGCCCGATCCGGCGACGGCTGTGGCCGAGGCCGCGACGAGACCGCTTTTCCGGATGGGAACTCAATACAGTTTTTCGCCAAACCGATCCGTGCGAAACCGCAGGCGGAAGTCCCCCATGAGCGGATTTCCCTCACAGGTGTCATAGGAGAGCCACACCAGAATGGCCTTTCCCTTGATCTGGTCCCGCTTCACAAAACCCCAGGCCCGTGAGTCCTTGGAGTTGTGCCGGTTGTCACCCATCATGAAGTAGCTGCTCTCCGGCACCGTTCGCGGCCCCCAGTTGGAGTAGGGCACCAATCCGTCGGAGTGCAAGAGCTCGTGGCTCATGCTTCCCAACTGCTCGGAGTAGCGCCGGGTGCTCTCTGCGCGGCAGGCCCGATCCAGGAAGCGGTAGCGATCCTTGAAGACCTGGGTGGCAGCCTCGCCGTTCAAAAGCACCACGTCGTCCCGCACCTCAATGGTGTCCCCCGGCAGCCCGACAATTCGCTTGATGTAGTCGACGGACGGGTCCTCGGGGTAGCGGAACACGATCACATCACCGCGCTCGGGTTCCCCCAGGGGCAGTAGCTCCACCTGGGTGAAGGGGACCCGCAATCCATAGGTGAGTTTCGAGACCAGGATGTGATCGCCAATCTGCAGGGTCGGCACCATGGAGCCCGATGGAATCCGAAAAGGCTCGGCCACAGCGGATCGAATCACCAGGACCGCCAAGAGCGCGGGGCCCCAGGTGCGAAAGAGCTCCGAGAACCAGCCTACAACCCCACTTCGGCGACGGGAATCCACCCGTTCCTCGTCGTAGTCCAGGATGTCAGGGGTTTCGGGTGAGGCCACGAACTTTCTCCCAAGGCACCAAGCCCGGCTCCTCTCTAACGTATTCCCATCCGGAAACGCGTTCCCCTTGCGGTTATCCATGGCCCATGGACCTCGACCAGTTGAAGCGCTGCATCACCGCGGAAACCCGCTCCTCGGTGCCCTCCGAGCCCGGTATTCTCCGCGCTGCAGTGGTGCTGCTCTTCCGAACCGCGACAGATGGCACCCTGGAGCTGCTCATGATTCACCGCAGCGATCACCCGGCGGATCCCTGGTCGGGCCACATGGCCTTTCCCGGGGGCCGAATTGATCCTGGAGATGCCTCGGACCTGGATGGCGCCCTGCGGGAAGTGAGAGAGGAGCTCTCCCTCTCCCTGTCCCCCGGCGACCTGCTGGGAGAGCTGGAGCCCATGCGGGTTCCTCCCGGTGTCTTGTCCGCCCCCATGTGGGTGCGGGCCTTTGTCTTTCATGCGGAAAACCTGCCAGAGCCCACCCCCAACTCAGAGGTCCAGGGGGTTCACTGGTTTGGCTTCAGCAGGTTCCTTTCCCGTGAAAGCCGGGGAGAATTCCAATACCAGCACCACGGCTACGACGTCATGCTGCCGGAGGTCGAACTGGACGGATGCCACATCTGGGGCATGTCCCTGCGCCTCGTCGATGACCTCATGGAGCGCATCGAGTGTCCCTGGCGCGGACCGGCTGTGGATTGATCATCCCTTTGTGGAAAGCGCATCGAACTTGGCGCCCAAAAGAACCACCAGTGCGCAGAAGTACAGGTACATGGCCAGTCCAATGACCGTGCCGAGGGAGCCATAGGTCGCACCGAGGTCCACGACCTCTCCCAGGTAGAGCCGGAAGCCCTGGGTCACGGCGACCCAGCCCAGGGTCGCTGCGATGCTGCCCCGAGAAAACCAGGTATGGCCGCGCCGGGCCTCGGCTGCCGCCCGGTACAGCAAGTGGACCAGCTGGTGCAGCAAGAGCAGGACCAGGGGCCAACGGGCCCAGGCCACCACAAGGCGCCAGGTCTCCGGCAACCCCGCGTGAACCGTCAACCACGTCAGAGCCGCCTCGCCTGCTGCAAGGGCCAGCACCATGAGCACCACCCCCCCCACACAGGCCAGGGTCAGCAGCACAATGCGCAGACTCACCTGGGTCCAGTGTCGCGGATCCCGCATGCCCCAGGCTGCATGCACCCCCCGCAGCGTCGCCCCCACCGCCCGAAACGCCAGGAAGAGAGCCAGCCCCAAACCCAGGAGCAGCCGCCCCCCTGTGGCTCCGCCGGTCACCCGGTGAACTTCCTGTAACAGAGGTCCACTGACCTCCGGCGGCAGAGCGCTGTCGAGAATCACCTCCAGGCGTCCCACCTCCTGGCTTAGATCCAGGAATCCAAAGGCCGAAATGACCACCAGCATCGACGGGAAGATCGCGAAAAGCATGTAGAACGCAATCTGGGCCGAGCGCCCCGTGAGCTCGTCCTCCCGGATGGACCCCAGGAGCTCCCAGGCAATGGCGAGAGTTCTTGCCAGGGTCACTCCCCCTCGACTTCCGGGGGCAGGACAGGATCTTCCGTCGCGCCCCGCGGCTCCAGAATGCGAATCGTAGCGTCGGTCATCGTTCCCCGCCTCTCCACCGTGTAATCAACGTCCTCCACCCGCACCCACACCCCAGAGTGGTCATGGATCCCTCCACATAAGAAGAGCCCATCCTCGGGCCCCACCGGGCAGGACACCTCCCGCTCCCCCACATCCAGGACCACCTCGATGCGGCCCACCCAGCCCCGGTGGTTCAACACCCTGCCGCCAAAGCCCGTCGGAACTCCCTCTTCCGGGTCGTCCGGTGCCTCGATGAACTCGGGTCGGGTGTCGTACAGGCGAAACACCCGCACGCCGGTGCCATCTTCAAAGACCCGCTCCTCCACCGACCAACGTCCCAGGAGATCCCGCAAGAAAGCCAACTCCTCGGTTCCGTAGCGGGCTTCATCCACCACCACGTACTTGAGGCCCGCCCCCATCAGCCAGTCCATTTCCTGCAGGTAGACCGCGGAAGGCGCTGTGGCCGAGGCGCCCACCGACTCTCCCACGGTAGACCGGGCCAGGTCTGTCAGGTTCTTGGCGAGTTGCCCCTCGGAGCCCGAGGTCCTGGCAAGGGTGACCAGAGACGGCGCGTACCGACCGGCCTTCTGGGTCCGGGTTTGCAGGAACAACTGGTCCGAACTGGAAACCGCGCGAGAAAACTCCGCGAAAACCGGCATCTCGTGCCGCCGGCGCTCCCCGGTCTCTGGGGTCTCCTCCCCCGGCAACTCCACCGGCAGGAGCAGGGCCGCGCAGGGCTCCTCGTCCTGGGCAATCCACGCAGCAAACTCAGGGGTTTCCGGCAGGGGCGTGGTCGGGTAGCCCTTCATCCACCCACCCGCATGGGCCCCCCAGAGGCCCAGGTACAGGGCCAGGGCCCCGCCCACCACTGCCTCCACCGACTCGCTGCGCCTTCCCCCCAGCCGTCCCCAGGCCTTGTGGGCCAGGCCGGTCAGGGCCAGGCCGGAGCAAGCCGACAAGACCACGGCAAACGCCGCCAGGTAGCGCCGGGGAAAGCGCACAATGGAACCCATGGGAGAGTCCGCCCACCACTGGATGGGGGCCAGGGGATGGTCCATGGAGAGCAGCAGATACGCTGCCCCCAACACCACCAACCAGGCCTGCCGGCGAAGGGCGTAGACAGCCCCGACCCCAAACGCCAGCCAGTGGGCCAGAGGCGGACCATACAGGTCACTGACCCGCCATCCCCGGCTTCCCGGCGAAAGGGCCAACTGCAGCAGCACATCCAGCCCCGCCGCATTCCCACTGCGCACAGCCGCCATGTCATCCCCGGTACCGGCCAGTACGCTGCCCGCATTTTCAAGGACCGGGGCAAACACCACCGCCAGCACCCCGGCTCCCACCAGGGCAGTGGCACCCGCAGCCGCCATCGCCAGCGCCGCCTTTCGGCTTCGAATGCAGCATGCGGCAAACAGAAATGCCAGGCAGGCAAAGGAACCAAAGTACACAGACTCAAGGCCAATGCAGATGGCGAGCCCACCGGCCGCCACCCCCCAGCGCCAGGATCCCTGCAGGGTCCGAATCACAGCCACCAGTCCCACGGGAAGCCACGCGACCGACAACACCTCCAGGGTGCCATCGCGCAGCGCTCCTCCAAAGATTGGCTGGGTTGCAAGCAAAGCCCCGGCCACGAGACCCCCACCGTTGCCACCCCCCAGAGTGCGCACCAACCACCAACCCGCAACCACCGCCGCTGCGGAATAGAAGACGACCAGAATTGGAATGGAAATGTCCGGGCCAAACAGCCCCGTGAGCGGCGCGATTCCCACCAGGGACAAGGCGGGAAAGGGAAGCAAGTCCACTCCTGCCGGGAAATGCACCCGCTCCGTATGAAAGGGCCAGCCCGGCAATTCTGCTGCCACAAGCCAGGCGGACCAGTGGGCCCGGTAGATGTCGCTGCCCGGCTCTCCAGGCAGGAGAGTTCCCCACCCGGCGAGCAAGTCGCGGTGGAGAAACAGCGCCATGAGCAGTGAAATCCCCACCACCAGGGCAATCTCGGGTAGGCGGGTTCTCATGTAGGTCCATGGATCATACCGGTTTTCCGGGGAACCTCAATCCCCATGGAGGCGGTGCGAATCCTGCCATCCGGGGCTATGGTCATTGCCTCCGGAGGATTGAGATGGTGAGAGCACTCCTGGCCCACGGGCTGATGGCATGCCTGGTGGCATGTGGTGGCGATTCCGGCTTCAACAACCGGGAGCTGGACGTGGATCCCGTGGACGGGGACGCGATCATGGAGTTGTCGGTCCAGAGCCTCATCTGGGAGGACCTGGAGCCCGGAATAACGGTGGGGTTCGACCTGGTGGTGAACTCCATCGGGGAGCTGAATCTCCACCTGTACGAGTCCCGCCTTACCGCTTCCGGCGGGGGGGTCTTCTACCTTTCCGAGGACTGGCGGAGTGAAAAGGTCGTGGCCCCGGGGAGCAGTATCACCCTGACCGTCACCGCAGCATTCGAGGAGGACGCCAGCGAGGGCGCAGAGGCAAATGGCACCTTGCGCATCCGGTGCAACGACATCGAATCCACCCTCTACGAGCTGCCGCTGTTTGCAACGGTGCGCGAAGAAGGCACCGACACAGGACAGGGCACAGACACGGGGCAGGGCACCGACACTGGACAGGGCACAGACACAGGACAGGGCACAGACACTGCGACCCCTTGATCCGCGCTTCCGGGGCATCCGGATCTGGACCACCGAAGCCCTGGGCCTGCCGGTCCACGCCATCGTTCGATGTGTGCACCCCACCCCAGATGGGGGCGCCGTACTGGGTTGCGACCATGGACTGGTGCGACTGGGCGAGGAGGCCTCGGCCGTGCTGGCATTTCCCGAGGGGTCTCGCCGAGAGGCACGGGATGTCCTCTCCATGGCGCTCCTGGACGATGTCCTGCACGTGGCGACCCAACGGGGCATCTACACCCTGACCGATGGTGTGCTGGACGGCCGGGGACTGCCCCCGGACGGAGCCGGAGGATTCGATGATCTCCGGGCAATCCACGTGCACCAGGAGCGCCTGTACAAAGCCTGGCGCACGCAACTGGAAGGAGGGAAGGGTCCCGCCGACATCCAGTGCTTCGTGAACGCACCCACAGGCCAACTCTTCGCCGGTACGCGGGACGGACTGCTAGTGGAAGTGGATGGCGGCCCCGTCCGGCAATTCAATGACGGCGTGCACGAAGCGCCCATCCGGCACCTGGCCTGGAGCCAAGGGGCGCTGTGGGTTGCAGCAGCCGGCGCCCTGCACCGCATGGGGGACGGCAGCTGGACCGCCCAGGCCCAAGAACCCCTGGCGCTGTGCACGGATCCCCGGGACCGCCTCTGGGCGCTGTTCGGAGAGTCCCTGGCTGTGGCGGAAACCGGCTGGCCTACGCCGGTCCCGGTCCGCCTCAACCGACCCTGGTGCATCGCGGCAACGGATGAAGCCCTGTGGATCGGCGCAAGGGGCGCCCTTTACCGGCTCTCGTTTTCGTCGAGAGGCTCCCAGACCTGAGTGGGGCGCACCCTCCACCCGGCACGGGACCAGAATGCGCGGCCCTTCAGCTTGAGATCCTTGGAGGGCGCCCTCTCATAGGTCTTGGCCATTCCGTGGCCCAGGCCGTTGCGGCCCGACTTCTTGGGGCGGGTCACAATCACCGCATCCCAGCGCTGCTCTGCAAAGGCCTTTCGGACGCGGCGGGTGTACCGAAACAAGGGACCGCCCGGGTGTTCCACATCCCACAAGGCAATCAAGGGAAAACTCGGGGTCTTTCCCACCAGGGCCGGGTACCACGGGGCATGTGGGACCAGGACCTCTCCCTCGTAGCCAGCGATGGTGGCCAGGAGCGCCTGCCCTGCCTCGACATCGGCCTTCGTGGGGGAGTACCGCTTGGCCTCCCATGCCCCTTGCCATGCCTGAACGGCAAAAAGCAGGCCCATGGCGAGGGCCAGGATCGTGTGAGGCCGCGCCAGCCAGAGGCGACCCAGGAGCCGGGCCCCGAGGGCAGACAGCATCCAGAATCCGGGCATCAGCACATTGATGAATCCACCGTGGTGCCCGCGCATGACAGCACAGAGAATCCAGACCACACCTGCCATCCCCACCCAAAACGCCACTGCCTCCAAGTGGACCGGCTCCCTTTCTTTCCCGTGCCTGAAGAAGAACAGCTCCACCCCTGCGACCGATGCCGCACCAGCCACCCACGGCACCGCCTTCAACATCTCGATCCCCGCCCCGGGAAAGGCCCGGTCTGCCACGAAAGGATGCACAGCCGGCACGCCGAGCAGGTACACCAGAAATCGCCCCTCAGAAGCCAGGGTCAAGCCGGCGGTGATCATGAGGGCCACTCCCGCGGAGGCCGCTAAGAACCGCAGGGCGAGATCGCGGGAATGGAAGCGCCACAACCAGTAGAGAGCCGGCAAACCCAACAAGGCGTAGTTGTGCTTGGACAGGTAGGCCGCCACCAAAAGCAGCCCCGCCACCCCCACCGATCGGGGGCCAGCCATCCGGAGGGCCACGAGAAACCAGGAGGCAAACCCGAGGGCCAGGGCATCCCCCCGCACCAGGTCATAAAACGAACCCGACTCGTCGTAGCAGGAGAGAAAGGCTGCTGCGCCTCCGAGGGCAAAGAGCCAGGGGGTGCCATCCCGCCGAAGCAGGGCCACCAGGGCCCCGACGGCCGCCAGGGTGGCCACCGCCGAGAGCAACCTGCCGGTTCCGTAGTCCGCGGGGCCCAGGAGGGACAGCAACCACGGATAGAGCGGCGGGTAGATGTAGGGAATGAAGTCCGCGCTTGGCTCCACATAGAGGCCCAGCCCCTCTCGGAGCCGCCAGGCATGCACCAACATCCCCCCCTCCATCCACTCCAGGTCGAAGCCATAGGAAAATCGGGCGGAAACTGTCTGCAGAAAGCGAACCAGCAGGAACAGCGCTCCGCAGCCGGAAAGGGCGGTGCCCACGCCCAAGGCGACCTGCTGGTGTCTGGGACGGCTCACCGGGGCAGCGGCGCGTATTGGTTGCACCGCCCGTCCCCTAGAAATCCCACCAACTGCATGCCGGACTCCAGGACCAGTGAAACCGCGAGACTGGAAGGGGCCCCCACCGCCGCCAGCACGGGCACCCGGGCCACCAGCGCCTTCTGGACAATCTCAAAACCAGCTCGCCCCGAAACCACAAGGACCACGTCGTCCACGGGCACCCGATCCTGGAGCAGCCTCCAACCCAAAACCTTGTCCACGGCGTTGTGTCGCCCCACATCCTCCCGCAGCACCTGGATCTCCCCCGTCGCCACAGAGAACAAGGCTGCCGCATGGAGGCCGCCGGTCGTCTCGAAGGTGCTCTGGGCCGCCCGCATGCGCTCCGGCAGGTCCACCAACGCCTCCAGGGGGACCCGCAGCGGCGATTCAAGCGCCGGCGCACCGAGCATCACCCGCTCGATGGTCGCCTTGCCGCAAATGCCACAGGAGCTGCTGGCGTAGAACTCCCTTTGGGCAGACGCAAAGCGACCGTCATCCATTCGAACGCCTGCTGCCAGGCGCACATCCACCGTGTTGTCCTGGGGATCCAGCGGATCCCGCACATGCGCCACGGCCGCCAGGTCATCTGCACCGTCAATGCAGCCCTCCGTGTACAAAAAACCCGCTGTCAGCTCACGATCATGGCCCGGGGTCCGCATCGTGACCGCAAGCGCTCGGCCCTCGATCCGAATCTCCAGGGGCTCCTCTACAGCCACTCGATCCGGCTCCGACACCCCCCCTGGATGCCGAATCACCTGGACCGGAGCAGAGGCGGACATTTCCTGGCCGATCTCGGGCATATGTTTGGGCCTATCCTGATACACAATTCCGGCCAGCCGAGGCGCCCACATGGATCTCAAGACCCTGTTGCAGGATCGCTTTTCCCACCCGGGGTTCCGACCGGGGCAGCGATCCATCTGCGCCCACGTGGCCGGCGGCAAGGACGCCCTGGTGGTCATGCCCACGGGCTCCGGGAAGTCCCTCTGCTTTCAATTGCCCGCGCTCTTCCGGGGGGGCACCACCCTGGTGGTCTCGCCCCTCATCGCCCTCATGAAGGACCAGGTCGACTCCCTGCAGCAAGCAGGTATTCGCGCCACGGCCATCCACTCGGGCCTCACGCAACAGGAGCGAGACGCCCGGCTGCAGGGCCTGGACGCCGGGGAGTGGGAGCTTGTGTACGTGGCCCCGGAGCGCTTCCAGCCAGCATTCATCGAGCGCCTTTCCCATTGTGACATACGTCTTCTGGCGGTGGACGAGGCCCACTGCCTGTCCGCCTGGGGACATGACTTTCGGCCGGACTACCTGCGCCTGGGCCGTGTCCGCAGCGCTCTGGGTGCCATTCCCACGGTGGCACTGACCGCCACAGCCACCCCCGCGGTGCAGGACGACGTGGTGAAGCAGCTGGGGTTGGAGGATGCTGCCCGCTTCATCCTGGGGTTCGACCGGGAGAACCTCGCGCTGGAGGTCCTGCCGTGTGCCCGGGCCCAGGACAAGGCCCGGGCGACAGCGGAGCGGGTGCGGGGCAAGTGCGCCATCGTCTACGCCGCCACCCGGAAGAACGTCGAGCGTGCCACGGCATCCCTTCGATTGGCGGGGGTGAATGCCCACGCCTACCACGCAGGCCTGCCACCGGAAGAACGCACCGCCACTCAGGAGGCCTTCATGCGGGGGGAGGCGCCGGTCATCGTGGCCACCAACGCCTTCGGCATGGGGGTCGACAAACCCGACATTCGCGCCGTGGTGCACTGGGACCTGCCTGGCACCGTCGAGGCCTACTACCAGGAAATCGGCCGCGCCGGACGGGATGGCCTCCCCTCCCAGGTCACCCTGCTCTACCGCACGTCCGACCGCCGCACCCAGGAGTTCTTTATTCGGATGAGCCATCCGCCCCTGGACCTGGTCCACGGCACCTGGAACGCGCTGCAGACGGGCGAGAACCCTCTCTTCTGCTCCGTGCGGGAGCTGGCGGGCCGGGTGCAGGCCGACGAACCCAACGAACGGGCCGTTTCAAGCTGCTTGACCCTCTTGGAGCGAGAGGGGTGGCTGCGCCGTCTTTCGGTTCGCCGTCCTACGGCTCGCCGTCCTACGGCCTCCGCTGGCCCGACAGGCACCGGCGGGTTTCGTCTCCTGAAACCAGGGGAGCCCCTGGCGTTGGATGAGGCCCGGCTGCGGGAGCGACGACAGCGAGACTACGAAAAGCTGGACCGGATGGTGGACTACGCCCACGCCCCGTGCCGGCGCCGGTACCTCCTGGAGCACTTTGGGGAGAACCCACCCTTTGCCGCCTGCGGCAACTGCGATGCCTGCGGGGCCGGGACCCGGGGTGCCCGCCTGCCCTCCGCACTGGACGATGCACAGGAGGAGGTGGTCCGCAAAGCCCTGTCCTGTGTGGCCCGCATGCGCGGTGCCTGGTCGGCCTCCCTGGTGGCGCGGGTCCTCTCCGGCTCCCGGAACCGCACCATTCTCCAATTCCGCTTTGACCGGCTGTCCACCTATGGGCTGCTGTCGAATTGGACCGTGGCCCAGCTGGAGGAGCTCCTGGGGGAGCTGGTGCGGGCGGGGGCGCTGCGCCGCACCCACGTGACCCGGAGCGTGCGCGGGAGGGAACGGACCTATGCCGAGGTGGAGATGACCGAGCTGGGGGACCGGGTCATGCGACAGCAAGAGGATTCCTTTGAGATGCTCTGGCCTGGCTCCTCTCCAAGAGGCACGGGGGGCGGAAATTCCGGTGCGCCCCGGCGCACCTCCGCCGAAGTCTCGCCTCTTCCCAAGGTCGCCGAAGACCTCTACAGCTACCTGGCGGACATTCGACGGCAACTCGCCAAGGCCGCCGAAGTCCCGAGCTACGTGGTCGCCCCCAATCGCACCCTTCGGGAAATGGCTGCCCGCCGCCCCGTCAACGAGGAGGGAATGATGGCCCTCCATGGCATGGGAGCCTCCCGGTACGGCCGGTTTGGCACCCAGTTCCTGGATGCCATCCACGTGTTCGGTGCAGGATAGGGCATGCCCGATGCCGGAATTCCACTGCCACGCAACTGGGCACTGTGGCTGATCCTGGGAGTTGGCCTTTGGTTGACGACCCCCCTGTGGAGCGCTTCCGGCCATGTCTTCGGAGGCATTCTGGTGAGCGACGGAGCCCAGGGTCCCTGGTTCTATGACTTTGTGGCCCGGGCCCTCCTGGAAGGGGGCGGCCTCGACCGCCTGACGGACTTCAACCACCCCGCGCCTTACGCCCGCCAGGACGAGATTCCCGGCATTGGCGATGCCATTCTCGCCGCCCCTGCCGCGTGGCTCTTCGATTGGCCCCGGCAATACGGGGTGGCCCAGTCCCTGGCCATTCTCGTGAATGGTCTTGGCTTTGCCTGGTTGGCCCGCACCATGGGGTGCCGGGGTCTGGGCGTGGCCTTGTCGGGAATCCTGGGTCTCTGTTGTACCCCCGCCCTCAAGGAACTTCACCTGGCCCGCGTCAACGCTGCCTGGCCAGGGGTTCCAGCAGCCGCACTGGCGGCCTGGCTCGATCTCATGGACCGGGACCTGCGGCCCACGCGGTTCCACGCCTTGTTCCGGTTGGTCCTTGCCGCTGTCCTGGGGGCATTCGCTGCAGCGACCTACCCGCCCTTTGTGGTCATGTTGGCGCCGGTCGGGCTCGTGCTTGCCGCACCCCGGCTTCGCCGCGCCGGGCGGGTGGAATGGGGGCTGGCGCTCCTGGCTGTGGCACTGGCCCTTGGGTTCTTGTGGCCGGAGCTGGAGGGGATCCGCGACTCCCCCCGGGTGTCGAATCCCGAGTGTGTGGCCGGGACCTGTCCCACGGAGGTGCAACCCGGCGGCACCTTGCGGGCCCTGATTCCCCTGGCATGCATTCTCGAGGGATTCTGCCCCAAGGGAACCCTGGCGGTCGATGTGGATCAGTGGTTTCGCCTGGGGGATGCCGGCGGCGTTCGCATGGGGGCCGGCCTGGCGGTGGGCACGTGGTTGTTGGCGCTGCTGGCCCCTCTGCACCGGAAGAGGAGAGGCATCGTGTGGGGGTGCCTCGCCTGTTTCGGGGGGCTGGCATTCCTGGCTCTGGGTCCTTGCGCAGCCTGGACAGAGGGGCGCCCAATGGGGGCTGCCAACTGGCCCATGTTCCGCAGCTTCCTGCCCCGGATCTGGTGTGAGACCGCAGTGCTTCACGACTTTGGCAGGTTTGCCACGATGGCGGCCCTTGTGGCGGCCCCCTTGTCGGGACTTGCGGTGGAGGCAATCGACTCCCGTCTGAAAAATCGCCAGGGGTTCATGCGCTGGGGGGGTTGGCTGATCGCAGCGCTGGCGGGAACCCAGTCCGTTGCCTACACGGTGGGCCAGTTGACCTTGCCCCACCGATGGAAAGAGGTGCCCACCCTTCCCACGACAGCGTTCCTGCAACAGGCACCTGCGGGGCCCGTCGCCGAGCTGCCTTTCGACAGTGGGTTGCAGTTCCTGTCCGTCATGGAGGCCCCTGGGCACCGTCGCATCAATCCATTCAATGCCGTGGATGGTCCTCCTGCCTCAGACCCCTTCCTCTCCTGGCTCTATGCCCTGGGCAGGGGTCGCCTGGATGAATCGACGTCCTCGAAGACCCATGCCCTCCGCTCCGGGGTGCGTTGGGTGGTCTTTGATCCAACGCGGTGCCGGGCCCCCTACATGAGAGAGTCAGCCCCCTGCTCCGATGCCGTCGCGCTGGAGCTGGAAAAGGTGCTGGGCACCCCTGAGAAATTGGAGCAAGGGGCGTTGGCCTGGGAGGTGGGCAGCGATGGTTGATCGTGCCAAGCACCTCGCTGCATGGGCGGTCGTCGTGGGGATCGCCCTTTGGATTGCCTGGCCCCTGTGGACAGCGGAGGCCTCGTTTTACGGGGCGCTGACCGGGGACAACGTACAGACCGCCTGGTTCTATGACTGGACCGCCCGCACCCTGGCTGCAGGGGGAAACCTCGAGCACCTGGCGGATTTCAACTTCCCGAACCCCTATGAGCGGGCCATCGACTTTCCCGCCGTGATGGATGCTGTTCTCGCTGCTCCCATGGCTTGGGCATTTGATTGGCCCCGGCAGTTTGGGGCAGCCCAGGGTCTGGCGGTCCTCTGCAACGCCCTGGGGTTTGCCTGGCTGGCCCGGGCCCTGGGTGCCCGCGGACTGGGCATTGTGGTCGCGGGAGCCCTTGGCGCGTGCTGCCACCCGGCGTGGAAGGCACTGCACATGGCCAGGATGAACGCGGCCTGGCCCGGGCTTTCGGCTGCGGCACTTGGCGCTACGGTGGAGGTGCTGCGACCGGACGGGTTCTCCTGGTCTCGCCCTGCCTGGGCTGTGGTGGCTGGGGCGCTGGGAGCGGCTGCTGCCACGGCCTATCCCCCCTTTGTGGTCATGCTCGCGCCTTTCGGGGCCGTCCTTGTTCTACAGGAATGCCGCCGCTCCGGCCCCTGGGGGTGGGGTTTTCTGTTGTTGGCCCTGGCGGCCGGTGTGGGAATGGCCTTTGGAGAGCTTTCCAGCATCCTCGGATCCAGCCGGATCGCACCGGAGGCCTGGGATGCAGCCGCCTGTCTCACCGCTGCCTGCCCAGACGCTACTCTGACGGTCCCCGCATCCCGGCTGTTTCTTTGGGCCCCCCCCACCGGAAGGGAACAAATGTTGGCAGGGATGGCCCTGTCAGCTTGGGTGCTGGCCCCCTTGTGCCTGCTGGACCCTCGACGGCGGGGGGTGGGAGTCGTTGGCCTCGTGTGCCTGGGAATCCTGGGATTGCTCGCCCTTGGCCCTTGCCCCACCTGGGCCGGCCAGAGCGCACCCGGCACCTGGCCGGAGCTCATCACCCGTGCTGCCTGCCGGGTTTCCGTTGTGCACGACTACGGCCGCTTCTCTGCCATGGGTGCAGTCATCGGCGCGGGCCTCACGGGATGTGGTCTGGAAGCCTTGCAGCAGCGACTCTCCGGAAGAGCCCGCTGGGGGGTTCTTCTCCTGGCCGGCGCCGTGGTGGGCATGAGCGGTCGGTACACCCTGGGACAGGTCACGCACCCGAACCGATGGACGCAGGTTCCCCGCCTCGCAACCTCCGAGTTTCTTGCGACAGTCGATGCCCCCGTTGCAGAACTCCCGTTTGATCCCTCCATCCAGTACCTTTCGGTGTTGGAGACGCCTGGGATTCCTCGCGCCAACCCCATTCGACGGTCGGATGCGCGCCGAGAATCCGACCCCTTCCGATCATGGCTGCACACGTTGAGTGCAGGGACGGTGCCCGACTCTCCCCCAACAGCGAAGCAGGCGCAGGATTCCGGGCTTGGGTGGGTGTTGTTTGATCCATCCCGCTGTGGACCGCCCTATCCCCCGCCTGAAGCATGTTCGTCCCGGGTATCAGCCGCCATCACACAGCTGCTCGGGCAACCCGTTTCAGCCGGTGGCACCGCGAGGGCCTGGCCGATCAAGTGATCTCCAGGGTCGCCCCGGAACCGCGCACCTCTGCGCTGTCCACCACCAACCGGCCCTCCTCGCCCTCCGGTTTGTGCCACACGATGCGCCGAGGCCTCTCCCGCCAACGGCCCACCAGGCGCAAAGCGCCCCCTTCCGCCTGAAGATCCACAGATCCAAAGCGGGTCGGCAGGTTCTCCAGGAGGGTCGGTCGGTCCCACCACCGGCGATCCGTGCCCCGAAACAGGTGCAAGACGCCCCCTTCCTCGCAGAGCACAAGTGACCGGCACAGGCTCACGAAATCCGCGGCTGCCCAGCCCGAGTCGCCATCCCCCATGACGCCACCCCGGTTCGGATGAAAGGCCTCGGGCCAGCAGCCCGTCGGAGTGGCGTGTTCCGCCAGGTAGTCCAGGTGGGACACCGCCTGGGCATCGCCATCCAGGAGCCTGGCCTGGGCCAGGTGGCACGTGAGGTAGGCATTTACACCCGAGTGGACCACGTCATGGAAGAGACCCGCCTCGTGCATGCAGTGATCCAGGAGCCACCGCACGGTCTCCCGCATGGCAGGCTCTCCCGCCCCGAAAAGGCCCAGGGGCCACACCGCAGCCAGCACGGACACCGCAGCGGAATCCATGGAACGGCCCGGTGCTGCCGGCACAGGACCTTCTCCCATGCGGGCTCGCAGGCGCTCCAACACAACACCATGAACTCCCATGAACTCCCGCGCATCCCGGCGCTTGCCCAGGCGCTCCGCCGCCTCTGCGGCATCCCGGAGACCCGCACAACACCACAGAGCATCCCAGTAGTACCGATCTGCCGGCCCCAGGTGTTCTGCAGACCATCCCGCCGGCATCATGCCATCGCTCTGGACCCGGGCAATCCAACGGGCAGCCCGGGCAACAGAGGGGTACATCCGTCGCAAGAATGCAATGTCTCCGGTCAAGCGAAATGTATCAAGAATGCTCCAGACCGCCTGTCCCGTACCGTCCCACTCCCCCCCCTGGGAGAGCCAGGCGCCGGATCGCTCCTGGCGAGCCACCCATCCCTGCTGAATCTGGGCCGTGCGCCGCACATGCCCCAGGCGCGACAAGGCCGCCAACATGTATGCGGCATCCCGGTACCAGAAGTCATGGTAGGTGGAAGGCCCAGGGGTAATCAGGTCTTCATCACAAAGAGCCAGCAGGGTCGTGACACAAGAATCAAAGAGCCGGGAGTGGACCGGAACCTCCACCCGCGCCCCTGCCCGCACGATTCCCTCCCAGTCTGCCTTGGCACCCGCGACCATCCTGGACGCAGAGGATCGCCGCAGCACATCGCTCAGGGGGGCCTCTCTGGCCGCATACACCGTCCGCTTGAAGGTCTCCCCCGGCGACAAAGTGGCCCGATAGACCTCGCAGCCCGTGGCCAGACCCGCCTCACAAGTCACCGAGTCATGTCCCTCCCCCAGGGAGGGTCTCTGCCCCGCATCCCGGAGCATCCCTCCCACCATGGAGTAGACCTCTCCGCTCTTCCAGTTTGCCAGGCAATGAGAGTCGGAGGGATGGGGGAAGAACAGAAAGGGCTGTCCATTGACCCACCACCAGCCGTCGTCCCTCCGTGCCATCTCAAAGACCGGCGCAATTCCCTCCGGGTTTGCGGGACGAATGGAAAAGGCGAGACGCACGGGCCGCGGTGCCGGTGCCAGGAGACGGGCACGGGCAGTGATGCCGAAGACCTGCCGTCCATCCACAATGGCCGGGAAGACATCTACCTCCACCTCGATCTCCTGTCGCTGGGCCGTGGTCCGCACCATGGGAAAGGTCCCAAGACGCTCCTGGGACAGCTGCAACCCTGAGTCCGTTCCCCAGCCGGGAAGGGGGCCCAGGGTGTACATCCTCCGTGAGTCCCCCACCCAGACGGCGATGGAGGGGCCGTCTCGCCAAGGGGTCACCCATCCACCGGGGTCCACGATGGCTTCATCCGGCCACCCTGGCAGCCCCACGGTGGTCCAGTTCCGATAGGACAGGTTCATGTGGATCGGAAGGAGAGAGCGGGGCAGGAAGCCGTGATCCTCAGGGTCCAGTTGTCGCACAAAAGCATAGGGCCAGGGCCGCTCTCGACCGACCGAGAGAACCCTTGCGGTGAGCACCCCCCGAGACACCATGCGGGCCCCCAGGGAGAGAAGCTCAGCGGGAACGCCACCCCCTCCCTCCAGGCCCCGCAAAGCCCGGGTACAAGCCGCGGAAAACCTGGCATCCGTGCCCTGGAAGGCCCGGGCGATGGCCTTCACCCGCCGGGTGGTCAGGAGCCCCTCGGGCCTCCGTCCTACTCCTCTCGCCACCGGCGGCTCCGCGCTACTTCTGCCCGGTAGGCAGACAGTTCTTCTTCCCGTCGTGCATCGCTCCATCCCAGCAGCGCTTGCATGTGCTCCGCGATTCGAGGCGCCACATCCAGGCCCTGGTTCCCGTCTCGAAAATAGAGTTGGGTGCGCCGCACCATCAGGTCTTCCAGAGTCTGTGCCAGCTCCTCCTGAATCGCCCAATCCACAATCCCAAGGACCTCGGGCCGTCCGTCCACAAGGGGGGCCCCTCCTTCTTCGGAGAGGGAGGCGGCGATGTCGATGCCCCGGGTGCCGTAGCGCCGGGCCAGGTGAAGGGCGGCCTCGGGGGAGATGCCATGTGTCGCCGCAGCGCGGACCTTTTCCGCGACCGTTTCGGGGTCTCCATTCAAGGGCCAGCCCACAGCACCGGGCAACGGTTCCTGGTCGGTCTTCGGTGGCACGAGGCCTCCGATTCCGTTGTCCATCAGCTGCACTGCCTTTTCAACCACCTCCTCTGCCATGAGCCGGTAGGTCGTGAGCTTTCCACCCGCGATGGTCAGCAACCCGTTCTCATCCACAAAGATCTCGTGCTCTCTCGACACGGACGATTCCAGGCGGGCATCCGTGTCCTTGATCAAGGGGCGCAGGCCTGCCCAGGTGGCGATGACATCGGCTCGCTCAAGTTGTGCCTCTGGAAAGAAGTGGGCACACGCAGCCAGGAGGTAGTCCACGTCCTCGCCAGTGGCCACCACGTCCTTGGGATCCCCATCAAAGTCCGTATCGGTGGTGCCGATGTAGCTCTGGTCTCCCCAGGGAATCGCAAAGAGAAGTCTCTTGTCCACCGGATGGTTGCAGACCACCGCATGCTTGACCGGCAGTCGATCCGCATCGACAACAATGTGGACACCCTTGGTGGGGCGCAAGAGGTCGCTGGATTTTGCCGACAGGGCCCGCACCCGGTCCGTCCAGGGACCCGTGGCATTCACCACCACCTTGGCCTGCACATCCAGGAACTCCCCCGAGAGGGCATTCCGAATGCGCACCCCATTCACCCGGCCCTGCTCACTCTTGCAGAGGGACTCCACCCTCGCATGGTTCAGCACCACCCCCCCCGCATGAATGGCGTCCAGGGCGGTTTCCAGGGTGAGGCGGGCATCATCCGTCGCTGCGTCGTAGTAGAGGGGCGCCCCCTTCAGGCCATTTCGAGCGAGAATCGGCTCCTCCTGCTGGACCTGGCGCACCCGCAGGTTCCTGTGGAGTTTCGGGCTCCGAAACATGGACAAGCCCTCGTAGAGCCAGAGGCCGGCATTCACAACTGCCAGGCTGTGGGGACCATCCGCGTAGACCGGAAACAGAAACGCCTGGGCACGCACCAGGTGGGGGGCGATGCGCATCAGTGTCTGGCGTTCCGTCACGGCCTCGTGGACCAGCCCGAACTCCCACTGCTCCAGGTAGCGCAATCCCCCATGAATGAGCTTGGAGCTGCGAGAAGATGTGCCCGACGCGAAGTCGTTTGCCTCAATCAACGCACAGTTGAGCCCCCTTCGGGCAGCATCCCGAATCACACCACAACCGGTAATGCCTCCCCCCACCACCACAAGGTCGAAGGTTTCTTGTCCCAGGCGGGAGACCATTGCATCGCGAGAGGGAATCATTCTTCCAGCGCTTCCATCCAGCCAGGGAGCTTGGTAGTTGCCACCAGAGCCTGCCAGACCAGGTCCTTGAGTATCGTCTCGTCGCCCTCCAGCATCTCCTGGACCCTGGGCTCGTCCTGGCCCGCCAACTGGGCGTAGAGATGCGCCGCTGTCCATCGCACCCGATCCCGGGAGTCATCCAGGAAGCCCTCCAGGGCTTGGGGTGGCACCTTTTCCAGGCAAAACATCGCGTGCAGGATGGCCACGTCCAGGTCGTCACCACCCGTGACACCCACCAGGCGTCTTCCTCCACCCCAGGTGCCCGTTCGGTCCAGGTGTCCTGTTCCCCGCGCCTGGGCTGGCGCACTGTATCGGACGGATCGACTTCCCCTGCGAATGGGGCTCCCTTCCACGGGGGGCTGGTCCCCTTCCCAGATGCGACGCACCTCAGACGCCACCTGGTCTGCGGCCTGGCCTCCCTTCCCCACCACCAACCGCACGGCTTCCAGGGCAAAGGCGGTGCGGGCCGGGGCTGCGTGGGCGCCGGTCGCAGCGCGGGCCAAGGCGGGATCCGCCACGCCCGAGCCAAAATAGACGTTGAACCAGGCTGCCGAGATCAACTGGTCCATAGCCTCGTCTTGAAGCCCCTCCTCCAGGCCAGAAGAGGCGAGACGAACCTCGTCCTCAAAGGTGGCCAGCAGCTTGGAAGCCTCCTCTGATCCCGGGCCGATGAAGCCCTCCTCCTCTCCCTGCCCACCATCGATGTACACGCGCACCCGGGCTTCCCACCGGGGATAACGCCAGGCGGTCTGGGTGACGCAGTCGGAAGCAAAGTCGCCCGCCTTCGCACAGTGACGCAAGGCCACCTGGACGCGCCCGACCCGACCCATCTCCTCGGCCACCCGGAAGTGGCACTCATCCCTCCACAACGCATCTCGGACCGCCCCACAGGCCAGCCCTGCTGCATCGACATCTCCGCTGGCTGCGGACTCAATGGCCTGCAGCAGCCTGCACGTCGTGGCCATTTCCGTGAACAGCGCCTGGTCGCAGTCGGCCAGGGTGGAGGCATCGTCCACAAGCGCTTGCTGGGCGACCGTCAAGGTTTCCTCGTCGCCACAAGCCAACAACCAAAGAGAGAGCAGACCGATCATGGGCTGGCTTCCCCTCGCAGGTGCTTTCGACGCAAGAGCACGGAACAGCGGCTCTTCACGGCGGCGGTCTCCAGTCCATCGTCACAAAGCCAACCAAGCTGCACGGGATCCCGCACCGCGAGACGCAGTCTCAGCAGGTCGCGGGAGTGCTCACTGGAAATGCCGTTAATCTCAGCCTGGAGCGCCGCCCGGTCCTCCCCCAGCACGACAGCTGCCTGGTACCGACAGTCCTCCACGGACACGGGATCACCCAGATCGTCACAGCGGCCAAGCGCGGTCTCGCCCGAACAGCCCCAGAGGAGAAACAAAAGCATCAGGGCTCGAAACGCTCCATGGCGCCCCAGGGAACCGACTCCCCCTTTCGGATGGCATCGAAGTGGGCCCGGCCCAGGGCGGCATCCCCCGCGTCCAGGCAGTGCTCGTAGGCCTTGGCCTCCAGCTCCATGCGATCCCCGGCAGACCGCCCGACCGCCCCCAGGCAAGCCCGCTTGAAAGCAGCCACCGCGGTGGGGCTGTTTCGCTCGACGCGGCCAGCGATCTCCAGACCACGGGCCAGGGCCGCGTCCACATCGTCACTGATTTCCTGCACAAGACCGATTCTCACGGCTTCCTCGGGCGAAATGAGCTCCCCGGTCATGCCCAGGCGCAGGGCTTGGGGAACCCCGATCAAGCTCCAAAGCTCAGCACTTCCCCCCGCACCGGGAAGAATACCCAACCCGGTCTCCGGCAGACCAAACCGCGCACCGGGTGTGGCGATCCGGTAGTCCGCGGTGATCAGGAATTCCGTGCCCCACCCCAGGGCAACCCCATTCACCACCGCCAGGTGAAACAGGGGAAGGTTGCGCATGCGGGCCATGACCCGGCGCTGGTTGCGAACATGGGCTGCCACCCGGTCCCGGTCCCAGCCGGTCCGTTCCGTCACGTTGGCCCCGGCAATAAAAATCGGTGTGCCCCGGGAGGAGACACGCCGGGACCAGGTCACCAGGGCCCGCGTGCCGTCCCCTTCCAGCTCCTCGGCCAGGGCATCAAAGGCAGCCACCTGCTCGGCCCCCATTTCGTTGGCCTTTCCGTGGTGCAACTCAAGCAGCGCAATTCCGCCCTGTCGCTCCAGCTGCCAGGACTGTGTTTCAGAGGACTGTGTTTCAGAGGACTGTGTTTCAGACACCGGGAACCTCCCAGGCGCCTCTATCCCGAGTCTGGGCACCTGTCCGGGCCCCGACGGGCCACCATCTTTGGCATACTCCCTTGAACCAAATCGGAGCCTTGCGTGCGAATCGCTTCCGTCGGCCGGGCGCTGCCCCCCCACTTCTACGATCAAGAAACGCTGATCGCGGCGTTTCGAGCCCATTGGGGCCAGCGGCACCACAACATGGATCGCCTGGAGGCCCTGCACCGCAACGTGCTGGTGGGGGGGCGAAACCTGGCCCTGCCCATGGAGGAATACCCGAAGTTGGACTCCTTTGGTGCTGCAAATGATGCCTGGATTCGCGTGGCGCTGGAAGTGGGGGCAGACGCTTTCCTCGCAGCCCTGGAGCCCATCGGCCTGGCCCCCAACGCCGTGGATGCGCTGCTCTTTGTCAGCGTGACCGGCCTGGCCACCCCCTCCATTGATGCGCGGCTGATCAACCGAATCGGCCTCTCCCCCCACATTCGACGCATGCCCTTGTTCGGCCTGGGTTGTGTCGCAGGTGCCGCGGGTATCTCCCGGGCCTCGGAACAGGTCCGGGCCCGGCCCGACAGCGCTGCGGTTCTTCTCTCCGTGGAGCTCTGCTCCCTGACCCTCCAGCGAGACGATCTCTCGGTCCCCAACCTGATTTCATCGGGCCTGTTCGGAGACGGAGCCGCCGCTGTGGTCCTGGTGGGGGAGGACCACCCCCTGGCCGCCAGCGCAAGCCCCCGCATTGTGGACACGCGCTCGATTTTCTACCCGGACACGGAAAAGGTGATGGGGTGGAACATCTCCGAGACCGGATTCAAGGTGGTCTTGTCCGCGGAGGTGCCCCGAATCGCCGGGGAAGTCCTGCCCCGGGATGTGGATGCCTTTCTGGCGGATCATGGCCTGGACAAAGACGACATCCACCGGTGGATCTGCCATCCGGGGGGACCCAAGGTGCTGGAGGCGCTGCAGGAGGGGCTGGATCTGCCGGATTCCGCACTGGAGCTGACGTGGAAGAGCCTGCGAGAGGTGGGAAACCTGTCCTCTTCCTCCGTGCTCATGGTGCTGCAGGACACCCTGGCGCAGCCCCCGCCCCCCCCGGGGAGCCACGGCTTGCTCCTGGCCATGGGCCCCGGATTCTGCTCCGAGTTGGTGCTTCTGCAATGGTGACCACCGAGGTCGCCTACGGTGCTGTGCTCACGTGCATCGCCCTGGAACGGATCTGGGAGTTGTTCCTGTCGCGTCGGAATGCCCGCCTTGCCCTGGAACAGGGAGGCGTGGAGGTGGGCCAACGTCATTTTCGGTGGATGGTGGTCCTGCACACCCTGATCTTCCCGGCCGCCCTCGCCGAGGTTCTGATCCTCGGGCGGCCCTTTCGGCCCTGGCTGGGAGGGGCCATGGGGGCTGCTCTTGTGGCATCCATGGGCCTTCGCTACTGGGCGGTGGCCACCCTGGGTTCTGCCTGGAACACCCGGGTGCTGGTGGTTCCTGGGCGACCGGTGGTGGAAGCCGGTCCATACCGCTGGATTCGTCACCCGAACTACGTGGCCGTCTGCATGGAAATACTCGCCCTTCCGCTGTTGCATGGTGCCTGGATGACGGCGGGGGTGTTCAGTCTGCTCAATGCTGCCCTGTTGAAGGTTCGAATTGGGGTAGAAGAGGCAGCGCTCACGGAGCACTGCGGGTATGGGGAACGCATGGAACAACGGCCGCGATTCCTACCGGATGGCCCGTGAACGCGGACCGCATTCTGGAAGGTCTCGTAGCGGTGGCCCGGGAACACCTGGACCATGAAGGAGGCCTGGAGGCCTCGTCCCCCCTGGTCGAGGTGCTGGAGTTGGACTCGATCCGCTTGCTGACCTTGATCGTGGAGGTGGAGAACCACTTTCGGGTCTGCCTGGAAGAGGGGGACGAGAAGGGCCTGGAGACGGCCGGGGACCTGGTGGCTCTCATTGGGAGGCGTCTTGCAAACGCTGGTTGACTGCCTGGCGGATGCCCGGAACATCACCGGGTTCGGTCTTCGATTCGTGGACCGCAAGGAAAACGCCACGCACCTCCCCTGGTCTCGCATCATCGAGGATGCAGCCCGTACCGCGGGACAGCTTCTGGCTCTTGGGTGCCAACCCGGTGACCGAATCTGCCTTGTGTATCCCACAGAACCCGGCTTCTTTTCAGCGTTCCTGGGCGCGGTCTGGGCGGGAATCGTGCCGGTGCCCCTCTATCCGCCGGTGCGCCTGGGGCGCCTGGATGAATACGCGGCAAAAACCGCCGCAATGATACAAATAACAGGGGCGCGTGCAGTGCTTGCTTCCCCCCGGGTGCGCCGACTGCTGGGTCCCGCCATTCAAATTGCACGTCCAGAGTTCGGTTGCCTGACCCTGGAGGATCTTCCCACTGCCCTCGAGGCTCCACGACACCAGGCCAGCCTGGAAGACCTGGCGTTTGTACAGTTCTCCTCGGGCACAACCGCCGAACCAAAGGCGGTGGCCTTGTCTCATGGGGCGGTCATGGCCCAGGCGAGCATTCTCGTAAATGGCTTGCTGGAGGCGTGGCCAGAGGAACAACACGGACTCCAGAGTGGAATCAGCTGGCTGCCCCTGTACCATGACATGGGATTGATCGGCTGCGTGTTCCCAGCGCTGCTGAAGGGACGGGACCTGACCCTGCTGGGGCCCGAGGTGTTTGTGACCCGGCCCGCCCTCTGGCTTCGGTCGATTTCTCGCTACAAGTGCACGATTTCCACCGCCCCGAACTTTGCCTACGGAATGTGTGTTCACAAGATCAAGGATGAGGAACTGGAGGGGGTGGATCTCTCCACATGGCAGGTGGCCCTCAACGGAGCCGAATCGATTTCTGCTGAGACCCTTGACGCATTCTCCAATCGCTTTTCCCCGTGGGGGTTCAACCCCAAGGCGCTCACCCCGGTGTACGGCCTGTCCGAGGCAGCCCTCGCTGTCACATTTTCTCCTCTCAAGGAGGGTTGGAGACAACGCACACACCCCACGAAGGACCGGCCCATCATGTCCCTGGGGCCGCCCCTGCCTGGTTTCAAGCTGGAGATCAGGAGTACGGAAAAGGACGTCATGTCCGAGGGCCGGGTGGGTCACGTCTGGATCCAGGGCCCGTCCCTGATGCGGGAATACCTCCAGAACCCGGAGGCCACGGACAAGGTGTTGCAAGACGGCTGGCTGGACACAGGGGACCTCGGCTTTCTCCAGGAAGGGGAGTTGCACGTGGTGGGACGTGCCAAGGAGGTGCTCATTCTTCGCGGCCGCAACACGTCTCCAGAGGCGGTGGAGTCTGCTGTGGCAGGGATTGCAGGGGTTCGACGAGGTTGTGCTGCCGCTGTCTGCCACCGCCCGCCCGGTGCCCATACGGATGAATTGGTGTTGCTGGTGGAACAGGCCAAGGGGCAGGACCTGGATTCGGCCCAGCTGGCGAGGGACTGCCGAGAGGCCGTGGTGGCATCCACGGGCCTGCTCTGTTGGAAGGTGGAGGTGCTGGAGCCGGGCACCCTGCCCCGCACCAGCAGCGGGAAAATCCGCCGGATCGAGGCGGAGCAGCGCCTTGCATCGGGCACTCTGGAGGCCGCGCCGGAGCCCGGAGCCCTGGGCCTTGCCACGGCCCTGGTCCGATCGGGCTGGGCCATGCCCAAGCGAGGGGCCTAAGTGAAACTGGCCATTGTGGGGGGCGGTATTCGCCGGCGGGTGATCCTGGGTGCATGATGACTCCCGCGCTGCCCTCCTACTCGCTCCGTTGATTGCGTTCTTTGAGAATCTCGACTGCGGCGGCCGCAGGGTCATTGACCGGCCCTGATTGAACACCAGCAATCAGGTACAATTCCATGACTTGCCCCAAAGATACCCGTAGGCGGACCGCTTCCGCTTTGAGGCATTGATGGAGGTCGTCTCTCAAGGTGATCGTTGTACGCGTCGTCTTCATTTTCGGGGCCGGCGTTTCGGGTCTCCCCGGTCGCGTCTCCACAGCGCTTCCTCGCGAAGTCCATCCAGCACGTCCGCCCCATACTCCCCCATAAACGTTCGGACGAGTTCGCGGGCAGCGTCGTAATCGACCAATCCAGGCGTAGAAAGCAAGTGCCAGAGGTCGGGCAAGACCTTTGCTTCCCGAGGTCCAGCAGCGAGTTTGAGGGCAACCATGTGTTCTGGAGAGGCCATTGCAGCGCCGTCCACGCCGGGTACGGGGACCGCGGCTGCCACTGCAGCGTCGTACAGGTCCTCGTAGTGGTCGCTGCGCCGGATCAAGTCCACAGGCACGCCGCCAACCTCCACGGTAACTCCTCCAAAGGTCAAGGAAAGGAGAACCGGGAAGGGCAGGTCCTCCTGCACGATTACATCGAGATCGGAGGTCAAGCGATCTGATCCGTAGTGCTGCATGGCGTATCCCCCCACCGCAACAGGGGGGGTGGAGGACGCTTCTACAACCTGTCGCAGCGCCTCATCAAGCACCTGTGGAGATAGAAGGCGGGACCTTCGGGCCATGCATCAATCTTATGCGGATTTGACGCAAGCGTCAGCCGGCTCCAGGCGTCCCAATCATGGCTGTCCGTCGTCTCGTTGGCAGGGCTTGCAGGGAATCCGCTCCCGCCCTACCCCCGCGCCGCCCTGATCGCCTGCCACACCCGCGCACGCAGCAACGAGTCCGCCTGCAGCTCCGCCAGGGCCCGTTCCAGCACCCCGGCTCCCTGGCCTCCATCGCGCTGGTGGCGCTCCAGGCGGGCCTGACCGGAGAGGAACGGGGCGCCGCATTGCTCCCCCAGGAACACCGCCGCGCTCAGATCTTCGATGGCCCCATCGCTTCCCGCTGTCCAGCGAGACAGGCCCCGGGCAAGGCGGGCCCGGCCCTCCAGGAGAACAAGGCTCCTCTCCTTGCAGAAGGACACACCCGCATCCAATCCCCCCGGCAAGAAGGCATGGGACGCGTCCCCGTGGGCGGTCATCGCCCGCTCCACAGCCACCCGAACACAACCACTCTCACGTCCGGCCCGCTCCCAGGCAATCCACGCCCGGTCCAGCAGGGAGAACGCCTCTTCCACCTCCCCCTGGTCCCGGGCCACGCGGGCCAGTCCCTCCCACACGGCCCCAAGCGCCGAGGGATTGGGAGGGTCTTCTCCTTCCAACTCCAGTGCACAACTCAACAGGCGCTCCCGGGCCCGGTTCCAATCCCCGTTCAACTGCGCCACCTGGGCCCGGCGAAACCGGATCGCGATCCCCACCTCCCGTTCGCCGTCCTCCCACGCATCCAGAAGCTCACCCAGGGGCGCGATCTGCCCGGAGGCCACCAGCACTCCCGCCAGCGTGTCTGCAGCCAGCTCCCGCACAGGACCTTCCTGCACCAGCCCCATGATCCGGCGGGCGTGGCCTTCCCCCTCTTCCAGGCGCCCGAGGTCCAAGCAGGCGGCAGCGCCGTGGATCCAGACCAGCGCCTCCAACTCCACATCCGGCAGCCGTCCTTCCAGAAGCTCGATCCGCTCAAGCACCCGCACCGGCCGGTCCCCACGCCGCCAACAGTCAATCGCCCGGATGCCGGCCTCCAGGGCCACATCCCCTCGTTCCTCGGCTTCCGCAAGCTCCTGGACCTGCTCCCAACAAGGTGCTGCCTGCTCCCAGTCTCCCTCCCGCGCCTGGGCTCTGCCCAAGGCCCGCTCCAGCGCAGTGTCCCCGCTTTCCATCCGAGTGCTAAAAGCGCCCGCTCATGCGAAGCCCATCCGCTCCCACTCCCACCTGGACCTGCTGCTGCTTCCACCACATGGCGCCGCCGGCTCCACCGAGCACCACCCCGCCTGCCACAAGGCCCAGGGTCAGGGCCCGAGTCTGCTGAAAGCTGGCGGTGAGGGCATCTGCCTCTGTCCGGGTAACGGTGGAAGGATTCGCCCGCGCTTGCTGGATTTCCGAGAATTGCGGATTCAGCAGCGAGAAGTTCACGACACTTCCCGCGAGCAGCGCCAGTGCGCCCCCCCCAAGCAGCGCCTGGTCCAGGGGCAGCCCCGCGAGACTCCGTCCCCCTTCCCCCCCAGCAAAAGAGGGACGAAAGCACTCCGAAAGGGAGCAGAAGCAACCATAGTCCGGCGCATTCCCAAAGAGCACCCACTTGCTCTCCAGGTTGCCGTCGGCGCACATCACCTGCACCATGTGCCGCCCCTCCACCACATCATCGTAGGAGGTCATCAACCGTCCATCGATGTAGATCTTCTCGGTAATGGCAGCCACCGGCACCCCAGCACCGGGTCGGGGACGGGAGTTGACCTCCCTCCGCAACAACTCGAACAGGTCCTGCAGCTCCTCCTCGGCCACGAGTTCCTCATCCCACTGAAACTCCGTGTCGTGGACAAGCGCTGCCTTGAAGTACTCCAAGGCCTGCACTTCCCGGTCCCCCACGAAGTACTCGAGAATGCCGCGGTAATACTGGATGCGAGACAAGAGGGAGGGAAGCACGGGCTCGCTGCTTCTTGGCGCTTGTTTCTCAGCGCCGTCCAACAGGTCATGCGCGGTTTCGAACTCCCCATCCAGGATGGCCTCCCGGGCGCTATCCACCTGCTCCAGAATTGGATTCGCCCAGGCGACCGCACCGCTGATGCACGTTGCCAGGCTCCACAAGAGGACCCATCGAAACCCGTGGTTCATTCGCACCCTCGCTCCTCCCATTGCAAACCGCTCTCGATCTTCTTGAGATTGTACCGACAGGTCTTGTCGGACCGAACACGTACCTTCAACGTCTCCTCTGGACCACCACTCTTGGGGGTCACCCGGGTCGTGTATGTGCCCGGCTTCAGATCCCCAATCTCCAGGCGAATACAGGGAGAACGGCAGATCCGCAAGAAGCCGTTCGTGTGGCTGACCTTGACCTGGGCCCCTCCCACCGAGAGCGTATTCAGCTTGAGCTTGCCCGGGCGGGAGCTTGCCCGCGGCGCCGGTGAGGGTTTTGACGGTGCCGGAGCGGCCACCGGTGCGGCGGCCTCCACGACCTCTACCTCAGGGACTGCTTCCTCAGCCAAGGCCGGCTCCTCTGCGGGTTCCGGTGGCAAAACCGGAGCCTCCACCACCGCAGGCGCTGCCTCGCCAGGCAGGGCAGGCGGCTCATCGCGTCCGCCCAGGAAAACCACCCCGCCCAACACCCCGGCCACCACCGCCGCAATCACCCAGCCCTTCTTGCTACCGGTCTGAGTGGGAGGCGTCGCATCCTGGGTGAGTTCTCCTGCCTCAAAACCCAGTGTCCCCGAAAGGGATGGGGCCGAGGCGGTTGTGTTTTCAGATCCCATTGGCGGCGGAGGCACCGGCAGGGTCGTGCCTTCCGGGACCTGGAGTCCTGGCTGCTCCCCGGGAAAGGTCTCAGACGTCCAGACCGGTTGCTCATCCACATTCCCCAGATCCAGGGTCCGCTCCGAGTCGTCCACGACGGCAGGGACAGGGGCACCAGCAGCCGTTTCCTCTGCATCATCGACATAGTCATCCAGCCAACCGGCGCTGGTCTCGCTCCCTCCCGCGGTAGGCGTCAAGGGCCCCAAATCATCCTCTCCCAGAGGCAGCCCTTCCGTGTCGAAGATGGCCGTTCGATCCTCCTCCATGGTCTGCCCTTCCAGCGAGTCCCCCACAGCCTCCAAGGGCTCCTGGTCCCCCATGACCTCGCGCACGGTCTCCCGGCAGAACCGCCGCAAGCTCGGGCCCCCCACCTCTTCCGCAAGCCCCTCCATGGCTTCTTCCACTTCCACGGCCGTCATCCGTTCCGTCTCGTGGAAGGCCATCATCATCCCCAGCACCCGCCGAAGCTCCCCCTGGATCTTCTCATCGACCCCCGGCAGTTGGACCCGCTCCAGGTATTCCTTCAGCGCCGCCTCGTAGCGCTCTTCCCGCAGCTGCACCCGACCCGTCGGCTCTCCCACCAGGAGCTCAAACAAGGTGATCCCCAGGGCAAAGACATCGCATGCCCGGGTGTCCCGATCCCCCATGAAGCGTTCCGGGGCCATGTAGATCTGGGAGCCAAAGTGCAGCGCTTCGGTGTGGGCCTCCCGGGTCTCGAAATTGGCCCGGGCCGTGCCGAAATCCAGGAGCTTGACCTCCCCCTCTACGGTCACCATGACGTTGGAGGGCTTGATGTCCCGGTGGATGAGTTGCAGGGGGCTGCCTCCCTGGAGCGGCACATGACTGAAGGCAGCCTCCAGGGCTGCCGCCACCGCTCCCACCACCTGAAACGCCATGCGCGGGGGGACGTGCTCGTCCTTCTTGGCCAGCCAGGTAACGAGGGTGCCCATGTCGACCCCCTCCAGGTACTCCATGACCACGGCGCAATGGCCTCCCAGGTTGGTCAGGTCCTCCACCCGCACGATGTGGCGATGGCGCAAGCGCCCCAGGAGGCGCGCCTCGTCCCGGGATCGCATGACCACTTCCTGGTGCTGCGCCCACTGTTGGTGCAACACCTTCACCGCCACCACGGTGGAGAAGTCATCCCCCGTGATCATCTCCGCCAGGTAGACGGTCCCGAACCCGCCTCGAGCAAGCTCACGAATGAACCGGAATTTCCTTCGAACGCTCATGGACAGTGCACACGAATAGACCGGACCCATGGGGGGTTCAGCGGGGAGTCCGGGCAGCATACCGCGGGTCTCTCGGCTGTTGGGGGTATCCTCGCGTGGTGCTGTCTGCCTTGCTTGCCACTGCCGCCGCCTGGGCCACACCCATTCAGGCTGATCTCCACCTGGACACCCCGACCCAGTTGCACCGGCAACAGGTGAAAATCGATGCCACCGGCCTGGAGGCGGGCTTGGGCCAGTTGCGGGCCGCTGGGACCAACCTGGCGGTGGAGGTCTTGTGGCCCCCCAGGAGCGCCGACCACGTGGTCCACACCCTGGCCTTGCTGGATCGACTGGAATCTGCAATCGCTGCCCAGGACGCGTTGCAGATCGTGCGCAGCCCCGACGAGGCGCAAGCCGCCGCGGATGCCGGGCGCATCGGTGTGCTGGTGTCGCTGGAAGGCACCCATGGCCTGAAAGTCGAGGACTGGCGCGCCTCCTTGCAGGGACTCCAGGATCGAGGCCTGGGCATGGTCGGGCTGACCTGGAGCTTCTCCACGCCCTTTGCCGGAAGCTCAGGGGATGGCGGCAGCGGACTGACCGAGAAGGGCCACGCCCTGGTGGCCCACTGCCAGGCCAAGGGGTTGATCGTGGATCTGTCGCACGCCAGCCGCGACACCACCCTGGAGGTGTGCTCCTCCTCAAAGGTTCCGGTCATCGCCTCCCACTCCAACGCACACACACTGGCACCCCACGCCCGCAACCTGTCCGACGAAGAGATCCGCTGCATTGCAGCCACGGGGGGGGTGATCGGCTTGAACCTGCATGGCCCCTTTGTGGGTGGAGCGCGAGATATCAGCGCCGTGGTGGCCCAGGCGAACCACCTGGCCCACATCGGAGGCCACCCGGTGGTGGCCCTTGGGAGCGACTACGACGGGTTGATTCAGCCGGTGGAGGGTCTGCCCAACGCCTCGCACCTCCCGGATCTCTGGCGTGCCCTGCAAACCGCCGGCTGGACCGAGGAGCAGGTCCGCGGCGTGCAAGGGGAGAACTTTATGCGGGCCTGGCGCGGAGTGACCGCTGGAATCAGGTGATCACACTTCCGGGCAGTGCCTGGGCCAGGTGGGCACAGGCGGGCTCGGACAACCCGTTGCCATCCAGAGCGAGCCGTTCGATGCCCTGCAACCTGGCCAGGGTCTGCAGGTCCCCGTCCGACAAGCCACAGCGCTGGAGCCAAAGGCGCACCCAGCCCGCCCGTCGCACCAGCGAACGCACTCCCCCGGACTTGATGGCATTGCCTGAGAGATCCAGGTGCAGGAGTGCAGGCAGCTTCATGAGGGCCTTCACAGAGCCCGGGCCGAGCCCACACTCCCCGACCCGGAGATCCACGAGGGCTTCCAAGGTTGCGAGAGATCGGGCCCCTGAGTGTCCCACTGGATTCCTGGAGAGATCCAGCTGCACCAGGCGTTGCAACTTGGAAAGGGAGCGTGCGCCGGGTCCGGTGATCCCATTGTGGGCAAGATCCAGTCGCACCAGCTGGGTCAGCTGGGACAAGGGCTCCGCGCCAGCATCTCCGATCTCATTGCCACGCAGGTCCAGCCACCTCAACCCCTGGAGCCTGGCCAGGCGGCGCGCACCGGGGGGGCCCAGGCGGTTGTCGCAGAGACGCAGGCGGACCAGCGCAGGCAGGTTGGACAAGACCTGAAAGAAGCGATCGTCTCCATCCACAAAGAAAAACACAACGTTCTCGGGACCCGCCACCAGGCTCGAACGTCGCGCTTGCACAGCGCTTCCATCCACCGCGAGCGCTTCCAGCGCCACCCACCCGGGAACATCCAGGCAGTCCACCACCGCATCAAGCCCCAGTCCCGCAGCAAATGTCAGGCGGTCGATGTTCACCCGGGCCCGCGGAGGCAGACGCCCCAGCACCCGCGCTCCTCGCTCGGTCAGGACCCGCACAGCCACGCCGGATCCCAGGGACCGGGCCAAGAGATCCCCCGGGTGGAGGCCATCCAGATCCTGGCGTTCCTGGCGGGAAAGTCCCGCCCCCAGATCGACCCCAGAGGGGGAGGTGGCTGGTGCAAGAGAAGGCATGGAGGGAATTGTACATGCGGCCTGCAAAATGCCGAGCATCCAGGGGAACGTTATGTGTGGACAGGAGGTGCCCGTGACACCCGACGTGCTTGCAGCTGACCTGGACACATTGGATGCCCTCACCCCCGTGGAGCGCGTGGAACGCCTCGCAGAACTGGCGAAGCAAGCCATGGCCCACCAGGAGAACGGGCTCGCCAATGCTCCCGCCCTGGCCCGCCTGAGGGAGGCTCTGCAAGCCGCTCTGGAGTCTGGAGAGGGGTCCATCCCGGACCGGCTCACCATTGGCGGGGGGTTGGGCAAGCTCGGAGATGGGCGAGTTCTGCTTCCCGACAGCGACAACTACTGGGCAAAAATCGAGCTGGCCTCGGGAGATCGGATTCTCGTGGGGCGCCAGCCGGTCAGCACCAGCGCCTTCCAGCAGTTCGTTGCCTCCGGAGAGTACGACAACAATTCCCACTGGTCCGAAGCCTCCCTGGGATGGAAGAACCTGGGCCGCAAGACCTGGGCCGACCTGGCTGCAGCGGTGCAGCCGAGCTTGCTGGGTGCAAACCAGCCCGTGGTGGGAACCAACTGGTACGAGGCCAACGCCTATGCCGTCTCGGTGGGTGCCCGTCTGCCCACGGTGCACGAACGGCTTCAGATTGTGCGGGGCGCTGAAAAGCGGCCCTACCCCTGGGGCGATCCCTTTGGCCATGCAAACGCGAACACCGAGGAAGAGGCCGTGGGGCAGCCCTGTGCCGTGGGCCTGTTCCAGGCCGATCGCACCCCGGAGGGCATCTGGGATCTCGCGGGCAACGCAGCGGAGTGGCTGCAGGACGTGGTGGGGGAGCAGCGCTTGTACCACCCGGGGTCCTGGAAGCAGCCAAGCCTCGCGTCCTGGGCCAAGGCCCGGTCCATGGAAGCGCCCACCTACCGCGCCGATGACCTGGGGTTCCGAATCGTTCGGGACGCTTAGCCGGTCAGCGCTTCACGCTGAACCGCCAGTCGACCGACGACGTCGTCGGCCGAGAATTCCCGCCAGCACCCACCAGGCCGCCCCGGGAAATCCAGTCGTTGCACACCCTCCAGGGTCTCCAGCATCGGGAAGCTCTTCGCCGTCCCGGCAACAGCCCAGCGGAGGCTTGTCATACAGCCCGGTATCACCATCGCCCGCCTGACAGTCTGTGTTGGCTTCCCCCGGGCTGGGGGTCAAACACGTGGCCCAGTCCTCGGAGGCATCGTCTGAGTCTGCCCCATCGGGCCACCTGGAAATGGAGGCGTCATCCTCGGGAGTCGGCCCGAGGGTCACAGCGATTCCACCTGAATCATCCACGAGACCGTCCTCGTTCACCGGGCCATAGACGAGGGTGTCCACGACCCCCCCCTCGCAGTCCAACAAGCGCACGCCATCCGCATTGCTGGAGGCATTGCCCATGCTCAAGTTGTCCGTGGTCTGCAGGTTGGCCCCCTCCACATCGGGCCCCCCGATGAGCACGTGGTCCCCGGCATTGATGCCAGTCCCATTGGGAAACACGACCGCAATCGAACCCCAGGAAGACTTCCCGATGTCGATCTGCCACCCGTCCAGGCGCACTGAAGTGGAACCGATGTTGACCAGCTCGATCCACTCGTAGCCGCCATCGGTTCCATCCGGGTTGGGAAAGATCTCATTGATCTTGATGTCGGAAGCGTTCTCGACCTCGCACACCGCTGGCTCTTGATCCTCGTTGGGAGTGCCCGGGGTGCAGTTCTCGCCCTCCAGTACGATGAAGTCGCTGCCAGAGGCGTCAGTGTCGTAGCCGTTCTGCACCCGGGCAAGGCACTCGTCCTCCCCGGGGGCTTCTGCCAGGGAGGTGGCCACCAGTCCGCTGTCATCGATGAAGGAATCGCTGTTGGGACTCCCGTAGACCACGGTGTCCGCCACCCCCCCGGCACAGACCAGGCGTACCGCATCCGAGTTGCTGCCGGCCTGTCCAAGGTCCAGGGAGTCCGGGCTCGACACCACGATGTCGGCGGTTCCCCCGGCTGCGTTTTCCTCTCCCACCAGCAGGTAGGACTCGGCGGGCAGGAAGCCAAAGAGGGACACCCGCTCGCTGTAGGTGGACTTGGCCCGCTCGATGGCCCAACCATTTATCTCCACCGGGATGGTCCCTGCGTTGTAGATCTCGATCCACTCCGCCATGGCGCTTGAATCCGTGCCGGCGGGATTGGTCAGCAGCTCGTTGATGACCACGTTGCCTTCGCAATCCCCCGGCGGATCCCCGGTGTCCGGGGGGCCGGTATCGGGGGCGTCCACGCAACTATTGGCCTCTCCGGGGGTCGGGGAGTCGTCCTCGCAGAAGTCGTCGCCGGAGTTGTCTGTGTCCTCCCCATCCACATGCCGGGCAACAGAGCTGCCACCGCTCGGCTTGGGGGCCAGGTGGGCGTCGGCTGCCACCAGCCCCGAATCATCCCGCCAATCGTCATACCCCACGTTCTGGTTGCCATAGATGACCGTGTCGACGACCTCACCGCCACAGACCAGCCGCACCCCATCCGCGTTGGAGGTGGCGTTGCCCAGGTCCAGCTTGTCCCCAGAGGAAAGCCGAAGGTCCACAGCCCCCGGTGCGTTTTCCTCGCCCACCAGGTACACCGCTGCGCTCTCGAGGCTGCCCGAGAGATCCGCCCGCACACTCCAGTCGGAGCTGGCACTCTTGGCCCGCTCCAGGGACCACCCATCCAGGCTCACTGCAGTTGAACCCGTGTTGTAGACCTCGATCCACTCCGCCAATGCCGAGGAGTCGGAGCCATCCGGATCCGGCACGAACTCGTTGATCTTGAGATCGTAGTGGCCGCTGCAAATGGCGAGCGCCGGCCCGGACAGCATCCACAGCGGAGCAATCGTCCACCATCGGGCTGGAATCAAGGGCAACTGGAGCCGCATCGGGTCTCCCCTCTCAAGGTTTCGAAACTATAGCCGGCTGACGCGGGTTCGCCCTGCTTCAGACCAGGTCCTTGTAGGACGAACGCCCCCCCTGCGCACGCAGGAGGCTCACGCCAGCAATCCCAAGCAAAACCAGGGGACTCCAAACAATGGGATGTCCCCGTCGGTGCTTGAGGAAGTACATCAGGGTGTCTCCCATGGCCACCGGGTGGGCCCCCCCCTCCGGACCGGTGAACTCCATGCTGCCCACGCTGGACTCCACCGCCGCCCGCAAGGCAGCATCCTCGGCAGGGGTGCCCAGGGCATAGGTCAGGATGACCCCGGCATCGTAGGGGGTCAGCCCCACCCAGACCGCGCTGTCTCCTCCAGAGGGGAGCCGATAGAGCGCTGATGTGCGGTCTGCGGGACTTGTCAGCGGTTCCCCCTCGCCCATGGCCTCCCCAAATCCCCGGAACACCGTGGCCCGGATGCGCTCATCCACCGCGCCAAAGGAGTGTTCATCCACGACACCCAGGAAGAGATCCATGGTGCAGGCGAGCAGCAGGTTTGTGTTGCCGTTGGCCTTGGGGGCAATTCCCATCCAGCAGGTGTCGTCTGTGACCCGCTTCTGGCCCAACTGGGAGGCGAGCTGTACCGCATCCAGGAACTCACCCCGCAGGGGTTTGCGCCAGCCATCCGGCAAGACCGCCGAAAAGGCCCCTGCGGAGACGCTTCCCCCGAGATCAGAAAGGTCCGCAGCAGGATGCTCGACCTCGATCTTGGGAACCCAGGTGTCCAGGGCTGCCCGGGCATGTCGGCGGTTCTTCTGCAGAGCCGTACTGACCACGTGGACCATCCGTCCCTCGATGGCAAAGGTCTCCTGAAAGGCCACCGCCTGGGTCTTTCCCTGCACCTTGTAGGCAATCTCTGACAGGGCGTGAGCGGCGCCATCCCGGGTGAGGGTGGACACCTCCCGCACGGTGAAGTCCTCTCCCTTCTGGTGTTCGGTGAGCCATGGAATGGCCAGCTCCTTGGCCCATGCCTCGGCCAGTCCATCGATCAGGGGCTGCTGATAGGTCGTGGAAGACACGTGCAGCTGCACCCTCTTCCGGCCATCTCGTGCTTCCAGGTCCCAGTCCGACCACCGGGGCACAGTCCAGTCTCCGGGCAAGGGCAAGGTGATGCCCACCCGGGAAAGGTAGAGGGGTTCCTCCTCCTGGGCCGAGACACCGCTCGCCAGAAGACACAACACCATGCCGATCAAGAGTCCCCCTCCTTCTGCGCCAGGATCGCCGCTTCAAGAAAATCCATGCGGTCATTGCCAAAGAAGAGCTTCCGCCCCACAAAAAAGCTGGGCGATCCAAAGGCGCCCCGGGCCACCGCCTCCTCCGTGGTCTGCTCCAGGCGCTCCATGGCTTCCACTCCGGCGCCCAGCGCCAGGCCCTCCTCCCCCACGAGATTCCGCAGGGTCTCGGGGTTTGACAGGTCGCGCCCCTCTCCCCACAGAGCCCGAAACAACGACATGGAACGCTCCGGGCGCTTAGCCCTCTCCGTGCGCACCAGCACGCGCATGGCATCCAACGTGTTCACCGGAAAGCTGTCCGGAAAGTTGAGGGGCACCCCGATGCGAGCCGCCCACCGGCCAAGGTCCCGCACCATGTACCGACGGCGGGGGCCGAGTTGCACGCTGGGATCGTCCCCCACCTGGCGGAACACGCCACTCAACAGGAAGGGCCGCCAACGGACCTCCGCGCCGGTGCGTTCTTCGAGCCCCTGGAGCCGCTCGGCAGCGAGGTAGCTGTAGGGGGAGCCGATATCGTAGAAGAACTCGATCATGGGGCCATCGGCCCCACCCTATCACCCGTTCTGGTCGGCGTTCCCGATCGCCGAGCGCAACAGGGAAACCTGGCGCTCAATCTCCACCCAGGCCGTCCCTCCCCGGGAGGTCCGACGCTCGACTGCTCGCGTGGGATCCAGGGCTTGCAACGCCCCTTCCCCCAAGGCCGGGTGGTGGTCCGCCAGGACCTCGGGGGTGAGCAGGCTGAAGTTCCCGCCTTGGCTCTCACACCAGCGCACGATCCCCCCCACCACGTGGTGCGCCTCGCGAAAGGGAACGCCCTCGTCCACCAGGAAGTCCGCCAACTCGGTGGCAAGAAGGAAGTCCCCGGCCAGGTCAAACCGATCCGCCTCCACCGCAAGATCCCCCCAGACCCCAGCAAGCACAGAAACCGAGGCCACCGTGGTGTTCACCGCATCGAAGAGCGGGTCCTTGTCTTCCTGGAGGTCGCGCATGTAGGCCAGTGGCAGCCCCTTGGAGAGGTTCAGCAGCGCCATGAGATCCCCCACGACCCGAGCACCTTTGCCCCGCACAAGCTCTGCAGCATCCGGGTTGCGCTTCTGGGGCATGATGCTGGATCCGGTGCTCCAGGCATCGCCCAAGCGCACCAATGAAAACTCCGCCGAACTCCAGAGCACAAGCTCCCCCGCCATGCGAGACAGGCGGGTCATGGTGATGGCGCAGACCGCAGCGACCTCCTGCATGTGATCCCGGGCGCTCACGGCATCCATGGCGTTCTCCACCACGGAACCAAATCCAAGGGCAGAGGCGGTGTGCTCCCGATCAATGGGATGGGGGGTGCCCGCCATGGCACCGGCCCCCAGGGGGCAAGCATCGACCCGGACATGGGCCTCCCGGCACCGATCGAGATCCCGGGAGAGGGCAAAAGCATGGGCCAGCAGGTGGTGTCCCAACCAGATGGGCTGGCCGCGCTGGAGGTGGGTGTAGCCGGGGATCAGCGTGCGACCGTCGGACTCCACCCGGTCGAGCAGCACCCCCACAAGACGAACCAGCTGCCCCTCCAGGTCTGTCAGGCGGCGTTTCAGCCACAGGCGCACATCGGTGGCGACCTGGTCGTTGCGGGACCGGGCCGTGTGGAGCTTGCCTGCCACGGAGCCGACGTGGTGTCCCAGGCGATGCTCGACCGCCATGTGGATGTCTTCCAGCTCCGGGCCAGGGGTCCAGGTGCCGTCCCGAATCTCGGTGGCCACCGCCAAGAGGCCGCGCTCTATTTGGCTGCCCTCGTCCTCGGTGAGCAGTCCCACGTGCTGCAACATGGCCGCGTGGGCGAGGGAGCCTGCGATGTCCTCCTCGAACATGCGCAGGTCGACCTCGAGAGACTCGCTGAAGCGCTGCATCTCCTCGGCAGGGCTTCCATCGAAACGACCGTCCCACAAGCCCATAATTACTGTCCTTCCGCCAGGCCGGGCTGGCCGTGTTGGCCGTGTTGAAAGACTGGCTTGCCCGACTTGCGGCGCACCTCGGCCACGGTCTTGTAAGAGAGGCCGAAGAGCTCGATGAACCCTTCTGCGTGCTCCCGCTTGAAGGTGTCCCCTTCGTGGTAGGTGGAAAGGCCGGTGTCGTAGAGGGAGAAGGGGGACCGGCGCCCGGTGATGCGGGCCAATCCCGCGCTCAGGCGAATGCGGACCTCTCCGGAAACCGTGCGCTGGGACTCCTCGATAAAGGCCTGCAGGCACTCCCGCAGGGGGCCGAACCACAGTCCATCGTAGATGAGGTTGGCGTAGTCCTGGGAGATGCGGCGCATGTAGTTGAAGGTCGGCCGGTCCAGGCAGATCCGCTCCAACTCCGTGTGGGCCATGTGGAGGAGTGTCGCTCCCGGTGCCTCGTACACCTCTCGGGACTTCAGGCCCACCACCCGGTTCTCCACCATGTCGATTCGGCCCACGCCAAATCCGCCGGCGAGGTCGTTGAGGTAGGTGATGAGTTTGACGCCCGCCATCGGCCGCCCATCGATGGCCACGGGGATCCCCTGGTCAAACGTCAGGACCAGCTCCACGGACCCCTTGGGGGCATGGGAGGGATCGCTGGTCATGCGCCACACATCCTCCGGGGGTTCACACCAGAGGTCCTCCATTTCGCCAGCCTCGATGGCACAGCCCCAGAGGTTCTGGTCAATGGAGTAGGGCTTCTCCTTGGTCACTGGGATGGGAATGCCATGGGCCGTGGCGTAGTCCACCTCGTCGTCCCGGGTCAGCAGCTCCCAGGTTCGAAGGGGCGCGATCACCTCCAGGTGGGGCGCCAGGGACTTGATGGCCACCTCGAAGCGCACCTGGTCGTTGCCCTTGCCCGTGCAGCCATGGGACACGGCTTCCGCGCCTTCGGCCAGGGCGGTCTCCACCAGTCGTTCCGCCAACAGGGGCCGCCCCAGGGCCGTGTGCAGGGGGTACATGCCCTCGTAAATCGCCGAAGCCATGAGGGAGGGCCAGATGAACTCGCTGACAAAGCGCTCGCTCAAGTCCTCCACCACCGACTTGCTGGCGCCAGTCTGCAGGGCCTTCTGGCGAATGGCCTCCAGGTCCTCCCCCTGCCCGAGATCCCCGGTGTAGGCGATGATCTCCGCCCCCCCGTAGTTCTCGGACAGCCAGGGAATCATGACGGAGGTATCGAGCCCTCCGGAATAGGCAGTCACGATTTTCATGTTCCTTCCTCCACTTTCGCTGCTTCCAGCTTTGCAATGCGTTCCGCCAGGGCTGCGGTTCGGGAGAGATCCCGGGGGGAGACGAAGATTGTGTCGTCTCCCGCAACCGTGCCGAGGATTTCAGATTCGTTCCAGGAATCGATAAAGGCCGCCACCCCCTGGGCGCGACCGGGAAGGGTGCGCACGACAATGAGCGAGCCGTTGTGCTCCACCCGGGTGATCTCCATGGCCACCACCTGGCGAACCACGGCGGCATAGGCCCGGGTATGGTCCAGGGCATAGGCCGGCCCCGAGGGCGTCGCCCGCCGCACAATGCCCATGGAGCGCAGGTCCCGGGACAGGGTGGCCTGGGTACAGATCACGCCTTCCTGGCAGAGAAGATCCACCAACTCCGCCTGGGAAGCGACCTGGTGTTGCTGCACAAGACGCTTGATATGCGCCCGACGGGTGTCACGTGTGGCCATAGCGGCGACATATACACCGGCATGCATAACCATGCAAGGAGCAAAGCAGGACGATCCCGGATAAGTCGCGGTCCATGCTTGCCATGCGCTACAGCCAGCACGGCCCCCCCGCCCAGGTCCTGGTCCCCGAAGAGCGCCCCACGCCAGAACCCGGCCCCAGGGAAGTTCGCGTGCAGGTGGAAGCCAGCCCCATCGATCCCCTGGACCGGCTGATTGTCCACGGGCACTACCCGCTGCTTCGCCCTCTACCGGCCACGGCGGGGGTGGAGGGCGCCGGCGTGGTGAGCGCTGTGGGAGACGAGGTGAAGGGCTGGGAGGTTGGGGACGGGGCCTTGCTGCCGGTGCGGCTCGGCGCATGGGCCGAGGAGGTGGTGGCCCCCGCAGACGAGCTCTTCAAGCTCCCCCCAGGCATCGACCCGGTGCAGGCCTCCATGCTGCGCGTCAATCCCCCGACGGCCCTGCTGCTCCTGACCCACTTTGCAGCGGTGGAGCCCGGGGACTGGGTGGTGCAATTCCCCGGGACCTCCTCCGTGGGCCAGCTGGTGATTCAGATGGCTGCGCAAATGGGCATCAAGACCGTGAGCATTCTCCGGAACGCCGACCGGGCCCCGGCCCTGGAGGCCATCGGCGCGGATGCCCTGGTCATGGAGGGGGAGAAGCTCGCCCAGCGGGTGGAACAAGCCACCGGCGGCGCTGAGATTTCCCTGGCCCTGGACGCTGTCGGCGGCAAGGCCACCCACTCCCTCGCCCAGTGCCTGGCCCCGAGCGGCAGCATCATCTCCTACGGCGCCCTCTCTCGACGCCAGGCCCAACTGGGAGTCGACCAGACCGTCTTCCGCGACATTCGCCTGCAGGGATTCTGGCTCTTTGCCTGGAACGCCGCCGTCGGCCCCCATGCCGAGAGAGCCGTTGTCCAGGAGGTGGCAGGCCAGGTCGCCGCCGGCGCCCTGCACACCCGCATCGACTCGGAGTTTGCGTTGTCAGACTGCACCGATGCGTTGGAGCGAGCGGCATCGCCGGAGTGTTTTGGGCGGGTGATCCTGCGGCCCTGACGCGCGTGCTGGGCGTTCCATCGGTCACCCACGCGGCCGCCCTCCGGTAGAATGCGCTTTCTCCCGTTCCCCCTGGAGGCCGTGATGCGCTTCGCCCCCCTCGTCGTCCTGCTTGTTCTCCCCGCCTGCCGCGAAAAGGGGGATGACAGCGCTCTCCTCGTCGACTCGGAGGTGGGGGAAATCGACACCGCCTTCGTGGATGCGGATGGGGACGGGCACGACGTGCGAACCGATTGCAACGACGAGGATGCCGCCATCCATCCGGACGCCGACGAGGTCTGCGACGGCGCCGACAACGACTGCGACGGCGAGATGGACGAGGACGACGCGAGTGATGCCGAGACCTGGTACGCCGATTCGGATGCCGATGGCTACGGCGACCCAGACACGACACAGACCTCCTGCAATCAACCAGCCGCCCACGTGTCCAACGACTCGGATTGCGATGATGCCGACCCTCGATTCCACCCGGGCGCCGCGGAGGACGACTGCACCGACCCCGTCGACTACAACTGCGATGGCTCGGTGGGGTACGCCGACGCCGACAGCGACGGGTTTGCCGCCTGCGAGGACTGCAACGACGCTGACGCGGCTGTTGCCGAGGCCTCCGAGGAGATCTGCGATGGCGCGGACAACGACTGCGACGGCACCATCGATGAAGACGACGCCGTGGACGCTCCCACGTGGTTCCTGGACGCCGACGCCGACGGCTACGGCTCCGACACGCTGACGGCAACGGCTTGCGATCAGCCCACCGCCATGGTGGACAACGAGTCGGACTGCGACGACCTGGACGCTGCTGTCAATCCGGACGCCACCGAGGTGTGTGATGGCATCGACAACGACTGCGACAACCTCATCGACAGTGACGATGGTGACGTGCAGGGGACAAGCACCTTCTACGGCGATGCCGACGGGGACGGCTACGGCGGCGCCCAATTCCAGGTCGATGCCTGCGAAGCGCCCCCGGGGTTTGTCTCCAACTCCACCGACTGCAACGACGTGGATGCCGCTTCCCACCCGGGCGCAGCGGAGACCTGTGACGGCGCCGACAACGACTGCGACTCCCAAGTAGACGAGGGGGTCGGCACCACCTGGTACGAGGACAACGACTCCGATGGATACGGAAATGGAAGTGTCTCCACGACTTCTTGCAACGCCCCGAACGGCTACGTGGGCAACGCCTTGGACTGCGACGACTTCAACGCGGCCACCCACCCGGGCTCCTACGAGATCTGCGACAGCGCCGACAACGACTGCGATGGCACGACCGACGAAGACGACGCGATCAACGCCTCCACCTGGTACATCGATGCCGATTCGGATGGCTATGGCTCCTCGGCTACTTCCACGAGCGCCTGCTCCCAGCCCTCGGGCCACGCGGCAAACGACAATGACTGCAACGACGCCGACGCCAGCGTGAATCCCGGTGCCACAGAGACCTGCGATGGCATTGACAACGACTGCGACGGCACCGCCGATGAGGGTGGCGCAAGCGGCACCAGCACCTGGTACGCGGATCTCGATGGGGACGGGTTCGGCAACGCGGCCAGCGCCACCAGCGCCTGCAACCAGCCCTCCGGGACCGTCGCCGACAGCAGCGACTGCGACGACACCAGCAGCACGACCTACCCGGGTGCCGATGATTTCTGCGACAACACGGACTCAGACTGCGACGGAGACACCAGCGAGGACGACTCCATCGATGCCTCCACCTGGTACGCGGACAGCGACAGTGACGGCTACGGCGATGCCGCGACCTCCGCCACCGCCTGCAGCCAGCCTTCGGCCCACGTGTCGGACGCCACCGACTGCAACGACACCGACACGACAACCCACCCGGGCGCCACCGAGGTCTGCGACGGCAACGACAACGACTGCGACGGCACAGCGGACTCGGCCGGCGGTTCCCTGGCGTGCCGGTATGGCGATGGGCGCGACGGCGACGTGAACATCAGCGGATCGGGCAACATCAACTCCGAGGTGTTGGGGACCGGCCGCACGGGCTCGGTGCCCGAGGGGGTCCAAGTGGATGTCCTCGCCAACCCCACCACCACCGACATCTCGGTGAGCAACAGCACCGGGTTCGCCGCCGGTGACCAGGTGCTTCTGATCAATCTGCAGGGAGCCACCGGCGACGTGGGGGACGTAGGGAACTGGGAAATCCTGGCAGTGGATAGCATTCCCGGCGGCAACACCGTCCGCATGACCGGAGTGCCGGCCCGCACCTACGGCGGCAGCAGCTTCTCCGCCCAGACCATCGTGCTCCAGCGCATCCCCCAGTGGGACAATGTAGTCATCTCCGGAACCGTGACGGCCAATGCATGGGACGGGTCCAACGGAGGCGTGTTGGCCTTCGTTGCCAGTGGCACCGTGAGCGTGACCGGTTCGCTGGACATGAGCGAGAAGGGCTACCGGGGCGGGGCCGGGTTCATCGGCACAGGTTGGTCGGCGGACGGCGAGGGGCGCACCGGCCCGGGTTCCGCAGGGGACCAGGCGGCAAACGACAACGGCGGTGGGGGCTCCTACGGTCACGGAGGCTACTACAACGGCAACTCTGGCGGCGGCGCCTACGGGACCCGGGACCCCAACACACCCGGCAACCAGGGCAGCAGCTCTATCTCGGGCACCGCGGGCGCTGTCATCGGCGACTCCAACTTGAGCCAGCTCAATTTCGGAGGGGGGGCCGGCGGCTGCCTGGCCCAGTCCGGATCGCCATTGGACGGGGGAGACGGGGGAGGCATCGTGCTTGTCCGGGCCACCACGCTCTCTGTCACAGGATCCATCCAATCCGACGGACAGGACGGCATCATCTGTCCGGGAGGTGACCCGTCCAACCGTTCCGGAGGAGCCGGCGGCGCGATCTACCTGGTGTCGGACGCCCTGACCCTCAACTCCACGACAGTGCTCGCCGAGGGCGGGAGCGAGCATTGCAACGGCAACAACGGCTGCGCCAACTACGGCGGAGAGGGCCGCATCCGCATGGAGTACACCACCCTCAACGGAAGCGGCTACCCGAACACCTCGCAACACGACGACGCTGCCAACCCAAACCCGGGATCCACCGCAGTGCCGGGTGGGTGAGGGGAACGGGGTCCGCCGCAGCACCTGAATCCCGGCACCACCGCCTCGGATCGGGCCCCCAGCAATGATCAGCAACAACATTGCACCTCCTGCAGCGATCCGCCGGGCGGACATTTGGTGGGGGGGATGGCCTATCTCCCCCCAAGAATGTCCGGTTTGGGGCGCTGGCGCGGACATTTGGTGGGGGGGATGGCCTATCTCCCCCCAAGAATGTCCAGCTTGGGGCGCTGACTAAAACCTCCACCGCAAAAACAAATCCGCGCTGCTCTGGCCCCGGTCCCCCGCCACCACCTGCGCATGCATATTCCGGGTGAAGAAAACCTCCAACGTCAACTCCGCCTGGTTTTCATCCATCTCCGCATAAAAGTCTTGGCTGTAAGACAAAAACGCCTTCTCCCCAACCGCCTTCCCCACGGTGTACGCGCTGATGGCCTCCCCCTCCGTATCCAACTGGAAAAGGTCCACCCAGTCCCCCAACCCAATCGACTCCGCCCGCCCGGCCATGGCCCCCACCGCTGCGCCTACGAGGCTGCCTTCCCCATCTCCCAGCTCGCTGGTGGGCCGCCCCAACAAGAGCAGAGCCGCGATGTCCTTCTCATTGAGTCCCACGCTGCTGCGAAAGGCGAGGGTCAAGGCCTCCAACGTGCCGCTGATGTCCACACTCACATCGCCGTACTGCGTTGTCTCATGCACAGCGGTGAGGTCCACCTCCGGGTTGGTGTAGTCCGTGCCGGTGAACCGGATCACCCCCCCGCGCTCCACCTCGAACTCCGACCCAAAGACCACCGCGGTGGCCCGCTCCGTCTCCACCTGCCCCTCGACGAGCGCATCCTCAATCGTGCCCTTCACCCGCACCCGGCCCCGCACCCGGCCCTTGGCAGCCACCGTGCTGAACACACTGGACACCGCCCCATAGGTCACATCCAGGGGCACCAGGGCCTCCCCCCAGGTGTTGTTGCCCAGGTCCACCTCCACATCCGCCACGAGGTTCTCCCACCACTCCCCCTGGTTCGTCACCCCTTCTCCCTCCTCCAGGACCACACTCTCCCGGTGAATGCGCAGGTCCGGGTCCAGGCGCATCGTGGCCTGGGACAGCCAGACATCCTCATCCACCACGACGTTTGCTTCCACCAGCTCGAAGGCACCGGTCGCGACCAGGGCGGGCCAGGCCCCGGTGACCTTCACCCCCCCAGCCAGGACCACCTCCAGCTCGGGAAGGTCCGCCAGCAGCAAGTCGTCCAGTCGAACGCCGATGTTCATGCCCGCATCGCCCCGCCAGGGAAGGGGAAACTCCCCCTGGGCGGTGAGGCTGCCGTTCTTGCCCTTGTTCCCGACAAGGGAGCGCGTACCGCCCGACAGGGTGACGATGCGCAGGGCATCAGCGGTTGTGTCCGCCTGGAAGGCAAGGTCCCGCATCCCGATTCCCAGGGGCGGATAGTCCAGGCGGCCGCTCTCCAGGGACACTTGAATTTCCGGCACCGGGTCAAGAAGAGAGCCCCCCACATGGCCGCTGACCACCACCCGCCCCTGGGCGCCCTGAATAGCTGGATCCACGAGAGACATGACGCCGAGGGGAACTCCGCGGCCCCACACATCAAGGGCCAACCCCTCCCGGTGCAGGGTGGTGTCCAGGTCAAAGTCCGCATCAAAGTCGAAGGGCACGCTGCCGGCAAACTCAAGGGAGCCCTCGCCCAGGCCAAAGAGCCCCATGACGTTGAAGGCCCCCTCCGTGGGGGAAACAGCCACCAGGGCCGGCGCAAGCACCAGGTCGCCCAGGCGCCCTTCGATGACCTGCACCGCGCCTGCCAGAGTCGGATGCGCCCCGGTGCCGCCCACCTGGAAACCACCCCCAAGGAACCCCTGCACCCCCTCCGGAAGGGGCACAAAGGGTGACAGCGCGGACAGTGGAACCGCCATGGGCACCACCTCCAGGTCCAGGGCACCCACCCATGCATTCAAATCGCCCCAGGGAGGGTCTTCGGTTCCATCCCATAGAGAAGAAAGCAGCGTCTCGATGCGCGTGGCAGCCTCGCCCTCCACCCGGAGCCGCCGCACCCCCTCCTGCATCACCAGGACCCCCACATCAAACCGCCCCTCCCGCAGGAGCACATCCAGATCCACCCGGGCCCGATCCGACACATCGCCCAGGCGAACATCCAGGCTGCTGGCCAGGGTCATGCGCGGCTGGGAAGGGGTGCCCCCCACCCGAATTTCCGCTCCAACCCGTCCCTTGGGCAGCTTTGAAACCCCTGGCGCCAAGGCCCCCAGGCGCCGCAGGCCCACGGGGTCCAGGACCCCATGGAACTCCATGGGCTGATCCGGCTCCAGCCAGAGGCCCTCAATCCCCAGGACAGACACGCGCTCCGATTGCAGCCCAAATCCCAAGGGCAAAACCGCCTGGACCCGCCCGATGGGCGCCTCTCCGTCAGACAGGTCGCCCTCCACCCGAACCACCCCGTCCAGGTTGGTGAAATCCACCGCAACACCCAGGCCTTCCACCGTGTCCGGGATGAGGAGATCCCGCACTTCCAACCGCCCCTCCACCAGGAGGTTCTTGAGCGTGCCCCCCACGTTGACCTGCCCATCGGTCACGCCCTCCCACCCGGCCACTGGCAGCACAGCTTCCAACCAGGACAGGACCAGGCCCGACACCTCGACTTCCGCTGTGAGCGGACCATCCTCCACGGCAGCCTCCACTCGCAACCGGCCGCTTGGGGAGACCAGGGACAGAAAGGCGGTGCCTTGGGTTGTGCCCATCCACGTCGCCCGGGCAGGCTCCGTGAGCTGCCATGCGTCGTAGCCCGGAGGAGACAGGGAGAGGGTGTCCACCTCCAGGCGACCCTCTTCCGGCCACGCCACTCCCTGCAGGTCCAGGAGCGGCTTTCCCGCCAGGGTGAGGAACACCGACACCTTGGATTCACCCGAAGGGGAGAGCACCACGCGGACCTGACCGGCGTCGGCCTTGAGGTTCTGCCAGGTCACGGCACGGACCTGCATGTCCAGGTCCACAGAGAGAGGCGAGTTGGCGCTGGCCGAAAAAGAGCCCACCAGGCCTCCCACCCGCAACCCGCCGCCTTCAAACCCCCCCGCCTTGACCCGCGCTTTCAGGTCAAAGCTGCCGTCCGGGGCGTAGAAACCCTCCCACTCCACCAGGGCATCGCCCAGCCTGGCCTCGTCCGTCTCCAGGGCCCGGGCCCGCGTTCGGCCAGATGCATCCACCCGCCCATCCCGCCACACCAGCTCCACCGGACCGCTGGCGGATCGCAGCCGCACGTTCTCGGGACCCCGCACACCGTCTGCTGCCACCTCTCCGTCGAACCGAACCACCGGCGCATCCCCGAGGGTGGCCCGCACCGAACCGGAGGCAGAACCGGCCCCCGAGAGATCGGTGATGCCCACCGCCTCCAGGCGCGAGAGATCCGAGGCCTGGGCGCGAACACTGCCCGAGAACCCGTTGTCCTTCCAGTTGCCCGACAGGCCGACCGAGCCCAGGGGGCTGTCCACCGCCAGGGACTCCAGGGCGAAACCGTCATCGACTCCCCGCACCCTACCCTTCACGCCGTGAAACACCTGGTCCATGGCGAGGCCTTTTTCCAGATCCACTGTGGCCACGAATCCTTCTTGGGGCACCCAGCCCGTCCCCTCCAGGGAAACGGTGCCGGTGATGGAAGAAGGGAGCAGGCCCGCCATGTGTGCCGCCGGGTCCAACCCTTCCAGTCCAAGAACCAGAGACCAGGCCGGGATTGCATCCAGGGAACCCAGGGTGCCAGCAAGGGACACCTGGCCACTCTCCGTCTCCAAACGCCCGGTGAGGTCTAGAGACTGCAGGCTGCCCTTGGCCTCCAGCTCCAGGGCCAGTACACCCGAGAGCCCCTCGACCCCCACCGTCTCCTCCCAGGGAGCCAAGAGGAGGTTCTCGGCCTGCAACTTCCCCTGGAACTGGGGCACACTCTCCAGGTCTTCTACCGTGCCTTCCACGTGCACACGCGCCTCTCGGACATCAAGGTCCAGGGTCTCCAGCAAGACCTCCGACCCATCGAAGATCCCCTCCGTTGCAAGGCGCACATCGCCCACCTCCCCTCCGACCTCGGCTTGGAGCGTCAGCCCCCGCCAGCGAAGCACCCCCCCCTTGAGCGCCACCCCGCCTTCTATGCCCCAGGCCCCCACCCGGAGCTGAAAGTCCGGATGTTCCACGGTGATTTCCGTGCCCTCCACCCCCAGGGCTTCCACCACCACGTCCCAATCTGCACCGCCTTCTCCCTCGGATTCTGGGAGCATCTTCTGGATCGAGAACAGGCGGTCCTCCCCCGCTTGCAAGTCCAGGCGGAGATCGCGCACGCGCAAGCGGCCCAGGTGCACCTCCCGCCACAACAGCGGTGCCAGCGAAATCTCCACCTCGAGGGAAAGAGACACCACCTCCCGATCGGCCCCATCGATCAACCGCACCCCCTCCAGCGTTGCCCCGTGAAGGCCATGAATGTCCAGGCCCTCCAGTTCCACCCGACCCTCCGCCAGGGACTCTGTGGCCAGGGAGTGGATCCGGGCCAGGATGAATGCCTCACCGCTTGGGGAAGCCAGCCAGCTGGCCCCTGCCACACACGCCCCCACAAAGAGCGCTGCGGTGCCCCCGAGGATCCACCGCCCGCGCGCTCCCAGAGCCATCAGAACGCCTCCGAAAGACCGAAGTGAACGTTGAACCCAGGAAAGTCCTCGGGGCCCACGTCTTCCCTGAGCCGGAACGCAAAGTCCAGTCGCAACGGCCCCACCGGCGTTCCGACCCGCAATCCAACCCCCGCAGAGGGCTGCAGGTCCGCCAGGTCAAATTCCTCGGGGTTCTGCCAGGCCTGGCCCACGTCCAGGAAGCCCGCCAGAGCGCTGTCCCAGGGCATGTCCATCCGGTACTCCACCGTCCCCCAGAGCGCGATCTCGCCGCCCACAATCTGGCAGGTGTCCAGGTCCTCGGAATCGGAGCACTCCACAGGACCCAGCATGTTGGGCATCCAGCCCCGGACACTGTTGCTGCCGCCCAACTGAAAACGATCCGGGTAGGGTACTCGGGAAAGGGAGTCGCCGGGCTTGGCCCAGAGGTCATGGGGGGCCGTCCAGCCCCCAGCCACCCGGGTGGCGAGCACGCCAGCGGTGGGGCCCAACTGCTTGCGCCACCGCCGGGTGTCCAGGAAACCCCGCAGGTCCCCCTTTACATGCAAGAACCGGTACCCCGCACCCAGCCCCGCCTCGGTGATGCCCAGGTCCGCGTAGGTGCCTTCCCGGGTCCGGATGGGATCGTTGCGGTCGTCGTAGAGCAGGCGCTGTTCCAGGCTGAGAATGCGGTAGGCGTCCTTGAAATCCGCGAAGGGCTCCAGCTCCCGGAGCCGCTCGTCCAGGTCTCCCGACCACAGCCCATAGTGGTAGGCGAAGATCAGGGAGAGGTTGCGACTGGCCTTCCAGGTCAGGGACGGGGAGAGATCCCAGTGGCGGAAACGGCCCCCGGGGTCTTCATCGATTTCAAACTCCGCTGCCTGGCGAAGGGAAAGATCCGGCCGCAGGAACCCAGGCGTGGTCAATGCCACTTCCGTGTCGGCAACAGGTGACGTGCTGAACTCCTCGGTCACGCCCGACAGGTCAGGCACTCCCTCCGCGCTGGCAAAGCTCTTCAGGCCGATGTTGGCGGTGATGTCCAGCTTGAACAGCCGCTCCAGCAGGTTCGAATGGGCAAAGACTGCCCCCAAGCGCACAAATTGCTCTCCGTTTTCCACTCCAATTCCGGGTCCCAACCGCAGCTCTCGAAAGCGGGTCTCCGTGAGATCCACCCGCACGGGAATGTCCCGGCCGGGCACGGAAAGATCTGGCTGGACCTGTACAAGGGAAAAGACGCCCAGGGAGAAGACCCCGAACTGTGTCTCGGAGAGGGCACTGGCACTGAACGCCTTGCCCGGTTCGACCACGATAGCCTCCCGGATCTGGGACTCCGGCACGCGATCCCCGCCGGTGATCTCCACCTCACCAAACCGGCAGGCATGTCCCACCCCGACCCCCGACACCCGGTAGACCAGGTCGACGGCCTGCTCCTCGGGCCACACATTCACCACCCCCTCGACTTTCGCCCGGGCAAAGCTCGCGTTCTGGAGAATGGACATGGCCTGCTGGATCGTGGCTTCATGCGCCTCCAGGTCAAACCGGTCCCCCACGCTCACAGAAACACGCCTGACCACGGATCCTCGCAGGGCCGGCACAGCGTCCAGCCCCTCAAAGGTGATGGAACGCACCTGGCTGGCAGGCCCCTCCCGGACATGGCCCACGACCTGCACCACCTTTGGGTACGGTGCCCAGCTCCTGTGAATCCAGGTGCGCCAGCTGCGCTTGGGCCGCACCTGCCTGATCTCCCACCCCTGAAACCGCGCATCGAAGAAGCCATGGTGGGCGTACCAGAGCTCCATGCGGCGGGCATCGTCCTCCAGGCTTCCAAGATCCAGCTCGGTGCGATCCACCACGTATAGAAAATGGGCGCCCGGTGGGCTGCTCTTCTGCACAATGGCAGTGCGCAGGGTGTAGTCAGAGGTGCCCCGGACCCAGCGAAAGCGCGGCTCTTCCTCGACGAATCGGATTCCCTTGACCGTGGGCTGGTCGTGGACCCGGCCCTCCCGCAGCACTGCGCAGCCGACATTTGCCAGCAGCACCACCCCAAGGGCCAGGAGCGAGCGTCGCCTCACCACGTAGCGTTCCATCTCCCTCGAGGACCCCCCAAGAGTCTACCGATTCCATGGGGATGGAGCGTTGACAGGCCGCCGGCACGGCGATACAAACCGGGGCCGTTCTTCAAGGGGAAGATCCCCCACCGTCCCGGAGGTCATCATGGCCAGGAAAGCAGGCAAGGGCCGCGTCATCATTCACCTTGAGTGCACCACTTGTCGGAACTCCGGAATGCCGGGCGTTTCCCGGTACTCGACCACCAAGAACAAGCGCACCACTCCCGACCGGCTTGAGTTCAACAAGTACTGCCGCTGGGAGCGGAAGCACACGCCGCACCGGGAAATCAAGTAGTTCTCTCGCAGTTCGCACCCCGACGATGTGAGGGTGCGCAGCAGATGAACCGACGGCGCGCGGAGCCATACCGCGGAGCGCAACGCAAAGAAGGGAGGGGCAAAGAAAACGGCCCGACCGACGAATCTCTACGTCGAGCGGGCCGCTATTTGTAAGCGTTGCAGCTTCTGTGAGCGCTACAGCTTCTGCGAGTAGAACTCGACGATGGCCTGCAGGTTGACCTCCAGGGGCAGGTCATCCGCATGGGGCGCTGCCACCACGCGACCTTGCACCTTGGACGGATCGAACTCCAGGTACTGGGGGCGGGGCCACGCCGCGGAAGCTTCAATGGCTTCTGCGATGTACTGCTTGCTGCGTGACTTCACACGCACAGACAGAATCTGGCCAACCTTGACCTGGTACGAGGGACGGTCCACGCGGGAACCATCCACTGTGATGTGTCCGTGGACCACCATCTGCCGGGCGGCGGGAATGGTGGGGGCCAACCCGATGCGCCAGATCATGTTGTCCAGGCGGCTCTCCAGGAGATTGGCCAGGATCTTTCCGGTGGGGCCCTTGCGACGGGAAGCTTCCTTCACGTAGCGAATGAACTGCTTTTCGAGAACGCCGTAGTGCCAGCGCACCTTTTGCTTCTCTACCAGGCGGACTTTGTAGTCCGAGGGTCGGCCGCGACGTCGCTGCCCGTGGTCACCGGGGGGATAGGGACGCTCAAGCGTTCCTGCCGTGGTGAGTCCGGGAAGCACCGCGCCCACTGCTCGGCATTTCTTCAGCCGAGGTCCACGATAACGTGCCATGACACGCTCCTTTTGGGGTGCTGTGAAGACAACCGGGGGGTTTCGTCAGGAAACGTGGGCCCGGGTGCCGGTTCGATCCCCGAGAGAATCTCGGAGCGCGAGCCGGCGATTTATGGTGCAGGGGGCCTGAAGTCAACCGGATTCAGCGGATTTAGCAGCGCGAGGGATCGCCTCAGCGAGGGTATACTGCCCCTGTGATCACCCTGTTTTCGCGAACCATCCACCCCAGGCATCCCCGGCGGATGGGTTTCACCCTGATTGAGATGATCATCGTGATCGCGATCATGGCGGTTCTCTCGGGTCTGTCCATCGCCACAAGTCGAAAGCTTCTGCCCCGATTCCGCACCCGGCAAGCAGCGCGGGATTTCTCCAACGCCCTGCAGAATGCGCGCATCCAGGCCGTTCAAAACAACCGCCAGACCCGGGTACGCATCACGGACTACGACACCACCGCCACATCCAGCGGGGGAGCAAATGCCGGGGCGTGGATCGCTGAAATTGGCAACAAGAAGATGGGCAGCACCACATGGTCCACCCTGGACTTTTCCAAGTACGACCTGTCCAAGACGGGGGAGGACTACCTGAAGGACGTGTCCTTGAGCTACACCTCCGCCGATCTAGCCGGACCTTCCGGATGCAGCTGCACCGACTCCATTGTGTACAGTCCCCTGGGCCGCGTACTGAACCCCGTCGCGGACTTTGAGAGCGACGGGTACATTCAACTCACTTTTGTGAACAAGGCCCACAACCACCTGGACAACAAGGACTACTACTACGTGAACGTGTACCGGGCGGGATTGGCCCGGGTGGATCCGAGCCAGGGAGATCTGTACTCGGCCGACAAGGGTGGAACCGCGTCGAAGAGCACCCAGTAGCGACTCCCTCTCGCTAGGAGATTGCGGAAAGAACGGCCTGGGCGTTGCGGGCAGCTGGCCCGAAGGCCTTGCTGGCAGCGGCCTCCAATGCAGGCACGGCGCGCTCCCCAAGCTTCCACAGGCCCTCCATGGCAGGAAGGTGCAGTCCCCCCAGCGGGCTCTCCGCCTCAGCCCCCAGCCAGTCAAGGAACAGGGGAATGGTGCGGCGATCCTGCAGCTCACCGAGGGCACGCAACACCGTGTCCCGAACCGGGTACTGCACCCCCATGCCTGCGCCCGGCGCTCCGAGGGCTGTCACTTCCGCGAACAACGCACGCTTCAGGGGCCTGAGTCCTTCCGGGAGGCCCAGGCGCCCCAGGGCCTCCGCGCTGGCCCGGCGGTGAGCAATCCCCCGCCCGGGGTCCACGTGCATTTCGTCCAGTCCGTCCACGAGGACCGATCGGCCCATGGGGCTGCCAAGGCGCCCGGTGGCCTCTAGACAGGCATGCTCTCCCCGGCGGCCCGCTGCCTGCCGCACCCGCTGGATTCGCTTTGCATCCTCGGGCCATTGGTGCGCGCAGAGCTGCAAGAGCACCTCCCGTCCACCTCCAGGATCCAGGTCCAACCGGTCCCGCAGGTCGGCAGGGTCGGATTCCAGGACACCCCGCGCCTCGTCCACCCACACCTTTGGCTTCTCAGACAGACCGGGTGCCCGGCGCAGGGAGAGGCACTCCAGAGCGGCGTCCATCTTCCCACCACACCGCACCCAGGCCACGGCCAGCGCCAGGCGCACCGCATCCACCCGCTCCTCCTGGAGCCGGTCCCACAACAGTCCCTGGTCCTCCTCCTTGCCCAACCGCCCGAGCCCCAGCGAACCCACCCGACGCGCTGCTGGCACCTCCGCCACCAGAGCCTGGAGAAAGCGAGAGCGCACCTCCAACCTTCCTTGGGCTGCCTCCCGAAAGAGGCCCTCCACTCGTCGTGCCACCCGCATCTGAACCCCTATCCTCCTGAATTCACGAGTGGTTGGATGCGCTCTTCCCCAAGTTGTCCACAGAGTTGTCCCGCGCGCCGCGAATTCAGACTTTTTTCGCCAGGATCCGGCGCGCCCGCAAGGGACTTCTCCTTCAAGTCATCCATAGGCAACGCGGGAGTTGGACCCACGAAGGACGGGGCTTCACACCCCCGAAAGGCAGTTGTCCATAGCATCCACAGGATACTATATATGGGGTATTTCACTCTTTTCGACCACTACATCTTGTGTTTTTTTGCCTTGACCGGTTCAATCAGATGACGGTAGAGAAACCTGTCATCAACCCACCGGAGATCCTTCATGGACACCCCTCCCACTCCTCGCAGCCCCTCCCGAAGCACCCGCGCCCGTTCCCGTACCACCAAGACCCGGAAAGGACTGGAATTCACGCGGTCGTTTACGACGGCGGGAACCGACCCCTACGACACCGTCGCCTGGGAACTTCGCGATGCAGTGATTTCGGATGCCTCCGGGGAGTCGGTCTTTGAGCAGCGCCAGGTGGAAGTGCCCAGGGACTGGTCCGCTACCGCGACCAACGTGGTTGTGTCCAAGTACTTCCGCGGCCATGTGGGTACGCCGGAACGAGAGACTTCCGTGCGGCAGTTGATTGGCCGCGTGTGCGACACGATCCATGAGTGGGGCCTCGCCGACGGCTACTTTGCCGACGAGGAAGCCGCATCGGCCTTCCGGGACGAGCTCACCTGGATGTGCCTCCACCAGTACGTGGCCTTCAACAGCCCGGTCTGGTTCAACGTGGGCGTGGAAGAGAAGCCCCAGTGCTCTGCTTGCTTCATCAACGCCGTGGAAGATTCCATGGAGTCGATCATGACCCTGGCCCGCACAGAGGCCCTCCTCTTCAAGTGGGGCAGTGGCGCCGGCAGCAACCTCTCCCGCATTCGCTCCTCCAAGGAGCGGCTCCGCGGTGGCGGTACCGCATCGGGACCCGTCTCCTTCATGCGTGGCTTTGATGCCTTTGCTGGCGTGATCAAGTCCGGAGGCAAGACCCGTCGGGCCGCCAAGATGGTCATTCTCGACGTGGATCACCCGGACATTCTGGACTTCGTGAACTGCAAGTCCGAGGAAGAGCAGAAGGCCTGGTCGCTCATCGACGCAGGCTATGACGGCGGATTCAACGTGCCGGGAGGTGCTTACGACTCCGTCTACTACCAGAACGCAAACCACTCGGTCCGTGTCACCGATGTATTCATGGAAGCGGTGCTCAAGGATGGTGACTGGGACACCCACACCCGCAAGGACGGCGAGGTTGCAAGCACCGTCAAGGCGCGGGACCTGATGGCGCAGATTTCCGAGGCTGCCTGGCTCTGCGGCGACCCTGGCATGCAGTACGACACCACCATCAATGACTGGCACACCTGTCTGAACACGGATCGGATCTACGCCTCGAACCCTTGCTCCGAGTACATGTTCCTGGACAACTCGGCCTGCAACCTCGCCTCCCTGAACCTCATGAAGTTCCGCATGGCGGATGGGTCCTTTGATGTGGACCGCTTCAAGGCAGCTGTGCAGGTGACCATCACCGCCCAGGAGATCCTGGTGGACCGGGCCTCCTACCCGACGCCGCAGATCGAGAAGAACTCCCATGCCTTCAGGCCCCTGGGACTTGGCTATGCCAACCTCGGAGCGTTGCTCATGTCCTGGGCCCTGCCCTACGACTCGGAGAACGGCCGTGCCCGCGCGGGGGCCATCACCGCGGTGATGCACGGAGAGGCCTACCTCCAGTCCGCCCGCATTGCAGACTCCCGCGGGACCTTCAAGGGCTATGCAAAGAACCGCAAGCCCATGCTGCGGGTCATGAGCAAGCACCGCAAGGCGGCCATGGAGCTGCCCAAGGACCTCGTGCCGACCAATCTCCTGGAGGCGGCGCACCAGAGCTGGGACGCGTGCGTGGAGATGGGCAAGGCTGCTGGCTACCGCAACTCCCAGGTCACCGTGCTGGCCCCCACCGGGACCATCGGCTTCATGATGGACTGCGACACCACAGGCATCGAGCCGGACATTGCCCTCATCAAGTACAAGAAGCTTGTGGGCGGCGGCATGTTGAAAATCGTGAACCAGACCGTGCCCCTGGCCCTGGACATGCTGGACTACACGGAGTTGGAACGAGACGGAATCCTGGCCTGGTTGGACCAGCAGGAGACCATTGAGGGTGCCCCGGGCTTCAAGGAGGAGCACCTGCCCATTTTCGACTGTGCCTTCCAGGCGCGAAACGGCAAGCGCAGCATTGCCCCCATGGGCCATGTGCGAATGATGGCAGCCGCGCAGCCCTTCCTGTCCGGTGCCATCTCCAAGACCGTCAACGTGCCCCCGGAAGCCACGCCGGCCGAAATCGCCGACATCTACATGGACTCCTGGAAGCTCGGCCTCAAGGCCATCGCCATCTACCGCGACGGGTGCAAGAGAACCCAGCCCCTCAACACCAGCCTGGAGACCAAGGAGGAGACCACCCCCGAGCGCATCGTGGAGTACCGCCCTGTGCGTCGCAAGCTCCCGAACGAGCGCCAGGCGGTGACCCACAAGTTCTCCGTGGCGGGCCATGACGGCTACATCACCGTGGGACTGTACGAGGACGGGGTTCCGGGCGAGATCTTCCTGGTCATGGCCAAGGAAGGATCGGTTGTGTCCGGGCTCATGGATGCCTTTGCCACCTCGGTGTCCCTGGCCCTCCAGTACGGTGTGCCCCTGAAGGTGCTGTGCGACAAGTTCTCCCACACCCGGTTCGAGCCTTCCGGCTTCACGGGCAACCCGGAGATTCCCATCGCCAAGTCCATCACGGACTACATCTTCCGCTGGCTGGAGCTCCGGTTCGGGGCCGATGCTGCCCCCATGGTGGCCACCCTCCCCAAAATCCCGGTCTCCGCCCCTGCACCCATGCAGTCGCCGTCGGTCTCAGACCCCAGCGGTGACATGGAAAACCACATCTTCAACACGCAGGCGGATGCCCCGCCGTGCCACGTATGCGGCAGCATCATGGTCCGATCGGGCACCTGCTACAAGTGCTTCAACTGCGGCGCTACCAGCGGTTGTTCCTGATGTCCCCCACTGGGAAAAGCGCCCGCTTCTCCCCTCCGGGTTCTCCGGAGTTGCATCACAAGGGAATCCGATAGCTGCAGTCAGTCCGAGGCGTCTATAGGCAAGTCGGACAAGGGGGTGGGGCGAAAGCCTCACCCCCTTTCTCAATTCAGTTCCCGAACCTTCAGCTACTGAAAGCCTGCACAACGGCCCGGACACGCTCTACATCCAGGGGGGCCGACAGATCCGCATGCCCATGAAGGGCCGTGCCGACAATGGCTGCATCAGCAGCTGAATACTCCCCGGCGTTGTCTGGGTTCAGGCCGCTTCCAATCCAAAACGTTGCCTCTGGCAGTGCTGCCCGCAGGGCCTCCAACTCCTCCACAGAGGTGGGCTGCCCCGTGCCGCTCCCGGAGAGCACAAGCACCCGGGCACCCGCCCGGTGCAAGGTGTCCCGGGCCAACTGGACGGAGTCCACGGGGGCCAGGGGCCCAGCATGCTTCACCAGGTGGTCCGCCACAATGGCCACCCCCGGAGCAACCCGGTTCCGGTACAAGAGGGTCTCGTGGGCCCGACCCTCAATGATCCCCTGGTCCGTCACCATGGCCCCCACGTGCACGTTGATGCGCACAAAGCCAGCGCCGCTCGCAGCAGCCACGGCCAAGGCACCTGCCGCATCGTTGCGGAGGACATTGATGCCCACGGTGAGGTCCGCACCAAACCGTTCCACCACCTCCCGCGCCACCACAGCCATGGCCGCCACCACATGGGGCTCGACCTCCTTTGCAAAGGGAGCATCTCCAAGATTCTCCACCACCACACCCCGCGCTCCCCCGGTCGCGAGGACCTCAGCATCGCGCAGGGCGCCCGCTACAATTGCCTGCAATCCGGGGCCCTCAAATGGGGCTCCGGGAAGCGGTGGAAGGTGGAGAACCCCCACCACAGGCCGGTGGTGCGCGAGAAGACGCTGCATCCTGTCACCGTATCACTCATAGGAGGCTGTAGTGCATTGCTCCCGTCGACTGGCTTGCCCACGCAATTCCAGGCACTTCCGCTCGTCGGTCACATGTCCAGACATGCCCTACGGTGTCCCCGCGCAAGCGCGGGGACCTTTCGCCGGCCTCCGCTTTGCTACGGCGCGGTCCGCAATGCACTACAGCCTCCTAGCCAAAGAGCAGCTGTTGGGCCCGCACGTGCTCTTCCTGGCCATCGGAAGTCCCGGGTGTGTCACCCCGCGCCTGGCGCGGAAAGGGGAGCACGATTCCCCTGGCGTTGCCCAAGCCTTCCTGAGGGGGTGCCCCCCGGGAGAGGACGGTCAGGCGCCCAGCCACCAACCAGCGCTCTGTGCAGCAGGGAACGCCCGTGGGCTCCGCCACCAACCCCTTTTGGGTGAGGCGGCCCACCAGGGGACGCCCCCGGCCCCGGGGGACCAGCAGGCAAAGGTCTCCCACGCGGGCGGAGCCTTCGGCCAGGAGGAGATCTCCCGGCCGAAGGTCCAGGACCTCGGCAGACGAGGCATCGCGGACGAACCCTCCAACCACGACGCGACAGACCCACCCGGAATGGACGGACGAGGCTCCCGGCACCCTTTCCAGGTGGGGCACGGGGAGTTGTGAGTGAGCTGCCAGCATTGTGGACCTCCTTGGGATCCCGATTACACGGGAGGGGTACAGACAATATACTGAACAACTGTTCTATTGGTGGGCCAAAAACTGTCCGGGCCACTCATTCCCGGCCACAGGTACGGCGAAATGAACAGAACCGGCACTCTTCACTGCCGGACTCCACCATCGGGAAGTCCTCCACAAGGGCCACGTTGCCCTCCACATCCGACAAGAGCTCCTTCATGGCGCTGGAGGATTCCACCAGCTCCTGGCGGCTCTGCTCCAGCTGGGAGGCATCCACCGGGTGCGCCTTGTGCCCACCGTCCCGCGTGTTGACGTGCAGCGCTTGAATCTGCTCCGGGGCCAGGCCCAACTCCTGCTGGGCGTACAGCCCATAGATGCCCATCTGGCGGCCCACCTCCGCATCGGAGTGGGACTTCCCCGTCTTCCAATCCACAATGACAACCCCCCCGCGGCCGTCATCCATCATCACATCCAGGGACACCCAGACCGGAACCCCCATGAGGTCTACCTGAAGCAGCTCTTCCACCTGGAGGATTCGCTCCTTGACCGCCACCATGCGCTGAAACACCGGGTGGGAGAAGAGGTTGCGCACCTGGCGTTCCATTTCATCCACCGCCTCCTCCCAGGTTCCCTCCGGAAGATCCGCCCCGTAAAAGTGCTCCTGAAACTCCACCCGCTTGCTTGGGCGGCGAGAGTCCTTGCCCGTTCGTGAGCACTCCACATCCGAGGTCCCCCGGGACCGAATCCAGGCCACCGAGTCCTCCACCCCTCGAACCTGGGCCCATCCAAGGGACTTCAGCGCCCGCTCCGCCACCTCGTGCACCAGGATGCCGATCCACATGGCCTGGGACGTGAGCTTCTTCTGGCGGTAGATCGCCCGCGCTTCCTCAGGCGCCCTGGAGTCCCAGCCCCCCCAGCTGCCGTAGTAGTTCAGCCAATACCGCCGGAGACAAGCGCGAAACATGCGGTCCCGGGAGTAGCTCCAGGAAAACTCGTTTTGAAAATCTGCCATGGGTCGCCTCGCAAGGAGCCTGTAGCACCCCAGTGGGATGCAGGGTATTCAAGTCGAAGTGAGCACATCGGGCCATCGATCGAGGGGGGAGAGAGGGGTCCACCTGAAGAACCAGCGTCTTCGGGGGCGGGTGCTGGGAGGCGTGCCCGTCCAGTCCGTGGAAGAAGGCTGCTACGACGAGGCTCGCATCAAGGAGGCGCTCCTCGTGGGCATCTGCCAGCGGTCCTCTTTTCGGGATGCAATCCTCGATGCGCCCCGGGCTGAGGCGGGGGCCCAGGTGGTCGATTGCGAACTGCAGGGGGCCCAAGTGGAAGACGGGGCGTTGCAGGCCCTGGACCTGGAGACCAGCCGGCTCATGGAGGCCCGGGTCCTGAAAACCCGGTTCGGAGCGGTTCTTCGGTCCGATTTTCGGCGGGCACACCTGGAAGACTGCTCCGTGGAGCGCCTGGTCTCCTGCCGAATGGACCGGTCCAGCCTGGTGAATTGTGAACTTGGCGATGTCTCCCACTCCTCTTTCCGGGGCGCCCGGTTGCAGGACTGCACCATCGCAGCGGCAGACGGAGCCGACTTCCGGGGCGCCCGCGGACTGACGCCAGAAATGAAGGATAAGCTGAGGTCCCTCGGCGCCCGTTGTGGCCGAAGGCCCCCGACCGCCCTCTGGGCCACCATCGCGGGGGTTGCCCTGGTGGGGGCCTGGCTCGCCACCGCCCCGCCAGAGGAGAGGCCACTTGAAACCACCGGCCTCGTGCCCACCCAGGACATGCGGACCGCAAGCCAAAGCGCCCTGGTGCAACTGCGGGAGCGCCTGGCCCATGCCCACCACACCATGGTCGAGACCGGGGCCATCAACCGGACCTGGCCCACCATCCGGGACCTGCAACAGAACCGCTACGACATGGACGGAGACGGGCCGGGCGAGAGCTGGGACCTGATCGCCACCACCGGGCTGCCCCAGAATCTCCTGACCAAAGCCCAGGGGGGCGTGGTCTTCTTCTGCAACGAAGACCCGGTCCAGGAGGACCTGTCAGGCGTGGACACCGACTGGTACTACTGCGAGTTGAACGGACGGTTGCTGGCCGCTGCAGGGGGCAGCGGCGAGGCCACCCTCAATTGGTAGCCGGAGCGAGGGGCAGGAGGAAGGTGCCCTCCAGGCTGTAGAGGCCATCGGCCACGGGACCCACGGCATCTGCCTCAGCATCCGCCGTCAGTTCATCCTCGGAGAGTTGATCCGCCGTGCCCGCGTAGCCCACCACGTAGGTCTGGCCCGCGTCCAGGGCGTCCACGTTTTCGACACTTTCTCCGTCAAACCGGGCGTACAGACCGTACAGGTAGAGCGCTGGGTCCGAGAGATCCAGATCGACCACCCCAGCGTGCAGCTCCGGATGGAAAGCCCCCAGACCCACACCGGCAAGGGCAGGAATCTGCGAATAGTCGCCGCAGGACCACGCCTCTTCTTCAGTCGGGAAGGTCACGTTCCACCACTGGTAGAGATCAGGATCCAAGCTCACGTCCACTTCCAGCAGGGCCACCGAGACCGAGAGTTCGCACTCGGTGAGCTCTCCGGCCCCCAGGTTCGCAGGGAAGAAGTTGCCTACAAGTTCCATGGAGGTGGCCAATCCACTTGTGATTTCCAACTCGCCGGAAATCCGGAGCCAGACCGGCTCCGCCAGTTCCGCCCCGTTCATGTCCACATCGGTGTCGGGGTCATTGCCACCGTTGGCGGTGTCCACGGGAGCACTGGGGTCAGCGCCCCCGGCGGAGCGCTTGGTGGCCAGAGCCTCGTAGGATGCGCAACCCGACGTCCACAGGAGGATCACTAGCAGGGTTCGGATCATCGGTACTCCAACCCTGCCCGGGCGACCTCCCCCTTATGATAGCGAGGCGGCCGCAAGACAGCCACCCTCCTACTGCAGGACTGGCAGGCGTTTCTCCACCTGGTCCGCCCTGGGACCCGTTGGCAAGAGCTGCCGGTATCGGTACCAGGAGTGCAGGGTTCGCTCGTGCTTGTCCCCGAAATCAAGGTAGAACAGCCCTCTCTCGTAATGGGCCAGCGCGGTTTCAGGTCCCAGGTTGACCGCCAGGTCCAACTCCACAGCAGCCTCCTCTCCCCGCCCCAACGACTCCAGAAACCGCCCCCGGGCTACTCGCACCATGGGATCGATGGGGGCTTCAAGCACCGCATCCTTGGCCCACTTCTTTCGGTCCTCCAACTCGACCCCATACAGGGCCACTTGCGCCCTGACCCGGCCTGTCAACCCCTGCAGCATGGGGTCACCGCTCTCCGCCAACCCCGAGAGAGACCGAACCAGTGCTTGCGCGGCTCCTGGGTCTCCCCTGGTCCCGCGCATCACGCCCACGAGCCACGAAGGCTCCGGCTCCCCCATGCGTGCCAGGAGGCGTCCCAGGAGCGCCGCATCCAGATCACCTTCCGCCAGCTGGACCCACCCCTCCATGCAATCCAGTCCAGGCGCGTCAAACACGGTCAATCGGCCCTCTCGCAAAGCCTCCCGCGCAGACACCACCCGGTCCTGATCCAGCAGCACCCGGAGCAGGCCCGACAGACACCGGGCATCGCTGGGGCGACTGGAACGACAAGCCTGAAAGTCCGCTGCAGCAGCGTCCAGCCGGTTCTCCTGGTACCGCTCGACGCCTGACAGGTACCGGGCATCTGGATTTTCTGGATCGTGTGCCAGGGCCCTGGTGATGGACTCCCGCGCGGTGCCCAGCTCCCCGCGGGCCTCGTACAAGGCCGCCAGGTGCAGCTCCACCGACCCCGCCAACCTCGGTGCCAACTGGGCATGGGACGCCAGGTAGCCTTCAAACCGCGCAATCTGTTCCGACGGCGTGGCGTTGGAGGAAAGCGCATAGATCTCCAACAACTCCAACTCCGGATGTCTTGGCTCCAGCCCGGAGGCAGCCTCCAGGCTGAGCCGGGCACAAGAATCGTCCCCTGACCGGGTGCAAAGGCGCGCCCGCCAGAGCAGGTTTCGCATGGATCCCGGCGCCAGGGTCACGGCACGGCTGGCAAGGGCGCCCGCCTCGTTCGCGCGCCCCGCAACCGCAGCAATGCGGGATTCCAAATAGAGCCGCTCCGCATCCTCTGGCAGCACCGAGAGGTCCTGGTGGGCCCGTGGAAGGTCCCCCATGTAGAAGGAACGCCACGCGTTTGCCAGCGCCAACGCCGGTCCGCCCCCCCCGAGGGAGGATGCCGCCTGTAGAGACTCCGTGGCGGAGGCCAACCGGAGCTTGCCGCCGCTGTATTCGCCCCACAGGGCCAGCTCCACCAGGGCCCGGGACACGTGGCGTGCTGCAAGGGGGGATCGCTCCTCCAAGATTCCCAGGTCCAGCTGGGCCTCCTGCTGCAGGATCTGGGCGTATCGCGCATCGTTGAGAATCGATTGGGCATCCCCCACTACCTGGGTGACCGCCCGCATCGAGATCAGGCGGCTTCCCCCAAGGACACCGAACCCACCCACAAGCAAGACCACCAGCGTCAACCAGACCAGCCTCTGGGTGCCAGCGGGGTCCAGGTCCGGGGCCTGGGCAAGCACCGTTTCATCGAGCAGCGGCGCATCCTCGACCGGCAGGTCGCTGGAGGGGGCTTCAAGCTTCGCGGTCCGCTCCTCGTTCGGATCCTCTACATCATCCACGTGGATTGGCTGGGTGACTTCAGCCTTTTCGCGTTTGGGCCCGATCTGCTGGGGAATGACCTCAATGGGGGACAGCACGTCCGCAATGCTGGGATCTGTCGGTTCCAGCTCCCGCCGGGTCATGACCACCCGGTCCGCGTCCTCCGTCTCCAGCAGCATCACGTCCCCTGTGAACTCCATCTCCCCGGAGGCCTGCATTTCATCCAGCCTGGAGTCAAAGATGCCGGATTCCTCCAACTCCATCGCTTCCCCGGGCAGCCCCCCGGACAGATCTGCGTCTTCCGCGAGATCAGGTTCGTCTGACGTCACATCCTGGGTGCGCTCCTTCCGGAAGATGAGCCGCATGATTCGAGTCTGCTGGCTCCCCGTGTCGTCCTCGTTCTGGGTGTGCTCCTCCGACACCATCATCTCAGCCAGGCTTGAAACCGCTGTGACCTCGGCACAGCCCGGATCGGCGGCCTCTTCTTCGAGCCATCGAAACAGGGAGGGGAACGCAGGCCCCTCGGCCTCCGACGGCGGGTCCACCATGTCCACCAACACCGGCCCCACGCGGGTCTGCGTCATTGTTTCCGCACCCTCGACTTCCACCAGGGCGACCCTTGGAAGCAGCGACTCCGCCAGAGCCATCAAGTCCACATCGTCTTCTTCAAACCCACCATCCAACCCCCACAACAGGTCCTCGACCCGCTGCCCCCAGGATCCCTCCTTCTTCCTCAGGCGCTCCAAGACCGCGCGGGCGCGCAGATGCGACCCGGTGCGCAGGAATCGCTCGGCCAGGTCCACCAACTGGTCAGGACTCCCCTCCCGCTCCACATCCCTTGCATCCGACGGAGGCTCCATGGCCGGCGCATCGGTGCGCTCCAACAAGCCCAAGAGGACCGGCGTCTCTGGATGGGCCTCCAGGGCGCTCTCCAGGTGCCTCCTCGCACGGGCGGGCCATCCCCGTTGCAGGTACATCTCGGCCTGCAGCGCCGAGTGCTCCACAGTCTCCCCCAGTGCATCCTCACACTCGCGAATGCGGACCCAGGCCCGGTCCACCAAGCCAAAGTCCAGGAGGGTGCCCGCTTCCAAGAGGGCCACCTTGGGAGGCAACCGCCCCAGCACGCTCCAGCACTCCGCCAGTCGAATCAGGGCCCGCTGCTCTCCCGCCCGGTCCAGGGCGAAACAGAGACGCTCCAACATGGCGGCCTGGACGGGCCGTACAGATCCACCGGGTTCGCGGATGCCCATTGCCGAAACGATATCACTTGAGCGCCCGACGAGGGGCTCAGTCCATTGCGGTCTTGAACGCCTCGGTCAAGGCTGGGCAGATCTCAAAGAGATCGTCCACAATCCCGTAGGTGGCGAACTGGAAGATAGGCGCATCCGGGTCCTTGTTGATCGCGACGATCACCTTGGAAGTCCGCATTCCGGCCAGGTGCTGGATCGCGCCAGAAATCCCGCAGGCAATGTACAGGGAGGGGTTGACCACCTTTCCGGTCTGGCCCACCTGCCAGGAGTGCGGGGCATAGCCCGCATCCACCGCGGCCCGGGAGGCACCCGGCGTTGCAGCGATGGAAGCCGCCAGCGGCACGATGACCTGCTCAAATTCATCGGAGCCCTTGAGGGAACGTCCCCCTGAGACAATCCGATCCGCCTCGGTGAGGTCCACCACGGTGGAGGCGCTTTCCACCACCTGGGTGACCCGTGCGCGTCCATCCTCGCCATCGGATGCCACATCGAGCGCGACAGTCTCTGCCGAGCCACCGGTGGAGACCGGGACCGGAAAGGAGTTCGGGCGCACCGTGAACAGCCCGACTTCAGACCGCACGCGGCACTTCACAAAGGCCTTTCCGGCATAGATGGGACGGTCCCCCACCAGGGTGCCGCCATCGGCATTGAGATCGGTCACCTCGGTGATCATGCCCGCGGAGAGCTTTGCTGCCAGCCGGGGAAACAGGTCCCGCCCAGCCTGGGAGGCCGCCCCCAGCACCGCAGAGGGATTCGCCTGGGCAACTGCAGCCGCCAGGGCTCTCACCCAAGCACCGGTGTTGTGCTGTTGGAAGGTGTCACCGGTCACGGTGTAGACCCGGGCAGCACCGTAGCCGCCCAGCGTCGCACCCTCGGCATCACCGATGACCACCGCGGACACCTCTCCACCGATGGACCCGGTCAGTTCGCTGGCCTTGGCCAACAACTCGAAGGACGTCTTCTTGAAGGCGCCGTTCTCATGCTCACAGAAAACGAGAATTCCAGTTCCCATGGTGGTCTCCTACAGAACCTTGGCTTCTTCGCGAAGGAGACGAACCAGCTCGTCCACCTTCTGTTGTGTGGTCTCTCCCTCGATAATGCGGCCGGAGGGACGCGCCGGGGGGAGGGTCATTTCCAGCTCTTCCACCAAGGCGCCCGCAGCACCCACTGTGGATGAATCCAGGCCCAGATCTGCTGCACCCCAGACGAGGATGGTCTTCTTCTTGGCCATCATGATTCCCTTGAGGGACGCAAAGCGGGGGGTGTTGATGCCCTTGTCACAGGAAAGCACCACCGGCAGTGATGCCTCCATCACGAACTTGTTGCCGCCACCGGCTGCACGTTCGGCGGTCACGGTTTCCCCTTCGATGGTGAGGCTGCTGATGTCAGTGACCTGGGGCCACCCCAACAGCTCGGCCATCATGGCCGGCAGCTGCGAGCTGTCATGGTCGACCGCCTGCTTGCCACACAGCACCAGACCGAGCTCCGCCTTGCCGGCAGCGGCCGCGAGAATCCGCGCTGCCCCGAGGGCATCCGAACCTGCAAAGGCTTCGTCGTCCAGGCGGATGGCCGAGTCAGCGCCCCGCGCCAGGCCGTCCTTGATCCGGGCTTCCGCCGGCGCTGCCCCAAAGGTCAACAGGATGACTTCCGTGGCCTTCCCCTGCTCCTTGAGCTGCAACGCTGCTTCCAGCGCGAACTCGTCGTAGGGGTTGACCTCCCACTTGATCTCGTCCTGCACGATGCCATCGGCGTCCGCATTGATTTTGATGCGGGAATCCGTGGCTGGCACCTGCTTCAGGCAGACTCCAATTTTCACGATGTCTCCTCGGAAATGGGGGATGCCGCCACCCCCCGAATGAATACATCCGCTACCTGGTCGGCAGCGACCTCAAGCTCGATCTTGCGTCCCTTTGCCAGCACCCACTGGGTGCCCAGCTCGTCCAGGGCGCCAAAGAAACTCCACATCTGTAGAAAGGGGTCCACATCTCCCCGGACCACCCCGTTGGCCTGGCCCTGGCGCACAGCATCTGCAAAGACGCCGATGTAGGCCCACAGCTTCTCCGGTCGGTAGTCCTTCAGGAATTTGTTGGAACCCCGAAGCTGCACCTGGAGAACCTCCGCCTCCTCCGGGTTGTCCCGTACCTGCCGCAGGTGAAACCGAGCAAAGACCCGAATGCGTTCCAGGGGGTCGGAGACGCCCTCCAAGGAGGTCTGCAGGCCGGTCAACAGCGTGTCCATGCTGTCCTCGAAAATGCAGATCAGGAGGTCTTCCTTGTTGCGAAAGTAGAGGTAGATGGTGCCGTCTGCGACGCCGGCCTTCTCGGCCACATCGCTCACCCGGGCCTGGTGGAATCCCCTCTCCGCAAAGACGCGCACAGCAGCATTCAGGATCGTACGTCGCTTGTCTCCCTTTCCGGTTGCTTCCTGCAGCGCCATGAAGCCCCTCGTACCGCCTGGTTTGGACGGCTTCAGGTAGCCCAGGCGATCCCCCCGGGCAAACCTGCTCCGGGTGCTATCGCCCGTTTCGTTCCAACCAGCGGGTGACCTGTCCCACGATGTCCGGGTCCGGGACGCTCTCCCAGTCCCGCGTGAACTTCTCGTTCCCGCTGTCGGTCAGAGGGTGGTTGAACAGCTTCTTGAGCACCCCGAACGGCACCGTCGCCACGTCTGCCCCAGCTTGTGCCGCTTGCACAAGGTGAAGGGGATGGCGAATGGAGGCAGCCAGCACCTGGGTCTCCAGGGCCGGGTAGTTGGCGTAGATCTCGACGATTTCCTCGATGAGGTCGATGCCGTCTCCCGAGATGTCGTCGATTCTGCCCACGAAGGGGGAGACAAAGGTCGCGCCCGCCTTGGCGGCCACAATGGCCTGGGCCGACTGGAAGCAGAGGGTGACGTTGGTCCGGATGCCCTCGTCCGTGAACACCTTGGTGGCCTTGATGCCCTGCTCGTTCAGGGGGACCTTGATGACCACGTTCTCGTGGATGCGGGCCAGGAGACGGCCCTGCTCCAACATTCCCTCAGCGGTTTCATGGACCGTCTCTGCGGAGATCGGCCCATCGACGATGGTGCAGATTTCCGCAATGGTGTCGATGAAGTCGCCGCCCTCCTTTGCAATCAGGGAGGGGTTGGTGGTGACGCCGTCAATGATGCCCCAGGAGGCGGCTTCACGGATGTGGTCGAGATTCGCGGTGTCGATGAAGAACTTCATGGGATCCCCGGTGGGTCCGCCGGGTGCCGTCCGACGGTGGCCTGGGATACCCCGAGAACAACCCGGGGGCAAGCACGCCCACCGCAGCGATCGGGCCCAGCGCAGAGGATTCCTCCCGGTAGAGGCGTCCGCTCGTGGGATGCCGCGCCATCGGCACAAGGTCCAGGAGCGGCGCCAAGGCAAAAGACCGCTTGAGTAGACCGGGATGGGGCACTGTCAGCGACTCCCCCTCGCAGTGATGCCCCTCGATCCACAGGACATCCAGGTCGATGGTGCGGTCCCCCCACCGCTTCCCGGAACGGCGGCCCAGGCGCTGCTCAATGCCCTGGCACACCGCCAGCAGGGCAGTTGGGGTTCCTTCCAGGGTGACCAGAACTGCCCCATTCAAGAATTCACCCTTGGCCACCCCCCCCATGGGAGGGGACGCGTAGAGCCGACTCGTTCCCTGGACATGCACCCCCGGCGTGGCTTCCAGGGCTGCCACCGCCAGGCCCAGCATCTTCTCCCGGTCACCAAGACTGCTGCCCAGACCCACCACCGCTCGAATCACAGCTGACTGATGCACTCCAGCGCTCTCCAACCGTTTCGTCACAGGTCCATGAACTCCAACAGACCCCGCTCATAACGGACAGCGTGTGCTGCTTCCGCTTCCGCAGCCACTGACGAACGCACGATCCCGTCCTTGTCGATCACCCAGTGGCCGCCCAGGGGATCGTCGGGAAGGGATTCAAGCAGCCCGGAGCGCACCAGCATCTGCAGATCCTCCAGCACCCGGTCGGCCCCATCTTCCCAGGCAGCCCTTGCCGCCTCGATGTTCTCCGACCGCAGAGAGTGCAGCTCGTTTGCAAGGTGCCGGGCAAGGCTCTCTCGCAGCTCCGGGTCGTCGGTCTGCTCCAGTTCCTCCTTCAGGAAGCGAATCGCCACCTTTCGCTGGGAGGTCTTGACCACAAACGCCCGGGCAGCGCCCTTGTACCAACCCGGTGCACCCGGCCTCTCTGCAGCCTCCTTGATCAGGGCGTAGGCACGCTTGGGATCGTCCAGGTAGAGGTAGTAGTTCATGCCCGCGGAGAAGAGGAGAAAGTGATCCTCTGGCAGCTGCTCGGCACCCCTGAGAAAGATCTCGGTGGACTGCTCGTAGGCTTCGGTCACCTTCAGCATCAGGCCGCCGTAGGTGTAGACGGTGCGCCATTGGGGATCCAGTTCGGACACCGCCAACAGCATGCGGGCCAGCCACTCCTGCCACAACGGAGAGGGGTCTTCCCCCCAACGGGTGCCAAAAGTCAGCACCGACCGCAGCCACAACAGGTCTGCCACGTGGACGCGCCAACCCAGGGAGGCCACACGCAGCGCCTGACCCGACGGAATGAACATCAACTCCACTTCTGCATCCACGTCGTTCCGAGCCGCATCGGCCGCCCGCTGACCCGTGTGGGCCAACAGCGCCCCCCCCAGGACCAGGGGAACCAGGAACCTCATGGTGCCGGCTCCGTTTCGCCAGGGGCGGGTTCACCTGGAAGACCATCTCCCGGAAATGTCACCTCCATGCCGCCCGCAGCCAGGAGCGCCCGCACCTGGTCCTTCACCACCACCGGATCCAGGTCCGACCGGGACAGAAGAGACCCATAGGCGGACGGGTCTCCCCGAAGCAGCCCCACAGCCGCCCGCACCAGGGCCAGGCGGCCGGCGTCATCTTCCTCGGCCCCCTCCACCACGCTGGCTGCTTCCCCCCACGCACCGTTTTGCGCCAGAAGCGAGGCAAAGATGGCCACCCGCTCGGTGGTGGCCGTACAGCCCCGTTGCTGGGCGAGGCGGGCATGGGCCAGGGCCATTCGCTGGTCACCAACTCGAAGGGGAGAGAGCATTGCGAGAGTGCAGACATCATAGAACGGTGGATCAGCCCGAAGTGCCTCCGCAAAGTGCTGGCCGGCCTGGCGGGCCGCTTTTCGTTCCGCCTCCCGGTGGGACTCGGCCAACCCCGCATCGCCCTGCTCCTCGGCCTCCTCGGCTGCCTGCCGGTACATGCCGGATCGGCGGTTCATCTCGTGGCCTACCCCCGCATGCACAAAACCGGACGGGGTGTCTCGCACCGCGGCCTGCCAAAGGGACAGACTGTTCTGCCAATCCGGCAGCCGCTGTTGGAGCACCCACATCGATCCCAAGACGGCAGCCAGCAGAACCCAGGCTGTCTCTCCACGACGGGGCACGGCAGCTGCCACGGCCAAGGCAATGCCGGCCAGGGGCAGGTACAGGTACCGCTCTCCCAACAAGCCCTTGCCGGCCAGGGCCAGGATCGCAGGCGCCAGGGCCAGGCCAGCAAAGATGAGTCCCACCCCGGCAAGGCGGCCTCCAAAGCGCAGCGTCGCCACGGTCCCCAGGAGAAGCACCGAGAACCCCAGCACGACCGTGGACAAAGGCTCATGCAGGTACTCAAGCGCCCGGCCCACGCTCAGAGGCCAGGGCCACACCAAGAGTTTCCCCCCCAGGCCCACCGCCTCGTGCCCGCGCTCGGCAAGCAGCTGCCACCCGGCCGGGTCCGGAAGGTCCCTCACCCGCACGCCCGCCAGCCCACGCATCGTGGCCCAGATACCCAGGGCGCCTCCCGCCGCCGCATACCGGTGCCAGGACCCAATCCTCCCCCACCGAGCCAGGTCCAGGCCCAGGAGCAGGAAGATCCCAAAGACCCCACTCTCCTTGGAGAGAAGCCCGGCGAGGAGCAGAAAGCCTCCCAGCAGCAGCCTGCGGGGCTCCACCCGTTCTGGAAGCAAGACACTCACGCCAAGGAACAAGAAGGCCGCCGCCATGGGGTCGTTGCGGGCAGCGATCCATGCCACAGCCTCCGACTGCACGGGATGCAACGCAAAGAGGGTCGCCCCCACGAGAGCACGGGGTGCCCCCAGCAAAACCGAAAGAAGCCTCCACAGGCCCCAGGTAGCCAGGAGGTGCCAAGCCAACGACTGAAGGTGGTGTCCTGCCCCCGAGCCTTCCCAGAGGAATCGGTCCAGGGCCAGGCTCAACAGCATGAAGGGCCGGTAGTACCCGGAGGTTTCCCCGGCACCTGCCCAAAAGTCCCCCCCGAAGAAACGCCCAATCCCCTCAAGGTCCCCCGTGTCCTGGTTTCCCAACACCAGCGGAATGTCATCCCACACAAAACCAGCGAAGACCAGGGCGCCATAGGCGGCGGTCGTGATCACCAGTAGGGCGACGAGTCCCCTGACGTCCTCAATCCAGTCTTGCAAGTTTCCATCCGAAAGGGACTGACCAGGCAGGCGCCCGCGCCGAAGAGGTTGGAATCTTACCCCGAAGCAAAGCGGGCGATGCCAAGGCATCGCCCGCTGCTCGAATGTACGAGACCTAGTAGGTGTCGTTCGTGTTCAAGAACACGGTATTGATCGACTTGGTGGCCGTGTAGGTCGCCTTTGTCGTATCCGCATCCACATCGCAAACGCCCTTGACGGTGAAGTTACCGCCGGGATTGCTGGAGCTGGCTGCAGTCGTGGCCACGCTGTAGGCGCCGCGAACCTTGCCATCGGGTGACCAACCGAGCTTCTGGAAGTCGGTGTTCCCGTTGCCCCACGCCACCGGAGACTTTCCAACAGTGGAAGTCGGGTGAGCGGTCGCAGTTACGAACGCGTTGTACTCGGCGTCATAGGCCATTTCGACTTCCTTGATTGCCTTCACATTGGAAGGAATCTCGGCACGCTTCGCGCGGTATTGCATCTCCACGAAGTTGGGAATGGCGATGGCCGCCAGAATACCGATAATAGCGACAACGATCATCAGCTCGACAAGAGTGAATCCCTTTTTCAACATGAGTGCCTCCTGGGCTGTACTAAAGTTTGAGAGAGAGGAACATCCGGCTGGATGCCGTCCAACCCAGGGGCCGGACAACCCGATCATAAGGCAAGGACCATGCCTAAAGTCAAACCTGCCTTTCAAGACAATTCAGGGTGATTTCGCGGCATTTGGTGACACGATGTGACAAATACCGTCATTCCGAGACTGACGTAAATTGTCACATCTGCCGGCCCGCGCAAGAATTGCCTCCAAACAGGCGGAAGGGCACTGCGTAAAGAACTACGCGATCAGTCCTCGTCGTCCAGGCCAAATTTTTCCAGGCGGTACCGAAAAGATCGGTAGCTCATGCCAAGAAGTTCTGCGGCCTGGGTGCGGTTGCCCGCGGTGCGTTGTAGCGCAAGTTCCAGGTATCTGCGCTCCACATCCCCCAGGATGTTGTCCAATTCAACTCCTTCAAAGGGGATTTCCCGCTCCTGACCGCCGGAATCGGTTGCTGCCCCCCCCCGGGCCTCCCGCACGGTTTCCGGCAGAGACTCGAGGGAAATGGTCTCTCCCTGCTCAAGAGCCACCGCCCGTTCCATGGCGTTTCGCAACTCCCGGATGTTGCCCGGCCAGCCAAAGTGACGCAGCTGAGCCATGCCTTCTGAAGAGATGCCTGAAATGGGTTTTCGATACTCGTCCGCAAACTGCCGGACAAAGTGGTGGGAAAGCAGCTCGATGTCCCCCTCCCGGTCCCGAAGAGGGGGGAGGTCGATGCGAACCACGTTCAGCCGGTAGTAGAGATCGTCCCGAAAACTGTCCTCCGCCACCTGGACGGCCAGGTCCCGGTGGGAGGCAGCGACAATGCGAACATCCACCTCGATCTCTTCCACGCCGCCCACTGGCACGACAGAACGCTGGGCGAGGGCCCGCAAGACCGCCACCTGGGCGTGCAAGGGCATGTCCCCCACCTCGTCCAGGAACAGCGTGCCCCCGTTGGCCGCCTCGAAGACCCCCTTCTTGTCTCGGGTGGCGCCGGTGAAGGCGCCCTTCTTGTAGCCAAACAGCTCGGACTCGATGAGGGTGTCGGGAATGGCGCCGCAGTTCACAGCAACAAAGGGACCGGACTTGCGGGAGCCCGAGTAGTGGATGGCCCGGGCCACAAGCTCCTTGCCGGTTCCGCTCTCCCCGTGCAGCAGGCAGTTGATGGGGGAGTCCTTGACCCGCTGGATCAAGTGGTAGACCTCGAGCATCGCCGGGGAGGCCCCAATCAGGTTTTCGAACCAGTACTTCTGGCGCAGGGCCGCCCGGAGCTGGAGGTTCTCCTCCTGCAGTGCCCGGCGATCCAGGGTGCGCCGGATGTTCATGAGCAGGTCGTCATTGTTGAAGGGCTTGAGCACGTAGTCGGCGGCTCCCTGCTTCATGGCTTCGACCGCGTGGGCAGCCGTGCCATAGGCCGTGATCAACACCACGGGCACTTCCCGGACATTGCTGTCTCGCTTTTCGCGAAGCCGCCGCATGAACTCGAGCCCATCCACCCCTGGAAGGTTGAGATCCGTGAGCACGAGATCCACCCCCCCCCTCTCCATGACCTCCAGACCCTCCTCGGCGGTGCCACAGGAGGTCACATGGAAGCCGTCCCGTTTGAGGAGAATCCCCAGCAGCTCCCGCATGGACAGCTCGTCATCGATCACAAGGATGTGATCAGCCACGGGCACGCTCCTCTGCCTGGACCGCCGCGCCTGAGGTTGTCACCGGCAGCCAGACGGCAAAGGTCGTACCCTGCCCCACCTCGGACTGCACCCAGACCTCACCCTGGTGCTCCCGCACATTGCGTTCCACGGTGGCCAGGCCCAACCCGGTGCCCCCCACGCGCGTCGTGTAGAAGGGGTCAAAGAGCCGCTCCAGGTTCTCCGGTTCCACTCCGATGCCTTGATCGGTCACGACGAGGCGCAGGCGCTCACCAATGCGGTGACCGGTCACGCGAATCTGCCCCCCCTTGGGCATGGCCTGGGCCGCATTGAGAAGCAGGTTCCACAGCACCTGCCGCATCTGCTCCCGGTCCAAGACCACAGGCGCCAGGTCCTCGAACTCCACCTCCACCCGCACCACTTCCTGGTACTGCGGGTCCTTCCCGAATGTCTCCACCACCTCCTTGACCAGCTCCTCCAGGTCCGTGGGCACCGGGTGGAACGCCGAGGAGCGGGTCGACTGGAGGAAACGGGTGACCATTTCATCCAGGCGCCGCACCTCCCGCCGCACGATGGTGTGCAGCTCCTCCTCCCCCTCCGCCGGCTGTATCAACTGCATTGCGCCGGAGAGAGAGGCCAGTGGATTGCGAATCTCGTGGGCGATGCTTGCAGCCAGGTTCCCCACGGCGGTGTAGCGCTCTTCCTTGCGCACCATGTCCTCGATTTCCCGCAGGCTCGTCACATCTTCCATCACCAGCACGCCTCCGCCATCCTCCAGGGGGTTGTGGGTCACGATGACGTGTCGGGCTTCCCCTTCCTCGTTGCGGGTTTGGACCTCCCACAGCCCCTGCTGGCGGTTTTCATATTCGGGCACCACCTCCTGGGCGAGCTGGTGGGCCAGAGCCGGGAAGATCTGCAAGGCCATGGGATTGGCCGAACGGACAATCCCGTCCGGACCCAGAATCGCGAGGCCGGAGCGAATTGTCTGCACCACCTGGGCAAGCTCCTGTTGGACCGCCTTGCTGTGGGCCTCCTCCCGCTGTAGTTGGCGCCCGGTATCGTGCAGCTGCTGGGAGAGCTCGCCTGCCAGGAGCGCCACCATGAAGAACCCGAGAACCTTGACCAGCAACTGCAGGTAGTGGGGCGCAGCCAGGGACTCCGGGCCCATCTGGATCCAGGCCGACACCAGGAGTGCAACCACGTTCCAGGCTGCCACCAGCAGGGCCCCGTTTCGGGTCACAAGGTAGGCGCTGGCCACGATGGACAGGAAGTAGAGCACTCCGAAGATGCTCTCCACCCCGCCGGTCTGGGACACCACCGCGGTGATGATGGCAGTGTCGGCCAGCAACTGGAGGTAGGTGAACCGCGTGAGATGGGTGGCCCCCGCGAGCCCGGCGGCGGAGAGCCCGAGAATCAAGAAGGTGATCGCGACCAGGTACGAGTAGACCTGCGGCTCCATGCCGGTCCAGACCGGTGAAAACACCAGGAGCGCCAGAATGCCCAGGAACAACAGGGCGAGCACCAAGCGTATGAGGGTGTAGAACCCCAGGCGGCGACGCAGATCCTGTTGTTCGATTGCGGTGGTGGGCACGGGAGCGGCGCCTAGTGGACGCTCGACGCCATCGAGAAGATGGGCATGTACATCGCGATGACGAACCCCCCGACGACAACCCCCAGGAACGCCATGATCATGGGCTCCATCATGGAGGTGAGGTTGTCCACGGCCTGGTCGACCTCGTCCTCGTAGAAGTCCGCGATCTTGTTGAGCATGATGTCCAGGGCACCGGTGCTCTCGCCCACGGAGATCATCTGGGTGACCATTTGCGGGAAAACCTTGGACTCTGCCAGAGGCGTGGCGATGTCCCGCCCCTCGGAAATAGCCTCCTTGGCACCGATCACCGCTTTTTCAATGATCTTGTTGCCCGCTGTTCGGGAGCAGATGTCTAGGCCCTCCAGAATCGGCACGCCGGAGGACACCATGGTGCCCAGGGTGCGACAAAATCGAGCCACAGCCACCTTGACGAGCAGGTCCCCGAAGATCGGCAACTTGAGCATGGCGTAGTCGATGACGTACGTGCCCCGTTCGGTCTTGCGAAAGGCCTTCAGGCCCCAGAAAGCCCCGATCATTCCACCAAAGATGTAGAGCCCGTTGGCGAGCATGAAGTCCGACAGGTTGATCACGAACTGGGTCGGGGCCGGCAAGGCGCCGCCGAACTCGGAGAACATCTTCTCGAAGGTCGGCACGACCTTGATGAGCAGCAAGGCAATCACGACACCCGCCACACAGCAGACGATGATCGGGTAGCTCATGGCACCCTTGATCTGCCGGCGCAGCTTGTCGGCCTTTTCCAGGAAGGCGGCAAGCCGGTTGAGAATCGTGTCGAGAATACCGCCGATCTCCCCGGCGGCTACGAGGTTCTGGAACAACTCGTCAAAGGTTTCCGGGTACTTCTTGAGGGCGTCGGCAAAGGTCGAGCCGGACTCCACCGCATCCTTGATGACGGACAGTTCCTCGCGCAGGGTGGGGTTCTGGGCCTGGGCAGCCTGAATCTCCAGGCACTGGACCAGGGGCAGGCCGGAGTCGATCATGGTCGCGAACTGCCGGACAAAGATCACGAGATCCTTGTTGGTGACCTTGGGCTTCATGAAAGAGGGCATGGGGATGTCCCCACTCAAGACCCCCCCCTTCTTTTTCAAGGTGGTGGGGTTGAGCTGCATCTTCTTCAGACGATTGCGCGCAGCGGCCGAGTCTTTCGCCTCGACCTCCCCTTTGCGAATATCGCCTGAACTGGTCCGCGCCTCGTAAGCGAAAACAGGCATACGGGTCCCCTCGGCGGATATCGCCGGATGTACAGTCTACCATGCTTGTCGGGGCAGACAGCGGTAGGATTGCAGCGCGATGCACGGACTGACGATTAGCTCCCTTGGGAACGGGCGATACGAGTTGCTGGACCGGGTGGGGGT
>CAZSZE010000004.1:0-31700 GCA_964610645.1 uncultured Enterobacterales bacterium | reverse complement strand
TGCCGATTCCGCCGTCGGATGTGGCCCGGCAGCGCCAGGTGCGGGAGGCGCGGGTGCTGGCCTCCCTGGAGAGCAGCCACGTGGTGACGGTGTTCGACACGTTTGAGGAGGCGGGCCACCAGTGCGTGGTGATGGAGCTGTGCGAGGAGAGTGCAGCGCAGAGGGTGGCGCGGGACGGACCGTTTTCGGTGCCGGAGGTGCTGCGCGTGGGGGAGGGAGCGCTCAAGGCGCTGGAGCGGGCCCACGCGGCGGGGTCGTGCACCGGGACATCAAGCCCAACAACCTGCTGTTCACTGCGGACGATGTGCCCAAGGTGGCGGATTTCGGCCTGGCGTGGGTGCGGGAGGATCCGGCGTCGCTCACCCAGACCGGGGCGGTGCTGGGGAGCATTCCCTTCATGTCACCGGAGCAGCGGAGGGGGGAGCCCGCGGGGCCGGCGAGTGACCTGTACAGCCTGGCGGCGACGCTGTTGTTTCTGGCGACGGGGGCGGTGCCCGGGGACCTCTACGTGGAGGCGACATGGGAGAGGGCGAGCCGGGTGGGGTACCCACTGGTGCGGGTGCTGGGCTTGGCGGGGCGGTTGGACCCACAGGAGCGGTTTGGGTCGGCGAAGGAGATGGGGGAGGCGTTGCGGGCGGTGGGGGCGAGCGGGGAGGAGAGCGACGGCGCGATCGGGCTTGAGAGGTCGTATCGGGTGCCTGGAGGGGGCGGGGGCGGCCACGGGTGGTCTTGGGCGGGCTGGCCAGCTTGGCCCTTGGTGGATTGGGGCTCACGTGGTGGCAAGCAACATCGGGATGGGGTGGGCCCTTGGGCCAGGCCTTGCCCGGGGACCTGGCGAGCATGGCGACGTACCTCGCGCTTCCGCAGTGCGAAGGCGAAGGGGGCCAGTTGCGGATCGAGCGCTACCCGAATGACAGCACCGACCCGCCGGGGCTGCGGGAAGCCCAGGAAGCCCTGGTGCGAGATGTGGACCAGGACGGGCACGGGGACATTCTGATCGACCACTTGCTGGACGAGACGGTGCGCATCTTTTGGGGGGACGGGGCGGGCGGTTTGGACGAATTCACGGATGTCCGCATGGCGCGGCTGGCGGGGGTGATCGACACGGGGGACCTGGATGGGGATGGGTGGTTGGACCTGGTGGGAACCGTCGGGAGCGGAGGGGTGGCGGTGGCGTGGGGGGGGCCGGAGCGGGCCTTCGACACGGTGATCTTTGACGAGGCGGGGCCGGTGCGCGATGCCCAGGTTCTCGACTGGGATGGGGACGGACTGGACGATGTGCTGTTGCGCGAGCCATTGACCTCCGCGATTCTCCTTCGGCGCAGCCTTCCAGGTCGGGCCCTGGCCCCGTTCGTGTCGGTGGGCGTGGGGTATGAGCGCTTCTCCGTGCAGCGCCTCGCCTCGGGCAACCGGGTGTATGGCTACTTCGAGGGAGAGATCTTCCGGGAGCGAGCAAGAGACGGCGCCCTCAAGGACAAGGAGTCCCTTGGGCCCACGTTGATCCCCAAGAGCAACGGCCAGCACCTGCCGGTCCGCATGGCGGCCATTGCCGGTGACCCGAGCCGCTTTTGGGTATGGAGCCTCACCGGCTATGTCGAATACCACCTCGTGGAGGGCTTTTGGATCCACTGCAGACGGGACGACATGATGTCTACCCGTGCCATGAGCGACCTGAACGGGGACGGACACCTGGACCGAATCGAGGTCTCCACCGGCAGCTACAGCACCTCTACCTATACGGTTCGAATGACGGGGGGGTGAGCCGGTGGGGGGCGGGGGCCGACAGGCGACTCATCCGCCTCGTTGACGGACCCTCCCTTGGTTCGGCCGGCACCCGGCAAGTTGCCAAAGTGTGTCGTAGTACCCACTTCAGGTGCGTGTAACGCCGCAAATCGAACACAACCAAGCCGCAAAGCTTGCGAAACTAAAGCAAAATACGTATAATACATGCGTATTAACGGCTGAATATGACAATAACAGCGCCCGAGTTCTTCGCTACCCATCCCGTGTTCACGCACGAGGAGTTCGTTGCCAGTCGAATGGCTGTGGCGGGTCGAAGCGCCAGGACAGCAGACAGTCTCCTGCGCCAGCACGGCTTGCGGGGCCGCATCAAGCGGGTTCGACGTGGACTCTACGCGACGGTTCCATTCGGGATTGAGCCGGCACGTTTTGAGCCCGACCCCTACCTTCTCATCAGCAAGGTGGCCGATGACGCCATTGTGAGCCACCACGCCGCGCTCCAATTCCATGGCCGCGTCTACTCGATCTGGCACCGCTTCACCTTCCTTACCCTGCGAAACATGCGCCGCTTCAGGGTGGGCTCTGCTGAGTTTGTGCCGTTGAAGCCGCCTCGAGCGGTAGCAGACCTCGACGAGTTCGGTGGCGGCGTTGACCGGGTGGCCCACGCCGGCGGCGAGGTTCGGGTGAGCAACCGCGAACGGACCCTGGTGGATCTAATGAATGGCCCACAGCACGGTGGGGGCTGGGAGGAGATCTGGCGTTCGCTGCAGATGGTGGAGTTCTTCAATCTTGATCTCGTGGTCTCGTACACGCTGGCGCTCAATTCAGCTCTGACCGCGGCGAAGGTCGGCTACTTTCTTGAGCAACATCAGGCTGCCCTCTTTGTGGAGGACCATCACCTCGATGCCCTGGAGAAAAAGGCTCCAAGGCAGGCTCGCTATTTTGATTCCACCCGAAGACCGGGGAGCCTCGTCAAGCGCTGGCAACTCATCGTTCCTGAGCAGATCTTGCACCAGACCTGGGGAAAGGTGCTTTGATGCTCACCCGGGACCAACTTGTGCTCGCGGCCGGAGAAATGGGCTTTCCGAGCGCTTCGGTCGAGAAGGTCTGGATCCTCGTGCGGCTTCTAGGTGACATGGCCACCCACCCGTTCTGGGGGCCCAGGATGGCGCTCAAGGGCGGGACCGCGCTCAACCTGTTTGTTCTCGACCTGCCGCGCCTTTCCGTCGATATCGACGTGAACTACATCGGCTCTGCGGATCGGGAGACGATGATGGCGGATCGCCCCGGGCTCGAGACCGCGCTCGAGCAAATCGCGGGTCGGCTCGGCCTGGTGGTGAAACGCGCACCGTCGGAGCATGCCGGTGGCAAGTGGCGGCTCTCCTACACCTCGGCCTTGGGCCGCCCCGCCATTCTGGAGGTGGACATCAATTTCATGCTGCGCGTCCCCCTGTGGCCGGTGGTCAAGGCTGACTCCCCCACCTTTGTTGATGCTGCCGCGAAGGACATCACGTTGCTCGACAAGCACGAGTTGGCGGCGGGAAAGCTGGCGGCCTTGATCGCCCGTGGCGCAAGCCGAGATCTCTTTGACACCCGAGAGATCTTGGGGGGGCCTCGATGGATCGCGAGAAGCTGCGGCTGGCATTCGTCGTGTACGGCGGGATCAACCGGGTTGATTGGAGAACGGTCCGCGCTGATGGGGTGACCACTACGACCGAGGAGGTGCTGCAGAGGCTGCTGCCGATGCTAAGTGAAAGTCGGCGCCCGGCGCAGTCCGAGGTGAAAGTGTGGACGGCGGATCTGGTTGCGGAGACCCGGCGCTTGCTGGGCCAGGTCTTACCGCTTCAAGCCAACGAACTTGACTTCTTGGAAGGGCTCAACGGGCGGGGTGAGGTGCGGCCCGATCTGCTGACTTCGGACCTTGGGCTGCAGGAGCGGATCCGAACCCAGCCCGGGTTGCAGTGGAAAGCCCTCAACGTGAGGAAGCACTTTGGTCGATGAGGCGAGCGCGAGCGCAGTGCGGTCCGCGCCGGTGCAACGCAGCGGGCCGTAGTGTTCATGTCCCGAGGAGGGTGATCTGCCTCGGGTCGGTGTTGAGGCGGTGGGCGACCTTGCGGCCGACCTGGCGGCGGTCAAACAGGGAGTCCAAGCCGCCTACGCCCGCAAGAAGCAGGCGGGACTTGATCTTCCCACGCTCCCAGCCGATGCGGGCCGCTGGGCTCTCGGCCCGGCCACCGACCGCCACCCACAGGGCATGCACCTCCTCGGGCGCCAGCCAACCACCGTCGTGCCCCCACTCTCCTTCCAGGCGGGCCTGGGCGTAGACATACAAGAGCCGCACCGGCTCCCCCTCAATGCTCACCTGGCCGCCATCCTGGAAGAAGGTCGCGCTGCAATCGGCAAGCCGCACCGTCAGATCCCAGCCGGGCCTGGAGAGATCGACCGTGGGCGCCACCGTTGCCCGCCAGTTGGGCGTGGCCCACAGGCGGAGCACCTTGCCCCCTGCCTGAAAACATTCGCCGTCTCTCAGTGGCTGCCGATTCTCACTGGCCGCTACGACTCCCTCCTCGGTCAACTCGACCCAATCCAGACAGTCCGGCACCTCCATGCGGACTCCGGAGACCATCTCCTCCACCGCAACCACCGGTGGGCCGTCATCCACCAACTCCGCCACCGGCCCCCCTTCCAGGCGAATCGCCCCACTCTCCCCCTTCAAGAGCTTCCGCCATCCGTCCCGCAGTCGGCGACCCACCCCCACAGTGCGTTCCTCAGCGCCGAGACAGCGCCAGGCCCAGTCACCATCCATCCAGCGAACCTCCAGCCAGTAGAGCGGGACGTCCGGGGAGGTCAAAACCGCGTTGCACTGCCAGTGCCGGCCGACGAGGGTCGTGTGCGTCAGGACGACGCGCTGGAGGTTGTTGGGTTCTCTAAGGAGGAGGCGGGGCATTGGGCGGACTCCCTTCGAAAGTTACCGTGACCGTGAACCTCATGAGCCTATCGGCCCCGGGTTGGGGTCTTGCCTTGTGTTGCCTCATGCAGGGGGCGGTCGAGCAGGCGCGACCAGGAATCGGTGATCGGGCCAGGTCGGGCCGTTCCGAAGACTCCCTGCCTGGGACTCCCGCATCACGGATCAGGCAACACCGGGCAAAACGCCACTGCGCATATGCGTACACTGCCCTGCTACTCGCTTGGCATTCGGTGACGGCCCTACCGTTGTTCTAGAGCCGGCGATCAATGCAGCCGAGCAGCCAAAGTGGCGCGGCCGGCCCCACCCCCAGCCGCCTAGTCCGGCGCCGTCGCCCGCACGACCTCTTCCAGGGTCGTCATCCCCTCTTCCAGCTTGGAGATCGCCGACATGCGGAGGCTCTTCATGCCCTGGCGGATGGCCTCGCGCTTGAGCTCCAGGGTGGAGGCGCCGTTCAGGACGAACTCCTTGACCTCCTCGGTGAAGGACATGATCTCGTACACGGCGATGCGGCCGCGGTAGCCCGTGTTGTTGCAGTTGCGGCAGCCCGCGCCGCGCATGGGCTGGAAATCCGGCACCCGTTCCGGCGGCACCCCGATGTCCACCAGGGTCTCCGGGGGAATCTCCACCGGCACCCGGCAGTCCTCGCACAGCTGCCGCACCAGGCGCTGAGCACCGATGAGGTTCACACTCGAGGCCACCAGGAACGGTTCGATCCCCATGTTCAGCAAGCGGCTCACAGAGCTCGGGGCATCGTTGGTGTGCAGGGTCGAGAGCACAAGGTGACCGGTGAGCGCGGCCTTGACCGCGATCTCGGCGGTTTCAAAGTCGCGAATCTCTCCCACCATGATCACGTCCGGGTCCTGGCGCAGGAATGATCGCAGGGCCGAGGCAAAGTTCAACCCGATGTCCTCGTGCATCTGCACCTGGTTGATGCCGAACAGGTTGTACTCCACCGGGTCCTCGGCGGTACTGATGTTTGTGGTGGACTTGTTGAGGTCCGACAGCGCCGAGTAGAGGGTCGTCGTCTTTCCCGACCCGGTGGGGCCGGTGATCAGGATCATGCCGTACGGCTTGTGGAGCGAGGACTTGAACTCGTCCAACACCCGCTCCTCAAACCCCAGCTTGGTCATGTCCAGCTGCAGGGCCGCCTGGTCCAGGAGCCGCATGACGATCTTCTCGCCCCACATGGTGGGAAGGCACGAGACACGAAAGTCCATCTCCTTCCCGCGCCCAAGCTTCATCTTGATGCGCCCATCCTGGGGAAGCCGACGCTCGGCAATGTCCAGGCGCGACATGATCTTCAGACGAGAGCAGATGGCGTGCTTGAGCTTGATGGGCGGCTTCATGACCTCATAGAGAACGCCATCGATGCGGTAGCGGATGCGCAGCTGCTTCTCATAGGGCTCCACGTGGATGTCACTGGCCCCCTTGCGAATGGCATCCAGGAGCACGAGGTTCACGAGCTTCACCACCGGGGCATCGCCGGCGGACTTCTCGAGATCGAGGACATTCATGTCCTCTTCGATCTCTTCAATCTCGAACTCCTCGTCCTCGTCCGCGAAGTCGAGCATCACGTCTTCAAAGGAGACGCTCGACGTGTAGTACTTCTCGATGGCCTCGGCGATCGCCATCTCGCTGGCCACCACCACCTCGATGGTGAGGTTGGTCACGAACTTGAGGTCGTCTACGGCGTAGATGTTGGAGGGATCCGCCATGGCCACGATCAAGGTCTGGCCCGCACGGTTCACGGGAATCACCTGGTGGCGCACGACCACTTCCTTGGACACCAGCTTCAGCACCTCCGGATCAATCTCGAATTCCGAGAGATTGATGCTGGGCACCCCGTACTGCTTCGAGAGAAACGAGGTGAGCTCGTTTTCCTCGACGTAGCCGAGCTTGGTGAGGTGGTGCCCGAGCCGCCCTCCATGGGAGCGGCGTTCCTGCATTGCCTGCTGAAGTTGCAGGGGAGTGATCAGCTTCTCGCGAACGAGCAGTTCGCCGAGGCGGCCGCCTCCCCCTCCCTCGTCTGCCATGCCTTTCTCCTTTTATCCCGGACCGGGATGACGCCCGATGCTACCCCAGATGCAGTAGCATTCCAGCGCGGAGTCTCTATGCACCTCGTGCTTCCCTTCCTTCTGCTTCTTTCGAGTTGCTCTCAGCCCGGGGCGCAAGTCTCGCCCCTGGACGCGCTGGATGCCCGGTATGTGCGCATCATGAACAGCCTGGGAATCGCCAACCGGGACACCACGCGCAACATTCACAACAAGGAAGCACGGGAACGGAAAATCCGACGGGAACAGGAGCGCGTGGCGTTTTTCCGGGATCCTGGCTTTCGCGACGTACTAGAAACTGCCCGCGCCAGTGGCGATGCCGCCACGGCCCGCAAAGCAGATGCCTATGCGCGCCACGCGGTGTACCACCGCTCCTGGACCAAAGAGGAAAAGGGACGGGAAACCGAACTGCTCGCGGCAATTCAAGCGCAGCGACAAAGCACTGACGTCTGGACCAGCGCCGACGGCGCGGTGGACATCTCACTGAACCGATCCTGGGACCGGGTGGCCAGCGATGCCGTGGGCATCTCCCGCCAGGAGATTGCAGACCTGTCCCAAACCTGGGTCGACGTTCGCACCCGCTGGATAGGCGAGGACCTGGATGCCCTGGTCCGCCTGCGGAACGAGGTGGCCCGCCGAGAGGGGTTCTCCACCTACTGGGAGTTGTCCCTGTTTCACCAGGGACTCACCCCCGCCGACGTCGACGCCCTCATGGCGGAGTTGGAAGCCCTGGTGGTGCCCATCAACACCGCCCAGCAGGAACAAATCGCAGGCGCTTCCACGGCAAAGGGCATTCCCAACGACTTTGCCCACCAGCCCGCTTTGCGGCGCGCCGCAGGCCTCGTGCTCGGCGAGGGCATCCTGGATGCATGGTTTGATGCGGATCTCGCCGAGTCCCGGGTGGGCACCGCATTTGCCCGCATCGGCTTGCCCGCCGACGGTATCCAGATCTACAGCGGCCCCTCCCGGTACACCCGTCCCGGAGCCTATGGGTTCCCCCTGCGCCCACCAGAACACGTGGCCATCGTGATGAGCAGCGACCGGCGCTGGTCCACCTGGCAATACCGCGCCCTGGCCCACGAAATGGGCCTCGCCACGTGGTGGCGCAGTCTCCCCGCCGAAGCAGCCGCCTCCCCCGTTCTCTGGGAGCCGCCAAGCCCCTGGTTTGAAGGGGTTGGCGCCTTGTTTGAGCGCCTCGTGATGGAGCCCCAATTCGCTGCCGACTACGTGGAAGGCTTCCCAGCAGAGCTTCTCGACGACCTGCGCAACCAGCGCGTGCAGCAGGCCATCTACCAGGTGAACCGGTACCTGGCCTGCACCCGCCTGGAGCGGAAGATCTACGAGTCGCCCGGGGAGTGGGCGGCCCTTTCAGAAGCCACCGCCGCCGGGGACAAGCAGCTTCTCCACCATGCATGGTCTCCCCCCACCGCCACCAATGGCCTTGTCTACACCGGCGCCTTCCAGTCCGGACTGATGCTGCACTACCCGGCCTATGTCCAGAACTTCCTGTTTGCCGCCACCACGGAGGCCCTGCTCTGGCAGGTCCTGGAGCAGGAGTTCACGGTGATCCAGGACAACCCGCGCGTCGGTCCGTGGTTGGTGGAGAACCTGTTCCACCCCGTGGCCCTGGCCACCTCCTTCCCAGAACAGCTGGACGTGTTGACCACAGGATTGGATCGGGCGGAGGCACTCAGGCGTTTCCTGCAATAGGCGACCTCCCCCACCGTGCTTTCCTTCCTGCTTCTTGCCTGCCTCCCCAAGCCCGACCCTCCCCAGGCGGTGCCGGTGCTTCCCGCCACCTCGGCCCCCTTGTATACAAGGGCGCCGGGAGCTTCTCCGGATCCGGTGGTAGCTGGCCTGGCTGCGGACCTTCCCTGGGACGAGACCCTCTCAGGTGCGGCGGCCGCCCTGGGGCTCGCACATTCGCAGCACCCTCTCCTGGAAGGACACGAGGTCCAATGGGCCGCCTACCGGGCAGGATGGCCTCATCCCATCTTGAGCTTTGGCATCGAGCAGGTGGCCGAAGGGGAGACCCCAACCCGCCTGCTGACAGGCTTGAAGCTGTCCAAGACAGGCCAGATCGGCCTGGCCCGGGCCCGACACGGCGGCATCGACACCTGGGTCTTGCTGGTGGGAGAGGTGCTCCTGGACCTCGCCCCCTTTGCCCGGCACCACGAAGCAGGCGATGCCTTGTCCATCCAGTGGCCCGCGGATGTCGTGTGGACCCACATTCGCGTTCGGGCGGCCTCTCCCTCGGGCCAGGTGCTCCTGGGCCCGACGTTCCGGATGGAGGAACCGGGGGAGTGGGTGGTGGAGGTACAGCAGGTCGTGGGAGATCGGGCGGTGGACCTGGCGCGGGCGCCGATCTACGTGGGGGTGATCGAACCGGCGGACGCCCCCCTTGAGCTGGCACGCCCCCTCACCACAGGCGGTGCAAAAGAAATCCAGCGGCTGGCCACCGATGGCCTGGACGCGCTTCGGCACCTCGTGGAGGCGCCAAGCCTGGCCCCAGAACCCATGCTTGAGACCTCGGCCCGGAAGGCCCTTTCCGAGTGGATGGGCGGCGAGGGAATTTCAGATCCCGTGGCGCGCATGGCCGGGCTCGGCTACGGCGACTCACCCGTTGCGGAGCTTCGGTGTCACGCTGTTTCGATCAATGCCTGCTTGGACGACCTGTACTGGTCTGTAGACAGCCGCATCCACCTGCTGGATCCCAGCTACGAGAACGTGGGGGTCGCGGGAGGCACACGGGAGGGAAATGTGATGTTGGTGGTGGATCTCGGCCATGAATAGGTGGTTCTTGATCCTCTTCCTGATGCCACTGGCCTCATGCCAGGGGCCCAGGGCAGCCCCCGAACAAGAGGCGACCGTGCGGTTTCGGCCTCTGCCGGATCCGGTCCTGGAGGAAGCCACCTGGCTCGTGGGCCGGGTGCCGGGTTCCACCTGGGATGCCGGTCTGGCCTCGGCTGCCCGGGAGCTGGCCCAGGCAAGCGCAAACCGGGACAGCCGCCTGACCCCCACAGCCACCTGGCAAGCCCTCGCCCTGGCTGGATACCCGGGGCACGCCCGGTTTGCCCGGCGCATCAACGGGGGAGCCTGGCCCGAGGACCTGGCAGAGGAGCTGGCGAACGCTGCCCTGCTGCGAAACCAGGCCGTGGACGTGGCCCTGGTGCGCAGGGAATACGCCGATGATCTGACCCTGTGGATTGGCGCCATGGCGCACCGACCCGCCATGTTGGATCCCATTTCCAGGGATCTCGCCCTGGACGAGCGCGTGCCCGTGGTGTTGGAGGTTCTCGACAAGGGAGGGGGCGATCCGTTTGCCCGGGTGCCGGACCCGATTCTCTTTGTGACCCGGCCTTCCGGCGATGTGAGCTCCCATGAGATCGTCAGCGGCCACGCCCGGTACCTGGATGTCTTCCACGAGCCGGGGGTCTACCAGCTGGAGCTGGTCTCACGCACAGCAACGGACACCCAGGTGGTCTTGAACTGGTCGCATTTCGTGGACATCGAGCCGCCTGCCCTCGCGCCGGTTCCCGGTGTGTCTCCTTCGGAGGCCCAGGACCCCATGGAGGCCACGGATGCCCTGTACGTGGAGTTGAACAAACTCCGCAGCAAGGCCGGGGTCCAGGCACTGTCCCGCTTTGAGGCCTTTGAGCCCCTGGCGCGGGAGCACGCCGCCCTGATGGCTGCCCACGGGACGCTGGGGCACCGAATCCCCCAGGTGACCGAGGGGGTAGCCGACCGCGCCGCCCGTGGATTCCACCCCCGCGCCCTGCACCGGGAAGACCTGGCTGCCGCCCCCACCTGGCGGGAAGCCCTGGACATCACCCGCCTGTCACCCGGGCACCTGGCGAATCTCTTGTGCGAGGAGTGCACGCATGCCTCCATCGGCGTCGCCCTGGAGCCCGTGACCGATCGGACCCCGCGCCTGTTCGTGGTGTGGGAGCTTCTCCGGTTCCCGGAAGGCCCCCCCCAGGCGATTCCCAAGCGGTGACAACTGTGCCGTCCAGGCCAGTGGCGTCCACCGCAGGGCCATCCCTCCTGGAGGGGTGATAGCGTACAGCCCGATGCGCATTCTCTTGATCCAGGCGTTCACCGCTCTCGACATGGAGTTGGTGTATCCCATCGGGCTCGCCTACCTGGCCGCCCACCTTCCCGATGGCCATGACGTTGAGATCTTCGATGCCAACTCCGTGCGGGATGCCGCCGATCCCATGGCCGTTCTTCGGGAAAGGGTGCGCTCCTTTGCGCCCGACGTGGTGGGTCTCTCCCTCCGCAACATCAAGGTGGCCATGCCCGGCGTCCATGCGGATGACTTCGAGCCCCATCAGCGCACGGTCCAGGCCATTCGGGCCGAGGCGCCCGATGCCGTGCTGGTCGCTGGCGGCACGGCTTTTTCGCTGTACGCGGAAGCCTTCATGCGCCGGCTTCCCGAGCTGGACTACGGGATGTGGGGAGAAGGGGAGCATCGTTTCCCCCAACTGCTCGACTCCCTGGACAATCCGTCTTCTGTGCCCGGCACCTGGTTCCGGGACCCGGATGGCACCCCCCGCTACACCGGTGCGCCCGAAAGCCTTGATTTCGGCAGCCTCCAGCCCTTCAACAAAACCCTCGTGCCCTTTGAGGCCTACAAGGAATCCTCCACGGTCTCCGTGGGGCTCCAATCCAAGCGTGGTTGCGCCCTCCACTGTGTCCACTGCAGCGACACCTTCCTCCTGGGCCACACGGTCCGGTGCCGCACAGCCGGGCACGTGGTGGATGAAATGGAGGCCCTCGTTCACGAGCACGGGGTGGACCGGTTGTTCTTCTGCGACCAGATCTTCAACATCCCCGTCGGGCATGCCATCGAGATCTGCCAGGAAATCGTGGCCCGGGGCCTCCAAGTGCAGTGGTCCGCCTGGTTCAACGAAAAGGAGCGGACCCTCCCCGACGAATTGATCGAATGGTGCAAGCGGGCCGGGTGCGTGCTGCTGTCCTTTTCCCCGGATCACGTAGACGACCGGATGCTGAAGAACCTGGACAAGAACTTCCGCCACAAGGATCTGCTGTACACGATCGAGGTCGCGAAACGCCACGACATGGACGTGGAGTACAGCTTCTTCCTGAACTCCCCGGGGGAAGACCTCCGCTCTCTCCTCGCTTTGTTCCGCTTCCTGGCCCGGGCCCGAATCGAACTGGGGCCCCGCCTGCGCATGTTCACCTTGTTGATGATGCAGCCGATCCGCATCTACCCCCACTCGCGGCTGTTTGAGTTGGCCCGGGAAAGCGGCATGGTCGATGTGGATGCGGACTTGATCGAGGGGGCTTTCTGGAACCCCGGATCCCTGTCCTATGCGGCAGCGGGGGTCCAGGCAGGAGCCCAGGGCCTCTATGCCCTGCGCAGCTCCATGCGGCGCCTGGGGCTTCAGCCGGCCCGCAGGTAAGGGCTACCGAACCGGGCGATCCCTGTGCCAGACGAGGCCCAGGGTACAGACAAGGAACGCAACAGCAAAGGCCGCCAGGGCCCCCACCAGCTGGTTCAATTCCAGGCCCATGTCCATCACGTCGGCACTCTTGAGACCCAGGTCGTAGAGGGGCCCCATCATGGGCACCCGCTCCCACTTTCCATCTCCGACCCCAACGCTCCCCAGGTATTCGCCGGTCTTCAGGGTGGCATCGAAGGAGAACCGCTCAATGGTGATCCACGTGATGGCTTTCGCCAGGGCGCCCATGTGCCGCAGCGGAACCATGACCGAGCAGAAGCAGATCTGCGGGATGAGGATCAAGGGCAGAGTGCCGACGGCGGCCTCCGAGCTGGAGTACCCGGCGGAGACCATCAGCCCCAGGGTGGTGCCCGCCAGCCCGGTGAGAATGTTGACCCCCACCAGGGCCCAGAAGTTGAATCCGTAGTCCGCCAGGTCCAGGAAGAAGAAGATCAAAGCCGTGAACGCCAGCACCTGCACGAAAATGGCAAAGCCCAGCACCAGCAGCTTCGATCCCACGTAGGGGAGGACCCCCACCCCCACTTTTCGCTCCCGGCGCCAGATGGCCCGATCGGTGATCAGCTCGCGCACAGCCCCGGACATGCCAAACCACAGGCACGACAAGGAGAGCATGAACATGGTGCGGAAGGTGGGCACCGGAAAGACGATCAGCACCATGATTGCCAGGAGCGGCGGTTGGGCCAACAACACGGCCAACCCCGTGCGATCTCGCATCTTGGCGCGGGCATAGCGGGCGGTCAGGGTCTTCAGCTGCAGCCATCGTGCGGGCTTCCAGGGCGCCCGGGACACCTCCTCGGTCTGCTCCTCCAGCTGGTGCGTTCCCAGGAGGTGTTCCCGGGTGGCCACGTACTTGCGGTGGTGGTGGCTCTTCTTGTAGGCATCTCGCCACTGCTCGGGGGATCGCTCCTCGAGCTTGTTGAAGATGAGGTCAGGGCTGGCCACCCGAAAGAAGCGGCAGGCCTCCGAAGGGGTGCCCATGAACCCGAGGCGCCCTCCCGGCACCAGCACCATCAGGTGATCCACCAGGGCCATGATTCCCGGGGTCAGGTCGTGGCTCACCAGGAAGACGATGCGACCGTCATCGGAAAGCTGGCGCACCTGCCCGACGATGCCATGGGCTGAGCGCGGGTCCAGACCCGACGTGGGCTCATCGAGAAAGAGCACCCGGGTCGATCGGGTGAGCAGCTCCTGGCCCAGGTTCACCCGTTTGCGCTGCCCGCCGGAGATGCCCCTCTGGAAGGCGTCCCCAATGCGGGACTCCCGGATGTGCTCGATGCCAAGCTCCTCCAGGACGCGGTTGACCTGCTGCTGCACCTCGTCGCTGCTCACATCGGGGGGGTAGCGCAGGCGTCCCGAGTAGTAGAGGGACTCCTCCACCAGGAGCTCCGGGTGGACCAGGTCCTCTTGGGGCACCAATCCCACCGCCGAGGGGTCAGCCGCGAGGATGCCATGAAAGTCCCGTCCATCCAGGAGCACCTCGCCGCTGTCCGCCGGGGCAATGCCACTGATGGCGTTGATCAGCGTGGTCTTCCCAGCGCCGGAGGGTCCCACCAGGGCGATCACTTCCCCACTGAAGACCGTGAAGGACACATCCTCCAACAGGATGATGTCGCCAATCTTCCGGCTCAGGTTCTTCACGGACAGGGCGGTGAAGGACCGGTGCCCAAAGGCCTGAAGCACATCCCCTGTCAGCTGCAGGGTCCAGGGCCCAATCTGAATCCGGCTGGCCTGGGTGATGGGGGTAGCTGAAACCGCCACGCCATCCACCAGGACCGGCCGCCCACTGTGGGCATCCACCACCCGCCAGCGCTGCCCTTCTCGCACAAAGGTGCAATGGTGCCGGGCCACCTGCGGATCCGTGAGCACGATGTCGTTGCCAGCCCCACGCCCCACCGAGACCCGATCTCCCTCCAGGGTCCAAGACAGGTCCCCCGCCGCATACCGGGCGTCGTACCGCTGAAACAGCGCTGACACCAGGATGCCGTCGATGCCCAACTCAGAGGCAACCCGCTCCAGGTCTCGTGCCTGGGTGTCCGACAGGGGGCCGTCGGCCACGGCAATGCGGAACAGGGCGTCCAGCAGGAGCAAAGCCCCCTCGGTTCCGTAGCGCCCGGCGAATCCCTCGTAGTCCAGCTCCTGGGACTGCTCCTCCTGGAGCAGGTTGGCAGCCTCCCGGCCGAAATACCCGGCGAAAGCACGGACCTCCCCGGCCTTCAGCGCCGTTCGGAAGCGAGGAGAGAGGGCCAGGTCCAACAGGACTGCCCGGGCATCCGGCGGAAGGTCGGTTCGGGCGGCCACCGCCTCGTCCAGGGCCTTGCGCGCATTCTCGTGGACCACAGTGTCCGTGGAGCGCACAAGCATGCGCGCCAGGTCCACCCCAAGTCGCAGGGTCAGAGGTTCTACATCCACGCCCGCTGTTTCCAGCCGGGCACGAACCAAATCGTCGAAACGCGCCACGAGGGCGAGTCTACTTGTAGGTCACCGCCATTCCTACCCCCGCCTTGCTGGAAGCCTGGGCGAGAGTGCGCGCATGCACCACCACGAAGTAGGTGGCGGTGGTATCCGGTGTGAACTCGAGAGCGGGCTGGGGATCGCTCGTCTCGTCGTACGTCACCGTATTTCCATCGGAATCGTGCAGTACGAGGTCCAGATTCGAGACGTCCTTGTCGCCAACGCCGAGAATCCGGTACTGGTTGCCCGCATACAGCGTCACCAGGTAGATGCGGTATTCCTCCTGGGCCAACTCAGCGGTTGTGGCGGTGCGAACCGCCCATCCCTCGTTGTAGCCGTCCCAGATCTTCTGTCGGAGAAGTGTCTCCGCATAGTCCTCATCCGCCTGCGCGGGGAGGACTCCCAGAAACAGGCAGGCAGCGAGAACAGCAAGCACAGTGCGCAGCATGGTGTCTCCTACAGCAGTTCGAGAACGGAAGCAGTGGTGGATTGAATGGTGTCGAGTTCGCCGTCCCCAACGGTCCCGCCATCACAAATGGTCTTGAGGGAATCCAGGGTCTTCTTGAGCTGAATAAGAACAGCGGAATCCACCTTTTCCTTGGCCTCTGCATCCACGTAGCGAATGAAATAGTTCACCACCTGGGGCTGAACCAGCAGGTTGGCTGCCGCCTCTGAGTTGCCCTCATTCTTCAAAGCCCTGCTGACCAGGTTGGCGCCTTCCAGCCAGGCGCCGGCCTGGAGAAGGGGCAGAATCCAGTCCGCCTCGTACTTGATCTCCGGAATCACCGCTGCGGACAGCTCGTCCAGCTCGAACAGGAGGCGATCCCCCTGGAGGGCCCCGTTGTTGATGCGGTTGATGAGGCTGTCGATCTCGGCAGGAAGGTCCGAACCGGCATTCAATTCCTTCAGTCCGGTCCTGATCTTGCCGAGTCGGCCTGCCGTCACCGTGGCCTCCACGGTCTTCACGGTCAGCAACATGTCCGCCAGGATGACGCCAGTGCGCACCGCGACCTGGTCCTTGTTTGCCACAGTCATGTCCAGGTCCCGCACGGGAACAAGGGCCGAGAGGCTGGTTTCAATGCCGGCCTTCGACAAGGCACGCTGCATTTCGCCAGGACTCGGCACCAGGTGGTCCTGGATGGCCATTTCCTGCAACTGTGCAGACAGCGACGGGGGAGGTGTGGTGGCAACAGGGGCTTCCGGGGCTGCCGCAGGGGTTTCCGGGGTGGCTTCGTCGCCCCCTCCGCAAGCCACAAGGGCCCCCATGAGGAGTCCTGAGAGCACAAGCCGTGTGTGGGTTCGATTCGGCATCATTGCCATCCCTCCGGGTGCCGGGTTTCCGAGCAGGAAAGCCTATGTCCGCGCCCGTTCAAATGCAAGCGGTGCTGCGCTTATTCCACGACACTTTCAAGGGTTTCCGCGGACATATCTGCGGACGGACTTCACACAAGTCGCAGGCTCTCCTGCTTTCGCCCGGCGATCAAGACCCCCACCTCGTCTTCCCAAACCACCTTCAAGTCCTGAAATCCCGCGGAGCGGAAGAGCTCCATGAGCAGGTCCGGCGTCCGACGCACGGTGGTCCAACCCAGGAGGTGGTCGAAGACAAAGGCGTCGGGGGACGGACCCAGTTGGCTCAGGATGGCCCACCCACCCGGGCGGAGTTGGGCCTCGATCGAGGAGGCCAGGGAAGCCGCCACCCGATCCGGCAGGTAGTCCAGGAGGCCATCCACCAGGGCCAAATCGAAGGGCCCCGCCAGGTCCGCATCCCGCCCCATGACCATGTGGGACAGGTCGGCGTGGCGGGCATGCAGCATGACCTTGCTGGGGCGCGTGGTCACCCCGGAATCCAGTGCAGCAAGGGAGGTGGAGTCGGAGTCAACACAGGTGATGTCCCCGCCGCCGGCAGCAAGCATCTGCCCCAGCCGGGCCACCACGACCCCCGTCAGGGTGGGTGCCACAAGGACATTGGGGCGCCCGCTGGGAAGACACATCCCAGCACAGGCCGCAAACGCGTCCTTTCTCGCCCGGATCGCCTGGGAGGTGGGGAGGGCAAGGAGCGCAGCATCCAGAGCCACCCCCATGGGATCAATTCCCCGGGCCTCGTTGTTGTAGACATGTCCATGAAGTTGCGCCCAGCCGCCCCCTTCTGCAAGCGCCCCCGCCAACTCCACCGTCTTGGCCCGGACAAGGTACGGATGAAGCTCCCGGGACAGGGTCTCGCCGGCCGCCTGTGCCTCCTCGAACCTCAGCCCTCCAAAAGTCCGCGCGCCCTGCTCCACAAAACGGGTGATCACGGTCCCCAGGGCTTCCCGAGCTGGACCGTCCGGATTGGTGCGCAAGCTGGTCTCCAGATCCACAAGCTGGGACTTCAACCGGCTCGCAAGGGCCTCGCCGCGCTTCTTGGCGTCATCGGATGCGCCGAGCCCGACCCCTCCTCCGCCCACGCTCGTGGCAAGAGTGTTGGCAGCCCGAAGACGCACCGACATCTGCGCTGCAGCAGCCCGGAAGAAGCGGGAAGCCAGGTCCGGATCGTCCTCCAGGGCCTGGTGCAGGCCAGCCCCACGCCAGCACAACAACTCAGCATCCTTGCCGACCCGCACATCTGCAGAGCGCGGCCGGTCCTCCAGGAAAGCCATTTCTCCCACCACCGCCCCCGGGCCCAGGACATCCAGGACCACCTCGGGAGAGGCACGGCTGTCAATGACCTCCAGGCTTCCCTTCAGGATTCGGTACACGTCCGAGTTGTGCTCTCCCCTGCGGATGATCATCTCCCCCGCGGTGACATGGATTTCCTCAGCAAGGCCCACCAGCCTTTCTCGCATGGGTTTTTCCAGGTGGTCGAACAGGCGCATTGCGAGCATTCAATCACAAGAGCGGGCCCCCGTGGGCGGTCCCAGACAAATGCCCAGACAAATCCTGTGTTGCGGCTCCATCCAGGTCCTGCGTTACAGGGGGGGGGAATCCAGGAGTGCAAGTGAAGTCCGTACTGGAATTAGTCGCCTTGCTGCGCGATTCGGACGATGCCGGTCGCGCGGTGGTTCGTGAGAAGTTGCTCGCCCTGTGCAAGGGGGAGCGGGGCAGCGACATCCAGGACCAGCTGCATTCAATTGCCAAGGGCGAGATTCTCGAGGTGCAGTGGGAAATCGAAGAGGTGCTTGAAGAAGCCGCACCGCCTCCCGCGCCAGTGGAAGTCCCGGAAGCCCCGGAAGAAGCCATCGAGGACATGGCGTCTCCCCCACCGGGCGGAAGCCTGAGCGCCTCAGATCTGGAGAGGGTCTATGAAGACCCGCGGGGGCTGGTGCTCCACCGAACCAAGACCGGAGACCGCTGGTTTGCCACCCAGGTGGACCCCCGCACGGGACAGCCAGGCACCTTTGAATTGCACCCCCAGGAGGTAGACACATTGAAGTCTCGCCTGGAGGGCTCCCCCCATTGGACCCCGGGGTTTGCCCCCAGGGTAGACGTCAAGATGCCTTGACAGGCCACCCTTGCACATCGATTCCGCGTATACTCCCCGCGCCTCGGGTTACGACCCAAGACGATTTGACCTAAACAACGGAGCAGCTCGGATGGCACTGTCCAAGCGCCTCTTGGCCCTTATTCTCGCTTCCTTCTTTCTTGTTTCGGCCTCGGCTGAAGCACAGGAGGCTCCTGCAATCTTTCCGGCCGCCGGTCTCTACGAGATGCTGCCTGCCGGCTCGATTGTCGGGGACGGCGAGACCCCTGTCACCCTGAACGTGTTGATGCTGAAGTCTGACGGCACGCCGTTGGCGGGGGATGTGCGCTTTCGCGTGATCACCTCTTCCGGCACGGCCACGTCGTTGAGCGAGGTCGGGAGTGGCATCTTTTCCTTTGTCTACACCCCCCCCGAGATTCGGCAGCCGAGACAGGCCCTGCTCCGCCTCAAGGGACGATCTTCCAACGGCAGTGCCGTCAACATCAACTGGGCTCTGGACCTGCTGCCCCCTCCTTCTGACCAGGTGACAGCTTCCCTCAACCCGGCCCGGGTCATCCTCGGCCAGGACATGGGGGCATCCTTGTCGTTTGAGATTCCGGCGTTCAGCGATGCCACCGGGGACCCGGAGCTGCTCATCCGGGCTGCAAGCGGAGAGGTGACCAATGTGGTCCACCTGGGGAAAGGCCGTTTCACCGGTCGATACACCCCCCCAAAGGTGGTCTACCCCCACACCGACCTGATCACGGTGGCCGATGCCCGCTCGCCAACACACACCTATGGGGCCATCGCTGTGCCCCTCGTGGGCAAGGTGGGCTATCCGGTGCAATCCGCTCCAAACGCCATGGTGATTCTCCGCGTGGGGGATCGCCCATTCGGCCCCTACCAGACCGATGACAATGGGCGGGCGGTGGTGCCCATTGAGGTGGATCCCGGTGTGAGCAAGGGTGTCTTGTCCACGGTGGTGGGCGGCAAGACCACCGAGGAGCCCCTGGACCTGAAGGTTCCAATCACCCGGCGCATTTCCCTGTTTCCCACCCACAACGCATTGCCCGGTGATGGGCAGACCGAGATTCCTGTTCGGGCCTATGTGACCTCCCTCACAGGGGTCCCAGATGGCGATGCCACCGTTTCCTTTTCCGCTACGGCGGGCACCATGGGTGAGCCTCAGCACCTGGGTGAGGGTGTGTATGAGGTGGTGTATACACCGCCGCGCATGAGCGCTTCCTCGGAGGTCACACTGCAGGCCTCCCTCCAAGGAGAGCCCGGCATCCAGTCCGACTCCATGGCGGTTGCACTGGTTCCCCTTCGCGCCGAGAAGGTGACCATGAATGCAGACCCGCCTCGCCTGGGGGCCACCACAAGTGCGTTCAAGGTCTTTTCCCGGGTCGAAGACAGCCAGGGCGTAGGCCTTCCCGGTCGCAACCTCCAGTTCAACGCCACCGGCGCCAAGCTCCATGGTGGGGTGAAGGACCTCCAGGGCGGCGACTACCAGTCCACTTTCACCACCACTGGCAAGACCGGTGTGGATCTCACCGCCACGGTTCTTCCCGCCCCGACAGGCAACGCGATCCATGGGGTGGTCGTGGTGACAAGCCGCAGCCGGCTCCCCGCTGACAATCTCTCCAGTTCGGTCATTACCGTGCTGGCTGTAGATGCGTTCGGCTACCCGATCCCAGGGGTCGAAGTGGACCTCCGGGTGTCCGGTGCCGGCGGCACCCTGCCGGACTCTGCCACGACAAACAGCTTGGGCATCCAGCAGATCATCTACACCGCCGGTGGGCATCCGGGTCTTACGACCATCACGGCCCGGGCTGGAAAGTTCGTGGGAGGCGCCCCGATCTTTCTGGGCAGCGCCGAACTCCTGCCCGACCTCGTGATTCCAGCCTCGGGCACGGTCCAAAGCCAGCAATGGAGCAACTCCTGGGCGGGGAGCATCGCCCAACTCCAGGTGCCCCGCGAAGGGGCTGAAGGCCTGGGCCCCATTGGCACCGTGACCGGTGGAACCTCCACCGTGTCCAAAATTGAGGTGGTGGCCCAGCCCGGATCCGCTGCTCCGGGCGGCTCTGTCTCCCTGGACATCAGCGCCAAGAATGCCGAAGGACGGGGACTCTCAGGGCAGCATCTCGCGATCATGGCCTCCCAGGGGTCAGTTGGCGTGCTCAAGGAGCTGGGAGGAGGCCGCTACCAGGCGCGCATCACCATGCCGACGGACACCAAGGCCAGCACCAAGATCGTCGTCTCCACCGAGGATGGAGCCACCTTCCAGATGCTCACGATTCCCTTGGTGGAGGGCGCCCCAACCCCCGAGCCCGAGCCCGAGCCCGAGCCCGAGCCCGAGCCCCTCGTGGAAGCGATCGCGCCCGCGGAGGTCGCACCCGACACCGCATCCACTGCTACGGTCGCAGATCCGGGTGCCGGCGATGATCTCCCCTGGATTCGCGTCCGGGGTGGATGGGTCACAGGCTCCTATGACTACCTCCAGTCTCCGGCTGCCTTCGAGGACAATCCCCTGTACGAGGACGAGGTCAGCCTGGAGGGCGCACCTCTGCAAGGTGGGGGACTGGCCATCGATGCCTGGCTTCCCCAACTGCCCATAGTGGGCGTGGAATTTCGCTCCCGCGTGGCGGTTTACGGCGCCGACTGGCCGGGCACCGAAGCCCGCGTCACGGATGCCGTTCCCCATATTTCCTTTGCAGCCAAGGCCCGCTACGGCTTCACCGAAGCCGGCAACCACTACTATGCCGCGGGTCGGGTGGGGTTCCAGTACGGGGACTTCATCACCTACACATATGAGTCTCCCGCGGACAGGACTGCCATCGCCTATGGAGCGCTGCCGGTCAGTGGGACAACCATCGGAACAGAACTCGGGGCGGAGCTTCCGGGACTTGGCGCATACCTGCAGGCAAGCATCCAGAAGGGTCTGCGGCCTTCCAGCGGAACCGGGGGATTCGATCTCGGGGGCTACAGCACCTCTGTAAACCTGGAAGCCGGCTACGACGTACGGGATGGCATTTTGGTCGTCCTTGGGTACCAGTTGATCAACCAGGAAATCGAGGTGGCCCTGGACAAGACCCTGATCACCATCGGGGACCTGTCTGACACAACCAACGTGTTCTTCCTGGGCCTCGGCTACCAGATGTAGCGACCCGGCCTCACGGCCGCTGGAAGGTCACCTTCTCCAGAGTCACATCGGTCAGCGGCTTGTTGCGTCGATCCGCCTTGGCCAGTGTGATGGCCTTGACCACCTCCATGGGGTCACACCCTCCGCCAAAGATGGTGTGTCGACCGTTGAGGTGGGTCGGGGTGCCATCGGTAATGAAGAACTGGGAGCCATTGGTGTTGGGGCCCGCGTTGGCCATGGCCAGGAGGCCGGGCTCTGAAAAGGAAACCCCGGTCTGCTTTTCATCCTTGAATCGATAGCCGGGCCCTCCTCGTCCCGTTCCCTGTGGGTCTCCGCCCTGGATCATGAACTTGGGAATGACCCGGTGGAAGATGGTGCCGTCATACAAAGGACGCGCCCCCCATTCGCCGCTTCGGGGGTCCTTCCACTCCCGCTTTCCGGTGGCGAGCTCGTAGAAATTCAGCACGGTCAGGGGTGCCTTGTCCGGGTAGAGATCACAGGAAATGGTGCCCAAGGATGTCTCGAGGGTCACACCCATCTTGTCCCCGGCCTTGAGGTCCATGCGTGCAAGAAGGGCATCTGGGCCCATGGCATCCAGCGCAGCCATGGTCTTCCGGCGGTCATCCACAGCCGCCTGCCGGACACTTCCTCCCCCGGACCGCAGCTTTTGAACGCGAGCATCCAGGGCGGCCTTCTCCAGCTCCAGCCGCTCAATGCGACCTTCCAGCGAAACCACCTGTCCCTTCAGCGCATCTCGTTCCGCGGTAATTTCAGCGCCGGCCCCACAGGCCAGTACCAGAGTCAGGGCGAATACAGTCATGGGAGTTCCTCCGAGGCTTCTTCCTTGCCCCATGGGACATGCGGCGTCAAACCCTGCCGGCTATGTGAACCCCCCGGAGGACGCCGTGCCCAAAGTTCATGCCTACCTGAAAACCTCGCTGTTCCACTTTGACGGAGAGGGACCTGCCAATGTCTGGGCGCTCAAGGGCGACCTGCAGGAACAAGGCAACGGGGGAATCACAGTGAAGGTCACCGGCCACCAGGACGACCGGGGCCGCGACGTGAAGGCCGAGAAGAAGACGGTCTTCATTCCCTGGGGAAAGCTGGACCACTTCGAGTTGGTCTGACAGCAGTCCTCAGAGAAGTCCCGGGAGACAGCGCCCCCAGGACAAGGGCCGCTACCAGCGCCCCGACAATCCAGCCCCCCGCGGCCTCCATGTGGGCCATGAGCAAGATGAGCATCTGCGTGCTGCCCAGCAGCAGCACCGAGTGAACCATGGCTGAGGCCGCCGAGTCGTGGCGGCCCAGGGTCCGGCGCACCAGGACCCAGCACCAGATCGGGGTGCTTCCCCAAAGCAGGAGTCGGCTGTTCGCCGGGACCTCCGCCGAAGAGACCCATGCGAGAGTGCCACAAGGAAGAAGCGTCTCGACAGGAGGAACAAACCCCTCCAGGAAGACAGCCCCCGCCACGGCCCCCAGCCCGCCCCCCACGGCAGCAGCCACAGCAAGCCGGCTCGGGGACACCCCGGTGGTCTGCAACCCGAGCCACTCCCCCCGGTTGCGGGAAACCGCCTGGCTCCAAACCACCCCCACGACAATGAGCAAGGGAACAATCTCTCTCAACAGCACAGGCAGCCGATGCAGGAGGTCCATGCCCCACACCCCAAGATTCTGGCCTTCCACCAGCAGTCGGGATCGCTCCACCCCGTCGACAAGCAGCACCGCTGCCCCTCCCAGCCCCACCCAGAGCAGGGCTCCCCCCAGCGCTCGCTGCATTCCCCAGTACAGGATTCTCACGAGAGACGAGACCTCACCGATCCCGCCATCGGGACCAGACGACCACTGTGAATGCGCCCACGATCAGGGTGGGCAGCCAGGCAGCGACGCCTCCGCCTACCTGGGGGGACAGGTGATCCATCGTTCTCACCAACCCCCAGTGGCCTGCAAGAGCCACCGCAGGCAGCCAATTTCTTCCCCCCAGCCCGGCGGGTACGCAAAGCAACAGGAGAACGATCACCGAGACCGGCCAGCTGGTGCGCTTGAAGACAATGGAGCGCCGGTACTCCAGGTGACGATGGGAACCGGAATCCCTGGAGACTGGCAGACGAATCTCCGCCCGATCGAACGCCACCTGCAGGTCGCCCTTGCAGTTCTCGAACGTACCGCCAGAGAGAGCAAGCCATGCGCCCTCCAGCCGTCCCGTGCGGGCCCGCCCGCGCCAGGACTCCGTCGCCACCTGGACTCCCTGAATCCCCCCGGCATCTGCTGACTCCGCTTGAAGTCGAACCGGCCCCACTGCCACCAACCGTCCCGGCATCGGCAGCGACTCTTCCAGAAGTACACGCTGCACCCACGCCTGGCTGGAGGGGACCCCAAGGTGGCCAGCCACCGCCACCGCTACGGCCACCGCCAACGAGACCACCATCACACCCGGCCACAGGGATCGCCCTCCCAACCCGGCCGCCATCATCCCCACCCACTGGCCCCCTGATCTCCAATCCGAGAGTGTGCCCACAAGGGCGACCCCCGCCGCGATCGGCACCAACCAGGAAATCAACTGGGGAAGAAACCCGATGGCAAGGGCGAGAAGCCCGAGCAGCGTCGGTCGCATGCCGGACCGCAACACCTCGGCGCCCAAAAGCACCAGCCACCCTGCACTCCCCAGGACCGCCAGGGTGGCAAAGAAGAGGGGAGTCCACGTCCGCAGAAGGTGCCTGGCCAGGGTGCGTTGCGCGGTTTTCACGGGTTTTCCGGTCGTTTGGCCCAGCAAGTGGGCCCAAACAAGTTAACCGGCCCCCCGGGCCGGCCCGCCGGTTGCATTCACCATGCCCTCCCTCAACGGAGTGGCGTCGAGGAGACACCGTGGAGTTCCAGGTTGGAGACAAGGCCGTGTATCCGGCCCATGGCGTTGGCATCATCCAGTCCATCGAAACAATGGAGTTCGAGGGCGAGAAGCTGACGTTCTACGTGGTCAAGATTCTCGACAACGCCATGACCATCAAGGTGCCCATTCAAAATGCGGACGCGATTGGCATGCGAGAGATCATTCCCCCCCGCCGGGTGGAAGGGGTCTATGAAATCCTGCTGGATCGCGAGACCCCGCCGGACAACCAGACCTGGAACCGGCGATACCGGGAGTACATGAACAAGATCAAGACGGGGGATCCCATCGAGGTCGCCAAGGTGCTTCGGGATCTTGCCCTCATGAAGCGGGACAAGAACCTGTCCTTCGGCGAAAAGAAGATGTACGACCAGGCCAGGACGCTCCTGGTCCAGGAAATCGCTGTTGCCAAGAACAGGGACGAGGAAGACATCGAAAAGGAAATCGACGACCTGTTCCTCCCAGGCGCCGAGATGCCAAAGAATGCTGGCAAGGCCGCTCGCAAGGCCACTCCCAAGGAGTCCGCGCCAGAGAAGAGCGCCAAGAAGAAGAGGCCCGCGAAGAAGAAGGCACCCGCGAAGAAGGCACCTGCCAAGAAGGCACCCGCGAAGAAGGCGCCTGCCAAGAAGGCACCCGCGAAGAAGGCACCCGCGAAGAAGGCACCCGCGAAGAAGGCACCCGCAAAGAAGACCGGCGCAAAGAAGTAGCCATGTCCGAGCCCACCCTGCGGCTCTACAACAGCGCCACCCGATCGCTGGAGCCCCTTGAAACAGCGTCCCCAGGAAAGGTGGGCATCTACGTCTGCGGCATGACGGTCTACGACTACTGCCACATCGGCCACGCCCGGGCCATGATCTCCTTCGACATGGTGGTTCGGCACCTTCGCCACAAGGGCTTCGAGGTGCACTTCGTCCGAAACCACACGGATGTGGATGACAAGATCATCGCCCGGGCCGCCGAGACCGGGCGGGATCCGCTGGAACTCTCCGCGTTTTTCATCGACGAATTGGATCAGGATCTGGAGGCCCTGGGCCTGGTCAAGCCGGACGTGGAGCCCAAGGTCAGTGACCACATTCCCCACATCATCGCCATGGTGGAGACCCTCGTGGAGAAAGGCCATGCCTACGAGGCGAATGGCAGCGTCTATTTTTCGGTGGAGACCTTTGAGAACTACGGGAAACTCTCCGGAAGGATTCTTGAAGACCTCATCGCAGGCGAGCGGGTGAAGGTGGATCCGGAAAAGCGTTCTCCCGCTGATTTCGCCCTCTGGAAAGCCTCCAAGGAAGGAGAGATCTCCTGGGAGTCCCCCTGGGGTTCCGGTCGTCCTGGGTGGCACATCGAGTGCTCGGCCATGAGCTGCGAGCACCTGGGGGCCTCATTCGAAATCCATGGCGGCGGCATTGACCTGATCTTCCCCCACCATGAGAACGAGATCGCCCAATCGGTGGGCGCCACCGGCGAGGGCTTTGCCCGGTACTGGCTGCACAACGGCCACGTGAACATGGGCTCGGAGAAGATGTCCAAGTCCCTCGGCAACTTCGTCCGCATCCGAGACATCCTGGAGGAGGTCCCGGGAGAGGCGCTCAAGCTCTTGTACCTGGGCGCCCACTACCGTTCGCCCCTGCCCTATTCCACCGAGGCCCTGGCCGAGGCCGTGGGCAGCCTGGACCGCATCTACCAGGCCATTGAGATCGCCCAGGAGATGGCGGAAAAGCCCGCCTCGGTCACCGGGGAAGACCTGGCGCGAGAACTCGGAGGCGATGCGCTTGCCCTCTGGGACCTGGCCACTGAATTCCCTGCCCGGTTTGATGAGGCCATGGACCAGGACTTCAACTCAGCCAAGGCCCTGGGCCATGTCTTTGAGCTGGTACGGGCGGTCAACAGGGCCGCCAATGCCAAGGCGATTCGCAAGCGGGGTGCTGCGCTCTTTGTTCCCGCGGCTGCCGCCTTCTCTCTTGCAGCCGGCGTCCTTGGCATCGGTGCTGCTGCACCGGGCGCGTTCTTCGACGAGCTGAAGGTCAAGCGCATGCGGGCCCAGGGAACGGACCCTTCCGAGATTGATGTCCGCCTGGCGGACCGCGATCAAGCCCGCGCCGACAAGGACTGGGCACGGGCCGACTCCATCCGGGGGGAGCTGGATGAGCTGGGCGTGATCGTGATGGATGGGCCCGAGGGTTCTACCTGGCGGGCCCGGGTCGACTGACCGGCTGCCGCAGGCTTTACTGCGACACCTTGGCCGGTGCACAGGCCACATCAATCCGCTCGGTGGTGCCATTGCAGGTCTTGTTCCGGGCCATGGCCACTGCGTGGAGACCCGGCTCGGTGAAGCTGTGGCTTGTGCCCCAGTGCACGCGATCCTTGCCACCCACCTTGGTGATTTCGGCAGCGACGCCTGCCTTCACCGGCTTGCCATCGATACCGATGTCCATGCTGTAGGTACAGCCCTCTTCCGGGGCAGCAGCGTTTTCTCCCACGTAAAGGAAGTTGGCTGCATCTCCCACCCCAAAGGCGCAGGGGCCGGCGCGGCATTGGCTGATGCTCTCGGCCTTGGTCGAGGGGAAATCAGACTCCTTGCGAGCGAACAGCCACGTGTAATCCTGGCAGTCCTCCCACCACAAGTCCTCGTCTGACTTCTCAAAGGCGTTGCGGCCCACCGGGTTGGAGTCCTCCCGCCACTTGCCCTCGTAGAGAACGAAGTAGTCATCGGTGATCATGAACTCGCAGGTGTTCTTCTCCACCTCGGCGTACATCACAAACTGCAGCTTGTTGCCCAGGTTGCTGTGGGCGAACTCGTACTGCTTGTAGGCGTCGGACTCCTTGTCCTTGAACTTGGTGGCCAGGTCCTCCTTGGCCTCCTTCACCCCGGCTTCCAGGTCTGCATCAGCGACACCCGGGGAGCGCGCCTTGATCGCTTCCGTCGTGCACTCCACTCCCTGCACTTCCATGGAGGCGCAGGTGCGGTAGACAAAGTCCTTGTCCAGGTCGTGCAGGCAGTACACGTCGCGCTTCCGACGCGTGCAGTCGTAGGTGTACATGTCCCCGACGGAGCTCACGTTGTACTCCGCCTTGAGGGAGTCACCTTCCTGGCGAAAGCGAACCCGGGTCTTGTGGTCCGGCGTGGTGGAGCGATCCGGGTTGATCCGGTCCATCACCCACGCCGTGCCCGCCAGGTTGTCCAGGCTCAAATCACAGGGTCCCCCGAGGCCCCCGAGGTTGGTGGTGCTCTCTTCTTCACAGGCCACGGAGAGGGCCAAGACCAGTGCGGCCAGGGAAATCTTGCGTCGATCCATCGTGTGCTCCCATCGGCGAACAGTTCGCCGGCCTCCTCCCCTATCTCGGGCCCATCGGCCCGCAAGGTCTCCCTGGGTTACCCAGGCGCGGGAGGAAATCATGCGGACCGACGGAAGGGGGGCCCACGAGCCCCGGCCCATGCGATGTGAGACCGGTTTCAACCGGTATGCAGAGGGAAGCTGCGTGTTCTCCATGGGGCACACGCGGGTGCACTGCACCGCATCGATAAGCGAGGATGTGCCGCGGTGGCGCAAGGAGTCCGGCGCGGGCTGGATCACGGCCGAGTACCGGATGCTGCCCCGGTCCACGAACACGCGGACAAACCGAGAAGGGGACCGCCTCAAGGGGCGCACAGCAGAAATCCAGCGGCTCGTCGGGCGATCCCTTCGAGCAGCCGTGGACCTGGAGGCGCTGGGACCCCGGGTCATCACCCTCGACTGCGATGTCTTGCAAGCGGATGGTGGGACTCGAACGGCTTCGGTCAACGGGGGGTTTGTGGCTCTGCTGCTCGCGCTCCAGGGACTTGTGGACGCTGGCGACCTGCCACGGTTGCCCCTGCGGCACCGGGTGGTGGCCATGAGTGTGGGGATTGTCGGCGGCGATGCGATGGCGGACCTCTGCTACGAGGAGGACGTGTCCGCCGAGGTGGACATGAACCTGGTCATGACGGCGAACGGCGCTTGGGTGGAGCTGCAAGGCACCGCCGAGGGCGAGCCCTTTCCCTCAGAGCAACTCCAGGGAATGTTGGAGGCCGGACAAGCAAGCAAGGGGGCAGTCCTGGAAGCCCAGGACTCGATCCTGAGGGGAATGACGCTTCCATGACCGAGTGGGTCCTGGCCTCCAACAACGCCCACAAGGTGGAGGAGGTCTCTCGGATGCTCTCCTATCTGGGCGTGCGCGTTCGGCCCCTGGGGGAGTTTCCCCACGTGACGGAGCCCCCGGAGACTTGCGACACCTTCGAGGGCAACGCCCTGCAGAAGGCCCGGTTTGTCTTTCATCACACGGGATTGCCCACTCTTGCCGACGACTCGGGTTTGGAGGTGGATGCCCTGGGGGGGGCTCCGGGGGTGCACTCCAAGCGGTTCACGCCCGAGGCGACAGCGAAAGCAAACAACGAGAAGCTCTTGCGGGTGCTGTCAGGGGAGGAGAACCGCACGGCCCGGTTTGTCTGTGCCCTGGCGCTGGTCACGGCTCGGGGGGAGCAGTGCAAGCGAGGCACGGTGGAGGGAACGATCAGCCTTGAGATCCGGGGCTCCCAGGGGTTTGGGTACGACCCCCTGTTCCTGCCCGACGAGGCACCGGGGCGCACCATGGCCGAACTCACCGCCGAAGAAAAAGACGCTGTCTCTCACCGGGGCAACGCCCTTCGGCTCCTTCCCGGCATGATCGCAGCGCTTCAGTCCTGAGTACGGCGCCGGGCATTCCAAGCCTGCAGGGCGAGGGACACGCACCCGAGACCTGCCAGGAGCTTCACGCTCACGGCCCCCATGGCACCGGGGTTTCCTGCCGTGGACGGGAAGATCCTCTCCACGAAGGGAAAGAGCAACACCGACTCCGTGTGGCCAGCATTGTAGAAATGCACGGCCGCCGCCGCGCCGAAGAGAAGTGCGGGCGTCAGCAGGTGCACGAGGGGCGCCTAGAACTGCAGGGCTGCCCGCAGCCGGCCGGTCATGATGATGCCGGGTGCGGCGTAGAACTCTGCGGCGAGAAGCACGTTCTCCACCACGTTGGCCTCGGTTCCAAGGGCGAGGGTCGGGCCCCAGTAGGGGCTCCTGTTGTCGCCGATGAAACCATCATCGCCAATGTAGAAGAAGGTGCTGGCATCGGTCCAACCCAGGGCGAGGTAGGGCTCGAAACTGCCTGTTTCGTAGCTGGCCATGAGGTCCAGTCCAAAGGTAGAGGACAGGTAGAGGTCGTCGTAGGCCCCGTCCTCCGGCTTGAAGGGAGTCGCCACCTCGCCGATGGTCTTGAACATCGTTGCGTGGCCCCGCGCACCCACGGCGACCCCATTCTCCAGGGCCTTCCCGACCCCGAACTCACCGGCAGCCAGGGTGCTGCGAACCCCACCCAGGGGGACCGGGGGGATGTAGGCCGCACTGGTATAGAGCCGAAGGCCAGCGACCTCCGGAAAGGAAAACGAAGCCCGGAACCGGGGTGCGGCAGGCGCCTTGTTGGTGTCTTCGGTCTTGGTGTAGTTCAACACCAGGCGCCGCTCGCATCCAAGGGGGGGAATCCCCAGGATGTCCACCCCAATGGTGCCGTGACCCGCATCGTCGGCCAGTGCTCCATGCAACGGTGAAAACGTCATGGCCATGGCCACGTAGTTGAGGAGAAAGTCGGCCTGGGCCTGCTCGTCATAGTCTGCAGGGGGCCCCTGTTCGGCCAGCTTCTTACAGGCGGGGTCGACCGAAGCCTGGGCGGTCGAGAACAACAGAAGCAGGCCGATCATTATCGACCTCCCGTGTCATCGTCGCAGCTGGCGCCATCGTTGATCCAGTCCTTGACGACGTCTCGTTGGGCTTGGCTTAGCGGGTCTCCACCTACGGGCATTGTTCCCCCGAATCCGGTCGTCCCCTCGATCTTGTGCCACAGGACGCTGTCCTCTGCGCTGCCCGGTACAACCAGGAAATCCGGGTCGTAGCTCAAGGATTCCACGTTCACGAGGTCGTTACAGAGGTCCGTTTCCAGGTCCGGAAAAGTGCCCGTTCCCGGGTGGCAGCTGACGCAGCTGGCGTCGAGAATCTGGACCACCCCGGCATACCCGGCAGAGTCCGGCGCGGACGTGTCGGCGGGCTCTCCAAACAGCGTGTCATCACAACCGGTGGAGAGGGAGCAATCACAGCCCACGAGCAACGTGGCTGCGACCCCGATGACGGCGAGTCTCATGCGGTGCTCTCCAGGTGGAGCCCACCATACCAGAGGGGCTGTTGCTCATTGTGTTTGCAACCAATACGTACCGCCCGGTCGGGGAGTAGCGCAGCCTGGTAGCGCGCCAGCTTTGGGAGCTGGATGTCGCAGGTTCGAATCCTGTCTCCCCGACCCCCAGCCCCCACCGCCGGGCGCCAGCCCAAGGTGGGGGCTCGAGGTTGGCAGCACCGGATTCCCCCCTCGCCCCCCAGCCATAAGCCCGCCGCGCCAGCGGCGGCTTTGGGCGCTCGCGCAGCGAGCCGGCGAAAGCCCATTGGCGCTCAAAGAGCGGCAATGGGACCGTCGGGCTGGATGTCGCAGGACCTAGGCGGTCCGCGTTCGAATCCTGTCTCCCCGACCCCCACCACCAAGGAGCAAGACCCCGCCCCGATTTGCACGCTAAGATCCCCTCCGTCCCCCCATGATCCACTGCCTCACCCCTCTTGTGCTCTCAGGCGCATTCGTCCCCGACGCCCCACCGCCCCCCATGCCGGAGCAGGTGGTGGATGACCCGGTCACGGGAGCCCGGTGCCACTACGAGCGCCCCGGCGATGCCAGTACCTGCACCGATGTGCTCGCCTACCTGCAGGTCGCCTGGCAGGTACAAGTCGAAGAGCTTGGATGGCCAGCACCCTTTGAAGACGGAACCCACGGCGGGACGCCCGGACTCGACATCTTCCTGAGCATCGAGGCCTCCGGTGGTGCCTGGACCACCTCCGACTTCAACGACGCAGACCCCAACGACAGCCGCATGGGCGCGATGGCCTACATCGTGCTGGATCCGGACCTGCCCGCGGACGAACTGGACATCTTCGTGGCCCACGAGTTCACCCACGCCCTCCAGTTCGCCCTGGACTTCACCGAGCCGACCTACCCTCCCTGGGAAGGCGTGGCGACCCTGATGGAGGAGGCGACGTTTGCAGGCCGGGGCAGCTGGGCCGAGTCCGTCCCGGACTTCCAGGAGGCCCCCTGGGCCAGCCTGCTCTCAGATGGAGACTACCTGTGGGAGGAGCACGAACTCTGGAGCTGGTACGAGTACGGATCGGCCCTGTTCTTCGAATACCTGGCGCAGGAGTACGCCATCGAGCCGGCGGACCTCTGGTTGGCCATGACCCAGGCCACCTGGGAGAACGAGCCCGACGCCTGGGACGCCGTTGACTCCCTCACCGGCGATGCCGATGCTGCCCTGCTTGGCTTTTCCATTGTGCGAGCGCGGGTGGGAACCGCCGCATCCCCGTCGTGGGCATCCACCCTGAACGCTCCGATTTCTCCCCCCAACACGATTCGACAGACCCGGAACAAGCAGCCTGCATCCGTCGACCCCTACGTGCTGGGGGCCGCCTGGTA
>CAZSZE010000003.1:69217-116468 GCA_964610645.1 uncultured Enterobacterales bacterium | reverse complement strand
GCTATGAGCGGGAACGCGATGGAGTGGGTGTGGGACCGGTATGCCGGCTACTCCTTGGTTTGGGTGGTGGGCGGACAATTCGCGCATCCGCACGGTGCGGATGGGACTTTGGTCCGGTGGGCGGACAATTCGGGCATCCGCACGGTGCGGATGGGACATTTGTCCGGATTGGGAGGCGGGTGCGCCAGAACAGGGGGGGGATACCGTATCCCCCCGGGGAGTCGGGACGGTGGTGGTGGCGGGGTCGCCAGAGCCGAGGGCCTCAGCTGAGCAGCTTCCGGATCAACGTCCCGGTCGGGTGGTGGCCTTCCAGGTAGGCCAGGCGCACATCCCGCCCTGCGTCATCAATGCGCACCTTGTGCACCGCCGGGTGTTCCCGGCCGTCGGTCACCACGCGGGTGGGCCGCTTTTCCGTGGCGAGGACCTCCACCTCGACGATCGAGTCCGGAGGGAGGGTGATCGGCGGGAGCTTGGGCAGGTGGGGACAGATGGAGGTGAGCTGGACCAGGCGCAGGTTCGGGTGGCAGGCGGGGCCTCCGGCGGAAAATGAGTAGGCGGTCGATCCCATGGCGGTGGCGACGATCAGTCCGTCGCAGGTCATGCGTTCCACGACCTGCACCCCGTTGACCTGCACCCGCAGGTGCGCCGTGTTGGCGCTGATTCGCTCCAGGTAGATGTCGTTGACCGCAGTGGCGGTGATTTGCACGCCCCCCACAGTGGAGGCCGTGAGTTGCAGCTGGGGCACCTCGAGCACATTCCAGGCTTGGCTCTGCATTCGCCGGGTTGTGGCCTCCAGGTCCTCCACGTCGTTGAGCATGAACCCGAGGGTCCCGGCGTTCAGGCCCAGGTAGAGAGGCGCCTCCCCCAGCTCGTCGATGACCCGCAGCATGTGGCCGTCCCCTCCGATCACCACGCAGACCTCTTCCGGCAGGTTGTCCAGGGCGCCGCTTTCGGTCAAGGCTTCCACCACGGCGGCAGCCTTCGCGCTGTTGGGGTCTTGTCGAATCACCGGGCAAGGATACCGTGGCAGGGGGAATCTCCCCAACAGGCAACCTCCACATGCAACTTCACAAGCTCCATGGCCTCGGCAATGACTACCTGGTGGTGTCGGACGATGCCGGCCACCGGGTCGACGGCGCCCTGGCCCGCGCCCTGTGCCATCGCCACACCGGGCCCGGTGCAGACGGGGTGTTGGTGCCGCTGGCCTCCGAGGTGGCCCACTGGGGGGTGCGCATCCTGAACCCGGATGGTTCGGAAGCCGAAAAATCGGGCAATGGCCTGCGAATCCTCGCCCGGTTCCTGGTGGATCACCGCGGGGCTCCGCGGGATCTCTCCATTGAAACGCCTGCAGGGGTCGTGCAGGCCCGGGTGCGCGAGGACACGGTGGAGGTGGACATGGGACAGGCCACCCTGGAGCCTGCGGAGATCCCCGCCACCGCCTCGGAGTTCTCGGTGACCCTGGACGACCGACCCCTCGCCTGCCAGGCGGTGGGCATGGGCAATCCCCACTGCGTCGTGTTCCTGGAGGCCGACCTCGACTCACTACCGTGGCCCATTTGGGGGGCAGCCCTGGAGTGTGATGCGCGGTTTCCCAACCGGACGAATGTCCAGTTTGTCCAGGCTCTCTCCCCCACCCGGTTGCGGGCTCGAATCTGGGAGCGCGGAGCGGGGGTCACGATGTCTTCAGGAAGCTCGGCTTCTGCGGTGGCGGTGGCAGCGCTCGTCGCCGGGCGCATCGCCGCCGGGTGGGTGCAGGTGGAGATGACCGGCGGGGTGTTGGACGTGGAGGTCTCGGCCTCACTGCAGGTGCAGATCCGGGGTCCCGTGGAAGAGGTGGGGGTTGTTTCGATTTCGCCCGACTGGCTTCAGGGTGTTCTGTCGTTGACGGAAGCAGGCATGGACGCCAGAATGGACCCCGAGGAAGGCTGATGCGCGTTTTGCTGGTACGCCCTCCCGCCCAGCACACGGTGGAGAGCGAGGTTCCTGAAGCGGTCGCGGCAGAGAACCTGTCCTATCCACCGCTGTCTCTGCTCTCGATCGCCCAATTCCTGCTGGACAAGACTGAACACACGGTCGAAATCCTGGATGCCCAACTCCACGACCTCTCCTATGACGAGCTGCGCAAGCGCATGGAGGCGTTCGCCCCCGACGTCGTGGGAATCACCGTGTTCACCGTGCAACTGGTGGACTGTCGCCGCACGATCGAGGCAGCCCGGAGCCTGCCCTGCGTCAAGCGGGTGGTGCTGGGTGGCCCCCACATCAACGACTTTCCCCGGGAGTCCGTGGGCATGAACGGGGTCGATGCGGTTGTAAAGGGCGAGGGCCAGAAGCCCATGCTGGATCTGCTGGCGGCCTGGGAGGCAGGCGAGGAGGCCCGGGGAATCCCGGGGGTGGTGGCCCATCCGGATGATCCCGTCCCGGAAGACGATGTCTACTTCAGCAACGACCTGGACGACTACCCCATCCTGGACCGCACCCTGATCGAGTACGAGCGCTACTACGACGTGATGGGCAAGGGGGGCATCTTCACCACGGTCATCAGCTCCCGCGGCTGCCCCTACCGCTGCACCTTCTGCAACACGCCTCGGCACAGGTACCGGGTCAACTCCGCGGGGCGGGTCTGCGATGAAATCCAGGCCTGCATCGACCTGGGCATCCGCGAGATCTATTTCGTGGACGACACCTTCAACATCACCAACAAGCGGGTCCTCGACCTCTGCGATGAGATCATTCGCCGGGGCCTCGACTTCTCCTGGACCGTGCGTTTCCGCGTAAAGGGCGTGGACCGCAACCTGCTCGAGAAGATGAAGGCGGCCGGATGCAGTCGGATCCAGCTTGGGGTGGAGCAGGGTACGGAGGAGGGCCTGCTGCGCCTGAAGAAGGATGTGACCGCCCAGGAAATCCGCAACGCCTTCCGTCTCTGCCGCGAGGTGGGCATTCGCACCGTCGCCTACTTCATGATCGGCACCCCCACCGAGCGCACCCGCCAGGATGTGCTGGACACCATCGACTACTCCATTCGCCTGAAGCCCGATTTCGTGATGTACAACATCCTGACCCCCTTTCCAGGCACCACTCTCTGGGACGAGGGCGAGCGGGATGGGGTGCTGGACCCGCGGCCCTGGTACGAGTTCATGCGATCGCCGCAGGACTCCTTCAAGGCCCAGGTCTGGGACGAGTACTTCACCCGTGAGGAGCTGCGAGATCTGCTGGATTTGGCCTGGAGGCGATTCTACTGGCGGCCGAGCTTTGTGGCGGCCAATGTTCTCCAGGTTCGTTCCGCCACTGACTTCAAGCGCAAAGCCGTTGCGGGTTTGCGCCTTCTCACCGGTTGATCATGGAAGATTCGGTTTCACCGCAGCAGGCGTTTCTGCCCTCCCCCCGCGACCCGTCGCGGCGGCTCCGTGTGGTGCTGCTCACCATCTACAGCATTGAAAATGCCGGCATCCGCTATGTCTCGGCGGCGCTGCAGCGAGAAGGCGTGGACACCACCATCGTCTTCCTGCGGGACTGGGTCCACAACCGGCTCACCATGCCTTCCGATGCCGAATTCCGTAAGACCCTGGACATCATCCAGGAGAAGGACGCTGACCTGGTGGGGGTCGGCTTCATGTCCAGCCTGTTGCCCATGGCAAAGGAGCTGACCCGGCGAGTGAAGGCCCAGTTTCCATCGACTCCCGTGGTCTGGGGGGGCATCCATCCCACTTCTGACCCGGAGGGCTGCATCCAAGAGGTGGACTACGTGTGCCGGGGCGAAGGGGAAATGGCGACCGTGGAGCTGGTGAAGGCGCTCTCCGCGGGGGAGGACACCACCGGCATCCCGAACATCTGGGCCCGAATCGACGGCACCGTCCACGAGAACGACCCCCGCCCGCTCCTGCAGGATCTGGACTGGCTGCCCTACCCGGATGTCAGGGACGACAACAAGATCTACATCGAGGGAGACCGCGTTCGGCACGAGGAGCCCTGGAAACGCACCGCGGAGTACCGGATCTACTTCTCACGAGGCTGCCCGTACAACTGCTCCTACTGCTACGTGTCGATTCTGCGGGATGTGTACGACGAGCAGGGCAAGCGCTTCTACCGGGCCCGCTCCGTGGAACACATTCTCGGTGAGTTGGAGTTCGTGAAGCGCAACTTCCCCAAGGTGGCCCGCATCAAGGTGGACGACGACACCTCTTTCGCGTTTGGCGCCGACTGGATGGACGAGTTCATCGAGAAGTACCCGGAGCGGATTGGCATTCCCTTCGAGTGCCTGCTGATTCCCCCCATGCTGCGGCCGAAGATGCTGAAGCGCCTGAAAGAAGCCGGGCTGGTGCGGGTGCAGACCGGCATCGAAAGCGGATCCGCCAAGGAGAGCAAGGAGATCCACAACCGCTCCCCGGGCAACACGAGCATCATGAAGTTCGCCGAGGCCAACAAGGAGTTGGGCCTGAACATCGTCTATGACGTCATTGTGGACAACATCCATGCCACGGAGGAGATGAAGCTGGAGACCGCGGAGTTCCTCCTGGATCTGCCCCGTCCCTACGACATCTACTTCTACTCCCTGAACTACTTCCCGGGCACGGCCCTGACCAAGAAGTCCCTGGCAGACGGCTCCCTCACCCCGGACATGATCGAGGGCCAGAACACCAAGGCCTGGTACCAGTTCCGGGTCAGCATGGACTGGCCCCGCTCGGATGAGGACAAGTTCTACCTGGCCATCTTCTGCCTGGCCTCCAAGAGCTTCGTGCCCCGGTCCTTCATTCGCCAGCTCATCGACAACCGGGAGCACTGGAAGAAGAACATCGAGCCCATCTACTACCTGGCCTGGGCCTCGAACTACGCCAAGATGTTCTGGGTGGCCATGCGCTACTTCAAGGATGGCGAGTTGACCTGGTTCAAGGTGCGCCAGTACGCCTCCCTGACCAAGCTCATCAGCCAGTAAGACTGGACAGCAGTAGTAGAATCCACGCGTGGGCATCCTGAAGCGAATCAAGGGACGGGTCTCGACCGGCGTGGAGCTGGTCAAGGAAGGGATTACCGCGATCCAGGAGGAGGCCAGGTACCCCGGTCGCCCCCCCGGCCACCGGGCTGCGGATGATCCCCTCTGGAAGGACCCCGCGCCGACGAAGGACGCTGCCCCGCCGACGAAGGAGGATTCTGCGCCGAAACCGCCCCCTGTGCCCGAAGAACAGCGTCCGGTGGAGGATACGGCCCCCGGCGGCGGGGCCTTCTGGTTCCTGGACGGTGAAAACGATGGCTGGGAAGAAACCAATCCAACCGAGGGCGACGAGAGCGACTGATGCAGTTGGCCGATCTCCCCACCCTCGTGTGTCCGCGGTGCCAGGAAGACCTGGCCTGGGAGGGAACCAACCTGGAGGGCATCCTCCAGAACGGGCAGCTTGCTTGTGAGATCTGTGATGTCTCCTGGAAGGTCGAGGACGGATTTCCCCGCATGTTTCTGGAGGAGGATCTGCGCAGCACGGACCGCCGCATCCGCATCCTCCATGATTCCCTGCCCCGCGCCCACAAGCCGGCGCTGAAAGTGGCGCTGCCCCTGTTGGGCGCCGGGCGCGAGAAGGCACTGCGAGAAGCATTTCTCTCGGCGCTGGGCCCCCTGGATTCCCCGATGCGCCTGCTGGAGATCGGCATTGGCGAGGGTGCGAACCTGCCGCAGCTTCAGCGGGTGCTGCCCGAGGGAAGCGAAATCTGGGGCATTGATACCAGCACGGGCCTGCTTGAGCTGTGCCGTTCCCGCTGGGCGGGTGCCCTGTTTGTGGAAGATGCGCGACTTGTGGCGGCGGATGCCCACCGCCTCCCCTTTTCCGATGACACCTTTGATCGGATTCTCCACGTGGGAGGCCTGGGACGGTTTGATGACTCCGAGCAGGTCCTGGGAGAGATGCTGCGCGTAGCTCGCCCGGGTGCCCGGGTGGTGCTTGTGTGCAAGAGTCTGGACCCGGATCATCCCCACCCAGTGTGGGTCCAGTCCGCTTTTCGCTTGTGGACCTTTTACGATCCCACCCCGGGTCTTCCCACCACCTGGCTCTCGGATCGGGTGGAGGATCTGCACAACGAGCGCATCAACAGGTTCTACACCTGCGCTCATTTTTCGGCCCCGTAGCCTTCATTCCCGGGAGGGGGGTGGCGATGACCCGCCGAACGTGGCAATTTCGTGGCTCGAATTCAATGCGCCACCACCGTGCCATTCTGCTCTTCCTGGTCCTGCCCAGCCTCACTCAGGCTGCCACTGGACGGATCCAGGTCGTGGCGGAAGGGGCGCCCGGGGAAATCCTGCTGGACAGCTTTCCCACGGGAAAGAACGCGCCGGCGACCCTGGATGGGATTGCCGTGGGGGAGCACGAAGTCGCGCTGGTGTACGGCTGCATGACGGGGAACCTTCGGGTGCAGGTGGCGGACTCCCAGCTGGTCCAGGCGGCCCTGCCCATGAACAATGCAGGCGGTGTGGGGACCGTGCGGTTCTCCGCATTGCCGCCCAGGGCGGAGGTCTGGGTGGATGACGCCCCGGTGACATTTGCCGACGGCAAGGCCGAGCTCCCTTGCGGCGCTCACCGGCTGTTGGTGGAAGGGCCCGGCATTGCTCCCTGGCAGGACATGGTGGTGGTGACCACCGGAAAGTGGACGCGTATCCAGGCGCAATTCGATTCGGAGGGCATCGATCAAGCCGATCCAGCGGCGGATCCGGAGCAGAGCGAGGCCGAGTTCCTGGACGAGGACGAATTCAACTTTGATGCCCCCAACGACGACATGGACGTGGAGTTCGAGGACGAGTTCGAGCAAGGCGACCGGGACTCGGACTTTGCTCCGCGGACACCGGATGAACTCAATGAACTGGATGGCGGCTGGATCCCTCGCAGCACGGATCGCATGTCGCTCACCAAGCGCGTGGGGATCTCCGTGGGGTTGGGGGCCGTGGGCGTGGCGGGAACCGTGGTCATGTTGAGCGGCATCCGGCAGAACAATGCATTCGTAGACGAGTGGATCCGTATCTACAAGAATGACCCCACGAGTGAAGATGCACAGGATCTCTGGTCCAGGAGTGTTCGTCCGGCGCGAATTAAGGCCGGCCTGGGGGGAACTGCTGCGGTGGTTGGTTTGGGCGGGGCAACCGCGACAATGTTGTTCTTGGACATCCAGCCCGGGGGCGGGATGATTCGACTCGCCGGAGATTTCTAGGAGCAATCCATGGGTGACAAAGCCATCGTGACCTGTGCCTTGACGGGCGTCCTGACCAATCCGGAGCAGCACCCTGTGCCTGTGACGCCGGAGGAGATGGCAAGCTCCGCCAAGGAGGCCTTTGATGCCGGCGCTTCGATCATGCACCTGCATTTTCGAAACCAGGAGCCTGGAATGGGGTTTCTCCCCATATGGGACCCGGATGTGGCCGCCGCCATCGCAGACGCCATCCGAGAATCCTGCCCGGGGGTGGTGCTGAACTTCTCCACGGGGGTCTTTGGGGATGACATCAGTGAGCCGGTGGCCTGTCTTGCCCGGTGCAGGCCGGAGATGGCTGCCATGAATGCTGGAAGCCTGAACTACCTCAAGGTGCGTTCAAACGGCAGTTGGGCCTGGCCTCCGTTGTTGTTCGACAACCCGGTCCACAAGGTGGAGGCTTTTCTCGCCGCCATGAGCGAAAACAACGTGGTGCCCGAGTGCGAGTGTTTCGACTCGGGCATTGTCCGGAGCATTGCCATGTTCAAGCAGGCGGGCCTGCTGTCGGACCCGATCCATGTGTCCCTGGTGATGGGCGTGGCCTCGGGCATGCCCGCCAAGGCATCGTGGCTTCCCCTGCTGGTGGATGAGCTTCCGGAGGGCACCCACTGGCAGACCATTGCCATTGGGCGCCAGGAAGTCTGGGATGTGCACCGGCGTACCGCAGAAATGGGGGGACACCTGCGAACCGGCGTGGAGGACACGTTCTACCTGCCGGATGGAAGCAAGACCTCCGGAAATGGGGCACTGGTGGAGGCCTTGGTGCGGATAGCTCGCGACGCCGGAAGGGAGATTGCCTCGCCGGACGATGCTCGGGCGCTGTTGCACGCCTGATTCCCCGGGCATGGGGGGAGAGAGGGCCCCCGTTCCTGCCACAGCAAGTCCTACAACCCCGGGGAATTGGACCGATGGGTTCTTCAAGGCGCTCCGTTGCGCCAAGGAGTACTCCATGGAAAACCAGAAGCTTGCCTCGGTTGAAAATGAGGCGCCGGTGGATGTCACCGAAGTGCCTGCGATCATTCTCGAAGCCGAGGACATCAGCAGCCGGGGAGACATGGAGGGCGCAGCCCGGCGGTTTCTGGCCGCATGTGAACTTCACACGGAGAACCCCCGCGCCTGGAATGGCCTGGGGGTAAGTCTTTTTGGGCTGGGGCAGACCGAGGGCGCTCTGGAAGCCCTGGCCAAGGCCATGGAGCTGGACCCGGAAGACATCGCGACCCAGGCGAACCTGAACCATGTGCTCTGGGAAACTGGGGATCGCGCCCGGGCCGTGCCCCTCGCTCGCCGTTTGCTGAAGGTCGTGCCAGATGCGGAAGACTTGCAGCACCAGGTGTGGACCACTGGAGTGGAGCAGTCTGATCGCCCGGAGGCCCTGCTGGTGAGCACCGGCCTTGAGATGGGGGAAGCAATTGCTTTTGTGGCCTTGACTCTTGAGTCCGAGGGCTTTGTCATCCGGGGATTGGGATCCGACCTGATCGCGCTTCTCTCGAGCACAGAGAATGCTGCGGACGTGCAGGTCATCACCGACTTGCTGGACGCTGCCCGCCCGACCGTCCTGGTGCTTTCTGCAGAAATGGAGGCTTCCGACACGGTGCAGGCCCTGGCGGTGGAGCGGGACATCCCCGTGCTCGTGCTGGGGGCAAAGGACACGGGCAACGACAAGCTTCATGGCGTGCCCCTGGTGGGCAAGCCAGCGGATGTGGCGGAGCGCTGCCGACAAATCGTTGGCCAGCTTCCCCCGCAGAAGTTCGCCCAACCCGCTGCCAGCGCGGATCTGCCGCCGTTCGTTAGCGTGGTGCTTCGCTCCTCGGACTGTGACGGAAGTGTCGTGGATGCCGTGGATCGACTTTGCTTCCAGGGTGTGCATCCCAGCCTCATCGAGGTCTTGGTGGTTGCTGCGGATCCGGGCCTGGCCCGCCGCGAGCTGGCTGCAATCCAGCCCCCCTTCGGTGTGCGGGTGGCCCGAAACGACGAGGAGGCACGGCGACTGGCCCGAGGCCGCCACATCGTGCGCCCCTTCTTCAAGGAACTTCGTGAGCACGGGGCCCTGGTGCGACGCATCGAGGCGGCCCGCCTGGAGAAGCCGGTTCAGTTTGGTGGGGAGAACTTTGTGTCCCGCTCCACGGCAAGGGTCTGCGCCCTTGTGCGCGGTTGGGGAAACGTGGAAAAGACCGCTCGGGCGCTTTCGGGCCTGCGCACCAACCACTCCCCCGAAGATCTGCGAATCATCTATGTGGACAACGGCTCCGAGGTCAACGATTTCAACAGGCTCACCGTGCAGTTCGAGGATGTTGAATTTGTGCGCTTTCCGAACAATCTCGGCTCTTGCCGGGGAATCAACGCGGGCATGGTCCTGGCGGCCATGGAGCCCCACGAGTTTGTCATCCTCATGGACAACGATGCTGCACCTCCTGTGGAGGATCCCAAGTGGCTCGACCGATGGATTGCCTGTTTCAAGGACCCGGTTGTGGGCTGTGCCGGCGCTGTCACGGACTACGTGATCGGCCGACAGCACGCCGAGGCCTGCCCCGAAACCTACATGCGGGCATTTAGCCGCGAGGATGGCGCCCAGGGAACCCGGGGCATGCCTCGCATTCCCACCGTGGTTTCCTTTGCGGTGATGTTCCGCCGATCTGCTCTGGAGGCAGTCGGCTGGCTGGCCGACGAGCGGTTTGAGCCAGGCAACTTCGAGGACACCGACTTGTCCCTGCGTGTGCGGGAGGCCGGGTGGGAGGTGGTTGTGGCCCAGAGCGTCTGGATTCACCACGAGGGGAGCCAGACCTTCAACAACTACGATTTTGAGGGTCTCCTGGAAGGAAACACGGAAAAACTGGTGGAAAAATACGGCGCGTCCCGACTTGAGCTTCTGGACATCGAGGTGAAGCGATGAGTGTTCAACCCAACCTGAAGCAGCCCCGCTTCACGGACTTTTCCCGTCCCATCTACCGCCCGCACGATCGGCCCACCGGTCGCGGTTGGCTGTTCCTGGGGGAAAACGGGGGTCCTTGCGACAAGGCCTGCAAGTTCTGCTACTACGCCTACCAGCCGGACCTGGTCTTCTTCGACCTGAACACGATCCTCATGATCGCGAACCGGTTTCGGTGGGTATACGGCCTCGATTCCTGCGACATCAGCGGCGGCGAGCCCACGATCTACCCCAAGCTGGCCCAGGTGGTAGAGCACTGCGCCAACATCGGCCTGCGGCCCACGCTCATCAGCCACGGCCAGAACTGCTCCGAAAAGAAGGTGCGAGAGGTCGAGGAGGCCGGGCTCGATGACTGGCTTATCAGCCTTCACGGCATGGGAGATGCCCATGACAGCGCGGTGGTGGATCGCAAGGGCAACGGCGAGGGAGGCTTCAAACGCCTCTTGGCGGGCCTTTCCCACATGGAGCGCCCCGTCCGGTTCAACACCACCCTGCAGTCCCACAACTTCAAGATCCTGCCGGAAATGGCCCAGTGGTTGGCGGACAACCGGGAGCCGACCGCCTGGAACATGATCCAGTTCAACCCTTTCGGGGCCTGGGACGGAATGGACACCATCGATTTCCAGGTGAAGATGGCGGAACTTGCCCCCTTTGTGGGAAAGGCCGTGGAGATTGCTGAATCCGCGGGCTTTGAGGTGAATGTCCGGTATTTCCCCTTCTGCGTGGCCTCGGAGTTTGGTTTCGACAAGAACTGCATCAACTACTACCAGACCCAGTACGACCCCTGGGAGTGGGGACTGGAAGCCACCCAGCGCATGAAGCAGCTGGACATCCATGAGCTGGGCGGTGCCGAAAAGGTGCGCCGCATGATCTGCGATGAAATCCGCGAGTCCCGGATGAACCCCGTCTGCGCACCGTGCAAGTTCTCCAAGATCTGCGAAGGGCCGACGTCCCAGTACCAGCGCCGCTATGGCCTGGACGAGCTGAAGCCCGCCTCCGGTGCACCCGTCGATGAGGTGACCTGGTTCGAGCACAAGGGAAACACCTGGCCGAAGGCCGGTTGAACCCAGATCAGTACACGTTGTAGCGCTTGCGGAAGGCCTCGTGCTCCTTGGCGGAGCGGGACAGGTGAATCTGTCCGGTGGCGTCGTGCAGGTAGAACCAGTAGCCGCTCTCCCGGGAGGAAAGGGCGGCCTCCAGGGCATCAATGCCGGGGTTTCCAATGGGGGTGGGCGGGAGCCCGGCCCTCAGGCGCGTGTTGTAGACGTCGTTTGGATCGCGCAGTTTCTTGAGAAAGGCCCGTCGGTCGTTCCAGATCTCCAGGGTGTAGCGGGAGGTGGCATCCACGCCCAGGTTCCACTGGTTGTCCAGGCGCTTCCACAGCACACCAGCCACAAGAGGCATGTTCTCTGCCTTGGGCTCCTCGCGCTGGAGGAGGCTCGCCATGATGACCAGGGGGTAGAGGCCCCGGGTATGGACCGCCGTGTCCGAGGGCTCCACAAAGCGATCCCCAAACGCATCGACCTGGCGCTGAATGAACCGGCTGACGTCAAAGCGGTCCGGCTCCACCTGGTAGGTGTCCGGAAAGAGCAGCCCTTCCAGGGTTTCCACACCGGCAAGCCCGTCGGGCAGCTTGAAACGACCGGGGTTCATGGCTGCCCGGGAATATTCGCCCGGGGAGGTCCAGCCCCTCTCGGTCAGGGCCTGGTCGATCTCCCGGATGCGCCAGCCTTCCACCACGGTGAAGGGCACGGAGTCGGACAGGGGCACTCCACAAAGCGCCGACATGATCTGTTGCAAGGACATGGACCGCGAGATTTCAAAGCGGCCCGCCTTCAGGCAGCTGCCTGTCTTGCGGATTTTCAGGAAGAGCCGCCACTCCACGCCGTTGGAAACGAATCCTCCGTCCACGAGGCGGGGGCCAATGGAGCGAGCGGTGGCGCCCGTGGGCACCTTGAAGACCACCCGCGTGTCGTCGCTTTCGTCGGCGGGCGTGTCGAAGCCGGTCTCCAGCATGGAACAGGAGAGCAGGCATGCAGTCAGAAAGGCGAGCATGGGACTCCTACAACCCCCGTCCCCGGAGAAGTATCCGGTTATGTGCCCCGCGGAAGGAGGCCCCCATGGAAGGGCTGGAACGACAGGTTCGGGCGGCTTGGGCTGGGGCGTTGTCCGAGGCCCAGTCTCTTGCAGCAGCTTCCACGGTGGTGGAACTCCTGGACATGGGAAAGGTGCGGGTTGCGGAGCAGCACGAAGGCTCCTGGATCGTCCATGACTGGCTGAAGCTGGGGATTCTTCTCTACTTTCGCCATGCGCCCATGGAGGTTGTGGAGTTGGGGCCCTTTCAGTACCACGACAAGGTGCCCCTGAAGACCAACCTGCAAGCGCAGGGGGTGCGGGTCGTGCCGCCGGGAACCGTTCGATATGGCGCCTTTCTGGAGCCCGGCTGCGTCGTCATGCCCGGGTACGTGAACATCGGCGCCCGCGTGGGGGCGGGAAGCATGGTCGACACCTGGGCCACCGTGGGAAGCTGCGCGCAGATTGGTGCGGGCGTTCACCTCTCGGGGGGCGTGGGCATTGGCGGGGTGCTGGAGCCGGCCTCAGCGCACCCGGTCATCATCGAGGATGGGGCCTTCATCGGCTCCCGATCCGTTGTGGTGGAAGGCGTCCGGGTGGAGGAAGAGGCGGTCCTGGGTGCGAACGTGGTGTTGACCGCGTCCACCCGGATCATCGATGTGACCGGGCCTACGGAAGTGGTCCACACCGGATGGGTTCCCGCCCGCTCCGTGGTGGTGCCCGGCACGCGCCAGAAGGAGTTCCCGGCAGGTTCCTACGGCGTGTCCTGCGCCCTCATCATCGGCCAGCGCAAGGAATCCACGGATCGAAAGACCTCCCTCAACGATGTGCTTCGTGAGTTCTCCGTCTCCGTCTGAGTCCCTGGCCGATCGCCTGGCACAGCTCACCCTCGAGCTGTGCTGCATCGATTCGGTCACCGGGGACGAGGAAGCCATCTGCGCAGACCTGGAGGCACGGCTTGCGGCCATCGGCGGCTTGGAGGTCACCCGTGTCGGGCGGAGCCTGGCGGTGCGGGGCCCCTGGCTGGGCCGGCCGAAGATCGCCTTCGTCGGTCATACGGACACGGTTCCCCCCCATCCCGGTGATCCGGCGCCGTCGCTGCTCCGAGACCAGGTGCAGGGGTTGGGGTCCTCGGACATGAAGGGAGGGCTTGCGGTGATGTTGGCCTTGGCCGAGGACCTGGACCTGGATGCCATCGATCATGACCTGGCTTGGGTCTTCTACGATGCGGAGGAGGGTCCCTTTGAGGGGAGTGGGCTGGGCCCCCTGCTCAAGGCCGTGGACTGGCTCAAGGAGGTGGACCTCGCCTTCTGCCTGGAGCCGTCGGACAACGTGGTGCAAGTGGGGTGCGTGGGCACCTTGCATGCCCGGGTCACATTTCGTGGCCGCTCGGCCCACTCGGCGCGGCCCTGGCAGGGCGAGAACGCTGTGCACAAGGCGGGGAGTCTCCTGCAGGACCTGGCGGAGCTGGCCCCCCGGGAAGTGGACTGCGGTGGGCACATCTTCAAGGAGGTCATGAGCATCACGCTGGCAGCGGGTGGGCGGGCCCGGAACGTGGTGCCGGAGAGCTTCGAGTTGAACCTGAACTACCGGTTCGCCCCGAACCGGACCCTGGCGGAGGCCTGCGCCCAGGTGGAATCCGTGGTGGCTGGCCGGGCCGAGGTGGTCTTTGTGGACCAGTCCCCGGCGGGACGGGTGGTGACCGACAACCCCTGTTTCCAGGAGTTCGTGGCACGCACCGGGGTCTCCGTGACCTCCAAGCAGGCCTGGACCGATGTCGCCCGCCTGGCCCAGGTGGGCGTGGATGCCGTGAACTTTGGCCCCGGAAACTCGGCTCAGGCCCACCAGGCGGGAGAGACCGCTGACATCGGGCTCTTGGCGGATTCCTACAACCTCTTCCGGCGCTTCCTGTCTCCGGAGGGGTAGTCTTTTCCGGGTGAGACCCTCCCACTGGCTTCCCATCGCGTTGTTCCTGGTGCTGCTCCCAGCACTGGAGAAGCCGCCGGTTGTGGACGAGGAGAGCTACCTCGCCATCGCAGCCCAGATAGCCCCCCACCTGGATCGGCCCTACGACTGGTGGCGCAATTGGCAGCCCTGGGGGGCGAGCCATCCTGAAGACGCCTTCCTGTTCGCCCACCCTCCCCTGCACCTCTGGTGGGTGGCGATCTGCCAGAAATGGGTGACCGGCTTTCCGATGCTGCGGCTGGCCGTGGCGCTTCCGTGGTTGCTGCTCCTGGGATGGGGGGTTGGACGGCTGGCGGAAGGGATGACCCTGCGGGGATCCCGGGCGGCGCTCCTGTGGTTGGCGTGCCCGCTGGTGGTGATGGCGGTTCATGCCGGGCTCATGATGGACCTGGCCTTGGCGGCGCTCATGACGGCGGCGGTGGCCTGCTGGTGGTCCTTCTGCGATGAGCGCCAGCGAGAATGGGGGTGGGCAGCCGGTGGTTTTCTCGCGCTGGCGGGCGCCACGAAATACCCGGGCCTGCTGCTGGTTCCGGTCCTGCTTCTCCATGCGAGACGGCAGGGGCTGGTGCGGGCGGCCTGGCCGGTGTGGCTTGGGTTTGGGGTGCTCTGGGGCGGGCTCCAGGGGTGGTTGGCCCTGGAATATGGCACCCCCCACCTCTGGGCGGTGCTTTCCAGCGCGGGGGAGATAGCGCGCGGTGGCTGGTTCGATCGCTCTTTCGGGGTCTGGGTGCGCCTGGGCCTTGTGGCTTGTCCGCTGCTGCTGCTGGCGGAGAAATCCCTGCTTCGGGGGGCTGTCCTGGGGGCAGGTGTGGCTGCCGGCGCGTTGCCCCTGGCCATGGGGCCCGATGCGCTGCAACCGTTGGAAATGGCGCTGTTGGTGGGGTTGGGTGCGGCGGCTGGCGGGGTCCTGGTGCCGGCGGTTGAGGGACTGAGGCGCAGCGCGGACAGCGCAGCCTGGCTGCTGGGCGCCTGGGCGGTGGCAAGTGTTCTGGCAGTCGCGGTGGGGCACAACTACTCCGGTGGCAGGTACTTGCTGCCGGCCACGGTGCCCCTGGTTCTGGGTTTGCACCGGGTGTTGGAACGCACCGGGGCGGGTCTTGGGTGGGGCGGGGGGGGAATGGCGGCCTGGGCGGTGTTGGGGACCTTGATGGCCACCGCGGAATTTCGGCAGGCCCGGGCGGTATCAAGTCTCGCTGCCGAGGTGGCCCGGCACCATCCGGTGGGCCGCTTCGCGGGGGAATGGACCTTCCGGTGGCGCATGTCCAAAGAAGGGTGGCAGATCTGGACGCCGGGTGAGCCTCTTGAAGCCGGGGAGGTGCTCGCGGTGCCGGTCAACTCCGGGCCTTTTGAAGTGCCGGCGGACCGGCTCCGGCTCCTGGAGCAGCTCACCACCCCCGAGAAATTTCCCCTGCGGGTATTGGATCAGCCAGCCCGGGTCGGCTACCACGGGGAAACGCTGGGCATTCTGCCGGTGGGGCTCTCGACCAGTCCCTTGGAGCGGGTGCGCATCTACGAGGTTCTCTGGTGAACTCCCACTTGCCCAGCTTTGAGGCAATCCACATCCAGGACACCCTGATCCGGGAGTCCGTCATGGAGTCTTTTCGAACGGGGCTGCGTCGTTGGCCGCCCTTGACCACGGGCCTCGTGGTCTTCATGGTTTTTGTTCACTTGTTGGTGGGCGGCGTGGATGTGTGGGCGGGAGCGCCGCCGTCCTCCATTCTCCTGGGAGATCGTTCTCCCCAGGCCCTGGTGTTGTTTGGAGCCCGTGCGGACTGGCTCATTCGAACCGGAGAGCCGTGGCGGCTCCTCTCCTGCGTGTTTCTGCACGCTGGCTTCTTTCACCTGGGCCTGAACATGCTGGCGCTCTTTGGGCTCGGGCGCCTGTGCGAGGCGGTGTATGGACCCCAGCGCCTGTTGGGGTTGTTCCTGGTCTCGGGTCTCCTGGGGAGTGTGCTCTCCCACATCGGGGGCACCGAGTTGTCCGTGGGGGCGTCGGGGGCGGTGTTTGGCCTGATGGGGGCGGGGGTTGTTTTTGGAATTCGCAGCCGAAGCAAACTGCCGGCCCCGCTGCGTTCCGTGTTCGGACGGGGGCTCATGCCCTGGGTGGTGCTGAACCTGGTGATTGGGTTGAGCGTCCCGCGCATCGACAACCTGGGGCACATTGGGGGCATGCTGGGTGGGTCGGCCTGCGCCCTGTTCTTCGGGGATCGCCTGGTGCCGGGTCGGGAGGGAGACCCCAGGATTCTTCGTGCCTCCACGGGCATCGGAATCGGCTTGATCGCCTGGACCCTGCTCCAGATGTCCCTGGCTGTGAGCCACGTGCTGCTCGGCTGATCTCTACCAGTTCTGGGTGTCTGCCAGGCCGTTGGTGCCGCCGCTTCCGTCGTTGGTGCCGCCGCGTCCACCCGATCCGCCGCCGCCGCCTGTGCCGGCATTGCCATAGGAAAGCAGGTTGGATGCGCTGGCCCAGGTGGCCGAGGGAGTGACTCCCACCGCCAGAACCGCAAGGCTGACACCACCGGATCCGCCGCCGCCGCCGCCGCCGGCACCACCGGCGCCGCCGCGCCCGCCGTCTCCTCCGGACTGGGCACACCAGGCCGTGGAGCTCGCTCGGGTACCGCCGGATCCGTCCAGGCCGCCCAGGCCGCCCAGGCCGGCGTCGCCACCGTATCCACCGTCTCCGCCGTCCCCGGCGATGATGGTGTTGTCGAGCAGAATGGGCAGGTCGCTACTTCCAGTGGTCGAGCGGTACAGCAGGCCAATCGACCCGCCGCCGCCGGTTCCGCCGTTGCCCTGGGTGCCAGCACAGCCCCCCGCGCCGCCGCCGCCGCCGGTCCCGCCCAGGTGATGGCCGGTGCCACAGCCGCTGACCTCGGTACCGCTTCCCGCGCCACCGCCGCCCCCACCGCCGCCGTTGGTGCCGGTGCCGCCCGCTGTACCGCTGGTTGCGGTCCAGACGCCGGCGATCAGCGTGCCGTCTGCATCGCTGGAGCCAACTCCAGCGTTTCCATCGCTGCCGCTGCTGCCGTCAAAGCCGTCCTGCCCGTTGTCCCAGCAGGTGTCGATGTAGCACTCGTCGCAGTCCAACTGGGAGGAGATGTACCCGTCGCAGGAGCCGCTGCCGCCAAATCCACCGTTTGTGTTCGGGGCGCCATTGGTGCCGTCGGACTGGTAGGAGTAGGCGACGGGGCAGCTGGAATCCCCGCCATCCCCGCCATCCGTGAGGGTGGTGCCGCAGGTGTTGGTGCCGCCCAGTCCGCCAGAAGGCAAATTGTTGCAGCTGGTCATGCGGCCATTTCGGCCGTTGGCCCCGGCGCCGCCCGCGGTGCCATCGGAACCGGAGGATCCATCGCTCCCGGAGCGGGCCTGTTCGGCCTCGATGACGTTGTTGGACAGGGTCAGGCTGGAATCACAGTCCTCCAGCCAAATCGCCACCGCGCTCTCGCTGGTGTTGGCGGCAGCATCGCCGAAGACCTCGAATCCATCGAACAGAGTCGCGGACGTGATGCTCTGTGCTGACACCGTTCCCGGGAAGTTGGCGGTCGTGCCCCGGTGATCCAGGGTCGTGGTGTAGAGGGTGGCATCCCGGGTGTTGAAGTCCGTGGAGTATCCGCCAAACAGGCTGACGCCGTTCTCCAGCCAAATGGCCTCGCTGTACGTGCCCCGGGCCACGAGGACGAACTCGTAGTTGTCGGTGACGGCCAGGTCGATGCCGTCCTGCACGTTGTCCAGGGGATCCGCAGCGGAACCGCTGCCGCCGGGCGAGCCCGTCGTAACGCTGACGTGCACCGCAAGGCCGTGGTTTCCATCTGTACCGTCGCAGTCCGCATCGATGCCATCAAAGGGGTCATCGATGGCTGAGATGTACTGGCACTCGCAACCATCCGAGGTGGCGCCATTCACATCGTAGAACCCGCTCTGGCAGATGTAGCTGCAGAGTGGGGTGGCCGGGCCGATGTTGCAGAAGGCGCTTGCGTTGTCGAAGGAGTAGGTGGCGCAGTCGTTTCCGCAGGAGCCACAGTCCGTGTCCAGGGTGTACCGGGCGCCGGTCTTGAAGCCGTCGTCGGCGTTCCCATCACAGTCATCGTCCACGTAGTTGCAGACCTCGGTGGCCCCGGGGAAGACGGTAGCATCGCTGTCATCGCAATCGCCGTTGCAGGCGGTGATGCCGTCTCCATCGGCGTCCACGTTGACGCCGTTGTCGATGACGCCATCGCAGTCATCATCCAGCCCGTTGCATTGTTCGGCAGCACCCGGATGGATGTCGTAGTCCGTGTCGTCGCAGTCCGCGCAGCCCGGGAACCCGTCGCCGTCTGCATCGGCTCCCTCCCCTGTAGACAGCTGTCCGTCACAGTCGTTGTCGACTCCGTCACAGATCTCGATGGCGCTGGGATTGACCGCTGCATCGGTGTCATCGCAGTCGTCGCAGGCAAGGAAGGAGTCTCCATCGCCGTCCACCTCATCGGCGGGGACCGCGCCGTCGCAGTCGTTGTCCAAGCCATCGCAGAGTTCGGTGGCGCCCGGCCAGGTGTCCGCTGAGCTGTCGTCGCAGTCGGCACAGACCACGAAGCCATCGGCATCGTCGTCGGTGGTCTCGTCCTGCGGAACCGCACCGTCGCAGTCGTTGTCCAGGCCATCGCAGATCTCGCTGGCGCCGGGATTGGTGTCGGCTGAAGCATCGTCACAGTCGGCACAGAGCACGAAACCGTCGGCATCGTCATCCGTCAGCTCATCCAGGGGCACCGCGCCGTCGCAGTCGTTGTCCAATCCGTCGCACAGCTCCGGTGCGCCGGGCCAGCTTGCAGCAGCAGAATCGTCGCAGTCCTCGCAGGCCAGGAAGCCGTCAGCATCATCGTCCGCGAGCTCCAGGGGGTGGATGGACCCATCGCAGTCGTTGTCCAGGCCGTCGCAAAGCTCCGGGGCGCCCGGGTAGACCACTTCCCGGGTGTCATCACAGTCACCTCCGAGGGCGATCATGTCGTCGGGGGCGATGCAGGCGATGAGCTCCGAGGCGGGGGCGCCAAAGGCATCGCCATCTGCGTCTGCGTACCAGGAGGTGGCCGTGCTTGCGTCCAGGCTGGCATCTGCGTCGTCGATGAGGAAGTCACAGTCGTTGTCCAGCAGGTCGCACACCTCCTGGGCCAGGGGATGGATTTGGGCGTTGTCGTCGTCGCATTCCTCGCAGGCGGCAAACCCGTCGCCATCCAAATCGGAGAAGCCCACGCTGTCATCGCAGTTGTAGTCATTGGGGTCGGTGCAGTCGTTTTCCGTGGCACCCGGGTGGAACCGGGGGTCGTCATCGTTGCAGTCGGTGTTCAACTCTGCGGTGCCGCTGGGCTGCTCGCATCCCCGAACCTCGCCATCGGGAGCGCCAAAGCCGTCGCCATCCCCATCGGTGTACCAGGTCCCGGCATCCACGGAATCCGGCGTGTCGACTTCCCCGTCGCAGTTGTTGTCGATGCCGTCGCACTTCTCGTCGGCATCCGGATTGATCTCGGAGTCTGCATCGTCGCAGTCTTCGCTGGCGGGAAATCCATCCCCGTCCCGATCAGGGCCGAGGCCTGTGTCGTCGGTAACGATGCCGGTTTCCACGTCACCAACGTCGATTGTGCCCTTCTTGGACGGGCAGCCGGCAAGCAGGGGGAGCAGGAGAAGAACGGAAGCGCGGGTGGAGATCATCGGACTCTTCATGGTCAGTGGGATCGGTCTCTGCGCCCTGATTCGAGCATCATTGCCTCACTTGGGCTCAGCCGCAAGTCAAGGCGAAGTTGTTCATTGTGGGCATCTACGAGGGCGCGGATTTCGCCGGGGTCAAAAGAAGCCGGGTAATGGTCTCGCAGGGCCAGGGCTTTCTGGTCCGGAATGGCAGCGCTGAGAAAGCCGCCAGCGGTTGCCAGCAGTCCCACGCCGCTGGCCACCGAGGCCATGGGGTTGCCGGTGATGGTCAACCCGATGGCGCCTCCGACGGACGTCACGATGCCGGCCACGCCGATCCAGCGACGTTTGGAGGCCTTTGCCTGGAGATCTGAGATTTCCTCCCGCAAGGCTTCGGCCTCCCCTGTTTGCCCCACGGCTGTGAGAAAGGCGGGAATGTTCAGGCGCATGAAGTCCTGGTAGACCCCCCAGGTTCGGGTCACCTTGTTTGGTTGCTGGTGCACATAGGTGGCGGAGTTGTGCCATCCCGGCCAGAAGGGATGGCCGCTGGACATGACCCAGACCTCTCCTTCCTGCTCGATGATTTCGGACTCCACCCGCAGGTAGCGAGCCCGGTAGTCTCGGAGGGCCTGGGGGGTTGCAGCGGGTGGTGGCTTGGCGGCGGGTTCGGCAACAGGCTCGGCGGGAGGTTCAGCAACAGGCTCGGCGGGAGGCTCGGCCGGGGCTTCCGCGACGGGTGCAGGCGCAATGGCCGGCTCCACGTCGGCCAGGGCCGGCGGGGCAATCGCCAGAAGAAAAGCGAGGCTACTGGCCGTGCGAAGCACCATGGAATCCTCTTGGAAGGCGCTAAATGGTACCGCCAACCAAGGGCGCCTGCGAGTCCAGGGCTGTGCGCATGTCGTCAGGAAATGGCGCATGGATCGAAAGGGAGTCTCCGCCCGGGGAGGTCAATTGGAGGCTGGCGGCGTGGAGGCAGTGCCGGGGATGCTCCAGAAGCTCGTCTCGACCGGGCAGATCCCACCCCTCAAACAGGGACAGAAAGACCTCAGGGGGTTGGCCGTAGATCTTGTCGCCAAGGATCGGGTGTCCCAGGTGGGCCAGGTGCACGCGAATCTGGTGCGTGCGTCCCGTGTGGGGGTGGACTTCCACGAGGGTGCGGTCCCCCTTGCGCTCTCTCACGACAAACCTTGTGCGGGCGGGATGGCCGTCGGGCCGCACGCCTTGCTTGAGGCGAATGGGGGAGTCTGCATCGTCGCCGATGGGCGCATCGACTTCCTGCTCCTCCCAGGCCACCTGGCCCCGGACCACGGCCAGGTAGGTTTTTTCGACGGAGCGGGCCTTGAAACAGGCCTTGAGGTGTCGGTTTGCAGCGTCGGATCTTGCCAGGAGCAGCACCCCCGACGTCTCCCGGTCGAGGCGATGCGCCAGGTGCAGGGACTCCCCGGGGTATCGCTCCCGGGCCAGGTTGATGACCCCCCAGGCAAAGGCCTGGCCCACCGGGTGGCAGAGCATGCCCGCCGGCTTGTTGAAGGCGAGAACGTGGTCATCCTCGTGCAGGACGGGCGGACAGGGCGGCTTCTCCCCCTGGGGTGCGAGCTTCAGGGAGTGGAGATGTAGGACCTCCCCTGCCTTGAGCAGCGAGGCCGGCTTGAGGGTCCGCGACGTGGACACGACCTCCCCACTGCGAATGGCCTCGGCCGCCCCGCTCCGGGAGTACAGCGCAAACCGGTGGGCCAGGTACACGTCGGCCCGCATGCCTGCTGCAGTCGGGTCCACAGTGATGGGACGGGGGTCATCCATGGGAACAAGATATTGTGCTGCCATGTGGTGGGTTTTGCTGTCCTGTACTGGGGGGATGGATTCCGGGGTCCCGGACAGTCGAGCCACGGACAGTGGGGACAGCCGGGGCGACACTGGTTTACGGCCCGGCGGTCTTGCCAATCCCCCTGAGTGGGAATCCGAGGATCCAGGCGTGGGCACCGGCCTGGGCTGGGCGGACCTGGACCAGGATGGATTTGCTGACCTCGTGGTGGCCTATGGAAACGATGTCCAGCAAGGCCCCCTGGTGGTGTACGCGAACCGCGAGGGGGTGCTGGAGTCCGAGCCCTCGTGGCAATCGGATTCGGTGGGTTTCCACGGCCATCTCTCGGTGGGGGATGTGAACGGAGATGGCCTTCCCGATGTGGCGGTGTCCCGCTTTCTTGGGAATGCCGGGTTCTCGGCACCGGGAGGCGTGGATGTGTACCTGAACCGGGGGGGAGAGCTGGAGTCCACGCCGACCTGGCAATCCGCCCAGGACTTCTACACCTTCTCCTGCGCACTGGGGGATGTGGATCGGGACGGGGACCTGGACCTGGCCGTGGCGGTGGGGGAGACCTACCACCACGCCGACGAGCCGGCGCCCGTGGTGGTCTATGAAAACGATGGCGCGGGCAGCTTTGGGGAGCAGCCGGTCTGGGAGAGCGGTCCGGAGGGGCATGCCTTCGATGTGGCCTGGGCGGACATGGATGCCGACGGCTGGTTGGATTTGTTGGTGGCCAACTCCGGGTCCGGGCATGCGATCTATGGAAATGAGGCGGGCGTCCTCGGGCCATCACCCCGGTGGCAGGCGCCGGCGGGGACCTACGAGGGAAACACCCTGGACTGGGGGGATGTGAACCACGACGGGGACCTGGATCTGCTGGTGTCCGACAACAGCCAGATGGGGGGCCCGGGCACCGTGAGGCTGTGGTGTGGCCCGGATTTCCACCTGTGCTGGGAAGCCGGCGAGTTCGTGGAATACGCCTCGGCGGTGTCCCTGGAGGACGTGGACGGGGACGGGCTGTTGGACGTGGTGGCCGGTGCCTGGTGGGGGGCTGTGCGGGTCTTCTTCAACCAGGAGCCGCTTCCGGCCGGCACCTCGGGCTGGACTTCCGATGAGAACGCGGTGGTGGAGGCCTTTGGTTGGGAGGACGTGGATGGCAGCCACCACAGCGTGGAGACCCTGACAGGGAGCCAGCTGCTGGCGGTGCCCGGGAGGGGCAGGGTCTTGTCGGTGACGGGAGGCGTTGCTGCCGGGGGGTGGGCCACGGGAACCGGTGCGCTGGAAGTGCGATACCTCGCAGCCCTTGAGCGGGACCTTGCGGTGTCCAATTGGGAGTTGGGTTCCGGCAATCGGGTCTATGGTCGTCGATGATGGACTTTCGATTGCGCGTCGCGTGGGCCTGGTTGGCAATGGCAGTGTTGGGCACCGTGCTCTTGGCTCCCCACCTTGGGCTTCGGGGCTGGTGCTGGCTGGGGGTGCACCACGTGCTCTGTCTTGCGGGCTGTGGGGACGAGTTTCGGCGTGGCCGCAAGCGGATGAGAGAGAAGCAAGCCACCCGGCCCTCGCCATCGCCATCGCCCTCCCCCGCGCCCTCGCCCTCGCCTCAGGGGCAGGGCCCGAACAGCTCAATCACGTCGTAGGGCTCGTTGGATAGAGACCACGGGCTGTAGGTTTCCACCGGCGGAGAGTGGGAGACCAGGTGGGCGTGGTAGTTCGCTGCACCTTGGGCCGTGTGGACCCGCGGCCCCCAGAAGGTGTCTTCCAGCTCCCATCGCTCCAGGGATTCCAGGCATCCACCTCGGCTGGGCTCCTGGGGCCAGGTGGCTTGAGAGACCGCGTACAAGCCCGTGGGGCGGTTTCCCTCGTCCAGGGCCTTCCAGCCGGCGGCCTCCAGGTGGTGCTGCCAGCCCCAGTGCCCCGAGAAAGCGCCCGTGCCAAAGGCTGCCACCTGCTCTGCGGCCTGGGCATGCCCCCGGGCCATGGCGGCCATGTCCCACGACATTCCCATGCCCAACAGGCTTGCAGCTGCCACCGCCACCCCGAGCCTTTTCGGGCTGGGGTCCAGGCGCAGGAGGAACAGGCCATAGGCGGGAAGAAAGGGAATCCAGTACCTCGCAGCCACAAAGCGCAGGGCCAGGAGAAACAGCAGGCCTCCCAGGGCCCAACAGGCAAGCCATCTTTCCAGGGAGTCCCGCCATCGGACGCACGAGAGGGTCGCCCCGCCGGCAGCGGTGGCCAACACCGTGGCGGCCATTCCGACCCCCTGGTGCCCGGAAGCCACGGCAGCACCCACCCCCGCCAGGGCGCCGATGGCGGCCCCGATTACAGCGGGTCGCCCCCGGGCGAGAATCGGCAGAAGCCCCGCGCCGCCCAGCATGGCTGCGCTGGCCACGGCCTTTCTCCAAAGCTCGTCTGGAGTGTCCGCCACCGACTGGAACCCCACCATGGAGAACAGGTGAAGCTCCCCGTAGGCGGCTGCGTCATGGGCCAGGAGCAAGAGCAGGGGCACCACAGCTGCCAGGGCGGGCTTCCACCGGTGTCTCTGCCAACCGGCGAGGAGCACCAGGGGAACCAGGCAGATCCCCGAGTAGCGAAACAAGCTCGCACATCCGACCAGGAAGGCCCAACGAGCGGGGCGGGCGGAGGTGAGAAAGCCGGCGATGCCCGCCACGGTGCAGGCGAGCAGCGGCAGATCCGGGGTGAGGGACTGGGCGGAGAGCACCACGATGGGGGACGTGCCCAACAGGAGCAGCAGTCCCCTCCCCTGCCCCGAAACCGCGCTCCCCAGACGGTGGATGCCCCAGAGGGCAAGCGCAAGCCACGGAAGCATCCACGCGTGCAGGAGCCAGACCGGGGCGTCGGGGGGAAGCACCGCCAGCCACCAGGCAATGCCCGGGGGGTTGGAGAGCACCTCCAGCGCGGGCTGCTCCACCCCTTGCCAGTTGATGGAAATAGCATGGGGGCGCCATGGATCGGCCCGGGCCCCCGCGGCAAGCCGCAGGAAATTTGCCTCGTCCACGTGCACCGGGCGCCCCAGGAAGGGCAACACCAACCCCAGCACAAGCAACGCTGCAAGCCCGTCTCGAGACCGCTCCTGCACGTCCCGATGGTACCTCGGCGGCTCGGGCGCTGTGCGGGGCGTGGGTTAGAGGCGGCCCATGAGCACCTTTGACCTCATCGTGGTGGGCGGTGGCCACGCGGGCGCCGAGGCGGCTGCAGCAGCGGCTCGCCTGGGCCGGCGCGTGGCATTGGTCACGCTGCGCACCGACGAAATCGGTCGCCTTTCCTGCAATCCTGCGGTGGGCGGACTTGGGAAGGGGCAGTTGGTGCGGGAGATCGATGCCCTGGGCGGCTTGATGGCGCAGGCTGCAGATGCCTCCACCATCCAGTTTCGAACCCTCAACACCCGCAAGGGCCTTGCGGTGCGCTCCAGTCGCGCCCAGGTCGACATCCATCGCTATCCAGCCCAGGTACAGGCCACGCTGGCATCGCTCCCGGGCGTGACGGTGGTGCAGGGGGAGGTCGAGGGACTGCAGATGAAGGGGGAGCGTGTGTCCGGTGTGGTGCTCGCGGGGGGCAATGCGCTGCATGCTTCAGCAGTTCTGTTGACCACGGGGACCTTTCTTTCCGCCCGCATGCACTTTGGCGAGGAGCAGGTGGAGGGAGGACGCGTGGGCAGCAGCGCCGCCAAGGTCCTGGGGCAGTTCCTGCGGGATGCGGGCCTTCGGACCATTCGCCTGAAGACCGGCACCACCCCCCGGCTGGATGCGCGAACCGTTGATTTCTCACGGCTTGCAGCGCAGGAGGACACCGACGGCCACTTCTCCTTCACGCCACCCACGTCCCGCTTGCCCCGGGTGCGCTGTTTCCTGGCGGAAACCCACGAGGGCACCCACGACATCATTCGGGGCGCCCTGGATTTGTCCCCCATGTTCTCGGGCCAGATCACCGGGGTCGGTCCCCGGTATTGCCCCTCCATTGAAGACAAGGTCGTCCGGTTTGCAGACCGGAAGCGGCACCTCTTGTTCCTGGAGCCGGAGGGGTTGGATACCCACCGCCTCTACGTCAACGGCATGTCCACCTCCCTGCCGCGGGCCGTGCAGCTTGCCATGGTGCGCTCGGTGGTCGGGCTCGAGGCCGCGGACATTCTCCAGTATGGCTATGCCGTCGAATACGATGCAGCCGACCCCCGCGATCTGGACCGGGGCCTGCAGCACCGCGCCCTTCCGGGTCTCTACCTGGCTGGCCAGGTCAATGGAACCTCCGGCTACGAGGAAGCCGCTGCCCAGGGCTTGCTTGCGGGTGTTTCCGCTTGTTTGGGGGAGCCTTTCGTCCTGAGGCGCGACCAGGCCTACATGGGGGTGCTGGTAGATGACCTTGTGACGCGCGGGGTCGGGGGCGAGCCGTACCGGATGTTCACCTCCCGGGCGGAGCACCGACTGCGCTTGCGGGAGGACAATGCCGACCGGCGCCTGATGCCCCTTGCCCGGGAAGTGGGCCTGTTGGGGGAGAAAGCCTGGCGGGCGTTCGAAGAGCGCCAAGCGGGCATTCGGGATGGCGAAAAGGCCCTTGAAACCAGGGTTATCCCAGATTCCGACACCTGCGCCAAAGTGGAAACAGCGGGCCTGGGTCCTCTGCGCAAGGCCTGCGAGGCACGGGACCTGGTCAAGCGTCCGGGGGTTCGGTATGCGGATGTGGCCCGGGTACTTGGGCTCCCGGAGCTTCCTCCCCTGGTTGCAGAACAGGTCGAAACCGACGCCAAGTATGCGGGCTACCTGGCCCGGGAGGAACAACGGGCAGCGGTCACCCAGCGAATGGCGAGCGTCTCCCTGGCCACCCTGGATTTCCAGGCCGTGGCGGGATTGTCCAATGAAGTTCGGCACCGCCTGGAAGCGGGACGCCCCGAAGACCTGGCCTCGGCGGCTCGCCTTCCGGGGATGACCCCGGCGGCCGTGACGACCCTGGCGCTCCACGTGGCCCGGGAGCTGGGTTGAAGCTCACGCCCGCGGAACAGGTCCACAAGGAGTACCTGGAACGCTGGCGGAAGGCCATGGATCTCGTGGGACCCGGCCCCCTGGAGCCCCACTTCCAGGATGCTGCCCATGCGGTGGCCTGGCTGGATGCCGCTGGGCACTGGGCGGACCTCGGGTCGGGTGCTGGTTTTCCGGGAATTGCCCTGGCCGCCCGGCATCCGAAGGCCACGGTGTCTCTGGTGGAGTCAAGACGTAAACGGTCGATATTCCTGAAGGAATTGGTTGCAGCATGTGATCTGGACAACGTGAGCGTGCTTCACCAGCGGGTGGAGGCGCTTGCCCCGGAGTCACTGGCAGGGGTTGTGGCGCGGGCGTTTCAGCCACCGGCGGACCTGTTGAAGACCGTGCATCCGTTGTTGGAAATCGGCGGAATCGCCGTGGTCCTGGTGGCAAGGGAGGACCCGCCAGGGGCGGAGGGGTTCGAGATGTTCCACGTGGAACACTACGAGGTGGAGGGAAAGCCCCGCCGGTCCGTGGGCTACCGCCGGCTGTTCTGACGGCGCAGGAGGGTAGAACCCAGGAGAAGGAGGAGCGCCCAGGGGGGGGTGTGGGTAGTTCCGGAGGTGCAGCCGTTGCACCGGGACTTGTCCTTGGGGGTTTCCGGCGGTGTTCCGTTGGTGTCGCGGGTTCCGGTGTCCAGGGAAACTGGGAGTGGAGTCCCCTCCCCCCAGGCCTCCACAGCATCCAACTGCAGACTCCCGGACGTGACTCGCACCTCCAGGTCTTTCCAGCCCTCGTCCAGGCTGAGGGCGGTTTCGTTCATGGCGGCCTGTTCGCCGTCAACCCAGACCTCCCATTCGGCATCACCGCCCACAAGAAGCGAAATCTGGGTGGCTTCCGTGGAAAAGTGCAGGGATTCACCGGCTTCCAACGCGACCCCGCCGCCAGCCCCCTGCCCTTCCTCCGCATAGCTCTCACACTCGTCTCTCTGGTCGCCACAAGTCAGAAACACGCCCCCGTTTTCCAGGCGCTCCATCCAGGGCAGTGGCTCGATTGACCCTCCATCGGTCCACCAGGTGCCCATTTGGGTCGCCAGGAGCACGGTATCGGGGCTCTCCGGCACGGGAACCAGGTCGTGGATTGCGCTGGGAAGGCGATCCCCCACCTGGCTCCAGGAATCCCCTCCATCCGCAGACTTCCAGAGGGTTCCCCCCCGCGTTGCCAACCAGAGCGTGCCATCCTCTGCTGCCACGAGGCGCCGGGGGGAACCCGTTGGGGCGGCGCTGGGGGGTCTCCACTCTGTTTCCTCCTCCTCCAACAGCTCCACCCCGCCGGTCGGCGTTGCAAACACCACCCGACTGCCATCTTCTGTGTCGACCACCGCGCCCCCGGCGGCGGGCTCACTTTCAAGAACAGCCAAGGCCTCCCAGGTGTCGCCACTGTCCGTGCTGACCCAGATTCCGGCAGGCACATCCGTCACCGCCACGAGAACGGCCACCCCGCCCCATGTGGCACCGAACAGGTGCCGCGGCAGCGCACTTCCCACCGCAACGCCAAAACCAGGGATTTTCGACCAGGTTCGCCCCTGATCCAGGGAACGGGCCAGCACGGGCGCCATTCCCTGACTCACATCCTCCCCCAGCAGGTACAGGGTCTCGCCCACAGCTCGCACAGCGCGCGACCGGGCCATGGGAACGGACACAGGCTCCCAATGGGCACCGCTGTCGTTGCTGCGAAAGAGAGCGCTCAGACCCGCATACAGCAGTACATCCGGCGCCCCGGGGACAGACAGCAGGTCATAGGCCACCACCTCTGGATCCAGTCCTGTGGCGGATCCATCCCAGGTTTCACCCCCATCTGCGGACCACGAGATCCCGCCACCGTACCCTGCCGCGAAGATCCGGGGCTCCTCCGGCCAGTCACTGGAGAGAGCCACCGCCCGCGTGTACCGGTTGCGCAGCAGCGTGGAAGGTTGCCACGTGGATCCGCCGTCTGTGGTGGTGCGTGCTCCCCCAAAACCAGCCACAAGCCCAGTGGACCCCTCCAGGGAGAGATGGACCCAAGCCTGGGCGGGGTCGGTCGCGTTGCCGGTCCCCCCATAGGCCACCTCCAGCCCCGAGGGGAGGGAGGTCCAGCTCTCGCACTGATCCGTGCTGACAAACAACGCTTCGTGGCCCGATCCGGCCAGGAGGGTCCCGGGCTCGCCCAAAAACAGGGCTGGCACGGCCTCGGAGTGTTCTCCAGAGAGGGAGGTGGGCAATGCACCGCAGTTCTCCCAGGACAAACCCTCATCCTGGGAGCGCAGCACACCGGCATCGGTGCCGGCAAAGATCAAGCCCTCGGATTCCAACCCGGAGAGGGCGAGCCGGCCCCCTGGAAGAGCCTGCAATGGCACAAGCTCCGGCACGTCCTCCCACACACCGTCCAGGGCCAGATCAGCCACTCGCCAGAGTCCCCCCGACGCCCCCACAGCAAGCACAGAACAGAGGGTGTCGCATGAAACATTTATTCGTGATACAACAATAAAGGATGGCGCGAAAGTATCGGTAGAACCGGCAATATAACGATATATACCATTACTCGTTGCAAACAATACGCCGCCTCCGAGCGCTGCCGAGTGGTTTGCAGCCAGGGGAGAAGTTGGGAGAGATGCCTGGCCCCAGGTGCCGTCTTCTTCCTCCCAGAAATGGGACCCATCTGCAGCCAAAAGATGCAGCCGGTCCTCGGCGTCCAGGGTGGCGGAAACAAGTGCGGATTCCATGGCCGGGGTGGCCACATGGTTCCAGTGCTGCCCGCCATCCTCCGAGACCATGAGCTGTGACACGTCATGGGGGTCCAGGAGGGCCCAATGCGACCCCTGGGAGCCGGTCACGGAGGTCAGCACCGCGTGGGGTCTGTGGGCCTCGGCCAGGGAGAGAACCAGGAGGAAGGCAAGCGTGGGCATGGTTCTGTATGGGGTCTGGGCGGAGGGGTGTCAAGCGTCCAGGAGACCGGGGTCGCGGGGCGTGCCAGTCGCAGTTAGGCTGCGGGGGCCATGAGGTTTTCGACCAGAGTGTTGATGATTCCCGTAATTACAATAGGTTGCCGCCCTGCGGTGGTCCTGGAGGAGACGGGAGAGGACGGTAAGGACACGGGTGTGTCCGGGGTCCCCGTGCGCCTGGAGGCCGGCCCGACAGTCACCTGTGACTCGCCGGAGCTACGGGAGACCGAGGGGCCATTTGAAACCATCCTGGGTGGGCCGGACTGGGCGGGCCAGGCCACCTTTGAAGGGGATGCGGAGCTGGACCTGGGAAGGGGTCTTACGGTCGTGGATTTCGACCAGGATGGGCAGTACGACATCTTCTTGCCGAACCTGGGCCCGGATCAGCTGTTCATGGGGGAAGGGGACGGGATCTGGCGCAACGAGACAGATGACCTCTTTGGGCTTCGGTTTCATCGAACCACGGGGTCCGTGGCGGCCGATGTGGATGGCGATGGGACCCCAGACCTTGTGACCATCAACCGGGGAAACCCGAATCGCCTGTACCGGAACAATGGGTCGGGACGGTTTGATGTGGTGGATGGGGCGGGATTCCAGGACCTGGGTCTGGGCTCCATTGGCGGAAGCTTTGGCGACCTGGACCTGGATGGGGATCTTGATCTCTTCATCTGTGCCCATTTCAACGGCCCCACGGAGGGCTGGGACCAGGAGAACCCATGGCCGGCGGACGCGAGCGAATTGTACGAAAACCTGGGGGACGGTACGTTTCTAAGCCGTTCGGACGCCCTCCCGCAGGCGGCCCATGACGGGTACAGCTATGCCTGCGGCCTCCATGACCTGGATGCGGATGGGCGCCTGGATCTCTACTTTGTAAACGACTTTGGTTCCCGGGTTGTACCCAACCGGGCCTACAGGAACACCACAAAAGGTTCCACGTGGAACTTCGAGGATGTCAGCGAGGAAACCGGGCTGGGCGTGGAGGTGTTTGGGATGGGCTTGGGGGTGGGGGACCTCAATGGGGACACCCTGCCGGACCTGCTGATCACAAGCTGGGATGACCTGGCCCTCCTGGAGAGCGCGGCGGATGGAACCTGGTACGAGTCCTCCGCCAGCCGGGGGTTGTCGGTCGACGTGGGCGTGTCCGACGTGGGCTGGGGCGCGGAGTTGGAGGATCTGGACAATGATGGCGACCTGGATGCGCTCATTGCCTACGGCTACCTCGAGGGAGACGACGAGGTGGGACTGCTGAACCCCGTTTCCCAGAAGAATGCGTTGTTTGTGCAGGGGGAGAACGGGTTGTTTCAGGAGGATGCTGCGGCCTGGGGCCTGGATGATGGGGGCGTCAACAGGGGGTTTGTCCTGGTGGACCTGGATCGGAATGGGTTTCTGGACCTCGTGAGCCGAGACCTGTTGGGTCCAGCCAAGATCCGCATGGCCCGGTGCAACGCAAGCAACTGGCTGGCGGTCAGGCTGGACCAGGGGGGCTGGAATGGGGCAGCCATCGGGGCCCGCATTGAGCTGACGACAGCCATGGGCACCCAGGTGCGCTGGATTCGCGCCGGGGGAACCAACCTGTCCTCCAGCGGGCCCCCGGTGGTACATTTCGGCCTGGGGGAACAGGAACAGGTGGACAAACTTCGCATTGTCTGGCCGGATGGTGCCGAGACAGGGATCCTTCAAGTGGGGACCCGACAAGTCTTGCGGGTGCATCGACTGTGACCCGCCACAACCACACAAAGGAAGCCATGCAGATGGGACCACTGGGAGCAATTCTCCTCTGCCTTGGGGGCCTGGCCTGCCGCCCGGCGGTCACCAAGGATGGACCGCCGGACACGGACACAGACCCCGTGGTGGAAACCGGGGGGGACTCCCAGGAGACGGGGGAGCCGGTGGACACTGCGCCGCCGGTGGTGGATGGCATCCAACTCCAGGAGCTGCGGACGAATGATTACGAGGAGTGGGGCTACGAGCTGGCTACCTACGGCGTGGTGGATGGGGAGTACCTGGCCGTCGATGGGGAATTGCCCCTCTTCTACGTGGTGCGGCCGGCGGCAGGGGAAGGAACCGACGGGGCCCTGCCGTTGTTGGTCTGGTTTCATGGGGGCCACATTGGGGACGACTCCAATGGGGAAATTCCCGAGAACTGCGGACGCTCCTCCATCGATGCAAACATCGAAATGGTCCTCGGGGAGGCCTCCCTGGTCACCGAGTTTCTCTCCCAGCGCCGATGGGCGCTCCTGCTTCCCAGGAATGACTGGTGTGATGGTGGGTTCGGCCGAGGGGATGAGGACCCAGTAGACCCGCAGAATCACTGGGGATATCGTCACCTTGAGCGCTCCTTGGACTGGGTCTTGGCAGGGAACGCGGAGGTGGACGCTTCGGGGCCCAGAATGGGGTGGGGGACCTCTGCAGGAGGCGCGTGGGCAGTGGTGGGTGCCCACCGGTATGGGGGATTCAGTGGGCTGGTACTGGACTCGGCGGCTTGCGATTCAGTGCTGCTCCATGGCCAGGATGCCCGATCCATGGAACACATCTTCGGTGGGGCCCCGGAAGATGAGGGAGCGGACACGGAGGCGACCCCCCGGTACCTGGAAGCCTCTTGTACGGCCTTGGTGGCGAGCGGGGACCTGGCGGTTCCGACCTACGTGGCCTGGAACAATGAGGACCTGATCATTCCCAGCAACCAGCCTTCCCAGCTGATCACGGTGCTGCAGACCGCAAATCTCGCCAGCGGCCTGCGCTACGGCGAGCACGACTTCGCTCATGGAGCGCCGAGCCCCAACAACCATGTGCAAACCCGGCTGCGCAATCTTCCCTGGGCCTACACGACGGAGGCCATGTACTCCTTTCTGGAGGGGAAGCGTGTGCTTTGGCGGGAGGTGGAGGACGCCTGTGCACCGGAGGATTGTCCGGTCGGGACATCCGTGACCGAGGGGCCGGAGTGGGCCAACTACTCCGGGGGCGGAGTGGTGCGGGCGCAACCGGCTGAAGGGGCAGGAAAGATGGCGCAGCTTGGCCTGCCCCCCGGGGTCCCCCTGGGCCAGCCAGCCGAGGCGGTGCTGGTGGTAAAGGTCACCGGCATCGATGGCCTGGCCGGAAACACCCAGGTGCTGACAATTTCGTATGCAGAAGGGGAGAACCGAACGGAGACACACCTTGTCGCCGAGGTCTTTGCGCCGGCAACCGGGGCAACAGACGAGGATCTGGTGCAGCAGGCTCTTGGGACCCGCCTGGCCTTTACCCCTTCGCTGGCTGGAACAATCTCTGTTCGTACCCATGGGGTGGGGGACGTGGCACTGGACGCCATCTTGCTGGTGGTGAGTCCATAGAGCGCCCCGGGTGCTCCACGCTGCGGGGCTGTTCCACGCTGCGGGGCTCCTGTGTTCCACGTGGAACAATTGTTGCGCCCTTTGGTCTTGCCTCGTCAACACCGGGCGTGTATGGTATTCATGCGCGCTCCGCGCTCTCTCTCCCTGGCTGGTTCCGGCCAGAACAATCCACGCAGTGCACTCACATAGCGCACTCACACAGCCCACTCACACAACGCAGAACGAAAGCAGATAACACAGGTTGAACCTGTAGTTCCGGCCAACGGCTAGGGGTGAATGATGTCCGCAAACGCGATTCCGGCCCGGGTGATGGCCGTAGCAAACCAGAAGGGGGGCGTGGGCAAGACGACCACGGCCATCAATGTGGCTGCATCCCTGGCACACCTTGGACACCCCACATTGCTTGTGGATTTGGATCCACAGGGAAACCTGTCCTCTGGTCTTGGGGTGCTCAAGGACGACACGGAGTCGGGCACTGCTGAAGTCCTTTTGGAGTATGCGGTTCTGGAAGAGGTGATCCACCCCACGGGTTTGGAGCGCCTGGACCTATTGCCGGCAACGGCTTCCCTGGTGGGAGCAGAGGTGGAGTTGACCCAGTGCCTCGGAAGAGAGACCCGACTCAAGAATGCACTTCAAACCCTCGACGCAGATCGCTATGACTACGTCATTCTCGACTGCCCGCCGTCTCTTGGTTTCCTGACAATAAACGCTTTGACCGCGGCCGACTCCGTCCTGATACCAGTGCAGGCGGAATACTACGCGATGGAGGGGCTTGGCGAGCTCCTACGAACCCTCTCAAAAGTACGTAAAGCATTGAATTCACAGCTGATTAAGGAAGGAATACTTGTGACGCTTCATGACGCGAGAAACAATCTTTGTCGCGACGTGGAGGACCAGGTTCGGGAGGTTTTCAAGGACGAGGTCTTTCGGACCGTCATCCCCAGGAACGTCCGCCTTGGAGAGGCGCCATCCTTTGGGCAGCCCATTTTACGCTACTCCCCAACGAGCAAGGGTGCGGAGGCTTATCTGGGGCTCGCGAGGGAGCTTTTGGAGCGCCACGAGGCCGCAGAATTGAACCGCCCTGCTCACATGAACCACAAGAAGGAGGCATCATGAGCGCCCCAGCTAGCCAGGCCGCAACTCCCAAGTCCAGCAAGAGAAAGCCTCTCGGGCGGGGCCTCGCGGCTCTAATCCCCGATGATCTCGTGGCAGAAGTCGTCGCGCCTCGGGGCGGGGGAGTGCGGACGGTTCCGATCACAGAGGTGCACCCGAATCCAGAGCAACCCCGCACAGCATTTGATGCCGATGCGCTGGCCCAACTCTCAAGTTCGATCTCCGCCCATGGAATTCTGAGCCCGCTGGTCGTGCGCGCGGCTGGAAGCGAGGGGTACATCCTGATTGCCGGGGAAAGGCGTCTCCGGGCCGCGGGTATGGCTGGGCTCAAAGAAGTGCCCGTGTTGGTACACGACGGGGCCGAAGAGGCTGCTGTACAGCTGGAGATCGCCCTGGTGGAGAACCTGCAGCGGGAGGATCTCAATCCGGTGGAGGCCGCCAAGGGCTACCAGCGGTTGGCGAAGACCTACGGTTACACCCAAGCCAAAGTGGCGGAACGGGTCGGAAAGGACCGCGCCACGGTGGCCAACGCTATTCGCCTGCTGAAGTTGCCGGAAAAGATCCTGGGCCTCGTGGAGGACGGGCGCTTGAGTGCCGGCCACGCACGCGCCCTGGTGCCGGTGGAGGATCCCGAACGTCTGCGGCACATCGTGGCGTTGATTCTGGCGCGCAACCTGTCTGTGCGGGCCACGGAACGCCTGGTTTCCGAGACGGGGAGGGTACCCAAGGTCGCTCGCCCTGAGAAAGAGCGGGAAAAGGTGCTCGAATACGCAGCGCGGCTGCTGACCCGGTCCCTTGGGACCCAGGTGGCCATTCGGAACAAGGGAAAGGCCGGGGGCCGGATCGTGATTGACTACGGAGACAACGAGGAGCTGGAACGCCTCATCCACCACCTGCGAGGCGACCTGGCGTGAGCGCGGACCTGTGACATTGAACGCACCGCCGTTGAACGCACTTCTCGGACGGGGCGCTACCTACGAGGGCGACCTGAGCTTTGAGGGGCGCGTTCGCGTGGACGGCTTGTTCCGGGGACGCATCTTCACGGAGGAGATCCTGGAGGTCGGGGAGGAGGGCCGCATCGAGGGGGAAGTGGATGCACAGACCCTGGTGGTGGCTGGAATGGTGGATGGGACCATTCGCGTGCGCGGTGTGCTGAGGGTGGAAGCTACAGGAAGACTGCATGGCGAAGTTCACACCGAGAAGCTTGTGATTCGGGAAGGAGCGCAGGTGAACGCCAAGGTGCGGTGTGGTGGGCAGGACGATCCGTTATGAGTGGGGCGGAGTGATCAAGTTGGTTTTTTCCGGGCTGGTTCTTGTGGCGTGCGGCGGAGGCGACGGATCCGTGTCGGAAGTCGAAGCGGATGTTCCGGTCGTGGCCCAGGCCAACACCCCGGAACCGGCCCCGCTGCCAGAGCCCTTGATGCGGCAAGCGCTCATGTGCTGCGCGGATTTGGCGATGGAGCCGGTCATGCGGTCGTACCTCAACCTTGGCAAGGCGCTGGCCAAGGCGGATGCGGCGGCAATCGACCGTCATGCCAGCGGAATGGCCGCGGGGCTGGGATCGGTCGAGTCACCCGGTGCGCACCTCGGAGAGATCGTCACCATACTGGGGGGGCTGAGTGGAGCCGACGTGACAGCCGCCAGGGCGGGCTACGGAAAGATCTCCGACAAGCTGGTGGGCACCCTGGAAACCTCGGCTTCCGGGGAATTGGACCTGGCAGTTGCCTATTCCCGGGAATTGGACCACCACTGGCTCCAGGAAGGCGTGGAACCGCGAAGCCCCTATGGGGACGGAATCCACTCCTACTCCTGGGGATCGCGTGACGAGGTAAAGCTAGCGGATTCCGCTCGCGAAAAGGACCTGGTCAATCCAGTCCCTTAGCCGGGAGCCGACGCCCATTCTTGTGGGCATGGCGGGGGGAACCGCTTCGGGAAAGACCACCCTGGCCCGACGGGTGGCTCAGCACATGGGGGCCGCGCAATGTCTGCCCATTGCCCACGATCGGTACTACTTCGACGTGCCAGATCCATCGGTGCACAACTACGATCACCCGGACGCCCTGGATTCGAGTCTCCTGGCCACCCACCTGGCCCAGCTGAAGGCAGGGGAGCCGGCATCCTTGCCGGTCTATGACTTCTCCACCCACACCCGCCTCCCGGACGTGGAGCCCGTTCGCCCAGCCCCTGTGGTGTTGGTGGAGGGCATTCTGGTGCTTGCGGAGCCCGAGCTGAACGCCCTGTGGGACCTGCGGGTGTTTGTGGAGGCGGATGAATCGGTGCGGCTGGAGCGCAGGGTGGCCCGGGACATGGCCAGCCGAGGGCGCAGCCGTGCCCATGTGCTTCACCAATACCAGGCGACCGTCGCCCCCATGCATGCCCGCTTTGTGGGCCCCTCTGCCCACCATGCGGACCTCGTGGTGTCGGGGGAGGCCGACCTGGAAGAGACCCTGGAGGTTGTGCTGAAGGCGATCACTCGTCTCCTTTCTCCCCCTCCTCCTCAATAGGCACGCGGCCGGCTTCCTGGCCGGCGGTCAGGGTCACGGTCAGGGGCCAGATGACCTGCAGGCCACCGTCATCCTCGACGACGATCTTGGTTTCAAAGGTCCCCCCCTCGGTCACCTCCGAGCCCTCAAAGGACAATTCCCCCTTCTCGTCAATGGACAGACCCGGCGGGGGACTCTCCAACTTGAACACGAGGGGGTCGTCGTCTGGATCTGAGGCCCGAACGATAAAGCCATCCAGCTTGGGGAGGCTGCCGGTCCTCATGGCGAATTGCGGGGGGCTGTTTTCGACCTCCACCACCGGAGACATGCGCTTTCGGGTGTGGATGCCGTCGGTGACCGTGACCTGGACCGTCAGCTTGTCCTTCTTGCGAAAGCGGGAGCTGTCGAGGACACGCTTTGTGTCGCGCACGCGCTTCACACCATTGACAAACCACTGGATTTCCATGCGGATCGGGTCTGCTTCCGGGTCCTCCACGGTGGTCTTGACCCGCACGTCGGTGAGGGTGGTGATGCTGGATGGAACAATCTGGACCTGCCGAATCTTGGGGGGCAGGTTTCCTTCCATCTCGCCCCCCGTGTCCGCCTCCGGGGCTTCCTCCCCGGTGTCTACCTGGGGGGGGAGAAAGGTCGCGGGATCGGGCACGCCGGTTGGCGGTTGCTCACAGGCGAGAAGCAGGGCCCAGATCCACATGCGATCCCATTCTACCGCGGAGGGGCCGGGCTAATGCCAGGTCGGGACGTGGGGGGCGGGTTCGGACAGGGAAGGCGGCTCCTCGACAGGCTGCATGAGCAGGGCGAACAGGGCGTCTTCCAGCTCCTCCTGCTCCTTCCAGAGGGCGAGCTTTCGGCGGTTTCGAAACCGCACCGCGACAAAGGCCACCACGAGCAACACGGCGCCGAAGGACATCAGGAGCGTGTCCAGGGTCAGGGAGTGCACCCAGAGCCAGGAGTCTTCCAGTCGCGATCTCCAGGCGCGGTCGATGGCGCTCATCCGGGTTCCCGTGGCCCGCTTGATGGAGGCCTCGAAGGGGGAGCCCCCGGCCATGGAGAGCACCAGGGTCCGAATGGCCTCCTCCCCGTATTCCGCAGCGATCCAGGCGATCAGGTCTGCGCTCTGGGCATAGGCAAGCCGGGCCTGCACCGGATCAATGGGAAAGCCCGTCTGCAGGGACTCAAGGGTGTGCAGTCCCTTTCCCAACAGGCCGGCTGCAATCTGCCGGGTGGTATCGGGGGTGTATTCCCCGGCAATCCACTGGGAGAGGCCCTCCTGAAGCCAGGCGGGGGGCGTCCTGTTGCCGAAGGACTGTCCCAGGAGGATGTGGGTGATCTCGTGGTCGAAGACCTGGGTGTCCGGGCGGGCCGTGCCGGAACGCACCCGGTTGGTGCGCAGGAAGATCCAACTTCGGCGGGGCCATGCGGTGGCATCTGCCCACTGCGGGGGCGCCCGGGGCTGGAGTGCCCGGAACTCCTCATCGCTGCCGGTCAGGACTACCTCGATGCGCCGGGCGGCGGGCAGCCCCAGAATTCGCGCGATGCGGGGGATGGCCTCTTCCGCGTGCTTGGAGAGGCGTATCTGGGTGCGAAGGTGCTCCGGGGAGCTGTGGACGCGGGCATAGACACCGGTGGTGCTGGACCAGCCGTCCTGCAGGGGCGGAGGGCCCGCCTGGATGGGTTCGTCCTGGGGGGGGGCCCACTCGGCCGCCTGGACTCCCAGGGGAAGGACCAGCAAGAGGATGGAAAAAAGCCAGCGCATGACACACAAGGTACACACCAGAATCCAATCGGAAACCCCCCCTGGGATAGAATGGGGCCTGGAGATGGAAATGATGCGGATGCACCCTGGTCGAAAGGCCCTGCTGTTGGGATCTGTCCTCTGGTGGATGGGTTGCGAGCCGGCGGGCGCGTCCTGGCGGTTGATGGAGCCCTTGGAGGGCACGGTCGCCCCTGTGGGGGTTCCCGGAGAGGACGGTGCAGTGGCGGCAGCGGATGATCGCTTCCCCTCCGACGAGGAGATCGCCTACATGGAGGATCCCCTCGGCGAGGGCTTGGCTGCTGAAGGGGCCGAAGAGGAGGGGGAGACGAGCGCCGAGGAAGGCGCCGAAGAGGGTGCCGAAGAAGCGCCCCCTGGCACGGAAGAAGCGCTTGAGCCGTCCGCGGAGACCACGGCGGAGAACAGGGTGGAAACCGCGGTGGAGGCAGGATCGCTGGCAAGGGATGAGGTGCCTGCGGGCTTGCCCCAGGGCCCGGGATGGGGCGTCCGCCTGGTGGCCACGCTGCCAGCAGCCCAACCCCCCAGGGCCGTCCTGGGCCTTCCCACGGGCACAGAGGTTGTTGTCTCCCCGGGATCCATGGTTCCTGAGGTGGGGGTGGTGGTCATCGCTGTCGGCCAGGGCACGGTGGACCTGGCCCTTGTGACCCCGGAAGGCGACCACGCACGTGTAGAGCAACGCACGCTGCACGCCCAATACCAGGGCCAGGAAGGCAGCGAGTAGGCCACATAGGGGGGTCGAGACTCGAGACTCGAGGCTCGAAACTACAGCACACCCTGTCCAGAACTCGACAGGTGTCGAAGGGAACGTCCAAGAAACCGACAGGCGTACCCTCCCCTTCGCCTCCCGCGGCCAATTCACCCCTGGCACGCCCCGTGCTCTCTCTTGCGGGCATGTCCCTCCCTCTCGCTTGGCCGGCCATCGGCCTGATGCTCGGTGTCCTGGCGGCCCCCTTTGGCGCGGCCTCGTCCCAGGCCTGTGTCGGGGCAGCCCTTTTGCTCTGTGCCCTGGTGATCAGGTGGCCCGTGGGGGGGGCTGCAACGCTCTCGGCGATCACTTTGGCGGCGTTCTGTCTCGGGGCGGCCCTGTGGGGCAGCCGGGAACCGGGGCCTGTCCTTGAAGGGCTGGTTCACGTGCGGGGAGAATTGACCGGGGTCCAGGGGCGCCGTGGTCTGCTGGAGGTCGATTCCGCTCCTGGGTCCCCCGCGCCAGGGGTGGTGGGCCTGGTGGGTGCGGTGCCCCTGCCGCCTCCGGGCACCCGCATGGCGCTTCAGGGGTTGGCGGGCCCCCTTCCGCGCCTGGACATCCCTGGTGCCCCACCGGCCTCTCTGCCCGAGGGGCTGTCCCGGGCCCAAACCCGGGTCCGTGTTCGGCAGAGCCTGGTGTTGGGGAGCCAGCCCCGGGCGCCGCCGCGGTTCGCCGGTGCGAGGCACGCGGGGCTGTTGAGGGCCCTTTCCACGGGAGACCGGTCGGGTGTCTCCCAGGAGGACCGGGACTTGCTCGGGAAAACCGGCACCGCACACCTGCTCGCCATTTCCGGGTTGCATGTGGCCATGGTTGCCTCTGGCGCGGTGGCGGGGTGTCTCCTGTTCTCCCCGTTCTACGCGGGGCTGGGCTTTGCAGGGCAGAGGGCCTTGTGGGCGGTTGTGGGCACGTTGGCGGCACTCTCCTACACGGCCCTGGCGGGGTGGCCGGTGTCTGCGGTTCGGGCCTCCTGGATGACGCTGGGGGGGTTGTGGACCGCTGTCCTTGCCAGGGGCTTGCGCCCGGGAAACCTGTTGGCCCTCGCTGCGCTGGCCGTGGTGGTGGGGGAGCCTGCCCGGCTGGGCACAGCAGCATTCTGGCTGTCCTTTGGGGCTGTGGTGGGCATGATCGGGTGGGTGCCGGTTTTTCGCGCCCGGTTGCCCTCCGGCCGTTGGACCTTCTTGACGGGGGGATTGTCCGTCACCCTTGCTGCACTGCTGGGTTGCCTTCCCGTCTCGGCCTGGCTCTTTCAGGATCTGCCCCTCATGGCGCCGGTGGCGAATCTCGTGGCGGTTCCCCTGGTGGGGTTTCTATGTGTTCCTGGCGCGCTCCTTGGACTCCTTGGGGTTCCATATGCCACGGAAGCTGCGGACCTCGGGCTCGGGATGTTGCTGACCTGGCTGCGCCTTTGTGTGGGTCCCGTGTTTCATCCAGCCGTGGGACCGGTGGGGGCGCTGGGGCTGCTGGCTGCTGTTCTTCTTCCCAGGCACCCCGGTGCAGCGGGGATTCTCCTTGCTCTGTCTCTGGGGCTTCGAATTCACCCCCGGGATGTCCTGTCTGCCACTTTTCTCTCGGTGGGCCAGGGCAATGCGGCCCTGGTGGAGCTGCCGGAAGGGCAGCGGGTGCTGGTGGATGGAGGGCCTCCCTCGCGGCAGGTCCTGCACTGGTTGCGGCGGCGGGGCATTTCTCGCTTGGACGAGGTGGTGGCCAGCCATGCCCATCCGGACCACGTGGGGGGCCTCCAGCCCATCCTCGAGAGCTTGAAGGTGGAGGTACTGCGCCTTCCTCGTTGGCCTCTTCCTGAGGAGGCGGCGCTGCTGGAGCTGGTGGCAACAGCGAGGGAGAGGTCCGTGCCGGTTCGAATTGGCGACACCCAGGCGGGGCTGTTTCAGGTGCTGCACCCGTCCCTGGGGGAAGCCATGGAAATGGATGCAAACGATGGCTCTCTTGTGCTGAGGTTTGCCTTTGGCAACACCAGCCTGGTCTTGCCGGGGGACATTGAGGCCCGTGGGGAAGCTGCGCTGCTCCCGTTTGCCCAGGCGACCCGCTGGTTGTTGTTACCTCACCATGGGTCCCGAACATCTTCCATGTGCGCCCTGGTGGAGAAGTGGTCCCCCGCGCACGTGGTGGTGAGTGCCGGGGAGGGGAACCGGTTCGGTCATCCGGCGCCGGAGGTCCTGGCCCGGTATCGGGGCGCGCAAATCCACCGCACCGACCGGCACGGAACGATTCAACTGGTGAGCAACGGGACTACTGAGCGCTTTCGGCGCTGGAGGGTGCCGGGCTGGTCTGCTTGGCGCGACGCCACAGGGTCACCCACGCCACCATCGACAGGCACACGATGCACAGGGAGATGAACTGGGCGTTGGAGATCACCTGCCCCAGCTCGTATTCCATGAAGAACCCACGCTCCGTGTCGCCGCGGAAGGTCTCGTTGATGGACCGGAGGATCGGGTAGATGCTCAAGTAGGTCAGGATGAGCTGACCGCTGAACTTTCGGTGTCCCCGCATCCAGATGAGAAAGATGCCAAGCACCAGGCAGTAGCCGGCCTCGTAGAACTGGGTGGCATGCAGGGGGGTGAACAACGGCTCGGGAATGCAGACCGGCAGCCCCTCGGGATTCCAACCCCCCACGGAGGAGGCGCTTGGGTCCCAGCAGTGCTTGTCGGTGAAAGTGATGGTCAGGGGCGAGTCCGTGGCGGGCCGGCCGTAGCAGCAGCCCGAGAAAAAGCAGCCCAACCGTCCCCACACGTGCCCAAGCGGCACCGTGGGGGCAATGACATCCAGCACCTTTCCCACGGGCAGGTTCCGTCGCCGGGCGGAAATGGTGAAGGTGAGCAGCGCGCCCACCAGGCCACCGTAAAAGACCAGGCCACCCTGGCGCAGATTGAGCAGCGTGAGGAGATTGTCCTGAAATTCTGGCCAATTGACGCGGACATACTCAGCCCGGGCGCCGACAAGTCCCCCCAGCAAGGTCCAGAAGGCCATGTCGTAGAGCTGCTTTCCGGGCAGCCCGTCCTGATCCCCCCACCGCTCCATCAGGAAGGCGGCCTGGAACACCGCGAGGGCCAGGAGCGCACCGTAGAAATGGATGGCAAAGCCGCCGGGAAGCTCAAGGAGAACAGGATGCATCAGTGGCCCTCGGCTTCCGCTGAGGGGGCATCGTCCTCGGCGAGTTCGGCTGCAGAGGCCACCTCTTCGCGGTCTTCCAAGAAGAGGTAGTGAATGAACAGGAGCCCCACCCCGATGCAAATGGCCATGTCTGCCACGTTGAACGACGGGTATTCGTTGGTGCCAAAGGTCTGGATCAGCCGGGCCTTCCACTCGGGATTGTCCACGTAGAAGCGCAGAAAGTCTGTCACGGCCTGCTTGTCCACGCGGTCGATTCCGTTTCCAAGGGCCCCGGAGAGAATCAGTCCCAAGGTGGTGGAGAGGAAGACATCGTCGGATTCAAGCTGCAGATACATCACAGTCAACAACACCACCGCCACGATGGTGAAGATCAGGAAGACCCACATCCGGTGTTCAAACGAGTTCAGCATGCCGAAGGCGGCGCCCCGGTTTTCCACGTGAACAATCTGAAACCAACCGGGAAAGACGTCTACGGCCCGCGGTTTTTCGCAGAAGCGACTTGGCTGCAGGCAGAGGTTCGCGCGAATCCACCACTTGGTGGCCTGGTCCAACAGGGTCAGGACCACGGCGACAACGCCAAAGAAGAGGGTCTTCCTTTGCACAGATTTCTCCGGGAGAGGCGGCCCGGAAGGTAGCCGGGCGGTGGGGTGCGGGCAACGGCAGACTCAACACGTTGTGGAGGCTTCGTCGTCCGGGGACTGAAATTTGGGACCTACTTCACCGCCTCTTGCACCCTGTCCCAAAGCGCTGGCAGCCACTCGGTGGCAGGACCCCGGAGCCAGGCATCCGCGAGGGCGTTCACCTCAGAGGGGTCTGGGTTGACGTCGATCAGTGCTGCGCCGCACTCCTGCGCCTGGAGGGCAATCGCGATGGGGGGCCACACCCGACCTGAGGTGCCAATGACGAGAACCGCATCGGCCCTTTCTGCAAACGCTACGGATTCCTCGATGATTCCTGGCCAGTAGGACTCCCCGAACCAGAGGATGTGGGGCCGTTTCAGCGCGTTGCACTGGCTGCAATGGGGAAGGCCCGATGATTCGCCCTGGAGGGGCTCGGTGTGTCCACAGGCAGTGCAGCGGGCGGTCTCGATGTTCCCGTGCAGCTCCACCAGCCGTTGGTTTCCTGCCCGGGGGTGCAGGCCGTCCACGTTCTGGGTGGTCAGCAGGAAGTTCTCTTTCCAATGGTGCTCCATGTCCACCACCACCTGGTGGGCAGCATTGGGGCTCGCCCCGCGACAGATTTCCAGTCGCCAGCGGTACCAGCGCCAGACAAGCTCGGGATTGGCTGAAAATGCCTGGGGCGTGGCGAGATCCTCTGCCCGAAACCCCTCCCACAGCCCGCCTGCACCGCGAAATGTGGGAATGCCGGACTCGGCGGAGATGCCTGCGCCGGTCACGACCAGCAGCCGGGAGGCACCGGCGAGGGCATCTACTGCGCGGGAGAGGGGGTCAGCGGACATGGGGAGTGCATGCTAGAATGCCAGGAATGCGTTTGCAATCAACTGTCTTCTGGTGGGGCGTGCCCACGCTTGGTTTGCTTGTCGCTGGGGCTTGCACCCTCAAGGAAGACGGCGGGTTCGGCAACCAGGGGACCCAGCGCGATGGTCCAGCCCAGGACACGGGGCCCTGGAACGTCGACACGGGACCGGAAGACACCGCTGAGACCGGAGACGAAAACCCTGACGACACGGGATGGGAAGACACCGAGGAGCCGGAAGACACGGGATTTGACCTGGAAGGGGATGGATACGCCCAGGGCAAGACCGCCTACAACCTGATCGCCAATGACCAGACCGACACCGAGTGGCGGTTGTACCAGCAGTTTTCGGGGCTTGAGCCCCCTCCCTGGAATGCAACGGTCTTGGTGTTCGGGGCGGCCTACAACGACCACTTTGTGTCCATCAGCGGGTGGCTTCAGGCCATTCTGGACCAGGCAAATACCCTGGCTTCCTCCGAGGGCACAGCGTTCAGCGTCTCCGGTGCCGTGTTCTTGATCGATGACTCGGACGGGGTCCAGGCAGACAAGGATGCTGCTGCAGCGTGGGCCTCCACCAACGGCTTGGGCACCGTCTTGTACGAGTCCTCCCCGTCCCGGCCCATCACCACCTCCTGGCACCTCTACTACCAGTCCAAGACCAAGATTTTCTTGATCGGTCCGGACATGGACATCAAGTGGGTGGCGGACTCCGGGCATACCAACAGTGATCGACTCTACGAAAAGATCGAGGACATGATCCTGCAGCGATAGGCGCGGATCAGGTTCTCTGGAGTCCGCCGACAATGGCACGGGCAAGACTGGGCCCCACGCCTTCCACACCACAGAGGGCCTCCGCATCCGCCTGCTTGAGGGCTTTCAGGCTGCCAAAGTGTCGAAGCAGGGCCCTCCGGCGGGCGGGCCCCACGCCTTCGATGGCATCCAACTCTGAGGTGAGCGTGGACTTGCTCCGGGTGCGGCGATGGAATTGCACCGCGACCCGGTGCGACTCGTCCCGAAGGTGACGGAGCAGGTTCAGGGCGGGATCGTGGTCCTGCAGCCGGACCGGCTCCGGGGAAAACGGAAGCAGGATCTTGTCGATGGGCAGGCGCCCCTGCCTCTTCTCCACCTTGGGTTTTGCCAACCCCAGGACCCCAAGCCCTTCCAGGCCCAGGTCTTCCAGCACCTCCAGGGCAGCATTGAGCTGGCCACGGCCCCCATCCACCACGAGAAGATCCGGAAAGCAATCCTCCTTCCAGGCTCGGCGAAGACGCCGCCCAAGGATCTCCCTCATGGCTGCACAGTCATCATTTCCGGCGGCGCTCTTGATGTGGTAGGTCCGGTACTCCCGCTTGGCGGGCTTGCCGTCCACAAAGACCACTTGTGACGCCACCGGGTGGCGGCCCTGAAAATGGGAGTTGTCGAAACACTCGATGCGGGTCGGCACGCCGGGGAGCTGCGCCAGGGTGGCCAGGCGCTCCAGGGCAGCCGCTGCTCGCTCCTCATCATCGGTGGTGCGCCGAAAGCGGTCCGAAACGTTGCGTTGGGCCAGGTCCAGGAGCCGCAGCTTTTCACCTCGCTGGGGTTGGGACAGGCGCACCCGGCGCCCGGCGCGCTCCGAAAGAACCTCCTCCAGAGGCTCCGGACGATCGGGAAGGCTGGCCAACAGCACCTCCGGTGGAATCTCCCCTCCACTCCCGTACCAGCGATTCAGCCAGGAGGAAATGCGCTCTGAGTCCGACTCAAGGCGCGTGGAAAACCGGAAATAGCTCGGTTCCAGCATGCGGCCGCGTCGCACCGGGAGTACGCACACCAGCCCGCGCTCCCCCTCTCGAATCCAGGCCCACACGTCCCGATCGGATCCCCGCTTGTCCACGACCTTTTGCTCTTCCAGGGTGGCCTGAATCTGGGCGGCCAGGTCTCGGAGACGGGCGGCCTGCTCAAATGACTCTTCGGCTGCTGCTTCGCGCATCCTGCGGTGGAGGGATCGCACCACCTCCTTCCTGCGGCCCTCCAACAGGGCCAACCCGTCGGAAACAAGGGCGCGGTACTGCTCGGAGGTGGTGTGTCCCTCGACGCAGGGGGCCACGCAACGATCCAGCTGGTGGAGGAGGCATGGGCGCTGGCGGTTCTGCATGACCTGGTCCGAGCAGGTGCGGAGGGGAAACGCGCGGTGCAGAAAATCCAGGGTGGCACGGGCCTTCTTGGCGGAGTGGTACGGGCCGAAGATGGGGCTCTTTCTGCCCAGCCTTCGCACCAGGCGGAACCGGGGCCACACGGTGGCGTCGTCGAGCTGGATGTGAAGGAAGTTCTTGTCGTCTCGCAGCTGGGTGTTGTAGCGGGGGGCGTACTGCTTGATGAGCGTATTTTCCAGAATCAGCGCCTCCTTCTCCGTGTCGGTGATCACCACGTCCACGTCCGTGGCTGCGGACAGGAGAAAGCGGATCATGAACCGCCCGTCCTTGCCGGTGAGGTACTGGCTGACCCGTGCCTTCAGGTGGATGGCCTTGCCCACATAAAGCACGGTGCCGGCGGAGTCCTTGAACAAGTAGACGCCGCTCTGGGTGGGCAGGCGCTGGACCTTTTGGGCGAGGTCACTCACGGCGGATCCGATGGCATTCCTGACGGGTGGACTGAGAGTGCCTCCACCTCCACCCGGTAGGGATCCCGGGCTGCCAGGTCTTCTCCTGCAAGGTTCAGGCAGCGAATCCGGGTGCCCTTCTGCACGCAGATTTCATGGAGAACCTGGTCCATGGGCACCGGGACCGAAGCGGGAACGCGGCCGTGATCGTGGCCGTCGAGGGTCACCCGGGCTCCTTCCAGGTTGGAGGTGATGGTCACCCTCGGCGCATCTGACGCTGCCGCGTGCGTGGTGTGCAGGGGCTGGACTGTGGCTGCATCTGCCACGGTGGCGGCGCGTTGCTGATCCGCTGGGTCCTCTCCAGGGGACTGCGCCACACGGTAGGCTGCAATCCCCCCAGCGAGAACCATGCCCATCACCGCGAAACGAGCCCACGGATAGCCGCCGGTTTCGATTTCGATTTCCCGGATGGGGGTCGACGGGAGATCCCGGGTGATATCGGCTGCGCTGCGGCCTTGTTCCAACCACTTGCCAGGGCCCAGGGCATCCTCCCGGTCCTCCAGGGAACCGACGCCGAGCCCTTCTGGGAACATGCCCACATCCCTGGGCCCCATGGAGAGGCCGAAGTCTTCGGGAACGGGGGGTTCGGGCTGGGCTTCCTCCGCCGCGGCTTGCGGTTCGGGCTGGGTTTCCGCTTGGGCCTCTTCCATTTCGGCGGTGATCTCCCGGCGGGTGCTCAGAGGTTCCAGGGACAGGAGGGAGGGGGCGTCGTCTGGAATTTCGGGCCATGCGGGCTTGCTGGGGGCTGCTGCTTCTGGCCAAGGGGGGGGCGGATCTGCGGGGGCTTCTGGCCAGGCTGGCGGGGGGAGGGGTTCCTCTGGGGCGAGGAGTTCTTCGAGGGGGACAAGAGGAGGGGGTTCGGGCTCGGCCTCGAACTCCGGCTCGGCCTCGACCTCGGGCTCGGGCTCGGGCTCGGGTTCCTCGATCTCGGCCTCGGGTTCCTCGAATTCCG
>CAZSZE010000003.1:42713-69117 GCA_964610645.1 uncultured Enterobacterales bacterium | reverse complement strand
GCTCGGGTTCCTCGATCTCGGCCTCGGGTTCCTCGAATTCCGGCTCGGGCTCGGGCTCGGGTTCCTCGAATTCCGGCTCGGGCTCGGGAGCAGGAGCCTCGATCTCGGCCTCGGGTTCCTCGAATTCCGGCTCGGGCTCGGGCTCGGGTTCCTCGATCTCGGCCTCGGGTTCCTCGAATTCCGGCTCGGGCTCGGGAGCAGGAGCCTCGATCTCAGGAGCCGGTTCGGGAGCGATCGGGACTTGGATGGTGAAGGGAGGAGGCGTTTCGCTGGCCTTGAGGGCGGCATCGAAGGCTTCTGCTTCCTCGGTGGTGAGAATGCTTGCGACCGGTCGTCCGGTGGGGTCGAGCTGGATTCGGATGGGGGCGGGGACCGGGGAATGGGGGGCCTTGGGGGCGATCTCCTCTGCTTCTGCACCGTCGGTCTTGCTCTTCAGGTTGATCTGAGAAGGGCGGCGAATGGTCGGGGCGCTGGTGTGGTCCCTGGTGCGGGGTTTGGAGGGAGGCGGTTCGAGGGGCAGAAGAGGGGAGGCGGGGGTGTCCGAGGAAGGAGGGAGATCCTGTGGGGCAGGCGCTCCACCGATTCCGATGGGTCTTGCATCGTCTCGAAGTCCTGTGCCCAGGCCCTCCTTTTCCAGGGCCCTGGTGAGGTGGTCTTCCCCATGCTCGCTGGAATGGAGAAGAGCCATCAAGGCCTGCCGGCCGTGGCTGGCGGGAAACAGGCGGAAGCGGTGGTTGGTTCTGAGAAGCCCGCCCAGGGTCAGGCGAGCCCGGGGTTCGTCCACGCCGTCGAAACGAATTTCCTCCAGGGTGTGTTCTGTGGCGGGAAGTTCGGAGCCAAGGAGCCAGGTGATGACGCAGCCCACGGCCCAACAGTCCGTGGCCCGGGGGTCAGCGCCCTCTGCAATGTCTTGCAGCACCTCACCCCCCAGGCGTGGGCGAACCCGCAGCACGCCTCGGCGGTCGAACCCCATGCAGGAGGGGTGAAGACGCTTGTGTGCACCTCCCGCCTCATGCACTGGCGCCAGGGCTTCCAACAAGAGCAATCCCACGGCGAAAGCCGCGGGGGCGTCCAGTTTTCCCCGGAGTTGGGTCAGGGAAACAGCGAGCTCTCCTGGCATCAGGACCCAGGGGCCCACCTTGTCCTCGCCCCACCAGGTCTGGCCCCAGGGCCCCCCCTGAGGGAGGTTTCGCACCGCGTCCACAAGGCTTGGGGGACCCAATGTCGCCTCTCCCGTTCGGCCGTCCGGATGGCGAGTCGCCCAATACTCGATGCCCTTGTGTTCCGACGGGAGCGGCGAGACAAGGTAGAAGCCAGCGAGGGGTCCACGGTCCATACGGTCTCCTAACCCGCAACGCCCAAGGCACGACTGCCCGCCATGGGGCCTTGATCCAGCCAAATGGGGGCGTTATCGGCATCGGTCTGCGGTACCACAGAGGACGCGGAAGTCTGAAGGCACGGGATTCCACATGAAACGCCTAGAAATTGCCATTCAAGGAGGTCGTTGCGTACTTGGCCTTGGCAAGCGCGCTCTCGCCGACTCGGATGTGTTGGATGCCATCCGAACGCGCCCTGATCTGCCCTGCATTTCCATTGGTTCGGACACGCCCTCCGGGCAAGCGGAACCCCTCCAGGCACTGTCCGCAGAAGCCCTCCAGTCCGTGACCTCCGCGGAGGGGGGCGTGTTGGTCCTGTTGGATCCAGACACCTCAGCGGATGCAGACGGTCTCAAGGTGTTGGACGAGCTTCTCGGTGCTGGGGCCCACCGCCCCCGCCTGGTGATGGTGACCAAGGGCTTCAACCCCTTCATGCTGCCCGGCCGTCTGCGAATGATGAAGATCCAGCAGATCAAGGATCGGGTCCGGGACTTCGTCGCAGCACTTCCCGGAGGGGACGGGGCTGCAGCCGAGACTCAGACCGGAATGGGGTTTGCCTCTCTTCGACCCAGTGCTCCCCCCTCCAAGAAGGCGCAGGAAGCTGCGCCCGAGCCGGCCCAGGTACGGGCTCCGCAGGCTGTCTTTGTGGGTCGTGGCAAAGAGATTCTCGCTTTGCAGGAGGTCGTCTCCGAGGGCGGCACCGTCGTGGTGCATGGCCCCGAGGGGATCGGAAAGAACTGGCTCTTGAATCGGGTTTTCTCAGGGGAGGAGGGGCCCAGGGAAGGCACGTGGGTCCACCTGGAACAGGGTGCGGGGTACGACACCCTGGCGACGCGGATTGCCGAGTGGGTGGGGGGCGCAGCGCTTCCCGCAGCCCAAGGAGAGGATCGCCCCATTCCCAGAAAGGCTGCAGCGGCTCTGGCTGGGGCATTGGATGCAGCAGACAAGCAGGGAGAGGTGTTGGTGATCTCGGGCTTGGAGACCCTTCTTCGCCGGGACGGGACCTTTCTCAAGGACGATCGGCTGGCCCTTCTCGTGGGGGCGCTGCTCGGCCGTGAGACCGGCGCCTCGGTGGTATTTTTGTCTACCCTCCTGCCATCTCTTGGCAAAACCAGCGTGAAGTCGGTGGAAGTCGGAGGCCTGACGCGGGAGGATCTCCCGGAGCTGATGGCCTCGCTGCGGGTCGAGGGAATCGATTCTCACCTGGACGAGGTCCAGGCCCGTACCCATGGGCATCCCATGGCCAGCCGTGCGCTGGCGGTGGCATGGAACGAGCGCGGGGAGGCCTGCCTCGAAAAGCAGAAGTTCCTTCGCCTCTCCCATGTGGGCGACCTTGAGCGTCTCAAGGCCCAGTTCAAGAACCAGGTGGATGGCTTGTCCCAAAGTGAGCGCAAGGCCCTTGCCTTGGCGGCGCACAGTGACGACCCCCTTCCGGCGACGGTGTTGTCTGAGATGGGTGTTCGCCGAAAGGACCGCCTGGTGCTCCTGGCGGCGGGGCTCCTTGACTCGACGGCTTCTTCCGAGAACCGCTGCTACTACGTTCACCCACTTGTTTCGCGGCGGATGTCCCGAAAGGAGTGCAGGGGCGCTGACCTGTTGGAGCAGCTGGCGGAGAACAAGCGCACGGCAGCAAACGAGGCGGCAGGCCTTGAAAAGCTGGCTCTTTCCCAACAGGCCAACCGCATCTTCATCGCTGCTCGCCAGGGCCGGAAACGCCTCTCCATGAAGGTTCCCGATGGGGATGGCCTGGTGCCCGCGCTGAGGGAGATGGGCAAGACGCGTCGCATGGACCTGGCTGCATCCGTGTCCAAGGAGGCCCTGGAAAAGGACCCCTACAACACGGAACTTCGCCTGGTGCGGGCCGAGTTGATGATCGCCGATGGCGCGGACCACAAGAAGGTCTCCAGCTGGTATGCGGAAACGGCTCGCATGTGCCCCACGCCCGAGGTCTTTCACCACGAGGCCTCCTGGTGTCAGAGCGCGAGGGGGTCGACTGCCAAGCGAGGACGATCCAGCGCGATCAAGGCCCTGGAGCGTGGCGTCGGGAGATTCCCCAAGAATGGGCGCATTCTGCGGAGGCTTGCAGGACTGAAGATCCAGGAGGGACATCTGGAGCAGGCGGAGGCCCTGGCCCGCCAATCCCTCGATGTTCAACCTGAGATGATCGATGGGTTGTCCCTCTTGGGAACGATTCTGCACCAGCGCCATGGGGCCCCCTGGACCGAGGCGGAAGAGTGCCTCCGCAAGGCCGTGGAAGGAGATCCGGAGGGTGCGCTCGTGGCGGCGCGGCTGGGTCGGTTGTTGCGACACAAGGGCATGGTGGATGCGGAAAACCGCGCCGCTCTCTGGAAGGAGGCCGAGGCATTGCTCACAAAGGGCGTCCTCCATGATGGTCGAAATGTGGCGGCCGGGCTGGAGTTGGCGCTCCTGTCGGTGGACCGTGTGCAGCTCGGGGAAGAGATCGACCTGGAGAAGACCGAGGCGCTGCTTCGTCGAGCCATCAAGACGGATCGGAACAGCAGGGCGGCCCAGTTGGCCCTTGTGCGTGTTCTGGCCCGCACGGATCGGGTGGAGGAGGCGAGCAAGCGCCTGCAAAAGCATCTCTCCGCGGAAGGCGGCTTCCAGGCCCAGGCGGTTCTGGGGGAGCTCTTTGCGTTCCAGGGGCGGATCTTCCGCGCCGAGAAGGAGTTCCGGCTGGCGTGGCAGCAGGCACCGGATGGCGCTCCGGAGCGGGAGTTGATTCGCCTGGAGTTGCAGCGCCTGGAGGACCTCATCAACTCGGGTGCGGCCGTCGACATCGAGAAGCAGGCCGAGGGGGTCACCCTGGTGGAGCCCCTGGTGCGTGACTCGGATGCTGGGCCCCGCCGAGAAGCGGGCAAGACGGTGGTGCGCCGCAAGAGAAAGAAAGGGAAGAAGGACGAGGCGGTCGCCGCCGAGGAAGCCGCGCCTGCCGAAGAGGCTGCATCGGCAGAGGAAGGCGCCCCGGCTGTAGAGGCTGCCCCGGAGGAGGAAGCCGCGCTGGCAGAAGAAGCTGCACCGGCAGAGGAAGCTGCACCGGCAAAAGAAGCCGCACCGGCAGAAGAAGCCGCAGCGGCAGAAGAGCCCCCTGTGGAAGCCGAGGCTTCCTCCGACGAAGTTCCCACCGCAAGCGCTTGATCCCGCTCCTGCTCCTGCTGGCCTGTCCGGAGACGCCCCCGGATCCGTTGGACGGCGAGTCGGACTCGTTTGAGTATCCCCTGGATGACGTGCTGGACTTTGCACACCTCCAGGCCCTCGGGACCCACAACAGCTACCACCTGCGCACTGGGCGAACCCTGAAGCAGTGGGACTACGAACATCTTCCCTTGGACCAGCAGGCGGAATTCCAGGGGGTACGGCAGTTCGAGTTGGACCTCTATCGGTCAGACAGCGATGGTCCTTTTGAGGTCTTTCATGTTCCCCTCTTCGATGCCGAGACCACTTGCTTCCTCCTGGAGGACTGCCTGGAGGATCTCAAGCGTTTCTCGGACGCCAACCCGGGCCACCATCCGCTCCTGGTGCTCCTGGAACCGAAATTCCCCGCCAATGTTGCGGATACGGCGGAATCGGTGGGTGACCTGGAAGAGGCCCTGCTTGCAGTCTGGCCGGAGGATCGTCTCGTGACCCCGTCGCTGGTGGCCGGGGATTCTGACTCTCTTGCAAGCGCAGTGGAATCCACCGGCTGGCCGACGCTGGGGGAGCTGCGGGGGAGGGCAATGTTCGTGCTGCACACGGGGGGCCCTCTTCGGGATGCCCTCACCGCCGAGAACCCACGGGTGGATGGCCATGTCCTCTTTCCCGATGCGATGGGTGCATGGGAGGAACCCCACGCGGCCGTGCACACCATGAACGACCCGATTGGGGGCTTCGATGCCATTCAGGCGGTGGTGCTGCGGGGGCACCTGGTAAGGACCCGGGCGGATTCAGATCTCGTGGAGCCCAGCGAGGGGGACACCACGAGGCAGGAGGCGGCCCTGGATTCGGGGGCGCATTTCATCAGCACGGATGTGCCGGAAGCCCGCGCTGACCTGGACTATGTCGCCAAGATTCCGGGAGGCACGCCTTCCCGGTGCAATCCCATGATGGCTCCGGAAGAGTGCACGCCCGAGGCGATTGAAGACCCGGCGTTTATCGGGGAAGCTCGCCGGTAAGCTCCAGGGCCCATTGCTCCAGGCTGCGAAGGCGGTCTCGAATCTCCGCGGCCTTCTCGAACTCCAGCTTGTCGGCTGCAGCCTTCATCTCCTTGCGCAGGCCCTTCGCGATACGCGGCATCTCCTTCAAGCTTGCCTGGTCCAGCTCCGGGTGGAGCTCCTTCTTGGCTGGCACCTTGTTCCTGCCCAGCCCGAGGGCATCCAGGGGACTGTCCACGTCGCGCTCCACTGAGCGGGGTTCGATGCCGTGGGCCAGGTTGTGGGCTTCCTGCACCTCCCGCCGTCGGTCGGTCTCATCCATGGCGGCCTGCATGGATCCGGTGACGACGTCGGCGTAGAGAATGGCCCGTCCGGCGAGGTTTCGGGAGGCCCGCCCGATGGTCTGGATCAGGGAGCGCGAGGAGCGCAGGAAGCCCTCCTTGTCGGCATCCAAGACCGCGACCAGCTCGACCTCCGGGAGATCCAGCCCTTCTCGGAGCAGGTTGATCCCCACCAGCACATCGAATTCCCCCAGGCGCAGGGACCGCAGGATCTCTACCCGCTCCAGGGTCTCCACATCCGAGTGGAGGTACTTCACCCGCACGCCCAGATCCTCGTAGTAGGTCGTGATGTCCTGGGCGAGGCGCTTGGTGAGGGTGGTCACGAGCACCCGGTTTCCCCGGGCCACCGTGCTGCGAATCTCGTGGAGAAGATCATCGATCTGGCCCTTCGCGCCCTTGACCTCCACCTGGGGGTCCAGAAGTCCAGTAGGGCGGACCACCTGCTCGACGATGATGCCCTCGGCCTTTTTCAGCTCGTAGTCCCCGGGGGTGGCGGAGACATAGATGGCCTGGTGAATCCGGGACTCGAACTCCTCGAACTTCAGGGGGCGGTTGTCCAGGGCCGACGGGAGTCGGAACCCATGGCGCACGAGGGTGGACTTTCGGCTGTGGTCGCCCTTGTACATGGCCCCGACCTGGGGAACGGTCTGGTGGGATTCATCCAGGACGATGAGCCAGTCGTTCGGAAAGTAGGACAGGAGGTTGGGCGGGGGAACGCCGGCGTCAAGTCCCGTGAAGTGGCGGGAGTAGTTCTCGACGCCCGAGCAGTAGCCGAGCTCTTCAATCATCTCCAGGTCGTAGAGGGTGCGCTGCTCCAGGCGCTGGGCCTCCAGGAGCTGGTCCTTTTCCTGGAGATGGGCGAGGCGCGGTCCCAACTCCTCCCGGATGGTCACCAGGGCCGTGTCCACCCGCTCCCGGGGGGTGACGTAGTGGGAAGCCGGGTAGATGCAGGTCTTGTCCGTGCTGGAGAGGCGCACCCCGCGCAGGGGGTCGATCATGCGAATGGCCTCGACCTCGTCCCCGAACAGCTCCACCCGGATCGCCTGGTTCTCCTCGTGGGAGGGAAAGATCTCGAGCACATCGCCCCGGGCCCGGAAGGTGCCGCGCTTGAAGTCGTACTCGTTGCGCTGGTACTGCATCTCCACCAGGCGAGCGAGAAGAGTGTGGCGTGCAATCTGCTGGCCCACCGTGAGCTGCAGGATCATGCCGTTGTAGGCCTCGGGAGATCCCAGGCCATAGATGCAGGACACGCTGGCCACGATGATGACGTCGTTGCGCTCCAGCAGAGAGCGGGTGGCTGCGTGGCGCAGCTTGTCGATCTGCTCGTTGATCGAGCTGTCCTTTTCGATGTAGGTGTCGCTGGCGGGGACGTAGGCCTCCGGCTGGTAGTAGTCGAAATACGAGACAAAGTACTCGACAGCATTTTCGGGAAAGAGGCCCTTGAACTCGGCGAAGAGCTGGGCGGCGAGGGTCTTGTTGTGGGCCAGCACCAGGGTGGGTCGCCCGTGGCGGGCGATGACGTTGGCAATGGTGAGGGTCTTTCCCGACCCGGTGATGCCCAGGAGTACCTGGTGCTTCTGTCCTTGTGCCAGCCCCTCCGTGAGGGAGTCAATTGCACCGGGTTGATCCCCGGCGGGCTCAAAGGGGCTGTGCAGGACGAAACGGCTCATGGGGGGTCATATACCGCTATGTTGTGGCATCGAGGGATTTTGGCATGTGGATGGTAGCGCTCATTCTGGGTTGTAGCGGCAAGGGGACGCCGGTGCAGGACGACACGGACTCGGTGGTGGACACCGGGACCCCCTGGCCGGACGACACGGATGCGGGAACAGATGAGGATGCGGATGGGTGGACCGTGGAAGAGGGGGACTGCGACGACACGAACATCTATGTGAACCCAGCCCGGGACGAGGACATCGCGGACGGGTTGGACAACGACTGCGATGGCCGCGTGGATGAGCAGTTCAGCGGGATCGTGGCGCTCCAGGTCGGGGATGGCGTCACCAATCCCCACAAGATTGTGGGTGTGGATCCCCTGGGGGCCGAGCGCTTCAGCGTGGACATCCAGGCCACTGAAATGGCGCCGTACTTTCTGACCTGGGGTGTGAATGGCGGCTGGCTTGTGGGGGACCTGGCCAATGCCGCCCTGTGGACGGTGGCCGAGGACGGCAGCGTGACGGAGCTGACGAACTTTATGGGCACCCTCACGGAAACCATGCGCGGCCTGACCACCCACCCGGATGGCTACTACCTGGTGACCACCATCGACAGCCTGCAGAAGGTGGATGCTGTCACCGGGGAGAAGGAGGAGTTGGCAAACTTCCTCACCCTCCCGGAGGACCCGCCAAACTCGGATCTCTGGCTCCTCTCCTTCGATACCACCGTGGACTACTCCACCGGGGACATCGGCATCATCGGGTTGTACGGAGGGCTCGCCATTTTTCGAAATGACACCCAGACCCTGGACACCCTGTGGCAGTTCGACCCGGATGCGGACTTGGAGTTCAGCGTCTGGTCGGGAAACCACCGGGACAACGGTGGTTGGTACATGGGGGGCCAGGACATCGAGGGGTGGGGGATGTTCCGGTTCAACGAGACCGAGGGCAGTTGGAAGCGGCGGACCACGTGGGACCAGGAGTGGGAACCGCACTTCATGACCGTGGACGGGGACTCGGGCGACTTCTTCCTGTCCACGGCGGGCGGGCAGTACCCCTACCTTTGGAAGGTGGCGGAAGACGGACTGGACACGTCGGTCTTCTTTCCGGTCTCCGGCACGCTCGCCCCGGGCACTTCCTGGTGGGACCTCTACTGCACCTATTGATCAGGAGGCAGCGAGACGCCAGGGACCTCGTTCGGCGGAATCCAGGTTCTTGAAGGCCCGCTTGAAGGCTGAGAAGTTCCCGCCGGCGGCAACGGCCTCGATCACGGCCTCTCCCCAGGCGGGACCCCCCTGGGCAAGCTCGGCCTCCACCCAGGCCCAGCGGGCGGAGGTGGGCCGCACCTCGGCTGCCCCGGCCAGGCCCCGGCGAAGTTGCTGCAGGCGGCGCTCCACGACGGAAATCCCGGCGAATTCGGTGGTGTCCAGAGGGGTGTTCCGCTTGGGCACAAAGGGGGCGATCCCCAAGGCCACCGGGTGGATGGCTGCCAGCTCCCGGGTGAACCGAATCAACTCGTCGATGTCCTCTTCGGTCTCGTCGGGCACCCCGACCATCATGTAGACCTTCAGCACCGAGTACTTGTGTTCCGCGGCCAACTGGGCGCATTCCAGCAGGTGGCGCTCGACTGTGCCCTTGGAAATCGCCCGCCGAAGGCGCTGGGAGGCAGCATCGGAGGCCACGGTGAGGGTGCGGTAGCCGCCCTTTCGAAGGAGCTCGGCGATGCGGGGCTTGCGGGCCACCTGGTCGGCGCGAAGGGAGGAAATGCCGAGGCCGCGTCCCTGGTCCACCAGTGCCTCGAGCAGGTCCACGAGGCGGGGATGGTCGGAAATGGCGGCTCCGACCAGGCCCACCTTGGGGGCATACTCCGGGACGAGATCCAGGATTCGCTCCGGGTCCACCAGGCGCATGCCGCCGTGGGTGGAGCGGCGCATGACGCAGAAGGTGCAGGTGCGGTGGCAGCCGCGCTCGCCTTCCACAAGCCACATGTTGGACAGCTCAGCGGCGGGGGTGATGATGTGGGAGCGGGCGGGGAGGAGGGCATCGGTGGCCTTGGCCACCTCGGGCAGGCGGGCCCCATCGCGCTCGGGAACGTAGCCACCGTCGAGGCTCTGCAAGGTGTCCAGGAAGTCCTCGCGGGACCCGTGGCATGCCGCCTCCATTGCAGGGACCACGACCTCCTCGGCTTCTCCCAGGAGCATGGCATCCACCAGCGGAGCGGCGGGCAGCGGGTTGGAGAAGGTCAGGGGTCCCCCCAGGATGACCCGGGGGTGGTGGGCTGATCGGTCCTCGCGCCGGGGAGGGATGCCGGACAACTCCAGGGCCTGCACCATTCCCGCCAGCTCCAACTCGTAGGCCAGGGAGATACCCACCACGTCGAACTCCCCCACGGGGGACTGGGTTTCGACCGTGAGAAGCGGGGTGCGGGAGGCCTTCCAGGCGGGGACGTCCTCTGGCAGGAAGGCACGCTCCACGGAGAAGCCGGCGTTCTGCAGCACCTTCAGGATCCACTGGTAGCCCAGGGACGACATGCCCACCCGGTAGGGCGATGGGTACAGGAGGACGACTCGGGGGCCCCCTTCGGAAAAGGTGCCCCCCGTCTCGTTGGCAAGCTGATCGCGCAGCGCCCGGACCTGGTTCCATTGGGACATCTGGCGTGGATCTATGCCAAATCGCGGGGGGTTGCGACCGAGTACCTCGGCGATTTGCCCGGGCGCATTACAGGAGGGAGACCATGACCTTTTCTTTGTTTCTTGGATCTGCGCTCTTTCTGGGGGGCGGATCCGCCTGGGGCGAGACCCAGCAAATGGTCTACGACCTCGTGCTGGGGGAGGCGTCTGTGGGGCGCAGGCGGGTGACCGTCCGGTACCTTCCCTCCGATGGGGGCGAGGTGCGGGTCCTGGAGTCGTATACCGAGCTTTCAGTCCCTCTGGGGCGCAAGTCGTTTCTCTTTGTGCAGCGGCTCTCTGGCATGGGTGCGGCGGGTCCGTCGGGGTTTGTGGCCACCAGCCGGGAAATGGGCAAGCCCCACGAGGTACAGCTCACAGAGCGCCTGGATGGGTGGCAGGTGAGCCTGGCCGAGGATGGGAAGATTGCTCGCTGGGACGTGGAAAAGGGGTCCTTTGATGCCACCTCCCTGACCCTGGTGGATCCGGAGTCGGCCACGGAGGTTCTCTCCAGCCATGCCCGCCTTCGGGTTCTCTCCGCGGAGACGGGCAAGGTGGTGGAAGGGACGCTGAAGTCCCTGGGGCCTGCCAAGGTCGTGGTGGCGGGCACCCCGGTCACCGTGGCCCGCTGGTCCTGGCAGCTCCCGGGGGGTGCGGTGGAGCTGGCCTATGGTCCGACAGGTCACCTCGTCTCCTACAACCTGCGGGTGGGGGGTCGGAATGTGGAGGCCACCCTTCGCGAGGTACCCGCGCCGCGCACCTTTGGCGACAACCTGGCGACCCCCCTCATGGGTCCTGGAATTGAGTCGACGGAGCTGTAGCCCGCAGGCGGACTCACCCCCGCACAAAAGACCCGGAAGCGCCGCCGTGCTTTTCCAGCAGGCGGATGGTGCGGATTTCGGCGGAGCGGTCGACGGCCTTCACCATGTCGTAGAGGGTGAGCAGGGCGGCGCTGACGGCGGTGAATGCCTCCATTTCCACGCCGGTGCGCCAGTGGGCGCGCACGGAGGCCTTGGCCCAGACGCCATCCTCCTTCACGTCGAAAGACACGGCCACGGAGTCCAAAGGGATCGGGTGGCAGAGGGGGACCAGGTCGGCGCATCGCTTTGCAGCACCGATTCCCGCCAGGCGGGCGGTGGCCAGGGTGTCGCCCTTGGGAAGGGAGCCGTCAGCGATGGCGGCAAGCGTGTCGGGCTGCAGGGAAATGAATCCCTCGGCGGAGGCGCGGCGGTCGGTGAGGGGCTTGTCCCCGACGTCCACCATGTGGGCTCGGCCCGAGGCATCGATGTGGGTGAGATCGGCCATGATGGAGTTCTATCCTGGTGTGCTGTGCGATGGGGCTATGATGGGCCGTGCTTTGGATCTTGCTGGTGGCCTGTGGGGGAGATGTGCAACAGGCGCCTGCGTCTGCGAGCAGCCTCTTCGATGGCCCCGTTCTGGACCTTCCGCCAGGGGAGCCGGCGCCCATGCCCCGGGAAGGAGCCGCGACCGCACCCCGGGAGGAGAGTGCGAATTGTCAGCGGGCCCGCGCACGGTTCGCGCAGGTAGAGCGCCAGGTGGTGTCCTTTCGGAACGGCACCATGAAGCCGGTTTCCGATGCGGTGGATCGGGCCCAGGAGGCATTGGATGGGTGTGTCATGGACACGTCTCGCTGCGGAATGGAAACCGTGAGGCACAAGGAGTCCCTGGGGGTTGCCCTCGCCAGGTACGATGCAGCCCTGAACCGCCTGGCGCAGGAGGAGGTGCGGCTTCATCCTCTGCAGGAGAGGGTGCTCGCCGCTTGTGATTAGCCGCGCTCCAGCGGCAAGGTGAGGCACCGGGGACCGCCCCTTCCGCGGGAGAGCTCCGATCCCACAATCTGGATCGACAGCTTGCGCCCCGAGGCCACGAGGGCATCGTAGTCGCCGTTGTACTCCTGCTCCAGCAAGGCCAGGAAGCGATCGGCAGCCAGGTTCTCAAATCCAGCCTGTTCCATGGCGGCCGCTGTGACCCGGTTGCGGGCATAGCCCACAACGATTCCGGGGCTGATGGCCAGGAAGTTCGCCCCGTCCGTCCATTGCTCTCGCTGGGCAGAAATGGGCTCGCCCCCAGCGCAGGGAATCCCCTCGATCGGGTGGCCGATGCTTCCAAGGGCCTCCAGGAGGTCTCCGTCACAGGCGGAAATACAGAGGGATCCGTCTTGGGAATGCAGCCGCAGTGCCCGGACTTCTTCTCGTCCCCCGGGGCGCAGGATCGGGTCGTAGAGCACCGCCGTGTGGGAGTCGACCAGGGTGAAGACCGTGTCCAGGTGCATGGAGCTTCTCTGCTTGGGCATCTCCACAACCAACACCGACTCGAAGCCTCGGGAGACGAGGTCGCCGGCGAGGGCCACGATCATGGACCACGAGGTTCGCTCCGAGGCACCGATGACCGCGAGCTTTTCGGAGAAGGTCAGCACATCGCCGCCTTCCACCGTGAGGGGGTGGGAGCCGCCCGCATCTCGGACCCACTGGCAGTGGGGGGACACGTGGGCGCCAGCAAACCAGGGGTGGTGCATGACCAGGGCCCAGGTGAGAATCGATTCCCGTCGGCGGGCCTTCTTGCGGGCATTTCCCACGATAAGCAGGTCCCCGACTACAGCGGCCAGGTCGCGGGTAAAGAGCAGGTTGGGCAGGGGGTGAACGGATCGGCCCGGGTGCAGCACCCCGGCGTCGGCTCCCCCGATCACGAGCGCCACGAGATCCGGGGGGGACATCGCTTCCATGTGGGCCAGTGCGGCATCGGGCAGTGCTTCAAGACGGCAGAACTCCTCGATCACAAAAGAGCGTGCCTCGGCGTCTTGCAGGGTCTCCTCCAGCATCTTGTCCAGGAAGCCCACCTCGGCTGCAGTTTCGAGCACCCGGCAGAGTTGATCGTGTTCCCGCTGTGCATCCGGTACGTCGACCAGGTCGTCAAAAAGCAGGTAGTCGCTGCTCCGGGGATCGATGTGCTGGGGCAGCATGCGGGCCAGGGCGGCGCCTGGACGGTGGACAACGACTCGCTGGAGGCGGGCCACATCGCTGGAAACATGGGGCATGTGTGCGACGATAACCGGGATCCAAGCTGCCGGAATATAGAAGGGAAGATGTACAGCCGCGTTGCCTGGTTTACCGACCTCTCCGAGCGATCGGGTGTGTGCCGTGCACCCCTGGGTGCGCTGGCTGGATTGGGCAATGCCCGGGTGCAGGTGGTGGTGGGCACAAGAGAGGTCCTGGCAGACACGGATCCACGGCGCATGGAGGCAGAGGCCCTGGCCCGGCGCCTGCACCAGGAGGAGGGGTGGGTGACGTCCGTGCACGTGGAGCCCGCTTCTCTCGGCGACCTGGCCACGGTCTACGGCGGACAGAATGACCTGCTGGTCCTGGGGAGAACCGGGAACACCGGGTTGGATCGCCTGCTTCTCGGGTCCACCGCCCACACGGTGCTCCGCTCGGCACCGTGCTCTGTGCTTGTGGTGGGGGGGCGCCCCTTTCCTGAGTTGAAGCGGGTGTTGTGCCCGGTGGAACTGGATGCCCCGGCTCTCGCCCCGGTGGTTCACGCGGCCCGGCTCTCCCTCGAGTCCGGGGCGTTTTGCACCTTCCTCGCCATCTCCCCCCGCGGGGACGAGGTGACGGCGGATGAGCGACTTGCAGCCCTGGAGTCCCTCGTGCGGGGGGCCTTGGAACCCTCCCTTCGACAGCAGCTCTGGGCGCGGTACGAGGTGGGCCATGCGGATGATCCCGCACAGGGCATCTGTGCGGTGGCCGAGGACGCGGATCTCGTGGTGATGGGATCCCGGGGACGCACAGGCATTGCGCGCATCATGTTGGGTTCCGTGTCGGAAAAGGTGGCCTCCCGGGCTCCGGTTCCGGTCATGGTGGCCCGTGGGCCTGCGGGATGAAGAAGGGGCTCTGGTTGCTTGTCGGGTTGGCGCCAGTGGTGGCGGCGCTGGGGGTGGAGCGCCACTTCCTGGAGTCGGCACGATCCGCGGGGGTGGACTGGGCACGCCTGGATCGAGGCACCGATGGCTGGGTGTTTCAGCGGGTTCGGTTTCGCGGGATCGAGGCAGGTGAGGCCCGGGTCCCCCTGGCGTGGCCTCTTCAGGTCCGGGTGGAGGGGGTGGACCTGGATCTTGCTGGATGGTCCGGATCCTCTGGGCCGGCGGCGGGTCCCGGCGGGAAGACGCTGAATGTGGAGCTTTCCGACGTGGGGCTTCGCTGGGGGGAGCGGGTCCTGGTCTCGGGCCTCACCGGCCAGCTGGGTGATGAGGGTCTGAGCCTCTCGGGGGAGGGGTTTTCCCTGGAACGCGGGGGGGGCAAGATGGCGGTGCAGATGGAGATGGCATCGCCGTTTCCGGAAGCAGCAGGCCGGGTGCACCTGTCTCTGGACCTGGATGGCAAGCAGGGCGTTCTTGAGCTCAAGAGCGACAGCCTGGCGGTGAAACACAGCCTTCTGGCGAAACACCCCGTGGAGCTGCAGGATGTGTCTTCGAGGGTGCACCTGGACCTGGCCAAGGACACCTTTGCCGGGTGGCTGAAGGTGGGGCCGGTGCAGGTGGAGCTTCTCGGTCGCCACGCGGAGGGCATCGTTGACTTTCGGTTGGAGCTGCCGTCCACGCCGGTGGAGGATGTGCTGGCGCCATTGCGCTCTGTGGTGCCGGAGTTGGAAAGTGCCCGGCTGGTGGGTACTGCCCTGGGATGGGTGGAGGGAAACTGGCCCGCTGGGACCTGGAAGGGAGATGCTGACCTGCAGGGCCTCGGGGTGGAAGGGGCGGTGCCCCGGCTGCAGGACTTGAAGTACGGCCCCTTTGACTACCGGGTTCGGGGGGAGGATGGGGCCTGGGGCCTGCGCACCAGCGGGGAGGGGTCGGAGGGTTGGACTCCCTACAGGGCGATTGCCCCGGTCCTGTCGGATGCGGTGGTGGCCGCAGAGGACTCGGCGTTTCTCGTGCACAGCGGCTACGACATGGAGTCCATGCGAGAGGCGATGGCAGCGAACCTGGCCAAGGGGCAGGTGGTTCGCGGGGGCAGCACCCTCACCCAGCAGTTGGCGAAGAACCTGTTTCTGGATGGGGAGAGGACGGTGGTTCGCAAGGTGCGGGAGCTGCTGCTGGCCACAGAACTGGATCGGGCGCTGGGCAAGACCCGGGTCATGGAGCTCTACCTGAACGTGGTGGAGTGGGGACCTGACTTCCACGGGGTCGAGGCGGCCAGTGAGCGGTACTTCATGCGAAGTCCCGCTGGGCTTCAACCCCATGAGGCCGCGTTTCTTGCTGCGATTCTGCCGGCGCCCAGGACCTTTTATCAGAAGTGGTACCTGCGGGATCGGGCGGGGGAGTATCGAATCGACTGGGTGCTGCGGAATATGGTGGACGGAAAGAGCCTTACCCCGAGGGAGGGTGACTCCTGGTCACGGGCCCCCCTTCGGTTTGTTCCACCCCCTGTCTCCACAGAGTGAGGCCCCGCTGCATTTCTGCAACGGGGCCTCGGTCTTGGTTTCCGGTTTAGAAGTAGAAGTTCGCTCCAACGGTGGCCTGGGTTGCGCCGGGCAGGGTGTCGGCTTCCTGGGCATTCAGGTAGCCGATGCCGCGGATTTCCAGGTCGATGGAGGCGTTTCTGCCCAGGGAGACCTCAAGTCCTCCGCCCAGGTGGGGGCCGAAGCTTGTGTCCTGGACTTCCGTGAGGTGCTCATTCATTCCATCGGTCCAGCTGTCCCTGTAGGTGCGGTTGGTCCAGGTGAGTCCCAGGGTCGCATAGGGGCTGACCCGGGCCCACGGGAAGGCAAACGCCTGCAAGCTGGGCTGGAGCATGGCTGTCGAGCGCTCCGTGTCCGGACTGAAGGTGTCGTCGTGGAAGCTGTAGGCCATTTCGAACCCAAGGGATTCCACGGGACGGAACCGCGCGGTCACGCCCATGCCGAAGTCTGCGAAGTCACCGCCGCCTTCGTAGCCGGAGAGGTAGCTTCCGGTGCGGAGGCCGACCGAGAAGCTGCTGGCGCGATCGATTTGGCGGGTCGGCAGCGGTGCGGGGGCGCTCTCGACCGGCGCCTCGGGGCGCGTCACGATCTCTGTGCGGTGCACGGTATGGATCGTGTGGTGTTGCGGGAGGGGGCCGTACACGAACACGCCGTGGTACCAGTGCACCGGGCGCTGCGGGTGGTAGGCGTGATGGGGCGCAGCGTGGTGTGAGCGCCGGCTGGCGTGGTGTGAGCGCCGGCTGGCGTGGCGACGGGCATCGGCTTCCCGATGACGGCGCTCGGTCTCTGCAGCCCGACGACGGGCATCGGCTTCCCGACGACGACGCTCGCTCTCTGCGGCCTGGCGGCGGTTGTCGGCTGCGCGGCGGTTGGCATCAGCTTCCCGACGACGGCGCTCGTTTTCCGCGGACTGGCGGCGGTTGTCGGCAGCGCGGCGGTTGGCATCAGCTTCCCGACGACGGCGCTGACTTTCAGACGCATGACGCGAGGTGGGGGTGAGATTGGACTGACCGGCGCCGACTGCTACCCGCGCTGAAGAGGTGCGGGTGGTGCGGGTCACGGTTGTGGGGCTGGTGCGACCCACAGGAGGTGACGCGCTCCGGGATCGGCTCGCGGAAGGGTTTGCAGGGGGGGTTGCGACCGGTCGGGCGCTGCGGGGCTCCGGCCGCGGCCGGGGCGGCTCCACCACCGGCCGACTCGTGCGGGTGGAAGAAGTTCGGGGCTCGGGCCGGCTGCTCGGCGTGGGCCGTGCCGATCGGGTGTTGGGCACCGGCATGGGCCGCGCCTGGTTGGGGCGTGCCATGGGGGGGGCAGCAGAGCGCGGTGCAACCGACCGGGGAGCAGGACGCGCTTGGACAGCCCGAGGCGCTGGGGCCTTGGAGCCCTTTCGGGCCTTTTTCTTCGACTTGAAGGAGGCTTGCTCCTGCAGGTCTACATCGACTTCCGGGTTCGGAGTCGGCTCAGCAAATGCTGTCAGTGAGAGAACGGACAGGGCGGACAAAGAAAACAGACGGAACATCATGGTTGCCTCCATTGTGGTCACCGACGCTGCGGTCCGACCTTCATTCGAAGCAATTCAAAGAAGTTCTCTGTTTTCTATCCCCCCCTTCCGAAGGCGGACCGGATTCGGGACCAGGTCTGATCGTCCAATTCGTAGATTGTTGGCTCTGTGGAAGTCTGTACAAGCCAGGGAGAAACTACAGAATCGCTGGACTCATGTCCCGCGGAGAGATCGATCTCGCGCCCGTCGTTGAACCGGATGGTGACCTGGTGGGACCTGGCGCCAATGATCTCCGCCTGGGAGACCGTGCGGCCCCGTAGGTTGGACAACGCCCCCAGGCCCGAGGCGATTCGGGCCAGGTCAGAATCGGTGTTCTTGGGCTCCGTGACCGTCCAGACGCCGTCTTCTCGCCGCTGAAGAGTCCGGGTGGGCCCGCTGTCTTCCCAGGTGATTGTCGATGCTTGGGCCAGGTCGAATGCCAGGACCTGCAGGTTTCCGTAGGCCGAAAGGGGTCGCTGAACGAGGTCCAGGCGGCTCTTTGCAATGCGGAAGGTGGAGGGGCGGCCGTGGACTCGGACAAAGGCGCCCTTGTCTGCAATCCGGGAGCCAAAGGAGAGCTGGATCGGCTCCCCCTCGGTCGGCACCAGGGTCACAGCGGCGGCCGGCGGGTCAAATCCTGCATCGAAGGTCTCAGACAGGATCTCGCTGGCCCGGATGCGGGAGAGGCTGGCGGCAAGGAATTTCACTGTTGTGGCATCCACTGTGTGCCCGGGAAGGTGCCAGGCACCGTAGACCGCGGAGCCGTCGGCCCGGGCCTCCCCTGTGGCGGAGCGCTGAAAGGGGAGATCCCGGGTCTCGGTCTGGATGTGGAGGCCGATGATCTCGTTGGGATCCAGGGACAAGACCCCCTTGTCCCTCCACTCGGTGGCCGGCCGATCCACGCGGTGTCGTGGGCCGATTCGGGCCCGGTAGACCGTGGAGTCATCGTTGAGGCGCACAAAGGACGCGCCGCCCCGGGCCGTGGCACCGAGGGCGAAAGACAGCAAAGGGCTGTCGGCAACGCCAAAGAACTCCACGATGATCTGGGTTTCGTTTTGGAGGCCGTAGGCGTCGTAGTTGCCCTCGTCGACGCGCACATCCATGGGCGTTTCCGATTGAAACTCCCGGAGGAGCGCCTTTACGAGCAGTGGGTCCGCCGGCCCTTGAATCGGTGCGTCGAGGGTGAAGGTTCGATCTTTGGACCGAACCACCTCTCCCTCCACCTTGTCCGCGTTGATGATGATCTTCTGCAGTGGCCCCAGGGAGATCTCAATGCGCTCCACGCTGGCCGCATCGACGGCCGGCAGGGACGGCAGGGGAGTGAGGGTGGGATCCTCGGACACGGGGACAGCGACTGCCACCGCCAACAGCGCTGCCAGGGCCAGCAGCCCCTTGCTCTTGGGGGTGAGCTTCATCGGGGAAGCTCCACGGACCTGCGCCGAAACAGCAGCCGGCCGCTGCCGAGCAGGAACACAAGGAAGGCGGGACCCAACAGGTTCGCGATCTTCAGGTTGCGCACCTGGGCGGGCTCCAGGGGCTCCAGGGCATTGACCTGCATGGTCTTGGATCGAATGTCGATCAGGGCCGTGTCTTCCACCAGCCAGTCCAGGAGGTTCAGCACGAAGGTCTGGTTGTTTGCCACGAAGTGGGTGCTTCCCCCCACCACCAACCGCGTGGGAGCCGACTCGCGAATGGGCGGCCCGTCCTCTTCGCGGCGGTCGGGAATCTCGCCGTGTGCAAAGAAACTCCCGAACTCACCCCGCACGGAGACAATCAGGTCCAGCACGCCCTTTTCCTCGTCGGGACGAGGGGTGCGCAAGGTGGAGGGGTCGATTCGCTCCACCAGTCGGCTGCGGCTTGCGTGTTCGGAGCTGCGAGCCAGCACCTCTCCCTTCAACTCCGGTGGCAGGGGATCGACGAGGGACATGCTCGATGCAAAGGGCAGCGTCATCATGTCCAGGTCCTTCACCGCAAGGGAGGATCGGGACAGGTTGGTGGTCGTGGGAACGAGGGGATGGTTCACCGCGACCCGCATCACAAACTGCCCCCGCCGCACCGGCACCGGCAGCTTTCCGTTCTGGGTGCGATCCAGCACGAGGTCCCGGTTGAGCTGTACCCCGTGGTGTCCAAGGAGATCCTCCAGTCCATGGTCCAGGGGCCGGGTTCGTAGGGACTGGAGGTCCGGCTGGAAGTTGGACAGGAAAAACGCCAGCGTGCCCCCTTCCATGAGGTACTGGTCGAGTTGGTACTGCTCCCGCTGGGACACCGGACTCTGGGGACCGATGATCAGCAGGGAATCCAGGGAGGTGTCCACCCCCACCCCGCCTCCAAGACGGACCGGGACCAGCTCCACGGACTGGGTCAACTGGGCCCGCAGCGCCTCGACCGGACCCTTGGCGGTGAGCAGATCGGGCTCCCCGTGGCCCGTGAGGAACCCGATGCGCCGTACCTCGTTGCCGTCCATCAAGCGCTTGATGGATCGGGCCAGCTCGTACTCAATGGTGTTCACATTTGTGATGGCGGGCAGGGTGAGGTGCTGGTCGCCGTACAACAGCGCTGCCCCCATGTAGACCTGGCGCAGCTCGGATCGGGTCTGGCTTCGGAACTGGTACTGAATCGGCGCGATGCCAAAGCGCAGTGCTTGCTGGCGGGCTTCGTCGTCCCCCGTGGGATCCGTCAGCTCCACCTCCATCTTTCCCCGGGACCAGGCTGCAAACTCCTCGAGCTTGTCCAGCACCACCTGTTCGTGGTTGTTGTAGGGCGCTTCCAGTCCGCCTGTGAAGAAGGCCCGCACAGTCAGGGGCTTCTCCAGCCGGAGCATCAGCGCCTTGGAGGCCTGGGACAAGGTATGGATTCGGTCCTGCGTGAGGTCCAGGCGCGTCACGTGCCGCGTGGAAAGCAGGTTCAGGCACACGACAATGGCCAGCACCGCCCCCATCTGGATCCAGGAGTTTGCCCGCAGATTCCTCCGGAGGTCGGTCATGACAACCTCTTCTGTTCCAGGCTGAAGACCGCTGCGTGGAGGGCCAGCAGCACCACCGTGCCGTAGAAGGCCAGGCTTCTCGTGTCCAGAACCCCCCGTGCAAGGCTGTTGAAGTGGGTCTGGAAGGAGAGGTGTTGGGCCAGGGGAAGAAGAGAGGCCGGCACCGAGGGCAGGAAGAACCCCATGGCATAGGGCACCAGGCACAGCACCATTCCCACAAGGAACGCCACCATCTGGTTGGAGGTGGCTGCGGAGGCGGCCAGGCCAATGGCGCAGTAGGCGGCCCCGACCAGCGCCATCCCGACGTAGCCCCCAACGATTGGGCCCCAGTCCAAGTCGGAGTGGAGGGCGAGACTGATGGGGTAGGAGAGGGTCAGGGCGAGGGCGAGCCACACGAGGGCGAGGGCTGCGAGATACTTCCCAAGCACCGCTTCCCCCTCGGTGACCGGCAGGGTCAACAGGAGCTCGAGGCTTCCGCATCGCCGCTCCTCCGCAAAGGACCGCATGGTCAGGGCGGGGATCAGAAGGGCCAGAAACAGAGTCGTCCAAAAGAAGACCTGGCGCATGGAGGCGATGCCGCTGTTGAACAGATCGCTGAAGAAGAGCGAGAACACCCCCACCAACACCAGGAAGATCGGCAGTACGATCGTGGCCAGGGACGAGTTGAAGTACGAGGCCAGTTCCCGTGCGGTGATGGACAAGACGCGTCGCATGCCCCTGCCCGTATCCACGGCGGGCTTTCCGTCAACCCGCCAACTTCGCCCGCGAGCATCGCGGAGCCGTCAAGCCGGAGCTGCGGCCTCCTCGGCGATGCGTTCGTGCTGCGCCCATTTTCGCGCTTCCGCCCAGGGGGCAGGCGGGCTTCCGGCAGGCGAAAGGGTCAGCTTGGCGGTGTCGAAGAAGCCCTCGAATGTCCGGAAAATGGAGCTCGTGTCAATCCAGCAGGCCCGCATGCATCCCTCGCATCCCCCGGCTTCCTGCATCCGCGCCCGCTCGTACTCGATGGAGTGAAAGTACTCCTCGAACTGTGGGTCCAGGATGTGGCGGTACTGGTGGGTGGTGCGGTGGCAGATGCTGAACTGCCCGTTGGGGGAGATGGAAAAATAGAGGCGCCCCGCATCGCACCCTTCCGCGGGAAAGCGGCCCGTCTTCAGGTAGGTGCGGCTGGCTTCCAGGTACGGCGTGGAGTTGAAAATCGGCCACCCGGCGGCCTTCATGTCCACGAGGGTGTCGTAGATGTGATCCACCCTCTTGCCCACGTCTCCGCCTGGACCTGCTTGAAGCCCCATCTCCGGTCGGTGGCGCACAAAGCGGGCCTCCCAATTCCGGACGCCGGACTTGGCATCCTCCAACAACTCCACCGGCAGGAAGGAAATGGCAAAGCCGATCTCCTTTGCAAACCGCACCATGTCGGGCAACTCCTCCAGGTTCAGGTTGCTCACAACGCAGTTCAGGGTCAGCAGCGCATCGGTTCCATGGAGCTTTCTGGCGAGCAGGCACATGTTCCGGACAGCCCCCTCCCAGGCACCTTCTTCCTCGCAGATGTAGTCAAACCGCGCTGGATGCAGGGAATCCAGGGAGATGGAAAAGTTCTTCACCCCGGCCTTCACGCAGTCCAGAAGGCGCTGCTCGGGCACGTTGACCGCATTGGTGAGGATTCGAAGATTCAGGCCGGCCCCGACCATGACCTTGGCCACCCCCTCCAGGTCTTCCCGCGCAAACGGCTCTCCTCCGCCGATAGCAACCTGCACCACCCCCAGCCGGTACAGCAGCTCCGCCATTTCCTTGATCTGCGGGATCTCCAGCTCTTCCTTGCGGTTCCCGTAGCGCCAGATGCCGCACATCTTGCACGTGAGGTCGCAGACGTGGGTGATGCCGTAGTGGGCGTAGACCGGCACGTCGCGGGCCACGAAGGCGCGCCCGATGCGGGCGACGTGGGACAGGGGCATGGACATCTGCGTTCCGAGTATACCGGGGCTGTCAGGACTGCGGCTGGATTTCGAGGCAAGCCTGCCGCGTGGCTTCTGCGATGTGGTCCAGGCGGGCCGGTGACAAGTTGGGGTGGACCGGGATGTGCAGCAGGTTTGCCATGGCGTGTGCGGCTCGGGGGCAGTCTGCTCTTTCATCGGGAAAGAGGTCCGAGTCCGCGCAGTTGCTCATGTACCCCACGGTGGTGTCCACCCCGAGACCGCGCAGGGCCGTGGCCAGATCGTCTCGCTGGTCGTGGTGCACCACAAAGCTCATGTAGATCGGCTCTCCACCGGCTGGGTAGGTGGGGGTCGCCAGGCCGGTGACATGGGCCAGTGCCTCGTCCAGGAACCGGCCGTTGGCGGCCCGTGCGCTGTTCAGGGCCTCAATGCGCTGCAGTTGTTTGCGCCCGACGGCGGCCTGCATGCCCCGGGGTCCAGCGGAAAGGTAGCGGTCTGGCAGCTCCGGATAGGTGCGGGGTGTTTCCCCGAATCGGTCGTGGATCGGGTCCTTCCCTACCTGGTTGCCCAGCACAATCACCGGGTGCAGGGTCCACGGGTAGATCCACGGGTGGGTCGCGAACATCATGGCGGTGCCCGTGAGGGCTTCCTGGGTGGCCTTCCAAAGGGAGCCGGGGCGCACCTGGTCCATGGCGTCGCGCACGGAGGCGGCGACCGTGTCGTCCCCGGTGGTGATCATTGCCCCGGACAGGGTGGTGATGTTCTTGGTGAGTCCAAAGGTGTAGTACGCCGCATCCCCCAGGCTCCCCACGCGGTTTCCCTGCCAGCGGGCCCCGGTGGACTGGGCACAGTCCTCGATCACGCGGATGTCATGGGCCGCCGCGATCTCCCGGATGGCGTCCATGTCGCAAGGCGTCCCAAACAGGTGCGTGGGAACCACCGCGCGGGTCCGGGGTGTGATGGCTGCCTCAAACGCTGCCGGGTCCAGCACGTGGGAGGTCTCCCCGATGTCGGCAAAGACCGGGGTACAGCCGGCGGTCTTGGCCAGTGCGGGAATCGCAAAGTAGGTCAGCGCCGGCAGAATGATCTCATCCCCCGGGCCCCATCCCCAGGCCTTGAGCAGCAGATAGAAACCGTACCGGGCGGAGGGCACCATCACCGCGTGGCGGGTGCCGATGTAGTCAGCAAATTCCGCCTCGAAGTCCGCCACTTCGGAGGCCTCGTCCCCCAGGGGAACCAGGTGGCGAATCGAAATCCAGGCCTCCGCCAGGGAGAAACTGGGTGAGAATCGTGGGATTCGGGCGCTCATGCGGTCAGCTTATGCGGGTTACGGGCCTGTGGCATGGCCATCCTCCACATCATCACTGCGCCTCACCCGTTGCTGCACGAGGTCAGCGCGGCCGTGGGTGACGGGGAATTCGGGCCGAGTCTTCAGCAGCGCATGGATGACATGACGGAGACCATGTACGCGGCGCCGGGCATTGGGCTGGCCGCGGTCCAGGTGGGGGAGCTTCGGCGCATGTTGGTGGCGGATGTCGGGGTGGAGCGGGACGAGGAGGGGGAGCGCCAACACGAACTGGTGCAGCTTGTGAACCCCGAGATTGTCGATGCAGCCGAGGACAACATCACCTGGGAGGAGGGGTGTCTCTCGGTGCCGGGATTCTGGGAGGACATGCAACGTCCCCGGTGGGTGGATGTGCGCTTCCGGACCCCCATGGGAGAAGAACGCACGCAGCGCTTCTCGGAGTACCCGGCGGTGATCGTCCAGCATGAAATGGATCACCTGGACGGCATCATCATTCTCGACAAGGTGAGTCGCCTCAAGCGGGGTCGCTACCTGGCCCGCGTGCGCAAGGAAGCCCGTCGCCAGGAAAAGGCAGCCACTTGAGGGTTGCGTTCTTTGGAACGCCCGCCTTTGCGGTGCCCACCCTGGATGCGCTGGTGGAGGCTGGGCACGACATCGTGACCGTGGTCGCCCAGCCGGATCGGCCCTCTGGCCGGGGGCAGAAGCTGCAGGCGCCGCCCACAGTGGCGCGGGCGAAAGCGCTGGGCATCGAAACTCGCCAGCCACGGGGCCTGCACACCGGGCCCTTTCCTGAGCGTTTCTGTGCGCTGGACCTGGATGTGGCGGTGGTGGTTGCCTATGGCCGCATTCTTCCGGAGGAGGTGCTGGCGGCGCCGCGGCTGGGCTGCATCAATGGCCATGCCTCCCTGTTGCCCCGCTGGCGGGGGGCGGCACCGATTGAGCGGGCGATTCTCGCCGGGGATGTCACCACCGGTGTGACCACCATGCAGATGGATGCCGGCTTGGACACCGGGGACATGCTCCTTGTGCGAGAGACGGCCATTGCGCCGGACGAAACGGGCCAACAGGTGCGGGCACGGTTGTCCGACATCACAGCGGCGTTGTTGGTGGAGACGCTGGCCGGCCTGGAGGGGATTGTGCCGGTTCCCCAGCCGGACGAAGGAATCATCCACGCAGCGCCCCTGGAGAAGGCCGAGGGCCGCATGGACTGGACCCGCAGTGCCGGGGACCTCCACAACCAGGTGCGGGCGCTACAGCCCTGGCCGGGGACGACCTCCGTGTTTCGGGGAGAGCCCATCAAGATTCGCCGGGTCCGCGTGGTGGAGGGCCAGGGGGCTCCGGGGGAGGTGTTGCAGACGCGCAAGGCCTGGGTGGTGGCCTGTGGAGAAGGGGCATTGGAAGTGCAGGAAGCCCAGCTTCCCAATAGAAAGGCGCTTCCGGGACATGTCTTGGCAAATGGCGCTCGCATTGAGCTCGGAGAGGTACTCTCATGACGATTCCCTTGATCGCTCCCTCCATCCTGTCCGCCGACTTTTCCCGCCTGGGGGAAGAGGTGGAGAGCGTGCGGGATGCAGACTGGATTCACGTGGACGTGATGGACGGGCACTTCGTGCCCAACATCACCATTGGCCCCCTGGTGGTGAAGGCCCTGCGGCCCGTGACGGACAAGCCGCTGGACTGCCACCTGATGATCGTGGAGCCGGACCGGTACGTGGAGGACTTTCGGGCTGCGGGGGCCGATGGCATCACGGTGCATGCTGAGGCCTGCGACCACCTGGATCGCTCGGTGCAGCACATCCGGTCCACGGGGGCCAAGGCGGGGGTGGCGCTGAACCCCCACACCCCGGAGAGCGTGCTCGACTATGTGCTGGAGGAGCTGGACCTCGTCCTGGTGATGAGCGTGAATCCGGGCTTTGGCGGCCAGTCGTTGATCGAGCGGGTGTTCGCCAAGATTGAACGAATCCGCAGCCGCATCGACTCCCTGGGCCTGGACACCTTGATTCAGGTGGATGGTGGCGTGAAGGTAGACAATGCCCACCGGTTTGTGGATGCCGGCGCCCATGTGTTGGTGAGTGGGTCGGGGATCTATGGCGCTCCGGATCGGGCGGCGGCGATTGCGGCGCTCAAGGGTGGGGGCGCCTGAGGCGCTTTCAACTCCTGGGAATCAGCCGGGAAGTTCGAGAGGATTTGCCAGCACAAAGGCAATCCGGCTCGACTCTGTCACTTCTTTGCCTCCTTCGTCTCGGGCCAGTCGGATTCTCCACCCGGCGCCAGCCAGCAGCTCGGTCATTCGGCTCAAGGAACGCACGACGAGGGACAGGTTGATCGACGCATCGGATCCGTCCGAGAGACGGAAGGCCTGTTCCACGTCCCAGCCCCCGCCGGGCTTGCTCTGAAACCGCTGGCGAAGTTGCGCGGGGCGACCGTTCACGTCGATGGGCTGCCATTCTGTGACCCAACCCTCGTTGGCTCCGTCGGGGGGGACAAGCTGCAGGTCCAGGTCGAAGGCCAGCTCCCCCTCCGGGTGCAGGTGCTTGCGGATGCACTTCAGCGTCGCGTCCAAGGCCTCATCGCTGAGAAGCGCCACCGTATTGAGTGGAATCAGGACGAGGCGGTAGCGTCGGGGGTGGGAGAAGTCGGTCATGTCCCCGGGGAGGAGGCGTTGGGATGCGTCGCCACCGAGGGCCTTTAGACGCAAACGCCCTGCGCACAGCCGTTCCTCTGACAGTTCAAGGCCGTATGCATCGACGCCGGCCTTGAGGAGGGGCGCGAGTACGCGGCAGGTGCCGGCGCCGCACTCCAGAATGGGTCCGCCTGCCTGAGTGGCGAGGAACTGCCAAAAGGGGAGGTCATCTTCTCCCCGGAGCAGGGCCGTGACGGCGTCGAAGAGGTCGGCGTTGGTTGGGGGCATGGGAGACATTCTATCGAGCCCTTGCTCGGCGGTCTTCTGGGGGGCGGATGGCCTACGACCCCCTGCCCCACGGTCTCC
>CAZSZE010000003.1:35024-42613 GCA_964610645.1 uncultured Enterobacterales bacterium | reverse complement strand
CCCTGCACTGCGTTTGGTCGGGGCGATAGGATTTGAACCTACGACCCCCTGCTCCCGAAGCAGGTGCGCTACCAGGCTGCGCTACGCCCCGACAAGGCGGGCAACTAACGGTTCTGCTTGGGGCAGGCCATCTGGCGGGACGCTGCCCGGACGGGTCACGGCGTCTTGCAGCAGCGAAACCCGTCATCCGAGTGGACGTCGCTCCTTTGGTGCCCGTGCCGGCTGCTGCAATCCTGGCCGTAGAACGTCTGGCGCCACATGGTGCCGCCTCGCAGGGTGCGCCACGTGGCCGGGTCGACCTTGGCCGTGGGCTGAAAGGGCTCTGGCTGGCCGCTCCAGGGGTCGACAACCCACTCGGAAACATTTCCGTTCAGGTCCGCCACGCCCTCCTTGTTCACGCACTTGTCGTGACTGCCCGCCTTGGAAAGGGGAAAGGGCGGGGCGGGGCCGTCTTCCAGGGGGGTGTTGCAGCGGTCCGCGTCTCGCTTGTTTCCATAGGCGTACTGGTTTCGGGCCGTGCCCCGACAGGCTCGCTCCCACTCCTCAGAGGTGCACAGCCGCTTGCCCCCTGACGCGCAGAGGTCCCTTGCCTGCTCCCAGGACACCTGCACCCGCGGCACTTCCCCCTTTTGGTTGGGGTACTCGTACCGGTCCATGCAGGTGTCCGGAACTGTGACCTCCCGGGCGGCCTCGTGCCAACGGCGGGTAGGGGAGTCCACGCCCAGGACCACTGTGGCTCTCGGTACGAGCACCATGCCCTCAGGGCAGACCGAATCGCCCGAGCAACCTGCCAGTCCCAGCAGAAGGAGAATCACCAGTCCTCCGGAGGCGGGGGCGGCGGCTGGTGCGGAAGGGCGCGCGGAGTCTGCTCACAGGTCCATCGGAACACCCCGGCATTCGGGTTCAGCCACCTGACCTGCTGCCAACAGTCTCCCACTGAATCTGGAATCCCCCCGCCCTGCTCCTTGCGGGTCAAGATCTCACCGGTCCCCCCCGGCACGCGGCTGCTTAGAAACTCACCGGCCCACAAGACCGCAGCCCGGGTCCCCGTGTGGGCGACCATCTTGGACACGCATTGATCCCCCTCCATGTTGCACCGCACATAGGGGTGGGCAGCCGCCAGAGTGGGTGCGGGTCTGCGCTCGGAGAAGTCGTAGATGACCGTGTCCTCGGGAAGGGCCTCGGTGGCCCAGCGCAGCACCTCCAGATCCACGCCGTGCTCGCGGCCCACCCAGATGTCATGGCGGTGCTCCTTGCGTTCCAGGTACGAGGTGTCGACCTTTGAAAACGGACTCGTGGGCCACCCAAGGGCCACCAGCCCCACCCAGGCCACTGCCCGAGAGCCCGCCATACTTTGAATGGCGGCCGCCACCAGTACCGGCGCCAACAGTGCAGGGGCCAGGAAGTACCGGTTCTGGTAGTGCATGTGAAAGTTGGGCCAGGCGATGAAGAGCGGAATGCAAACCACTGCAAGTTGCGCCCCCCAACCGGTCTTCCTGCGCCAGATCAGACAGCCCGCCAGCGCTGGAATTCCCAGGACCCACAGGGGGGACACGGGGCCCCAGACCACCGGCATGCCCTCCAAGGCAAGCGGGGCAAGCAAACCTGGCTGGTGGGCTTCCGGAGCCACGCCGGTCGCGACATTCCAGAGGCTGGCGGGAAGCTGAAACAAGGCGCCGGGGGCTCCGAGCCGGAATCCCTCCGCAGCACTCTTCACCAACTCCGGGTCCACCTGAAAATGCAGTTGGACCCGGGTTGCAACCTCTTCCAGGGTGAACAAGACCACTGGCATCTGCCCCACCGCGATGTTCAGCAGCACCAAAGGAGCGCCCAGTCCCACCAGGGCGATTCCCTTCTGCTTGTTGGAGGCAGAACTCCGCACAACCACCACCGCTGCAACCGCGAACCCGAGCCCGACCGTCGCGAACTGCTTTGGATCGCAGGCGCCCGCCGCCGCGCCTGCAAGGCCCACGCACCATGCGAGCACCACCCCGGGCGAGTGAACCAGCCCGAGGACCCCGGCAAGAAGGGCCACATCCAGCGCGGCTGCCAGGGGGTAGTGGGTAAAGGTGTGCCCCAGGTCTGACACCAGGCTGATTCGCAGGGCGATCAGCGCACCCACCACCCCGGCGGTACGGCCCGCCAGGTGACGCCCGATCCAGTACAGGCCCGCGCCAGAGACCACCAGAGCCCCCATGTTGATCCGCGCTCCCGCTTCGTGAATCGTGCGCGTGGACCCGGCAAACAAGCTCGCCGCCCAGGGAAAGCCCGGGTACCGATCCCGCACATAGAGCGAGTAGTCCCCGGACTCGATGGCCAGGGCCGAAAGGTAGTAGCCCTCAAAATCCGCCCCGGACGGCGCCAGCTGGGAGGCGATTTCCTGCCAGAGGCGAAACAGCGGGATTCCCCCCAGCACCACGCAGCCCGCCGCAAGGGCCCAGTCCCACCGACACCCGTCCGGCCAGGCGGGTGTCATGTCTCCCCGACGACGCTGCATGACCGCAGCCAGGACCAGGGCGGCAATCGCGGCAATCTCCCAACTGTGGAGCATTGCTTCTCCCGGCCAGAGGCTACCAGTAGCCGAGGGCGGGGGTCAGGCGCAGGGCCTTGAGTGCCTCGGGGGTCAGGGATTCAGGAGGGGGCGCCCCCGGTCCCTTTCGATGCGCCAGAAGGGCATCCCGCATGGCGCGGGTCTTCTGGGGGTCCTTGGTCTGCAGGTTTTGCTGTTGCAGGGGGTCGTCCGTCACCCGGTGCAAGGAGAAGAACTCGCCATCGAGCGCAGCCTTCTCGAAGCGCAGGGTCAACTCCGGATCCAGGCTGGTCCCATTGTGGAGGAAGCACCGGAATGTGAGCAGGTGTTCGCCGGATCGCAAGGCTAGCATGTCCCCAAACTCCGAATAGGCGATCGGCTCCGAGGTGGAGGCTGAAAAGAGGTTGGAACCCTGCACCCGGGCGGGCGGAGTGGCACCTGCGAGGGCCGCCAGCGTGGGAAAGAGGTCCAAGAGCTCCACGGGCGCGTTTTCGTCCACGGTGCCCAGGTTCGGCCCCCACCACACCAGGGGCACGTGGATTGTGCGATCCAGGAGGATCTGCGTTGTGGGCATCTTGAGGTGGTCGTAGGCGAGGGACCGCTCTTGGGCGACCGGCGCAGCCCGCTCCCCAAGACTGACCCCGTGGGTGGAGGTCAAGACCACGTGACGGGCCCGCGAACCGGCTGGCAGCACCGCGAGCACCTGCTTCAGCCCCGCCCCCACTCCCCCGGCGGTTTCCGCATAGCGCTTGCGCAGGACTTCCGGGTGGGCGATCGCCCCCTTGTCCCCCGGGGTGTCCGATTTCAGCCCAGCCTCCTCGAAAAAGCGCTGCAAGGGGGGCAACTCCAGGTCGCTGGCCAGAATCACGAGCAGGCGGGGCCGGCTTTCGTCTGCCTTCCAGAACTCCCCGGCCCTGCGAGCGACGTCCCCCCAGGGGGTCTGCCAGTCTGGCGGCTCTCTCTCTGCCGTGTAGACCTGGTCAAACGCTGGATCCACGTGGTCCGTGCCAAAGGCCGAACCCCTGATCAACGCGGTGCGGTAGTCGTACAACGAGAGAACCGCGGGCCACGTTGGGTGCTCGGCAGGCAGCCGCACGCACCAGGCTTCCTCCTGGGCACCCCGATCTCGCAGGTCGTATTCCCGGGGCACATACCGCCCGCACAAGGGAATGGCGCTTGGGTAGAGGCCGGTCAAGAGCGATCCAATGCTCACCTGGGGAGAGGGCGTCTGGGCATAGGCGGCGCGGAACCGGTGGGTGGGTGATTCTCCCAGCGCATCCAGCAGCGCGGATTCCGCTCCCTTTTCCCCTGTGGAATCCGCTCGAAGCCCCGGCGCGAGCAAGACAATGAGATCCGGCGGGCCATCCGGCGTGGGGTCAGGGCTTCCACAGGCAAGCAGGCCCAGAAGAACTGCCGCGATCATTGGTGGGGGGTTGTGTGGTTGGGCTACCATCATTCGGTGCTTCCAGTGTGGATCATCTTGTGGATGGGAGGGGCCTGCAAGCCCGGGATCTCGGATTCCCCAGCTGGGAAGGACTCTGGCGTGGGCGACACGCAGACTGAGGACACCGATCCGGGGGGGGACTGCACCTCTCCCATGGGGGTCACCTGGGACAATTGGGGGTCGGGATTCTTCCAGACCTACTGCAACACCTGCCACTCCTCGGAGACGCAGGTTCGCCACGGGGCGCCAGTGGGCGTGGACTTTGACTCCCAATTCGTGGCGGCGCTCTACTCCGAGCGCATTGCTGTGCGGGCAATCGAAGAAGGAACCATGCCCCTCGGGGGAGGCGTCCAACCCGATGCCCTTGTTCTCCTGGCGGATCTCCTGTTGTGCCTTGAATCGGGTGAGGAATCGGAGGACACGGACACCGAGGACCCGGACCCGGAGTGGACTTCAAGCGACGTGGAAAGCGCCATCGGGGCGGCCCTGGCCCACGGATTTCCGGATCCCTACACCCCACGGGATGCCTACATTTCGATGTTTTCCGGCCGGGACAACCAGTGCCCTGCAGACAGCGGATACAACCTGAACGGGAGCTTCAACGGTTGTTTCTCCAGCACCGGCTACCTCTTTGCGGGAACCTCTGACTACGAGGGGCCGTTGGCGGGGCAAAAGGGGCCCTCTCACCTGGTGGGAGACTGCTACATCGTGGACGACTCCGACCAGTGGTTTGTGGGAGGCGGCGACCTGAAGCTCGAACGGGCCAGTGGACCCGGAACCTGGCCTGAGGTGGTGACCGGTACCATGATGGGCTCCTGGAGCTTTGATGGGAGCAGCAGTTGGCTTGGGGAAGGCTCGACCCAGTCCCTCTGGATCACCAGCGAGAGCCAGATCAGCACCTGGGAGTTGGAGCTGAACGGCGGGTTCTCCACCGGGGCGCACAACGTTTCCTTTTTGGGGGTGCGCTTTGACAGCGCGTCCTGTGACGGCCATGCCACAGGCATCCTCTCCGTGAGAAGCCCGGCGGGGCAGTGGTACGACCTGGACTTTGGGGCGGGTTGCGATGGCTGCGGGACAACGACCTAGCAGGGGCAGGAAATCGGGGAGGCCTGCGTGGATCTTCGGGACGAAGCCGAGGCCCTGCACGATGTCATGAGGTTGTTCGACTGATGCTCCTTGGATTCACCCTGCTCCTGGCTGCTTGCAACTCCTCCCCTTGCATGGAGGGGTTCCTATTGAACAAGGAGGGAACCTGCGTGCCCTGGAAGAAGGGGGGTTCCACCGACTCCCAGTTGGACACCCAGGGAGATGGCCCGGATGACAGCGGTACGGAAGACAGCGACACCGATGACAGTGTCGTTCCGGGAGATGACGATCTTGTGTTGCTCACCGGGGGCCGGCTCCTGCGGCGAATCAGCCTGGATCTCCGCGGCCTGCTGCCCACCCTGGCAGAGCTGGACCAGGTGGAGGCCGACCCCGCAGCCCTGGAGACCTTGCGGGATGCCTGGTTGGAAGACCCCCGTTTTGAGCAGCGCCTGGTGGAGATCTTCGCGGAGCAGTGGCACACCCAGGTCGATGAATTCCTGGTCACCTATCGGGAGTACCAGGCCCTCGCGTCCTCTCCGGGCAGTGAGTACCCCTTCGAGCGAGCGGTGGGGGAGGAACCCCTGCGTCTCATGGCCCATCTGGCTGCAGGGGACCGGCCCTTCTCGGAGATCCTGACGGCGGACTTCACCCTGGCCAACGAGCTGTTGGTGAGCATCTGGGACCTCACTTTTTCAGAAGAAGGGTCCGAGGAAGGAGAGGGCTGGCAAGAAGCGCGGTACGGGGATGGCCGTCCCGCAGCGGGCGTGCTTGCCACCAACGGATTGTGGTGGCGGTACCATACGACCGTCTCCAACTACAACCGGGGCCGCGTGGCTGCATTGGTGCGCTTGTTGGTGTGCGAGGACTACCTTTCCCGGCCGGTCTCGCTGGACGGAGCCAGTATTGCCGAGGGGGAGGCGGTGGAGGACGCCCTGCGGGCCAACCCCTATTGCATGGGCTGCCACGCCTCGATCGATCCCATTGCCAGCGCCCTGTTCGGGTTCTACAGCCTGAACGAGTACAGCATCTTTGAGATCGACCGCTACCACGCGGAGAGGGAGACCCTGGGGCCCCTCTTGCTGGACACCGAGCCCGAGTGGTTTGGCACGCCGGTGTCAGACCTTGCGGGCCTGGGCCAGGCGATCGCCGACGATCCACGCTTTCCTACCTGCGTGGTGAAGCGCATGTCCCAGGCCCTCTGACGCCGCGCCCCCGAACTCGATGACTTCGCGCAGGTCGAGTCCTTGCGGCAGACTTTTCTGTCATCTGGGCTGCAGCTGAAGGCGCTGGTTCGGGCCATCACAGACACCCCCATCTACCGGGCAGGGGCAACGGTGGAGGGCACCGAATCCACGGTACGCCTCTTGGGGGCCCCCCGGCTGGCCAGCGTGGTGGAGGATCTGACCGGGTTCACCTGGGAATACCAGGGATTCGACCTGATGCGCAGCGACACCTACGGGTACCGCATCCTGTCGGGAGGGGTGGACGGCGCCTATGTGAGCCAGCCCCAGGCCACACCGAGTCTGACCTGGCTCCTGGTGGCTCAGCGCCTGGCGGAAGGAGCGAGTTCTGTGGCGATGGAGGGGTTTGGCTCCGGGGACGATTCACTGTTTGGCGCAGTGGAGGACACCCACAGTCCGGGGGATGCAGCCTTTGAGGCGAACCTGGAGAACCTCGTGCGGCGCCTGACCGGGGAGAAGGCCACCGAGGGACACCTCGTCATGTTGCGGGCTCTCTGGACCGAGGCGGCGGGACCCAATCCCGAGGACCTCAACGGTGCCAGCCGTGGATGGCGTTGTGTGCTCGTGGCCCTGCTCCAGGATCCCGAGGTCTTGAGCTACTAGTGCTGACCCGTCGCCAGCTCGGTGTGCTGCTCGCAGGAGGGCTCCTTGCTCCCGCGGGACTCCTGTCTCCGACCCTTCTTGCCGCGCCCACGACCTCTCGCAGAAAGTTCCTGTTTGTCTTTGCGGCCGGAGGCTGGGATCCCACGTGGGTCTTTGCCCCCATGTTTGGCCGGCCCGGCATCGATGTGGATCCCATGGGCACCCAGGCGACAGCAGGTGGAGCCCTTGTTGCAGGAGCAGATCGCGGCCCACGTGGCCCAGCGCTCCGAGGCCTTTGCGACGGCCAGGACAGACCCGGGTTCCGCAAGGTTCGTGCGGGATCTCGCCGCCGCCAGAGAACAGCTGGGCCTGGTCCGCAACCTGAACACATTGGATCTCGGCTCGGTGGACACGTCTGGCTACGTGGATGTCTCCCAGCGAGTGGATGCTGCGCTGACCTGTTTCTCCCAGGGCTTGACCCGCTGCGCAGTGGTGAAGCACGAGGGGCTCTGGGGCACCGGCTGGGACACCCATGCGGGCATCGGCACCCAGAGCGCACACTTCCAGGTGCTGTTCACGGACCTGATCTCCATTCAGGAAAAGCTCGAGCAGATGCCGGGCGAGGTAGAGGCGACCCTCGCCGAAGAGGTGGTGGTGGTGGTCTTTTCGGAGATGGGCCGCGTGCCCAAGACCAACTCCCAGGGGG
>CAZSZE010000003.1:0-34924 GCA_964610645.1 uncultured Enterobacterales bacterium | reverse complement strand
ATCGGTGAGCCCCATTTCCGAGTAGCGAAACTGCAGGTTGACCTGGTGCTCCAGGGGGGTGGTTCCCTGGGGATAGGCCACCGGTCCCGCGAGCCAGGCCCCGAAGAGGGGCAGGAGCACGCACCCGATGCGCAGGGGAATGCGCCGCCTCTCCCCCCGACAAGCGGCCAGGCCCAGCAGGCCGTACAAAGGCAGCGCCCACAGAATCCCCCGCAGCTCCGCCAACAGGGTAAGGCCCGCCCCGGCCCCTCCCAAGAGCAGCAAGGCCGGACGGGGCCAGCGCAGGGCCACTGCCGTCAGGGCTGCCCCGGTGGCGAAAAAGGCCCCCATCTCCGGCACGAGGTTGATCATCCGGGAAGTCACCACGAGGGGGGAGAGGGCCACGTAGAGCAGGGCTGCCAGGACGGCTGCCAGGCGCGAATGTAGAGCCCGTGCCCAGAGCGCCACGGCGGCCACCGTCCAGGCAGCACTTCCGAGACTGGCGGCCAGGAAACCATCCAACACCCCCAGGTGGCGGGCGAGAAAGGCGGCGGGCCAGGCCGCGAAGACCGATCGGTTTGTGGACCACAGGTCCGCCTGCTCTTCATTCAAGGCCACAAGGCAGCCGCAATACTCGGGAAAGTCGGAGGCGGTGATGGATCCCCTGGGCATGTGGAAGGGGGCTGCCCAGTGGAGGAGTGCGGCAGCACCCAGCCCCAGGACCAGGAGCAACAGGGGATCGCGGGTGCGGTGCCAGCCGGTCTCAGGCGTGTGGGGCAGCCACCGTGTGGCAGCGAGGGCCAAGCCGAGCAGCACCCAGGTCATGGTGCGGCCGCCAGGGTGGTGGCGATGGCCTGGGCCAGCAGGGCATGACCGGCTGGGCTGGGGTGCACCTGGTCCAGGAACCATCGAAAATCAGCGCCCTCGGATCGGAACAGCGCGGGGCCGTCTACAAAGGGGGAGTCCGTCTGATCGGCTACCCACCGCATGGCGGCCCGGTACTCCAGAACCGCCTCGGGCACGGGCACACGATCAAAGTCCATGGGGGCGGGCAAGACCACAAAGAGCACCTGCGCTCCCTGGGCCTGGGCCTCGACCGCCATGGACTTTAGATTTTGAAGATACTGGGGAAGGGCCACGCGGGAGCCGATGGCGCCTGTGGTGCCAATGTCTTCCGCGGAGTCGATCCACCGCACCTTTCGGGTGCGCAGCCAGGGCGCCAGCAGGCGCCGCGCCGCTCGGTACGTGGCCAGGTGACGCAGGGGTCCCCGAAGCGCTGGGGATTCCGCGGGACCCGACCCGAAGTTCGCGTACACATCGCTCCAAAGGGACCCGATGAGGACCCAGTCCGGCGCCAGTTGCGCGCCGTGCAGCTTCAGCGTGCCCAAGGACTGGCCCGAGTCATGGCCGGGCACTGCCCCGTTGGCCCAGGATACCGGCGTGCCCAGTGTGTCAGCCAGGGAGCTCGCTGCCTGCACCACGAAGACGTCCTTTTCCATGACGCCAAACCCGAAGACCGAGGAATCCCCCAGGGCCAGCAGCCTGATCTCCTGCTCCCCCTTCGCTGCGGGCTCCGGGCCTCGCATGCCCAGGGAGTTGATCCGGCAGGTGATGTCCCCCTGGATCAGGGTTTTGCTCGGAGGCAGGGCCCAACCACGGGATTCGTCCTCCACAAGGGGCGTGGCTTCACCCGCAGCCATCCGTTGGGCTGCCTGGCGCTGAGAAAAGTCGGAAATCAGGGATCGGTTCTCGTCTGTGGCGGGGGCGGGGGTCGGGATGGACCGCTCCATTGTGCCGGGCTCCAGCACCTGGGCGAGCCCCTCCAACCCGGCCAGGACCGCTCCCACCACAAGCACGGCAAACAAGGGGCGCTTCATCGGGGCGCTCCAGCCGGGGGGGTGCCCGGGGCGTTCAGGGGCTTGGGAAAGGGCGGCAACGCGCCGTCATCCACGTCGACGGGATCGGGCACGCAGACCCCCTCGGCGTCCACGAGCTTGTAGAAGGTAATCCCCCCGGGAGTGGTGGAGGTCAACTCGGCGCCAGCACTCTCCAGCACCTCCAACCAGGGCGCGAGATCCTGGTCATGGGCCCGCTTGGGATGCACGGCCACACAGCGAAGACCGGCCGCCACCTCCGGAAGGCGCCCTTCCGCAATCCGTGCCAGCTGTGCGGGAGAAGCAAATCCCTCCCCCTCCACCTGGGCCAATGCCTGGAGCAGGGGCCAGTCCTTCTCCCGCAACCCGTCTCGCCAGACCCCAAACCTCTGGGGCGGCGGGGTGATGCGGGTCACCGGCAGGGTGGCGAACAGGAGCAGAATGGTCTTGTCGGGCATGCCCAAGGGCAAGTCCAGGAGCAGGGCCTCCTCCTCCAGGCCGGCAAGGCCCACAAAGGGGGGCCAGCTTTGCAGGGGGCCGGGTTGGCGGGTCCAGATCTGGAGCAGCACGAGGTAGCCAAGGCCGAGCCCCAGGCCGCCCCGCATCCGTTTACCTCGGGCAGCCCAGGCAGCCGACAAGGCGATGCCCAGCGCCATCACCGCCAGGATCCAGCCCGGCATGGCGTAGCGATCCGGACGGGGGCAGGCCCGGTACCAGGGCACATTCTCCATGAACCAGCCATAGACTCCACCGCCCTCATTTCCCAGGGAGATTGCGAACAGGAACACCGCGCTTCCAAGAGCGGGCGCCCAGGCCCAGGCGGCTCTTCGGCCCAGGCCGCAGGCCGCCACCGCAGCCAGGACCAACACCGCGGGCACCCGCAACAGGGAGGTCTCATCAATGGCCAGGTTGCCCAGGCCCAGGGTGCGCAAGAGCGAGAACCAGGCATCGGGCGCACCGGCAAAGCCCAGATAGAACAGCTCTGAGGGCACCACGTGTCCCAGGTGGGTTCCATCTCCTCCACCCGGAGGGTTGAAGAGCAGGGACGTGGACGGGTGGATGTTGGAAACCGAGAGAAAGACCTTCATCAGACCCGCAGCCAGCACCGCCCCCACGCCTGCACGCGCAAAACGCCCCTTCAGATCCTCCCGGGAGTGCAGCACCATGGCGAGTCCGGCCAGCAGGGTCCAGGGCGCCAACAGGGCCGGTGCATAGGGATAGACCACCAGCGCGATCCACAGGAACCACAGCCCGGGCGCAAACAGCCACATCTGCTTCCACGACTTGAGCCCCGCCACGCAAAGGGCGGTGGCCGCCAGGCTGGGCGCCCACCAGGCGCTGACGGGGCGCCCCTCCAGGGCTTCGTTCATGGCAAAGGGGCTGGCTGCCACCAGGGCCGCCACGAGAAGCCCGGACCCGCGGTCGGCCCCCGCCATCCGGACTGCCAACTGGGCAGCGAGTCCGTTGCTGGCCAGGGCAAGCAGCAGGGCCACGTTGTAGCCCAGGGGCTGGTCGAGCCACCTCACAAAGGGGACCATGAGGTCGGTGAACAGGGGGTTCAGGAAGGCATTGTTGAAGGAGTGGCCGACGGGCCATCCCACCAAGGTCGTGTGCATGCCTGCATCCCCCGCGAGGGAGCGCGCAAGCAGGAACAGCGTGCCGCCGAGGTCCTGTCCCTCGTACACATCAATGCGGTTCGCCCAGAGCCAGCTCTTGGGGTGCATCCAGGCTACCTGGTTGCAGAACAGCAGGGCCACGATCCCCGCCAGGAGCCCTCCGAGCCCTTCGAGGCCCACGCTCTTTGCACGCTGCCTCATGGGTCCACGCTCCAGACGACCACGTCATCGCTGGATCGGCCGGGCCCCAGGGCGGCCTCCAGGCGCGTTCCAGTTTCCGGATCCGGATCCTGGGTGCGGTGCCAGATCACGTACCGAAACCCCAGCGCTGAGAGGCGGGACTCCAAGCCGTCCGGGTCGCCCCTCAAGGAACGATCCAGCCGGGCGAGGTGTGGCAGGTGGGCGATTCGATTCTGTCTTGGGAGTGCATTGGTGGCCCGGCCGTGGGCCACAGCCGCCAGCATGTGCCGGCCCCCCACGTACGGTTCCGCCTCCAGGGGCAGGTCCAGCACGGCGCCGGGTGTCGGGTCGGCTGCCATCTCCGCCAGCAGGTCCGCTCCTTCCAGGGGGGCCACATCCCGGGGCCAGAGCATGTCTGTCACCCGCCACCCGTCGTAGACCTGCCCCAACCCCAGGAGCCAGGCGAGGGCAATGGCCTTGGGTCCCGTGCCGCTCCCGCCCGCGATCAGAATCGCAATTCCCAGGGCCGCCAGTTGGATGGCCCGGTAGTACATGCCGCTGTCCGCGGTGGGGTAGCCCAGGGCCTCCAGGGCCATGGCCGGCAGGGGAAGGGTGTGCCCTCCCCACTCCACCAGCGCTCCCCCGGAGGCCAGGTGTGGCCCCATGGACAAGAGCGTGCCCCCGACAAGCAGGGTCAGGGCAGCACCGCGGCCTTCAAACCGGCGCCGGCACAGGACCAGGCAAAAGAGCAGCACAGGGAGCCCCAGGTAGGTCACGTGGTGCGACTGGCTCGGGTGCGCATCGCGACGGGCCTGGGTGAGAAAGGTCTCCTCCGGCTGGGCCACGATGCTGGGTTCCAGGATTTCCCCGGCGGGCGGAGGTCGGCCCGGCGAGAAGGCTTGGATGGAGGAGGTGCTCCGCAACCCTCCGTAGTAGGACCGGGCCGGCAACAGAGCGAGGGCGGTCAGCACCAGGGCCAGGGCAGCCATGCCCAGCGCCCGTTTCGAGGGACTCCGGGCAAGCTCCCAGGGAACAAAGAGCAAGAGCGCCAAGGGGAGAAACAAAGTGGTGGAGGGGCTGGTCAATGCACCCGCCAGGGCGAACACCGGAGCAAGCACGAGCCCCACCCAGGCACGGGGACCGCGAATGGCCTTGGACACCGCCCACAGGCAGAGGGGAATGATCCAAAGCTGGATCTTGGCCATCTGCCCATTGGCCATGCAGCCCAGGGCATAGGGCCCGAGGACAAAGGAGAGGGCGGCCCCGGCGCAGACCCAGGGCCTCTTGCCCACCACCCGCTGCAGAAACAGCCACGTGGCCAGGGCCGATGCGGCGGGGGAGAGCAGGAGCACCAGGTTGTAGGCACCCACCGGTCCCACGAATGGACGAAAGGGAAGGGCCAGCAGTGCCGGAACCCAGGCAATGAACCGCAACTGGACCGTTTCGGGAAACCCGATTTCCCGCGTGCGGTGGGACCAGTCGGCTGTTCCGGTGATCATCCCCGCCATGTGATCGAAGCACCACACGTGGCTGCCGTGGAAGTGGGCGTGGACCTCTGATCCCTCCAAGTGCAGGGGCAGAGGCCAGTGCAGCAAGGAGGTCACGAGCACCGCGACGAGCACCAGCCCGATCGCGGCGGCGGACCCCCTGGAAGGTGAGGGAAGGTTCATCCCCGCTGATTGTCCCCTTGGGCCCTTGTTGCCAGCAACTTTTCAGAGCCCAGGAGGAAGAGCGGTGGGCACGATGACCGTCTCTCCGATGCCTGGCACCTTGAACTCGCTGGCCCCTTTCAAGGAGAGGGTGATCCAGTACAAGGAGGGGTCCTCCAGGGGCACATCAAAGTGGAATTGTGCGATGGCGGGGCGGCCGTCGGCTGTGACCTCAATGACCTCCACCTGGACCCCGGGGCGAGTCACCACCTGGCCCACGGAGAAGGGGTCTCGAATCCCACGGGAGAGCCGGTCCCCCCGACGGGCCAGAAAGCCCCCCACGGGACGGACCTCCAGCGTGTCTTCATCCAGCCGGGTCAGGTGGTTTTCGGTCAGAATGCTGCTGATCTGCAGCATGGACCTGGGGACCGGGTCGCCCTCAACCGCTCGAATCACCGGCAGGTACGCTGTCCCCAGGTCGATGCTGTTGACCCAGACCACCTTCTTTTCAGCCATGTCCGGGTGGTTCCGGATCGAGTCCGCGATGACCCGGTTGGGCTTGAACATGGTCGTGGCCAGGCTGGAGCGCAGCGGTGTCCAGGGCAACACAAGCGCTGCATGCAGCAAGACCAGGCCGCCCACAGCGAGCTTCCGAACCGGGTGGGGAAGCGGGTTGGGGGGTTCTCCCCCAAACATCCCCAGCGCCTGCGCTGAAGTGGCCAGCAAGCCAAAGGCACCGATTCCCGGAAAGACCAGCAGTCGGTCCATTGGAAAAGAGGCGCAAAGGGGCACCAAGGAGAAGGACATTCCCAGTGCCCAGAACCGGGCGTGTGCAGCGGTGCGGAGAAAGGGCCAGAAGAGGATCCCCAAAGCCCCGCAGCAGAGGGCGCAAAAGACGGAAAACGCGACCTGGACTTCCGTGGTCAGAAACATCCAGGGGTCCACCGGAACCTGGGAGAACTGGCTGAAGAGGAGAAGGGGTGCACGCTCGGCCAGTGCAAGGGCGAAGGCCAGGGGCTCTTCACCGGGGTCCACGTAGAGGCCCGAGCCATGGGCCCCAAACCCATAGGCCTCGTACACAATCCGCCAGGCCACGATCACGACCGCGTACCCCGCGAGCGGCCGAAACCGCTCGAGTCCCCGGTCCTCGGAGAGCGTCATGTGCCACGCCACGAGGTATGCAATCGCCCCCAGCGCGGCCTCTCCCCCCGCCAAAGCCAGGAGAAACGCCCCCATTGCGGCCCCCATGGCTCCCCAGCCCCCCCGTTCCCGCCACCGGATGTGGAGCAGGATGGTGGCCATGCCAAACACGAGCGGCACCAGGGCATTTCGATTTGCAAGCCAACCCACGGGCAGTGCGTGTGCATCCTCTGCGGCGAACATCCAGGCAGCGAGCCCTGCTGCAGTCGCCCCGGCCGCCACGCGACGGTAGAACACTGCGACCAGTCCCACCGCGAGTCCATACCAGAGGAGGCTGTGGACGTGTTGCACCACGAATCCATCGGGCCACAGCCAGTAGTCCAGCACGTGGGTGGCCGATGCCAAGGGACGGGCGAAGGCAATGCGCAATTCGTCGCTGGCCCACCAGGGCATGATGCCGCCCTCCCGGAGATAGTCGGCCTCCGCTCCAGGGGGAAAGAAGCGGAACAGCTCCCAGATTGCGGATCGGGGCTCCCCCATCAGGGGGTGATGCTGCAGCTTCAAGCGGTGGATGAAGTCGTCGCCGTCGATGCCGACAAACAACGAAGGCAGCATCAGAACCACCCCTGCCAGGGCCACCCACAGAGGCCACAGGCGGTGCTTCCACAAGGACTGGATCGGGCCCGGCATGTGGAGGATGCTACCTTTCACGGGGAGAGGTGCTGAAAGTGGTGGTCAAGAGATCTCTGTTTGTCCGATGCTTCTACCGGGTCAACTGGATGCTGATCGTGGTGCTCGGGGCGGTCTGGTTTCGCGCCAAGAGCACCCGAAAGACACGAGAGATCCCCAAAGAAGGCCTGATCTGGGTTTCCAACCACACCTCCATGTTCGATCCCCTCTGGGTGGGAATGGCGTGGTGGCGGCCCTTTCGGTTCATGGCCAGCGCGGCTTTGTGGTCCGTGCCGTTTCTTGGCCACTGGATGGACTGGGTGGGGGCGTTTCCCAAGAAGAAGTTCGTCAAGGACAAGGCTTCGGTGCTGGCCCTCGTGGACATGGTGAACCAGGGCGACGCTGTCATGCTCTTTCCAGAGGGATTTCGCACCTGGGATGGAAAGACGCAGCCGGTGTTGCCGGGAATTGGGCGCCTTGTGCACCGACTCGGCTGCCCGGTCATGGTGACCCGAAACCTCACCGGCCACCTGATTCGCCCGAGGTGGGCGGAACACTTCCGGTACATCCCGCTGATGATGGAAGTAGACGAACCCCTCCGTTTTGGTCCCTACGTCACACCCGAGGAGATCGAAGCGGAGATCAACCGGCGCATCACCATCGATCCGGAGCCAAAGGACATCGGCTGGTTCAACTTCGGATGGAAGCGGGCGGAGGGCCTCCCCAGGTACCTGTGGGCCTGCCCGTCTTGTTTTGCTCTGGATGCCCTCACCGTGCAGAAGAAGAACCGAAATGCTGTTTCCTGCAGCGCTTGTGACTCAGCCTGGCAGATCGACCTGCGGTGTCGGCTCCATGGCCTCTCACCGGAGGTTCCGAGCATGACCGTGGCGGAGGCCGCCGAGACGATCTTCAATCACTTTGGGTCCCCACCCATGTCCCAGCCGGATTTCGCCGGTTCCGATGGGGTCTGCCTGGAGTGTCCGGAGATGGAGATCGTTCGGTTGGGCCCGGTGAGAGAGCGGGTCCCGGTGGCCCGCGGACGAGGTGTCTTGCGCACGGATGTTCTGAGGGTCCTGGACGACTCCGGCGACGCCTTGTGGTCCCTTGCCGTGTCCGATCTCCAGTCCGTCAGTGTGGAGGTGGGGAGCCGGCTCCAGATTCGGGTGGGCGGAGAGCTGTTGGGCGTGTATCCGGGAGAGGAAAGCCCCTTGAAGTGGGCCCATTTTCTGCGCGGACACTGGAAAAAAACCGCATGACCTTCCTGGTCACGGGCTCCACCGGCCAGATGGGCTCGGGGGTCGTAGAAGCGCTTGTGGCCCGCGGCGAGACCGTGCGGGGCATGGTGTTGCCAGGAGAGCCGATCCAGCGGCTGCTGAATGCGGGCGTAGAGGTGGTGGAGGGCGACGTGCTCGATCCGGCCTCGCTCAGGGCCGCGGTTGAGGGCGTGGAGGGGGTCTTTCATGCGGCGGGTCTGGTGGCCTACGCGCCGGCCCAGAGAGCCAAACTTGAAGCGGTCAACGTGGAGGGAACGCGCAACCTGCTGCACGCATGCGCGGAGGCTGGCGTGAAGCGCCTGGTCCACACCAGCACCATCGGTGCCCTTGGATATGTCGAGGGGGACGGGGAGGGGAGTGAGTCCACGCCCTTCAACTGGAACGGGGCGCGGCTGCCCTATTTTGAGACCAAGAGGGCTTCCGAGGCGCTGGTTCTGGAGGAGCAGCGCATCGAGGCATTGGCGGTCAATCCGGGAATCATGTTGGGGCCACAGGATCGGTCTGGCAACGGGGTGAAGCTCTTGGAGCGTGTGGCGAGTGGAATGGCGCGCTGGGTGCCCGATGGCGCCACAACCCTGGCGAACCGCCGGGACATTGTGGACGGACATCTTCGAGCCTTTGACCGGGGAACGGCCGGAGAACGCTACATCCTGGGAGGCACTCCCTTGGATTGGGGTGAAGTGTTTCGACGGGTGCAGGCGGTGGTGGGGGGCACGGTCCCCACGCGAAGGGGTTCTCCGGGTTGGCTCGGGTTCTTGGCGCGGTTGGAGGGGGTCCGGTCTGCTCTGGCCCGGGACGAGCCGCAGCTGACGCCCCAGCTGGTGGAGATCACGCGCCGCAACAGGCGGTTCTCCTCGGAAAAGGCCATTCGGGAGCTGGGCTACGCCCCGTTGCCCATCGAGGTGGGCATCGAGGCTTGCTGGGCCTGGCGCCAATCAGTCTGAGTCTGGCCCGAGGCGGGCGATCTCCCGGCAGGCTGACTCCAGGTCCCGCTTGCAGGCGCTGCGCAGCAAGACCATGCCCTCCTTGAGGTCCGGTTTCCCCCCGATCCCCCGGACCAGGTGAAAGGCGAGGGCATCGCAGCCCAGGCTGCTGCCGAGTGTGCAGGAGGTCCTCACCAGCTCCCGGGACGCCGCTGGATCCGGTTCTCCTCCGAGACCCTCCAGGACAAAGCGGGACAGGTGGTGGCAGGCGTCGCCCTCCTTTGCATCGCAGGCGGTGGTCAGGAGCAGGCGGGCCCGTCCCGGATCGATGCCCAGCTCCGGGTGCTGCCACGCTGCGAGGCCAAAGTGGGCGCATCCAGCCAGGTCCCGGCCGGCGCAGCCGAGATCAAAGAAGTCGATGGCCTTTCGGGAATCCTCGTGGCCCCCCTCCCCGTTTTCCCACATCACTCCCAACTCGGTGCAGCAGGCTGGGCAGTCCTTTTGGCAGCCCTCCACCAGGAGGGAGCGGGCCTTCTCGGGATTGCGGGGCCCGATGAGGCCGTCCGCATAAAGCCCCGCCCGGTGCGCACAGGCCTTGCCAAGTCCGCCGTCGCAAGCGGTGGCAAACCTCGCCTCTGCCCCCGGAAACACGCCGCGCTCCACCAGCAGCAGGCCCAGTGCATCGCAGGCTGCCAGGTTCCCGGCATCGCAGGCCTCAGCGCTCGCCTGTTCCGGGTCTATGTCGGGAGCCTGCTCCGGTGCGGAACCGATGCAGGCCAACCAAAGCCACAAGCTCACCATGGAATCATTGATATCCTGGCAGCACCGGAGGGCCCCTGTTGCGTGACCTGCTTCGCCGTTTTTGGTGGTTTGCCCCTGGTGGCCTCCTGGTGGTTGGCCTCTTGGCCGTGGGGCTCCAGGCCCGCGCCCGCTTTGCGCTTCCGGCTGCGGAGGGCGGTGCGCTTGCGGAGGATTGGGAGCAGACTCTTGTGCACCCGGCCCTCTCCGCTGCGGGCAGGCAAGTGCGCAAGATGGAGCCGCTCACGGCCCGGGAGCTTGCCGGCCTGTCGGCTTCTGGCATGTTCCTCCCTCTGCGCATGTGGCTTGCTCCGTTTGTTTCAAAGGTGGAGGGCGTGCCAGCCAAGCACGTGGACTCTCTGTTGGTCCTGGCCCTGGATCCCCCAGCCTGGACCCACCTGATCGACCGGTGTGCTGGGGAGGAACGTGCCGGGGCGGAACCACTCACCGATGGACTTCAGAGGCAGGTCTGTGATCCACCCCGGGCAGCAGCCGTGGAGCAGGCCGTGGACGCCGGGCTCGCTGCGGCCCTGGCCCATTCCTTTGATGTGCCGGCCCGCTTTCGAGAAGCTGAGGAGGACCTGGCGCTCCTGGCGGCAGAGGTGGCGGCCGGGCTTGGACCCCGGGGGGCCCAGATGGCCCGGGGCGTCCTGAAGAGCGGGTCCACCACGGGCGCCCGGGTGCTGGCGGTGTATGTGCTGGCCCGAACCCTGTCCGAGGCGGATGCGACCGTCCTCCTCCAGGATTTGGCTGGCCAACCGGGGCCACTCTCGGTGTCGGCCTCCCTGGAGTTGGCTCGCCTGGGAGCGGCAGACCTGGTTCCGGTGGACTCCTCGGACGGGTCCAATGCAGCGGATCTCCTGGTCCGGTTTGCAGCTTCCGGACTGGAGCGTGCGCCGTGAGCCGGACCGGCTGGATCCCCGGCCTCGTGTTGGTGGCGCTGGCTGTTGTTGGGACTCCGTCTTTGAATCCAGATGCCATGGAAATGGTGGATGTGGGGCGGTGCAGTCTGGGGTTGGCCCCCTCTTTTGTGGACTGCACCTCCCTGGAGCTTGTCGCCTATCCCCCGCTCTATCCCTTGTTGTCCGGTGCTCTGTCCGTGGTGTTTGGCCCGTGGGCCGCCGCGGTGGTGGTGTCGGCGTCGGGGGCGGTGTTGTTTGCGTTGGGCATGGGGATGCTGGCTGGACGCCTCCTGCCAGGGGCGCTTCCCATTGCAGCCGCCATGGTGGTTCTGTTCCCTGTGTTTCGGTTCTACGGGTTGACGTCGGATCCCCGGTTGGGAGCGGTGGGGCTCATGCTTCTCTCCTGGGCCATTCTGCTGGGCCGGGAGAGTCCGCGGTCCAGGTGGGTGGCCGGGGCGCTGGCGGGTCTTGCCCTGTGGATGCGGCCCGAGGGAATCGTCCATGCCGCGGTGTTTTGTGCGGGTGCGCTTGTCCTGACCCGCAAGGCGCTGCCGGCGCTCCTGGGCGTGGTTGCTGTGGCAGGCTCCTACCTGTCTTGGTTGGCCCTTCATTTTGGGACCCTCTCTCTTTCCGCCCGCTCCTGGGAGCTGAAGGGGGCTCCGCTCTTGGACCTGTTCCCGGTGCGGTGGCTGATCCAGTTGTGGGGCGTGGGGGCGACAGCGCCGCCATTTCGCAGCTGGTTGCAGCAGGCCGAGGCCGGCGCTGCCCAGTCGATCGATCCCCTCTCTTCCCTTGTCGTGGTCGGGAGGATCTTCCTGCAGGAGGTGCCCTGGGAGCTCCATGCTCTCGCCCTTGTCGGCCTGGGGGTTTCCCTGGCGGGAGGCGCCTGTCGCAGAACCCTTGTGGCTCTGGGGGGGGTGTCGGTCCCGGCTGTGGCCCTGGGGCTCTCCCCCATGGGCCTGGACCTGGGAATGCCCTTGAAGAACCTCTTGCCGGTCCTGGCGGTGGAGGCGCTTCTGGGGGCTGTGGCCCTGGCGGCAGCGGTGAACCGTTTGCCCGAGCGGGGGTCCCGCGTGGGTTCTTGGGGGGCGGTGGCGGTCTTGGCGGCGGCCTGGCTTCCGCGAACGCACCTGGAGGGAAGATTCTGGCCGGCCATGAGCAGCGAAGCTGTGCAAGCGGCAGCGTGGCTGTCGGAACACACCCCACCGGACGCACGGGTGGGGGCGACATTCAGCAGCGGGCCTGTGGTGCGCCGGGCAGGACGCACGCTCGCGGTGATTCCCTCTCCCTGGGAAATGGCCCGCTGGGAAGCCGACCCACCCGATTTCCTGGTGGTGACCGGTATCGATGGCACGTGGCCCTTGCGGTCTCCGGACCTCGCTGTTCTGGATGCAACGCCGTCCGCGTTTTTTGCCACGGCCCGGGGTTGGGCCATGGTCCTGGCCCTCAGATGAGGGACACGTAGTTGGTGGTGCGGTTTCGCGGGTCTCCCACGTGGGAGAAGAACCGCAGTCCCTCCCTCCAGCCCAGGTGGTAGATGCGCTTCTCCTCGTAGGCCACAAGAAGGCGCAGGATTTCCAGGGGCCGCGTGGAGGGCAGGCGGATCAAGCGCCGCACGATGGGTTCCAGCCAACCGTGGTGCACCAGGGGGCGAAACAGGTAGTACAGGTTGCGAAACGCCAGGACATCCTCACTGGCAAAGGCCACCTCGGGTCGAGACAGGCCCTCCACCCGCCGCCCGGCGTAGTCGGCCTGGAGCAGGCCCTCGGCCTGGGCCCGTTGTTCCCACTCGGAAAAGGGGATTGGCACCGCAAGGGAGAGGCGAATGTGATCGGCGCCGATCTCCCGGTTCAGGGCAATGGTGCTGAAGGCATCCTCCAGGGTCTCTCCGGGGCAGGCCAGCATGTTGAAGGTGGTGAGCTCCATGCCCGCGTTCTTGATCAATGCAGCAGCACGGCGCACGTCGTCGTTGGTCACGGTCTTCTTGAGGATCTGGGTGCGGAGGATCTCGTTCCCGGTTTCAAGCCCGATGGCAACGCCCCGGCATCCAGCCGCAGCCAGGGCGTTCACCGCCCGGGGTGTCACCAGCTCAATGGAGCTGTTGCAGGTAAAGGGGAGCCCTACCCGGTCCCGGTAGAGAGGTGCGAAGGCCTCCAGCCACCCGGGGCGGTGGGTGAACAGGTCGTCGGAGAAGTGGACCATTTCCAGGGGATGCTGTGCCAGGACGGAGGCCACCTCCTCCACAGCCCGTTCCGGGGACTTGCGGCGGGTGAAGCTGCCCCCAGCCTCGTACATGTCCCGCACACCTGGGTTCCAGCAATAGGCGCAGTTGTGCATGCACCCCCGGCCCGTCGTGAATTTCTTCCAGGGAAACCGCGCCATGAACGGGTAGCGGAAGTAGAGGTTCCGATCGGGCAGGGGCAAGGCGTCCAGGTCCTCCACGAGGGGGGCCAGCGGGTTCTTCACCAGGGTGCCGTCCCTTTCCATCGCGAGGTTGGGAACGTCGTCGAGTGTGTGGCCGTCGTCCAGGCGGTCGGCGGCTGCAGCCACGGCCACCTCGGCTTCCCCCATGCATACCGCATCGACGGAGGCCTCCAGGGCGAGGCCTGGATCAAAGGTGGCGTGGGTCCCCCCAAGAATGGTGGTGCACCCCGGCACGGCCTTCTTGAGACGGGCTGCCAGCCGCAAAGCGGTGCTGTGGGCCGCCACGCTGCAGGGAATGACTGCCAGATCAGGGTTCCAGCTCGCCAGGACCCGATCCAGCGCCGGTTCCTCTTGCTCAAGAAACAACGCTGTGGTGTGTCCCCTTGCCTTGAGAAAGGCGGAAAGTTCCGTCAGGGCCAGGGATTCATTGATCCCGTTGTCCTGGAGAAAGAGCACGCGGGCCATGGGGCCATCATAGTTCCCATGCCATGATGATGCCGGGAGTCCGCATGGCTGCAGACGTCATTCTCATCAACCCGAGCTACCTCTACCCGCCCTTTGGACCGGGGGTTCGGGCGGCCTTGATGTCGGATCCCCTGGTGATGGATCTGCCGACCCAGGAGTTTCTCTACCCCCCGGTGGGCTTGCTCTCCATCGCGGGAACCCTGCGCCGCGCGGGGTTCAGCGTGGAGGGAATCGACTCCAATACCGAGTCCATGACCCTGGAGGAGCTGGCCCGTCGTTGTGAGGGGGCCAAGGTCGTGGGCATCAGCTTGCTTGTGGCCAACGTGCGTAGCGTCTACCAGATGGTTCCCTTCATGCGGGGCCGGGGCTACGAGGTGGTGGTCGGTGGGCCCTTTCCGACGGTGGAGCCGGAGGTCGTGGCCAAGTTGGGCCTGCGCTACGGAATCACCGGTGAAGGGGAGGAGTCCTTTACTTCCCTGTGCCGCGCGCTCATCCATGGGGAAGGAAAGCCGGAGGACATTCCCGGCATCGTGATCGCCGAGGGTGACGAGGTCTTCACCCGGGACCCCGTGCTCCTGGACAACCTGAATGACTACCTGCCGGATCGCTCGCTCATGCGGGCACCCAACTACAAGCTGCCCTTTTCCGGTCCCCTTGAGCTGGCCCTGGCCAGCCGCGGCTGCCCCTACAAGTGCCCCTTCTGCTATTGCAGCAGCGCATCTCCCAACTCCATGTTCAACAAGTCCCGCTGGGTGGATGTGGATGTGGTCGTGGGGGATGTCGTCGACACGGTGAACCGGTACGGTCCCCGGTACCTGGAAATGATCGACGAGACCTTCACGGTGTCCCGCAGCTACGTGGAGGACTTCTGTCACGCCCTGATCGAGGCCGGGGTTTCCGTGCCCTGGGGCGCCAAGACCCGGGTCGACCTTGTGGACGAAGACCTGCTGGCCCTGATGCGAAAGGCCGGCCTGCGGAAGATTGGATTTGGACTGGAAAGCGGGGTCTACGACCACCGCCTGGCCATGACCAAGGACTTCTCAGATGACAAGGTGAAGGAGGTCTTTGCTGCTGCAAACCGGCTGGGCATTGAGTCGGCCTGCACCATCCTATTCGGCCATCCGGACGAGACCCTGGACGACATGCAGACCAGTGTGGACATGGTGAAGGAGATCCGGGCGGCCTACGTGGAGTTTCACATCATGGTGCTCGTGCCGGGCACGAAGCTCTTCTACAGGGCGGTACAGGAAGGCAAGACCCCCTCGGATGTCTTCGACCGGTATATGCGCGGGGAAGTCACCTACCCGGAGTACGCACCTGGGGACCTGACTCCCGAGGACATGCGTCGCATCCACAAGTCCGCGATTCGCCAGTTCTACTTCCGGGGAGAGTATGTGCGGCAGGCATTTGGCCGGGTGAACCACCCACGGGACCTGCTCCAGTACGCCCGCTCCGCCCGCTCGCTCCTTCGAATGAGCGAGGGTGGAAAACCTATCTGGAAGGTGGGCCGGGCCCGCGCTTGAGGTCCCACACCAGCAGCGTGTCTTCCTGCACATCGGGTTGGCCCAGCAGGGGTTCCAGCCGATGGGCTTCGCCTCGCCACCGGGCGGATTCCTCCGGATGGGTTGCGGGGTCGGGCAGGACCCAGAGGATCCACCGGAAACCCATCTCCCGCACGTCGTCCAGGGCCCCGGAATCAAGCGGGGGCTCCTGGCCCGCCGCCCAGGCTGCGAGAAACCGGTTCTTGGAGATGCGGGCGTTGAAGCTCTCGGGACGAATCAGGGGCTCTCCCACCCCGTCCCCCATGGCTGTTGGGAGTCCGTGGTAGGGGCGAAACCTGTGGGCGTGGTTTTGGACGGATGGGAAGGGGAAGACCAGCAACGCGCCTTCTTCCTGGGGCTGCTGCACCCAGTCCGGCAGGTTTCGATCAAACCAGAAGCCCTGTGCGGTGGGGTCCAGGGGGGATGTGGGCAGGTTGGGGTCGCCGTGTTGGACCGCTCCCAGCGCGAGGGCGCGTCCGTGGAGGAGCAGGGGCAGTCCGAGGACCAGCACGCCTGCCAGTTGTTGTTTTCTTGGAAGGGAGCCAAGCCAAACGGCCAAAGCACCGGCAAGGGCCACGGTGACCACCCCCAAGGCCCGGTAGGGCCACCAGAAACGATCAAATCCGGGGAGCAGATCCAGGGCCGCCATCGGAATTCCAGTGGCCAGCACGATGGACAGGGCCACCGCAGCGACCCAGAGCCGCGCTGCCGGGTGTCGTGCAGCGAGGAGCAGCCCGAGGGTGGCTGCGATGGGAATGCTGTGCTGCAGGAATCCGACCTCTCCGAAAGGCAGCAGGATCTCCAGGGGGTTCACCCGGTTGCTCATACGCATGAAGGAGGCGTTGCCCGTGTCCACGAGGCTGCGGGTGCCACCGGTTCCCAGAATGCTCGGCAGAATCAGGGCGAGAAACGGGGCACAGGCAGCCAGGCAGATGCCGGCCGCCTTGCCCAGGGAGGTCCACGTGTCCCGGGTGGTGAGGCTGCGCCCCAACACCGGCAGCAGGCCCACCGCCAAGAGCGGTGCCATGAACCAGTAGCAGGCCGCCACCCAGGCCATGGACAGCCCAACCATGAGGATCGCTCGCGGGCGACCTTCTCGAAGGCGGATCAAGGCCAGGGCATAGAGTGCAGCGGGAGCGAGGAATCCCTGTTCGGGCCGGCCCTCGTAGAGCTCGAACCATGAATAGGGCAGCCCGCTCACCACCACCGCTGCCAACACGCCGGCCGGTGTGCCTCCCAGGCGCTGGCCCAGGAAAAAGAACGCGGCGGCGTTGGCCGTGGCGATGGCGAGGATGGACAGGTTGTAGGCGGTGATTGGATCGGCGAATCCATGGAACGGCGCCGTGGCAAAGAGCACCACGAGGTTCCAGACGCTCCCCGCCAGGTTCTGGCCTGCGGGAAAGTAGACCAGGGGACAATCGAAGAACGAGCCGGCGCCGGTGAGGGACTGCCAGGACCACCACTGGGCGAAGAGGGTGTATCCCAGGTCTCCGTCGGCGCGGCCGCTGGTGGTCACCTCCGAGATCTGTGAGGCCAGGGGCCAGCTGGCCGCCACCGCCAGGAGCAGACAACCGGCCAGGAGCGCGATGGCACCAAGAGCGCGCTGCTTCATGGTGTCTCCGATGCGGCGGGGAAGCGGGTCAACACACCCTCATAGGCATAGCGTTCCACAAGGGGGATTCCGGACGCCAACCTTCGGGGCAGCTCCGTCCAAAGCAAGGGAAGCTGCACAAAGGCGGATCGGGTCCGCCAGACCTCGTCCCCGAGGGCACTGGCTAGAGCCTCCAGGGGAGAACCGGTCCGGTAGATGCTCATGCGGTGGTCCTCCAGGCGGTTGTGGAGGGGGGAACCGGCCTGGGAGAGACCAGCCACCGGCTCGAACATGCCGTAGCGACGTCTTGTCCAGGACAGGTCACCGATCAGGGATTCATTGGCGTCGGCGGTCATCTGTGATCGCGGGGCCAACCAGTACAGCCACGCGCTTTGTCCCTGGGTGAGGGTGGCTGCGAGGTCGTGGGGAGGGGAGAAGTGAATCCAGAGCCCGCTCGGATAGTCAGCCGGGTCGAGCCATGCGGGAACCTGCAGGAAATCCGTGGAGGCATCGAGGACGGGTGCGCCGGCAGCCTGTAGACCCAGGGGATCGAGCCATTCCACGTAGTGGTTGAAGAGCAGCAGATCTCCGGCCAGGTCCTCGGTTCCAAGCCGGGTCTTGGCGGGAAGATCCACCGCATGTCTCGCTCGCCAGTCCAGGGTGTAGTTGGTGCCGGACACCACCGGATGACACACCAGGGTCGCGGTCAGAATCCCCACGGACACCTGCCCCAACCTCTTGTTCTCCACCCGCACTTGGGTCCAAAGCCGCCAGGCCGCCTCCAGCCCTGCCCCCAGGACCAGGGGCGCCAGCGCCACGAAGATCCGGGCTGCCATGTCCTCCCGGGCGCTGGGGGCAACCAGTCCGATCACCGACAGGACCCCAAACACCACCCCGACGGTCCAGGGAACCAGCGGCGGAATTCCCTTTCTCCCGGACGGCGCAGTCGCCAATCCCGCCACAAGCAGCAGGGCCATCCCCCCCCCGAAGGCCCTGGGTGCGTAGTAGATCGCCTCGTAGTGGGAGTAGAAGACCGCCAAGGGGGCCACCGCCAGGCCAATACACCCCACGATCCCCGCCGCTGCAGCGCCCACCCCAAGGCGGGTGCTGGCCCAGGCCAGGAGCAACACGCCGGCTGCGGGGGAGGCCATGTGCATCACCTGCACAGCATTGTGTTCCAGGAGAGGCAGCTTCTCCCACCACCCCATGGTTCCCACGTCGGTGGAGGGTGCTCCCCACATGGGCCAGACGGCGGCCCCCCAAACCACCCCTGAGACCGCAAGCACCCGGAACACCCGCCGGATGTGGGCCGGGTTTCCCTGGGAGGTGAGCAGGTTGGCCAGCAGGGCCACAAGGAAGCCCAGCTGAATCAACGCCGACGACTCCTTGAGAAAGAGAGCCACCCCGATTCCAACGACCACTGCGACCTGGCGGGCGCGATCCAGGGGCTGGCCCTCCACAAGCAGGCTCATGGCGCCCAGGGTGCAGGCCGCTCCCAGCAGGTCCAGCTCCGGCAAGTACCAGACCTGGAACAAGACCGGCGCCAGGACCATGGAGAGGGCTGCTGCAAAGGGAGCCACCCGGCTGAGGCCTGCCGCACGAAGCCAGGCCATGGCAGACAGGCCGAACGCGGCGAGACAGGCAAAGCCCTTGGAGGCAGCCACCCAAGCCGGTGGATTGTCTCCCCAGAGGGCCACCACGCCCTTGAGTGCCAGCACCGAGAGAGGCCGAAACGCGGTGGCATCAATGGGGTGGGGCATCTGGAAGGGGCGCAGGGCCTCGCCCCAGGAGAGCATGCCCACGAGGTCAAGGACCCGGTGCGTGACGTTGTCTGCCTTGTCGACCATGCCGACGGCGGTGAGGCAAGCGGCCAGCAGGAAAAGGACCTTGACCGGCACCGAGTGCTCCCGTGGGTGGGCCTGTGAATCCTACCCCAGTGCAGGCCGTCGAGAGGGGCGGCGGTTCGCGTGCTACCCTCGATCCGGAGTCCTTCTTTGCGCGTTCTGCTGCTGAATCCCGCTATTCGCGCCGAGCAATTCGGGCGATTTGCATCGCTGCTGGAAGCGATGCCCTGCATCGGTATCGCCTACATCGGGACTTTTCTGGCCCGGGCGGGGCACGATGTTCGCATCCACGATGACTTCGCACTGCGCGAGGGGCAGGCGGCTTTCCTGGAGCGTGTGGGGAGTTTTCGTCCGGAGGCCATCGGCATCAGCATGCTCACCCCCGTTGCCCGGGACATGTTGTCCCTGATGCGGGCCATTCGGGATCGCTGGCCCCAGGTTCGCATCTTTGCCGGGAACATTCACGCCGACCTCTTTCCCGAGGAGACCCTGGAGGTGGCGGATGCTGTGGTCCACGGGGAGGGGGAGCAGGCCTGCGTGGACCTTGTTGCGGCCTGGGAACGTGGCGAGAGCGGCGTGGGCATTCCGGGTGTGTCCATTCGGTGCGGTGACGATCTTCATCTCGGGGAAGCCCGGCCCCTGGAACACGACCTGGACAGCTACCCCTTTCCCGACTGGGGGCTTCTGCCCTACCGGCGATACAGCCTCCTGCCCCTGGGCACAGTGGCCCGGCCCATCGTGGCTGTGGCGGCCAGCCGGGGATGTCCCTACCGGTGCACCTACTGCGCCCTGGAAAACCAGGGAACCCTCTATCGAAAGCGCAGCGTGTCCAATGTCGTGGATGAGATTCAATACGACGTGGAGCGATTCGGGGTGCGCCAGGTCGGGTTCATGGACCCCATCTTCCCCATGGGCCGCCGCCACGCCATCGAGTTTTCCCGGGAGATGATTCGCCGCGGCCTGCATGAGAAGGTGGTGTGGCTCTCGGAGCTGCGCACCGACTCGGTGGATCGGGAATCCCTGGAATGGCTCAAGCGCTCCGGTTGTCGGCGGCTGGTCTTTGGCATCGAGAGCGGCGTGGATGCCCTCCTGGAAGCGGTGGACAAGAAGAACACCGTCGCAAGGAGCCGGGAGACCATTCGCCATTGTCGGGAGGTGGGCATCACCACTGTGGGGTTGTTCATGATCGGCATGCCGGGCGAGACCCCCGCCCAGACCCAGCAGACCATCGAGTACGCCTGTTCCCTGGACCTGGATTTCGCGAAGTTCGCCATCACGGTGCCCTTTCCAGGAAGCGAACTCTTCAAGCAGATGACCGTGGACGGCGCCTTGAACCGGAGGGACTGGGAGAACTACACGACCTTCAATCCCGACGTCGCCCGGATTGTCATTGCCAGCGAGGTGCAGTCGCCGGAGCAGCTGCTGGCGGCCCTTCGGGATGCGACCACCCGCTTTTACATGCGGCCCCGCATGATCGCGCGGCAATTGCTGTCTATTCGGACCGTGGATGCCCGCCAGATGGCCTCGGGACTTTGGAGCCTCGTTCCGGATCTCAAGCGAACAAGGCAGGACTCTCACCTGGTTGCATGATCGACCTCTTGACTCCGCGGGTTAGTCACTGGGCAACAATTGAGGTGGACCATGAACGCACCGACTATTCCCGCCCGTCTGCTGGAGCAGGGAACCCTTCGCTCCGATGCGGCAGCCTACTATGTCAGCGAGGGAGACAGCTGGGTTCCCACCCTCTGGAAGGATTACGTCGCGCAGGTGCGGCAAGCGGCCCGCGCACTGATCGCCCTGGGGGTCTCTCCCGGCGACACCGTGTGCATTCTTGGCTTCAATCGCCCGGAGTGGGTGATCTTTGATGTGGCCGCCATGGCGGTCGGGGCTGTGCCGGCCGGCATCTACACCACCTGTTCGGCCTCGGAAGTGCAGTACATCATCGACCACGCGGAGGCGGGTGTTGTGCTCTTGGAAGATCAAGGCCAATGGGAGAAGGTGAAGGAGGAGCGCCACCGTCTTCCCTCCCTGAAGCACGTGGTCATGATGGAGGGCACCCAGGTGGACGACCCCGTCGCCATGACCTGGGAGACGTTCCTGGCTCGCGGTGAGGACGTCGAAGCGGGGGTGGTGGACGAACGCGTGGGCGCCTTGCAACCGGACCAGCTGGCGACCTTCATCTACACCTCCGGGACCACGGGGCCGCCCAAGGCCGTGATGTTGACCCATGGGAACCTGGCTTGGACGGCCAACCTGGGTGCCCAGTTGGTGGACCTGACGTCGGAGGACACCGGGTTGTCCTACCTCCCCCTGTCGCACATCGCGGAGCAGATTTTCACGATCCACTCTCCCATCAGCGTGGGAAGCACCGTGTATTTCGCCGAGTCTCTTGTGCGTCTTCCGGACAACCTCAAGACGGTGCAGCCGACGGTGTTTTTCGGGGTGCCGCGGGTCTGGGAGAAGTTCTATTCGGGCATCACCACGAAACTTGCGGCTGCGGAAGGGACCAAGGCCAAGCTGGCCGGATGGGCCCTGGGCGTGGGGCGGGCCTGCACGGCCCTGGAGAACCAGGGAATGGCGCCGACCGGGCTGTTGGCCCTGCAGCACCGTCTCGCGAAGAAGCTGGTCCTTGGCAAGGTTCGGACGGCGATCGGCTTGGGCAATGCCGACAAGTGCATCACGGGGGCTGCCCCCATCTCCCAGGAGATCCTGGAGTTCTTTGCGGGGCTTGGAATCTCCATCAAGGAGGTCTACGGACAATCCGAGGACACGGGACCCACGACCTTCAACACGCCGGGTGCCACCCGGTACGGCACTGTGGGCCGACGGATTCCAGGGGTGGAGGTGCGCATTGCGGAAGACGGGGAGATCTGCATCAAGGGACCCAACGTCTTCAAGGGCTACTACAAGGACCCAGCTGCCACAAATGACGCCTTGCAGGACGGATGGCTGCTGTCCGGGGACTTGGGGGAGTTCGACGAGGATGGCTACCTGTGCATCACGGGCCGGAAGAAGGACATCCTGATCACAGCCGGTGGCAAGAACATCGCTCCGAAGAACCTCGAGTTGGCCCTGACCAACCTGCCCTTGATCGGCCAGGCGGTGGTGATCGGCGATCGCCGCAAGTTCCTGTCCGCCTTGTTGACCCTGGACGAGACAGGTGCCGCCGCGTTTGCCGCCTCCAATGGCATTTCGGTCAGCGAACTTCCGACCCATGGGGATTGCATTGCTGAAATCCAGAAGGGCGTCGATGGCGTCAACAGCGAGTTCGCCCGGGTGGAGCACATTCGGAAGTTCACGGTCCTGCCCGCGCAGTTCTCGATGGAGGCCGGCGAGCTGACGCCCACCATGAAGATCAAGCGGCGCATCGTGAACGAGAACTACACGGCCCAGATCGATGCCATGTACGGAGAGTCCGCCCCCGTTTGAGGCGTGGACGTCTACGGAAATGTATAGCGCGACGAGAAGTGGGCACCGGCCCTGCCGGAAAAGCGGGGAAGGACCCTGGTTTTCTCTTGCAAGTATGCAAGCCCGTAGTGTATACACCCGACCATGAGCATTTATCTTCACGCTGGCATCGGGCAGTCCAACTCGGGCGTGACCAATCTCATCACCAACTACCAGTCGGATTCATCCCGCGCTGTGACCGACCGCGCCAGAGGCCACCAGGGCACGGATGCCTACACGGTGATCCTCTCTGACCTGGCCAAGTCGATTCAAACGACCGAGCGCGTGGCAACTTCCGCCAAGGGCCTGAACCCCTATAGCCGCTGATCCCGGGGGTTACCGGGACCAGTCCGGATCGATCCAGGAAATGCTGAAGGGCTCGGGCTCCGAGTCCGCCACGCAGCGGTAGTGCGTGAGATCGTGGATGCCTTCTTCCGCGAGAACCTCCTCGTCGAGCCAGGCCCGAAAAGCGGATTCTGCGGGGTCTTTGGAAAGTAGGGCGACCGTCGCATCCGCGAGGATTGCCGGCTCCCGCCACTGATCGGGGGTACCAAGGCCAAAGACCTCGGTGGCGGCCGTGCGGATTCCTGTGACGGGCCAAAGGGCGTGGGCCGCGATGTTCTCCTCCTCTACATCGATGGCCATTCCCAGAAGCGTCATGCCGATCTTGGAGGTGAGGTAGGGCGCCTTGCCCGGTGCGGCCTTCGGGTGGATGGGCGGAGACATCATGAGAATGTGGCCCCCGCGCTCTCGCAGGTGCGGGATGCACGCGCGGCTCATGAGAAAGGCTGCCCGGACATTGACCCCCATCACCAGGTCAAAGCGCTTTGTGGGCCAGTCCGCAATCGAGGACATGAAGATTGCACCGGCATTGTTCACCAGGGAGTCGAGGCGTCCAAAGTGTGAGACGGCGCCGGCGACCGCGGCCTCCGCCTGGTCCTCGTCTCTCAGGTCTGCCTGAAGCACCACCGCATCTCGTCCCAGGGCCCGAATCTGCTCGGCCACTTCGTTGAGGGATCCCGGCAGGGTGGGGTGGGAATCCAGGGTCTTCGCCACCAGGGCAAGGTGAGCGCCTTCCTTGGCGCAGGCCAGGGCACAGGCGGCACCCACGCCGCGGCTGGCACCTGTGATGAGAACGATTTTGTCTTGAAGGCGCATCTTTGAAGATCTCGTTTGTGACAGTGATAGGGTCGTGCACGAGGCGATCATGATCAGCGACCAGGAAATCCTCTCACGCCTTTACCTCTTTCGAGAAGTTCCTGCGTCTGCACTCCAGGAACTCTGCGTGTTGGCACCACCGGTCCAGTTTCAGGCGGGGTCCAATGTCTTTGCCCAGGGAGATACGGCGGACACGGCGCTCCTGGTGGTGGAGGGGTGCCTGGTGGCGTCTGTCGAGGGCCGGGATGGCGAGAAGATTGTAGGGGACTCCCGCGCCGGCGAAATCGTCGGGGAGACCGGTCTCTTTGCCCGGGACATGTTGCGTTCCGCCAGCGTGATGGCTGCGGAAGACAGCCGGTGCTTGTTGGTGGATCGAAACCTGCTTCGCAGCGCCGGAGACAACCCTGCCCTGGCTGCTCTGGAGAGGCACCTGCTGGGAACCATGGCCCGGCGAATTCGTCACACCAACCAGACCATGCAGATGGTGTGGAAGGAAACGGCCCCGACGGAGCGGCCGACGTCGGAGGCGATGCCTGCCCCCGAAGACGATCCCACTCTGCGAGGCAAGCTGTCTTCTCTCTTCAGTGGGTGGTTCTGATGCGCAAGGCGGTGATGCCATGACGGAAGCGCAGTGCCGGGTTTGGGCCGAAGGCCTGTTGGAAGGCCATGACTTTCCCGCTCAGGAAGTCCAGGCCATCCAGGACGTGCTGGAGCGCTGTGAGCGGCGCGTCTACCGGATGGAAGGAAAAGTCTGCACGGAGGGCCACGCGGGGGACGAGCTGTTTTTTCTCGTCCAGGGGAGTGTCCAGGTGCGCAAAGCCTTTCCCGGGGATGACGAGCGGGAGCTTGCCGTGCTCAGGGCCCCGGCCATGTTCGGCCACATGAGCGTGGTGGACGGGTCCAAGCGCAGCGCCACGTGTGTTGCGCGAGACACCACCACGGTGATGGTGCTTGATGCCGAAAACTACAAGCGCCTCATGAACGAGGTGGGTTCCACCGGAACCAACTTCCGCCGCCTGATGTTGACCTCTCTGACCCGCCAGCTCCTGAGCGGAAATGCCAAGCTGCGCGCCCTCCTGGGGGGGCCAGATGTGCACGCTCCGGGAGATCACATTTCCGTAGCCGATCCGGACACTGAGGATCTCGACAATGATGATCTCCTGGAGATGGCTGGGCTCCTGGAGGGCTGGAAGGTGGACACCCGGGGCCTCTCCTCCATGAAGCAAGTGGGGGACGAAGACATGAGGCGCATCCGAACGGATTCTCAAGAACGGGGACCGTAGCGCAGGAAAACAGGGGAAAACGGTGCAGAATTCGCTGCTGTAATCCTTCATTCATGGACCTTTGAGGGGGAGTTCATGGGGCAGGGCTACAACTGTGGTCGGAGGCACCGAAATGGCCACGACCCGCTTGAATCCCCTGACTGCTGCCCGAAGGGCCTTCTCTCCACTTTCCGGCGACCTGGCCAACGTGGTGGACCACACCCTGAATCTTGAGGCCCTCGTGCTTCGTCACGGGGTGCGGGTCATGCATTCAGTGAACACACAGGATCCGCTGGTGACGCGCTTGCACCAGATCGCATTGACCGGGGCCACCTCTCCTCGCGTTCGCGAGGCCACCGCCCGTCGCATCGAGAAGCTGGATGGCCGCTGGGCGGAAGCGGAAGCGGGCTGGATGCGCGTGGCCTCCACCAGCGTGGTGGTGCAGTCCCTGGGGCTGATGGTCCTCTGCTGGGCAAGCGTGGGCATGAACTCCAACGGCCTTATGTGCCTCGCGGGTCTGCTGTGGTGTGTCCTGCTGATGACTCGCGGCTGCCTGGTCTTTCAGCCGATCCTGCAGCGGGTGATGAACCGCCGGGCGGAGCTTCGGGAGGCTCGCCAGCTGCACGTGGAAGGTCTCCTTGGAATCCTGGATGGCATGAACCGCATTCAGCTGTTGGGGCATCTTCGGCGCGGGGTGGATGCCGTGGCCTCCCGGGCCAAGGTCGATGCCTCCGTGTTCCGCCGGCCAGTGCTTTCTCGTACCGACTTTCGCCTGGGCCCGGTCCCGGTCCTCCTGGAGACCGCTCTCGTGGGAGAGGCCGCCTAGATGGTCAGCCGGGTGCCCCTGAGAACGCCGCCGCGAGTTCCACCGCGACCCTTTCCCCGACCCGGACCTCCGCGTCGGTGATCTCGGCCTGGTAGGCAAGTACCTCCACCCCGGCTGACACCACTTCCAGCGCCGCAGCAGCCGGCCGGGGACAAGGGGGGCGTGGAACAGCATGGGCCTACATCAAGTGCCGCGGATCCACATCCACGGCAAGCCGCACACCCTTGGCTTTGATGGACAGGTCCGCCTCCGCCAGCCAGCGCCGCAATGCACCCTGATCGACACCCCGTATCACCACCTGGTAGCGCCACCGCCCCACCCGCTTGGGCATGGCAGCAGCCGCGGGGCCCAACACCTGGACCCGCCGTCCATCCACGGTCCCACGGAGCCGGGTTGCAAGCTGAAAGGCGGCACTGAGCGCCTCCCCCTTGCGGGCACCTTCCACGCGCAAGAGCACGAGGCGGGTGTAGGGGGGGTAGGCCAGCAGGTGCCTGCTGCGGGACTCCAGGTCGAAAAAGGTGGGGTAGTCCCCCAGGTGCTGTAAGGCGTAGTGTTGAGGGTGGTGGGTCTGGACCAGGACCCGTCCGGGAACGTCCCCGCGTCCGGCCCGACCGGCCAGCTGAGTGAGCAGGGAGAACGTGCGCTCGGAGGCGCGAAAGTCCGGCATGCGGAGAAGGTGGTCCCCGCCGATGACCGCGGCGACGTGTACATCGGGAAAGTCGTGTCCCTTGGCCACCATCTGGGTCCCCACCAAGAGCCGGATCTTTCCGCTGGAGAAATCCTGGAGGATGCGGTGGTGGGCGCCCCGTGACCGCGTCGTGTCGGCGTCCATGCGTCCCACTGGAATGCCCGGAAAGGTCTCCGTGAGCGTTTCCTCCACCCGCTCGGTCCCCTTGCCGAGAATCTCCAGGGTGCCGTGGCAGTGGGGGCAGTCCCGGGTGTGGGGGCGATGAAAGCCGCAGTAATGGCAGATCAGGGTGCGGGCCTGTTGGTGCAAGACCAGCGAGACGCCGCAGCTGGGGCACTCATAGGAGCCGCCACAACCGGTGCATTGCACAAAGGTGGCGTAGCCGCGCCGGTTGTAGAGGACGATCGCCTTTCCCCCCGCATCGAAGGCGCCCTGCAAGGCCTCCACCAGGCGTGGCGACAGCAGGGGCCGCACCTCGTTCACGGGCTCCACGGTGGCCATGTCGATGCACTCCACCTCAGGAACGGACCGGGCCGTGGCCCGCTCGGGCAGCTCCAGCAGTCCGTAGCGATCCTCCTGGGCGTTGTGAAATGTCTCCAGGGAGGGGGTGGCCGAGCCCAGCACCAGGGGACAGCCCGCCAGCTGCGATCGCACCACGGCCATGTCCCGGGCGGAGTATCGAACGCCGTCGTCCTGCTTGTAGGAGTCGTCGTGTTCCTCGTCGACCACCACCAGTCCGAGGCGCGTGAAAGGAGCAAACAGGGCGGAACGGGCCCCCACGGCCACCTCGGCGTCTCCCGCGCGAATCCGCCGCCACTCGCGAAGCCTCTGGCTGGGGGTGAGTCCCGAGTGAAGCACGGCGATGCGATCGCCGAACCGCGCCCGGAACCGCCCGACCAGTTGAGGTGTCAGGCCGATTTCAGGAACGAGGACCAGGACCTGCTGGTTGCGCTCCAGCACGGAAGCCGCTGCCCGCAGGTAGACCTCGGTCTTGCCGGAACCGGTGACCCCGAACAAGAGCCAGGGACGAGGGGCACCCAGGATGCTGGCCACCGCGTGTTCCTGGTCCGCGTTCAGAGTCGGGGGGGCTCCGTGCTCAGGAAGTTCTCCCACCGTCACGGCATCCCGGCGTTCCTGGAGTTCCTCTGTGACCAGCCCCACCTGGAGAAGCCGCCGCACGGCGGTGCGGGCATAGGGCCCCTGCGCGGCAAGCAGCTCCGGCTGGTCCAGGGTGCCGTCCGCCTCGGCCAGGGACTGGAGAACCGCCAGCTGTCGGGCCCCGGGGGAGGGCAGGTGTTCGGTCCACTTCTCTTCAGGATGTTGTAGCCGCAGTACCTTCACCCGATCCGAGGGGCCGGAGGTCTCCACCTGCTCCGCCTCCAGCCGGTTGGCGCGAAGCAACGCGTCCAGGGCCCGGCTGGCTTCCTTGGGTTCCAGCAGGTCCCTCAGGCGACGCTCCAACCCTCGCCGGGTGAGGCCGGGACGGGACACGACCTCCCGCAAAACCTCGGCCTGTGCATCGTGCACGGCCTCCACCGCAAGAGACTCCACCCCCGACTCCGAGGCCCGAAAGACCGTCTTGGTGGTGGTGCGGATGCCCGAGGGCAGCGCTGTGGCAATGACCTCCCCCACCGATGCCCGGTAGTAGTCGGCCACCCAGCGAAACAGGGTGAGTTGGCCTGCATCAAAGACCGGGTGGGGATCGAGCAGTCGGTGGATCTCCTTGACCCGCGCCGGGTCACAGTCTGGCTCGGATGTGGTCTCCAGGACATAGCCGGTGACCTTTCTCGGCCCGAACGGGACCAGCAGGGCATGGCCCATCTGCAGGTCCCCCCGAAGGGGGGCGGGAATCCGGTAGGTAAAGGGCTCCTTGGGGGGAAGGGCCACTGCGACCCTGGCAAACTCGTGGGAGGAGACTCCTCCCGGGTCAGGCGTCACCATACTCCCGCAGGATCGCCCGCATGCCTTCTTCAAGGTCCGGTCGCTTCAGGGCGAAGTGGATGCTGGCCCGCATCAGTCCCAGCACATTGCCGGTATCAAACCGATCCCCCTGAAACTCCAATCCCCGCACGCGGCCCTGGCTTGCGAGGACCGCGATGGCATCCGTGAGCTGAATCTCGCCGCCGCGGCCCCGGGGGGTGTGGGCGAGGATTTCATGGACTTCCGCCGGCAGCACGTACCGGCCCACAATGGAGTAGGTGCTCGGGGCTTCCTCGGGGGCCGGCTTTTCCACCATTTCCGAGACCTGCATCAAGCCGGGGCCCATCATTTCCCCTGCGCAGATGCCGTATCGATCCGTCTGGTCCCGGGGCACGTCCTGCAGGGCCACCACGGCCCCGCCGTGTTCCGCGTGGACATCCAGCAGCTGTTGGATGGCGGGGCGCTCCCCATCAATCACGTCGTCTCCCAGGAGGACTGCGAAGTCGTCCGAGCCGGTGGCGGGGGCTGCACAGAAGACTGCATGGCCCAACCCCAGGGTCTCCTCCTGCCGCACCGAGACCACCCGGGCATGGCGTGCCACGCCGCGAACCTCCTTGGCCAGATCGGTCTTGCCCGCCTGCTCCAGGATTGCCTCCAGGGCCGGCTGGCGATCAAAGTGGTCCAGAATGGCGTCCTTGCCCCGGGAGGTGACAAAGATCAGCTCGGTCAGGCCTGCCTCCACCGCCTCGGCGACGATGTACTCCAGGCAGGGCCGATCCACCAGGGGCAGCAGCTCCTTGGGGACGGCCTTGGTGGCCGGCAGAAAGCGGGTTCCCAAACCGGCAACCGGCAGCACAGCCTTGGTGATCACGCCCATGGCTTGCCCCATCCCCTCGGGAAGACCCGCCCCGCAGGGTAGACCAACAGTCCTGTCAGGAGGACCAACTGCGGCGCTCGAGGCGCTCGGCCTCGGTCTTGCAGTCAATACACCAGGTGGCCACGGGCCGCGCCATGAGTCGCTTCTCCGAAATCTCGTCGCCGCAGTTGGCGCAGATTCCGTATTCGCCTTCTTCCACCCGGCGCAGGGCATCCTGGATCTTGCGAATCAGGATGCGCTCCCGGTCTCGCAGGCGCAGGGTGAACTCCCGTGTCGATTCCATGGCAGCGAAATCGATGTCGTCCGCGAGGGCCTCCTTGTCATCGGTGAGGTCGCGCAGCTCCGCGCCTGCTTCTGCAAGCAGGGCAGCCAGGCGATCCTTCAGTAGGCCCCGAAAGAATTCAATCTTTTCGGCATCCATCGTCATTCTCCAAAGTGTGCCGAGGAGGGAACAAATGCCCCCAGGAAGCTTTGGATGATAAGACCGCTGATGATGCAACGCAAGAACCATTGGGCTTGGAGGTATTTCAGGGGGACCCACGCGGCCCTCTGGGGGCTATTTGGGGTCTTTTGGCCGGCAATCGGGGTTGCAGCGGAATCCTCCACAGCGGCCGCGGATGGAATGGCATTCGCCGGTGTGGCGCGCCCGTGGGGCGCGGGCGCGCGGAGCACGGCAGCGATGTCGCTTCTCCCTGGCTACGCGGCCCATGGGGACTTGGCTTTGGACGGGTCCGGCGCCCGTGTCGGGGCGGTGGTCATGGAGAGACGGGTGGAGACGCCCATGGGGGTCTGGGCCAGTTGGACGCGGGATTCCGGGAATGCTTCCGCCAGTGGACCGCTGGTACCCGGCTGGGTGGTGCCGGGGGAGGAGGATGTGGAGAACTTTGTGGTGGACAGCACCGCAGCCCTGGGCGTGGGCGCCGCTGTGCTGGAAGATCGCCTCGCCATAGGAATCTCCGGTTCCTACCAGAAGGTGACGTCGGAGCTCTCCGACGCGCAAAAGGCCTTTGACATGGATGCCAGCACCGCTGTCCAGGTGGGGGACGGGTTGACGCTGACGGCGGTGGGTCGGTCCCTCTTGCCCACGGGAGAGAAAGACCGCTGGGGAGAGGCGGGCCTGTGGTGGGAGGCCTCGAAGGTGCTTGGTCTGGGGTTGGATGGCACCTGGAAGGATGACTGGTACGGTTTCCGGGCCGGGGCGGAGGGCCGCATCGGGGGAGAGCTGGCCCTGCGGGGCGGCTATGCGATCCACGGGGGACAGCACCGGGCCGGGGCTGGCATCGGTGTCATGAACGAGAGTGGACGCCTGGACTATGCCTTTGCGGTGGTGCCCATCGGGTCCGAGTCCGGGGCGATGTTCCACACCCTGGGTGTGACTCTGAACCTTGCGACGTTGAGATAGAATACAGGGTCGTCTGGAGGTTCTCATGAGAGGACACGGACACGGCGGGCCCAGGAGGTCTCCGAGTCTGCCCAGGACTCCCGGGTCGTGTGGGTGGAGCTGGCCAAGAAGGCGCGGGCGAGTCTTGCCTGAACGAATCTCGATGGGGATGTGGTCATGGATGGCGATCTGCTGTCTGCTGGTCGGCTGCCCGGACCGGAACCCGACCCTTGATTCCTGGCCCGAGGCGGATGCCGACGCCGACAGCGATGCAGATGCCGATGCCGACGGCGATGCCGACAGCGGTTCGCCCCCCAACGAACCTCCCACCGCACCGGAGGTGATCATCACCCCGGCGGAGCCCACGGTTGCCGACGATCTGCTTTGCTCCGTGTCGGTCGAATCGGAGGATCCCGAGGAATACCCGGTCTCCTATCGCTACAACTGGGAAAAGAATGGCGGGCAGACCGAGCTGGAGGCCGCCACCGTGGAGGCCGCCGCCACGGGGTCGGAAGAGGTCTGGACCTGTCTCGTCACCCCCAGCGATGGACAGGACGAGGGGCCAGCAGGGGAGGCCAGCGTCACGGTTCTGACGGGCTGCACCGACACCGATGTCCACGAACCAAACGGCACCGAAGGGGCGGCCGCGGTCCTGGAGACCATCGACGACTGCGACGACTCGGCGGCAACCCTCGGGGGATTCATCAATGGGCCCTCGGACCTGGACTGGTTTCGATATGAGTCCGAGGACTCGGCATTTTGCAGCGGTGAACATGACTTCACCTTTCAGGGCAACGTCACCGTGTGTGCGTTCTTTGCCTGCAACGACTCCAGCAACCCGTACCCGGTCTGCGAGAACGACAGCGTGGCGGCCTGGAGCGCGGAAGGGCTGCCCGGCTGCTGTGGCACTTCGGACTTCGCTGTGGAGACCGGCTGCGGGAGCTGGAGTGACGATTTGACCGTGTGGTTGCTCGCCACTTCATTGACCGCCGTTTGCGAGCCCTACTCCATCACGTACCACTACTAGCGGGCGGGCACGGGGGCCCGCCCCTACTCACGTACCACTACTAGCGGGCGGGCACGGGGGCCCGCCCCTACTCCGGACGTTTCTTCTTCTGGTCCCGCTCCACCTTCTTGGCGGAGATGGGGATCTCCACCAGCCGGCACTCGATGGGGCCGTTGAAGAGGATGGTCTTGCTGGCGGGCTTGAGCCCCAGCTGCCTGCCCAGCGCTGGGCTGCCGGCCAGGACCCAGCCGGTCCACCCGAGGAAGCGTCGCCGCATCACATCTCCCAGCAGCCGGTAGGTCTCAATGCTCTCCGACTCCTCCCCCATCCGCTCCCCAAAGGGCGGGTTGGTGACCAGGATTCCCGCGTTCCTCGAGTCCGGTTGGGCGTCGGACAGCTCCCCGGCGGTGACCCGCACCTCCTTGGTCAGACCCGCCCGATCCAGGTTCCACTGCGTGTTTTCCACCGCCATGGGATTGCGATCGGAACCGCGGAGGTCCAGTTTTACGGCCCGGGTCGCGCTCTCTGCCCGTTGCAGCTCCTCCCGCCAGGCAGCTTTGTCATGGCCCCGCCACCGGGAGAACCCCCAGTGCCGCCGGTCCAGGCCCGGGGGCCGGCACTGGGCGATGCCGGCGGCTTCCGTGAGAAAGGTCCCGCAGCCGCACATGGGGTCGAACAGGGGCTGGCCGTAGCGAGCGGCCTTGGGCCACCCCGCGAGGTGCAGGATGGCGGCGGCCAGGGTTTCCTTGAGGGGGGCTTCTCCGGGGTGACGGGACAGCCCGCGCAGGTGGAGCGGCGCCCCGCTGAGATCCACGCTGACGGTGGCCTCGTCCTGGCGCAGATGCACGTTGATCCGCAGGTGGGGGTTCTTCAGGTCGACTCCGGGCCGCTGCCCCGTGGCATCGCGGAGGGTGTCCACCACTGCATCCTTTACCTTCTTGGCGGCAAAGCCCGAGTGGTGCAAGGACTCGGTGCGGCCCACGAAGTCCACGGCGAGGGTGCCGTCCGGGGCCAGGTGGTCCAGCCAGTCAATGGTGCGCACCCCCTGGTACAGGGCTTCCGCGTTGGAGGCGCGGCCGGACTTCAGGATGAGCAGCACCCGGCTGGCAATGCGCGAGTGCAGACAAGCCCGGTAGCCCAGGGCGAGGGGTCCCGAAAAGTGGACCACCCCCCGGCCGGGCTCGCAACCGGAAATTCCCAGCGCTTCCAACTCCTGGGCCAGGACCCCCTCGGCCCCACGGGTGACCGTGCATGAGAAATAGTGCGTCACGGGAAAATCGTCCGGGTCAGGCCAGTTTGCCGGCGGCCAGTTGCATCTCTTCCGCCTCGACCCGCCCTGCTTCCCGCAGGAGCTTCTTGCACAACTGCATGGCGTTCTCGATGGAGTGGTCCATGTTGTTGTACCAGAACATTCCCGTGCGTCCCGCCATGTGCAGGTTTGGGAACTGGGCCAGGGCCTCCCGCGCGTAGGCCAGCTGGCCCGGGTAGTCGGTGTGGTAGATGGGGTAGCTGTCCCGGACGCGCTCTACGAAGACATCATGGACCGCGGCCCGGTTGGGAATCATCCCCACGCGAATGAGGTCATCGATCACCCAGTCCGTGAGGCGCTCCGCGTGCTGCCAGCGGTTGTCCCCTTCCATGCACGTGACCTCCACGCAGATCCCCGTGGTGCCGGGGGGGGTGGTGGCCTTGCTGAAGAACTTGGGAACCGAGATTCGGTTGAAGACAATGTCGTCCGCCCCGTAGTAGCACCACTGGTAGTCCCGCGGGACATCGCACTCCGCGCAGACGTTGAACAGGAGCAGGCCCAGGTAGTCCAACTCCGGACGGTTCACGCCCAGTTGTTCGCAGGCCACGGTGATCGGCCCGGTCCAGATGACGTTGCCGGCCTCCAGTGGCTCCTCGTCGGCCCAGACCCGCCTGATTTGCCCGTCCTCTGCTTCCATGCGGGCGGACACCCCGGTGATGATCCGGCCGCCGGCTTGTCTGAACAAGCGCGAGACAATCTCCCAGGCCTGGTGCATTCCCCGGTTGGGGTAGAGGTACCGGGTCTCGTCGGTGTGGAAGGCCTGCATCAGCGTGGTCTTCAACAGCTGCGAGAGGTTCTGCATCTGGAGGTTGTTGTCGATGATCGCCCGGTTGATGCCGACCTTGGCCCAGTCCGGGTGGGTGTCCCGGGGGTGGATCCCCAAGAACTTCTCCGAGTAGCCCCGGAAGAAGTGCTCATACAGCGTGGGGCCGTACTGGTGCAGCACGTAGGTCTCAAACGAGTCGATCTCGTAGGTGCGGAAGCTGTTCAGGGCCAGGTCGACCCCGGATTTTGCAGCCAGGGACACCGGGAGTTGGACCAGGTTCGAGGGCTTCAGGGGCCACGCGTAGTAGCTGCCCTGGAAGTAGACCTCGGAACATCGGGGGAACCAGGTGGAATCTCCCTTGAGGATGCGCTCCAGAAAGGTCGCGACATTTGGGTTGTCCGTGTGGAAACGATGAGGCCCCACATCGAAGACGAATCCATCGTACTCAAACGACTTTGCGAGCCCTCCCACGACATCTCCGCGCTCCACCACGGTGACCTGGCACCCGGATTCCTGCAGGAGCAGGGCGCTGGTGAGGCCAGCGACACCGCCGCCAACAATCACCACCGGGCCGTCATGGACTGTGGGATGGGACATGGGCTCCTCGGGGAATTCGGCCTATCCGGGGCAGGGGCCGGGTGCTATCGTACCAGTCGTTTCGAGGGATTGCGTCTTGGCATTGAGTTCGCGAATAGAGGCGCTTGCGCAGCAGGTCCAGGGTCGCCCCCTGCGGGTGGGCATTGTTTCCATGTACGACGTGGAGAACAACGCCGTTCGAATCCTGGCAGCCTCCCTCCGAGGAACCGGCCACACGGTCACAGAAATCTACTTCAAGGACTGGATTTCCAACCACCTGGGCCCGGCGACCGACACGGAGCTGGCCAACGTGGTGAAGCTTGTGCAGCAGCAGCAGCTGGACCTGCTCTGCATCTCCATTCGCGCCAGCGCCTACTACAACCAGGCCCGCCTCCTGACGGACCATGTGCACGAGGCCCTGGACACCTGTGTGCTCTGGGGCGGCATGCACCCGACCCTGATGCCCGAGGAGTGCGTGGAGACCGCGGACATCGTGCTTCGCGGGGAAGGGGAGCTGGCGCTCATCGAGGTGTGCCAGCGCCTGCAGGACAGCACCGACCTCACCGACTGCCAGAACCTGATGATGTGTACCGACGCGGGCGAGATTGTCGAGAACCCCCTGCGGGCCTTGGTCCAGACGTTGGATTCCCTGCCCTTCCGCGACTACACCCACCATGGAGACAAGTTCTTCATCTACGGCAACAAGGTGGACCCCGGGGACCCCATGCACGGGGACCCGGTCTTCCAGATGATGGGGAGTCGCGGCTGCATCTACAAGTGCAGTTACTGCTACAACTCGACCTACAAGAAGGCGATCTACCCGGGCCAGAAGTGGTTCC
>CAZSZE010000002.1:90992-123235 GCA_964610645.1 uncultured Enterobacterales bacterium | reverse complement strand
GTCAACCCACATTGGCATTCGAAGCACTGCCTTTCGACAATCCCCAAGTTCTGACCCCAGCAGTCGAAAGCCGACAGCTGGCAGATCTCTCCCAGCTGCCCTTGGGGCTGAGCGCCGTTCCAATGAACTTTCATGATGTACAGATCGGCGGAACCGTCGTCGAATCTGGGGACGAATGGTCGGGAATTATGGGAGGTCACGTCAGACTATGGATCGACATTCGGGACATGGAAATGGGGAATGTCTGCTCGACCATGGCGGGATTCGTCGAAGGAATGGAGTGTGATTTCTGTCCGACGGACCCCGAAGTCAAGGAATGCTTCATTTTCTGGCTGACCGATATGGAAGGAACGAGACGAGATGACCTGGAGCTCGTCGACGTGAGCTTGGACGAAGTCTTCGCCAACGAAGACTGCCGATAGGAATGTCGTGAACTATTCCCTTTTCGGACTGTTCCCAATCGCACTGATGGCCTGTCAGAACATCGATGAAAATACCGGCCCTGATACCGAGGTCTGGCAGACCGAGGGATTTACGCTCGGTGAAGAAATACGCTGCGAAGATCCCGCGGAGTCCGGTTTTCTTCGCTTCGAGGAGCAAAGCCAAGCGCGCGGATTGATCCTACCCTTCAACCCCGAAGGATATGGGGTCGGCCCTCCGACCAGTGGCGTGGTCATGAAAGATCTCGATGGTGACGGGGATCTCGACTTGGCCATGGGCCATATGGTCGATCGCCGACTCTACTTCTTCGAAAACGACGGGACCGGCCATTTTTCGGAACATGCCGGCCAGCGGGTCGACCCGACAGACGCAATCAGCGACGTCAACTTGACGCGCTTCGTCAATGCGGGTTTTGCCGACATGATGGGCGATCCCCTACCCGATTTGCTGTTGGTCTACGACGGTGGCGTCGCTCTCTTCGAAAATCAGGGCGACTTCCGTTTTGGCGCTGGCCGAGAAATATTCCACGACCCGACAGAACCCGAGCTGGGCATGAACCACGTGACCTGGGCCGATGTGGACCAAGACGGCGATCTAGACGTTTTCGTACCCACGTTCGCTACTTCGACATCCTCGGAAGTCGAAGTCTTCCCTCGTCATGTCCCAAGTCTCGACCGACTGTTGATGAACGAGGACGGCATTTTCTCCGTAGCCTACACGCTGCCGCTCGATGGCCAGCCCACCAATGCCAATCTCGCAATGTTCACCGACCGAGATGGCGACGGCGATGCCGATCTCCTCGTACCCACCGACTATGCGGAATTCACACTTCCGACCGCGTTCTATCGAAATGACGGTCCAGAGGATTCGAGTCTACCCGTACTGCAAGATGACGCCGCAGAAGTGTCCGCGGATCTCCAATTATACGGAATGGGTGTCGATAGTGCAGACCTCGATGGCGACGGCTTTCTGGACTACTGCATCGCGAGCTTCGGTCCTCTGGTATGCATCACCAATGACGGTACGGGCCAATATGTAGACATGAGCGCAGCCTATGGAATGACCGCCCCCGAACATGTCGCCGTGGCGGGGAGTTGGTCGTTGTGGTCGATCGAATTGGCCGACCTCGACAACGATGCACACCTCGATGTAATCGCAGCAGCCGGCACACCATGGAAGGATATCGACATGGGACTACAGCCCAATAATATCTGGCAAGGTGACGACGAAGGCACGTTTCTCGAGATGGGAGACGCATTCGGCTTCGACGCCGACGGAAGCACATATGGACTGGTGACTGGCGATATCGACGGCGACGGCTACTTGGAATTCATCTTCAACGGGACCGACCATGACCCGGAGTTGTGGTCGAATCAGTGTGACGAAAACGCATGGATAGAGGTGGACTTGCTAGGGGTCTTTCCCAACCGAGAAGCCTACGGTGCACGCATCGAGACCATCGTCGATGGCACTCATCAGATCCGAGAAATCAGTTCCATGCGGCTGGGCTCGCAAAGCCCATCGTTGGTCCACTTCGGTCTGGGGAACGCATCACGAGTGGACACCTTGATCATCCGGTGGCCCGATGGCCTGGTGACCACAGCAGAGAATGTCCCTACACGACGACGATTGCTCGCCCTTCACCCCGATGCGAACGAGATCCCCGACGGATAGGCAGCATTAGCGCCCCCTACACAACTCACTGGAGGGCGAGAGATCAATACCGAAAAGGCCAGGCCAGGAAATAGCGCTTGATGCGCAGGTAGATGCCCAGCAGGCCCAGAGGCTCGAAAATCAAGAATCCGCACACCATCAGGCTGAAGACGAGGGTGCTTCTCTGGGCGGAGGTCAGCTCTCCGAGCAAGGGCAAGCCTGCGGTGAGGCTCTCCACAAGGGGGGAGACCATGACGAGTGTGATGGCCCCGGCCACGGCCCCAAAGATGGTGCCGATGCCGCCGATGACAATCATCGCGATGTAGGAGACGCTCATGTGCAGGTCAAAGGGCGGCTCCACCGTGATGTACTGCTGCTCGAAGGCGTACATGGCGCCGGCGACCCCAGCGAGAAAGGAGGAAATCCCAAAGGCCAGGATCTTGGTGCGGGCCGGATCGACCCCCAGCGCTTCGGCGGCAAGGTCGCTGTCCCGCACGGCCATCATTGCCCGCCCACTGTGGGACCGCCGAAGATTGACCCCCATCAGTGATACCGCGATGGCCAGGCCCAGGTACAGGTAGTAGAGCTTGGTGGAAAAGCGCAGATCGACCCCTCCCACGGATGAGGTCTGGGTCATTGCCCCCAAAGAAGACGTGCCCTCGGGGGCGGTAAACCAGGTGTGCATGGGGACGGAAAGACCCGACACTCCCCCTGTGATGTCTGGAAAGCTCAAGAGCAGGTGGGCCACAATGAAGATGAGGCCCAGGGTCACGAGCGCCAGGTACAGCCCCCGAAGCCGCAGGGCAAAGGGCCCCACGCACAACCCGACGGCGGCAGCGGCCAGGCCAGCGAGGGGCATGGCCAGCCAAAATGGCATGTGCACCGAATGGCCGAGAATGGCGGCGGTGTAGGCCCCGACGGCGAGAAAAGCTGCGTGGCCCAGGCTGATCTGGCCTGCAAACCCCGTGAGAATCATCAGCGCCACAGATCCCACCACAGCGGTCAGGGTCTGGACGCCGATCGTGAGCCAACGAGCACTGACCACCCACGGCCACGCCAGGAGCAAAGCCCCCCCAAGCACCCAGGCGATCTTGTGCCACAGGTCGGCAAAGAGCCGGCTGTCCTCTTGGTAGGTAGTGACAAGGGCCCGGGTCGGCATCAGACGCGCTCCACTTCCCGGGTGCCAAACAGCCCGTAGGGGCGCACCACAAGAAAACCAATCATGACGAGGTAGGGAAAGACCGCATGGAAGTTGTGGCCCAGGGCGCCCAGGTGCTCATTGACGTAGCCCTGGCAGAGGACCTCCAGCAGGCCGAGCCCCAATCCTGCGATCACCGCGCCTCCGATCGAGTCCAGCCCCCCCACGATGACCGCTGGAAAGGCCCGGAGCGCCACGAACCCCAGGTTGGCATCCAGGTTCCGGGGAAACATGCTCAGGAAGATGCCGGCGAGGGCAGCCACAGCGCCTGCGACAAACCAGGTGGTGGCAAAGATGCGGCCGACGGGGATCCCCAGAGCCAGGGCGGTTTCCTGGTTGGAGCTGGTGGCTCGCATGGCGACTCCCAGCCGGGTCTTCTGGATCATCCACCAGAAGCCACCCAGGGTGATCACTCCTGCCCCCAGGGCCACGAGGGAGCTCACGAGCACTCGGGCGGGACCAATTTCCACGGCTGCGGTGGGGTCCCAGGCCGTGGGCATGCCCACCGGGTCCGCTCCGCAGATGAGCAGCACCAGGGAGCGGAGGATCATCCCGATGAAAATGGTGACAATGATCGTCACAAAGACCGGCCGGCCGATGAGCGGTCGCAACACCAGTCGCTCGATACCGGCCCCCAACAGTCCGGTGGCCGTCATGGCACCGAGAAGCGCTGCCGGCCACGGCCATCCCGCTGCGCACAACCCCACCATCGCGAAACTCCCGGCGGTCAGAAGCTCCCCCAGGGCAAAGTTGAACACCTGGCTCGCCCGGTAGACCACCACAAAACCCAGGGCGATCAGAGCGTAGGTGGTGCCCAGCGCGAGACCGCTGAAGAACAACTGCAGGAAGGTACTCACCGGTACATCTCCTCGATGAGGTCGCCCCAGATCTCTGAGACCTGGCCTCGGCGCACCTTCTGGGTGGCGGTGAGCTCCCCATCGTCCTGGTGTAGCTCCTTGGGGAGCAGGCGAAAGGACCGCACCTGCTCTACTCGCGCCAGCTGCTCGTTGAGGCGGAGGACCTCGTCCTGCACCAGCTTCCGGACCTCGTCCTTGGAGGTGAGGTCCTGGAAGTCCGTGTGGGGCAGCTGCCGTCGTCCAGCCCAGTCGGAAACGGCCTCCCAGTCGATCTGCACCAGGGCCGACACGAACTTCCGCCGGTCGCCCACCGCCACGGCCTCCTTGATGTAGGGGCTCACCTTCATGGCGTTTTCAATTCTCTCCGGGGACAGGTTCTTGCCCCCGGCGGTGATGATGATCTCCTTCTTGCGGCCGGTGATGTGGAGGTAGCCTTCCTCATCGATCCGCCCCACATCCCCCGTGTGAAGCCAGCCCTGGGGGTCCACCGTGGCCCGGGTGGCGGCCTCGTTGTGCAGGTACCCGACGAACACAAAGGAACCGAAAAGAAGCACCTCGCCGTCCTCGGCGATGCGGCACTCCATGCCGGGGATGACTCGGCCCACGCTTCCGAAGCAGACCGCATCAGGGGGATTGACATGGCTCACGCCGGCACATTCGGTCTGTCCGAATGCCTCGAGCACGGGCACACCGATGTCGTGGTACCAACGGAGCATTTCCTCGGAGATGGGGGCTGCACCGGAAAACGGAAGCCGGCAACGGCGCAGTCCGAGGCGCTCCTGGAGGGGGCGCAAGACGAGAAGGTCCCTTGCTCGGGTCGCGAGCCAGCGAAGCCAGGTGGGACCGCCGCTCGCCGGGCGGGTGGCCCAGGAGAAGAGGGACCGCTTTGCCCAGGAGGAATCCGCCATTTTCAGGTGGATGCTGGCATACATTTTTTCCCAGATACGGGGCACCCCCAGGAAGATTGTGGGAGAGACCTCCATGAGGTCCGCTTGCACGGTCTCAATGGCCTCTCCGAAGTGCACCACCGCCCCAGAAGAAAGGGGCAGAAAGAGGGTGAAGATCTTTTCTGCGACATGGCACAGGGGCAGGTAGGACAGGAGGCTGTCGTCGGGGCCGATCTCGAGGAGCTCGGACAAAGCATCCGAGGCGGGACATACGTTTGCGTTGGAGAGCTGGGCTCCCTTGGGTTGGCCTGTGGTTCCCGAGGTGTAGACCACCATGGCGCACGCGTTCGGGTCCAGATCGGAGAGCTTCTGTGCAGCCCACTCGGCGGAGGGTGGCCCAGCGCGATCCAGAAAGGCCGCATGGCTTTCCAGGCGGTCGTCCGAGTAGTGGCGAAGGCCACGGGGATCAAAAACCACCACCCGGGCAAGGTCGGGAGTCCCCTCGGCACATTCAATGACCTTGTCCACTTGCTCCTGGTCTTCGCAGAACACGATGCGGGCGTGACTGTGGGACAGCACATAGGCCACATCGCTGGTGGGGTTGGTCTGGTAGATGCCCACGGAACGCGCACCGATGAGCTGGGCCCCGAGGTCGGCGTACAGCCACTCCGTGCGGTTGCCGCTCAAGATGGCAATGTGGTCCCCGGGCTTGATGCCCGCCGCCTCCAGGGAACGCCCGACGCGGCAAACCGCCTCCCAGTACTCCCGCCAGGAGGTTCCCCTCCACACACCCAGGATCTTCTCCCGGAGGGCCACCCGGTCCCCGTACTGGCCGGCGAGAAATGCCAGTCGGCCCACAAGGGTGGGTTGTTCCTGAAGAGAACCCATCAGACTGTCGCCCCAACGCCTGGTGCAGCCGAGCCGAGATAGGCCGCCCGCACGGCGGGATCCTGTTGGATTTCCTGAGGGGAGCCCAGGGCGATGCGCCGACCGAAATCCAACACGGCCACCCGGTCCGCCAGGTCCAACACCATGCGCAGGTCGTGTTCGATCAGCACCTGGGCAATGCCTCGCTCTTCCTTGATGTCCAGGATGTACCGGGCCATGTCCTCGGTTTCCTCCCGGTTCAGGCCCGCGGCTGGCTCATCCAGGAGCAGCAGCCTGGGTTCCATGCACAAGGCTCGCCCAAGCTCCACGCGCTTGAGCACACCGTAGGGGAGCGTTCCGGCGGGCTTCTTTCGAACGGCTTCCAAGTGCAGGAAGTCGATGATCTCCTCCGCCAATTCCCTGCATTCGAGCTCCTCCGTCTGGGCGGAACCGCTCCAGAACATGTCCGCCCACCAGGTGCTCTGGAACCTGTGGTGGCAACCCACCAATAGGTTCTCCAACACGGTGAGGTGTTCGTAGAGCGCAAGGTTCTGGAACATTCGGGCAATGCCCAGCCTGGCCCGGTGGTGGGCGGGAACCCCCGAGAGGTCTGTTCCTGAAAAGACCAGGGACCCGGAGGGGAGGTAGAGACCCGAAATGCAGTTGAACAAAGAGGTCTTGCCCGCCCCGTTGGGGCCGATCACAGCCAGCAACTCTCCCTCCTGGACTTCCAGGGAGACGCCCTTGAGCGCTCGAACCCCTGAAAACGAAAGTTCCAGGTCTTGCAGGGACAACAAGGTGGCCATCAGCTCAGCCACCGCTTGCGTCGTCGGTAGTGTTTGACGTCCCGGTAGCTGCCTTCTGACTGGCCGCCCCCCAGGTAGAACGCTTGAATGTCCGCGTCTTGGCGCAGGCTCTCAGAGGAGCCCTCCAGCACGACCTTTCCGGTTTCGAGAAGGGTGGCCTGGTCCGCCAGCTCCAGGGCCATTGCAGCGTTCTGCTCCACCAGGAGCACGCTGACACCCTCGGCATTGATTTCCCGGATGAGGTCGCACACATCGGCGACGATTTTCGGTGCCAGGCCGAGGGAGGGTTCATCCATGAGCAGCAGCCGAGGACGACTCATCAATGCGCGTGCGATGGCGAGCATCTGCTGCTCCCCGCCTGAGAGGAAGCCGGCGGGCTGTCTGCGCCGTTCCGCGAGAATCGGGAAGCGGCTGTAGTGTCGGTCCAACTCCCGGGGAATCAGCCCTCGGGGAGTGGACCAGGCGCCAGCGCGGAGATTCTCCTCCACGGTCAGCTCCGGCAGAATCCGCCGCCCCTCCATCACCTGGGAGATCCCAGCGCGGACAATGTCCTCGGGGCCCAGGGAGGTGAGGTCCTGGCCACCCAGGGTGATCGAGCCCTTGGTGATCTTTCCATCGTGAATGGCGAGCAGCCCGGTAATCGCCCGCAAGGTGGTGGTCTTGCCCGCCCCATTTGGGCCCAACAGTGCCGTTACGCCGCCCGTGGGCACGGCGAGGCTGACACCTCGCAGCACCCGGACCACGTCGTGGTACACCGCCTCGAGGTTTTGAACCTCCAGCATGTGTTCCCCCCGGGCAGGTCAGCCCTCTTCAGGCTTTTCGCTGGCAGAGGCGTACTCTCCGACCACGCTCCAGCTCTTGGCCTCGAAATCAGGCTTGAGCACGCGGGTGGCCGTGCCGGTCTCGTAGGGGAACGCCTTCAGGCTCAGCGGCTGAATCATGCCGGCCGCTGTCCAGTTGTCGATGGTGCTCAGCTGCGAGAGGTAGCCGGCCCGGGTGATGTCCCCGGCCTCGATGGCCCTCTTGGCTGCTTCCACCTGGACCAGTCCCTGGATGTAGGAGAGCAGGAGGTAGAAGTCCTCGTTGCCCAGCTCGGCTCCGTGGGTTTCGTAGGCCTTGGTGAAGGCCTCCATGCCCGGCACGTCCTCGCCCCAGAAGGGAAGGCCGTTGACCTGGTGGTACTTGGCAAAGACCGCAGAAGGAATGACCTCCGGGTTGAAGAAGCCATCGATCCAGGCGGGGGTGTTGCCAATCCAGGTGGGCTGGTAGCCCAGCTGCGCAGCGGTCCCGAGGATGGGCCCGGTGGCGCTGGGGAGGGTGGTCAGCAGCACCATGTCCGCGCCGGCATCCTTGAGGGAGGTGATCACCGCGGTGAAGTCCTTTTGGCCGGGCGCGACGGTTTGCTCGGACACCACGGTCACACCGTGGGCTTCGGCAGCTGCCATCCAGCCGGTGTGTCCGTCCTTGCCGTAGTCATCCTGCTGGTAGATGATGCCTGCCTTGAGGGTGTCTGCACCCTGGTTGGAGACAGCCCAGTCCATGGCCCGCTGGGCCTCGAGGATGTAGCTGGGGCCGAGGGGGGGCGTGTGCTTGTGCTTGCCCATTTCGCTGGACAGGGAGGCGGGAAAGGCCACCAGGTTGTCGGCTTCGAGCATGGGGCGAAGCGGCAGGGTGTTGGGGGTGCCGAAGCTCGTGCCCACAAAGAGTACGTTCTCGGAGATTTCCTTGAAGGCCTGGGTGGACTTCTGGGGGTTGTAGCCGTGATCGCGCTCCACGAGCTCCACGGACCAGCCATCCGGGAGCAATCCGGAGTTGCCCGCATTGATCTGGGCAGCCAGGAGGCGCTTGCCCGCAGCATAGGGCTTGCCAATGACCGCAGCCGGGCCGCTTTCATCATTCAGGGCGCCAATGCGAATGGTCTTGGCCTTCAGGTCGACACCCTTGTCCACCTTCAGGGCGGCAGAAGGGCCATCTGTGGCAGGAGTCTCGTCGTTTGCCGGTTCTCCTCCACAGGCGAGGAGGGCAGCGGTGAGCAGCAGGGTGCCGAGACGGCGTGGATCGATCATGAGGGACTCCAGAGACAGGTTTTTCGTGTCAGCCACGGCCCATAACAGCGAAACCGGCGTCCGGCGATTGGCATTGGGCCATGACCGCCCTTGGAACTGCACAATGCGTGCTCTGGAGGGTCGGTCCTCCTCCTACTCGTCGCAGAAGGGCCCACCCCAGATCACGCCGTTGTTCATTTCAGAGCACTCGTCGTGCATGCCGGTCCCTGTGCCGTCATCATCCACGACCAGCCACAAGCTGCTCGCGCCGACGAGGTCGTTTGCATCCACCTCGAACACGATGGTCTCGCTGGTCCAGCCTGCATCGAGTCCGCCGGCGATGGAGGCGGTGGCAACCAGCTGGTCTGCGCCGTTCACCGTGGCGTACAACGCGAGGGGGGCCCAGTCCGTGGCTTGGTCAATGCCGCGGTTGATGGCCCGGGCGGAGACGTACACCAGGCCGTCCTCACACTCTTCACAGATATCGATGATCTCCCCGGTGAAGTCCACGCCGTCGGCGGTGGAGCCCGCATCCCGACTGGGGGCTGCATGCCAGGTGTTGTAGGACCGGAAATTCGGGGTGGCTGTCGTTGGGATGGAGAGGTCATCCTCCACGTTCGTGATGCCGTAGGCATGCTGGTTCCAGACCTGCCGGGTGCTTGCCCAGGAGTCGTTGGCATCGCCGAAGACAGACATGGAGGCGCCGTATCCGCTGTGGCACACCAGGATCTCCGCGTGTCCGTCAGCATCCACATCGGCGATCACCGGGTAGTCGAACATGGTGGGGGAGGCGTGGTTGGGGGTCTGGTACTTGATGGCACCCGTGGCGCCTTCGTACGCCACCATCTGGATTTCATCGATGTAGACCACCTCCAGGTCGCCATCGCCCTCGAAATCGAAGATCGATGCGCCCGTGGCGCCGCTTTCATCTTGCACCGTGGCCTGCCAGAGGACTGTGCCGTCATGGTTCAAGGTCCAGAGGGTGTTTCCCCCGGCCACCACAATCTCGACCTGCCCGTCTCCGTCCAGGTCGGCAATGGCCGGCGTTGAGAGGATGTTTGCTCCGGGAATGGAGGTCGGACCCCACAGAATGGAACCGTCGGTGTCGACCGCTCGGATGTTGTCGTGGGAGACCATCACCGCTTCCCCCTCCACGTCGGCATCCAGGTTGGCCACGGACACCATCGCGTCCTGCTGCATGGGCTGGTAGACCAGGACTGCGCCGTCGGGGCTGTACATGGCATTGCCCACGATGACCTCCTCCACGCCATCCAGATCCAGGTCAGCCACCGCAGGCACCGAGGCCTCGGAAATCGTCATCTGGCCGAAGGTGGTGATGCCATAGGAGCCTCGTCCATGGGCACCGATTCCCCGGGTGCTGCCATCGGAGTTCAGAATCACCCGGCCGGCAATGACCTCCACGTGGCCGTCGTGGTCCATGTCGGAAATGAGGGGAGCCGTGGCGTAGTCAAAGTCCAGCCCCACAAAGTGGTCGGATTCCCAGACAAGAGAGCCGGAGCTGTTGAAGAGCTTGAGGGTGTAGTCTCCGACGGCCATCAGCGAGTTGGCATACTCGTTGACCACCACGATGTCCGGGTGGCCGTCGCCCGTGACATCGCCCACCGCAGCAGGAGAACCGTAGCCCACGGCGGCTGCAAGGGTGAAAACCAGGCCGGAGCCATCCCCGCGATAGACCTGCATCGTGCCGGTCCCGATCCCCCAGCCCTCGTTCACCAGCACTTCCGGAAGCCCATCTCCATCCAGGTCGGCCACGACGGGCATGGCCATGCACCCGGTGCTCCCTGCTTCCCACTCCACGATCGGGGTAAATCCGCCGGTTTCACCGGAAGCACAGTTGTCCCCCTCGCCCACATCCTCGGCAGCGGGCTGTTCCAGGTCGCATTCCTCGGGGACATCCGGCGATTCATAGGGTTCGCCTGTGTCCGCGGTCTCGCCAGGGGTAGTCACCGGCTTTTCCTGCCCGTGAAGGTCGTAGTCGGTACACCCGGTTTGCAGGCCGAGGAGAAACAGCGAGGTGACGGCAATCATGGGGCGCTCCAAGGGGATCTGGGCGCCTTTATATCGTCTTTATGCGGGGGGCCGCTTGATCCATCATTCGGGAAGAGGAACGGCGGTTATCGGCGCTTGGTCTCGTGGACCCGCACATCCATGATCTTGCCGTACCGGTCGTAGAGCGTGGCCTTGTCGTAGCTGTTGTTCCAGACCGGGGTGGGAGAACCCAGGAAGACCGTGAGCTGCTCCCGGGGGTCCGTCTGGCTGGTTCCCTCACCGGAGTGGATTCGAATGGTGTGACCCGGCGGAATGGTCAGTGCGGGCATCACCCACCGATCCCCAGAGGCATCGTTCAGGGCGTATCCCTCCAGGTTCAGCGGGTGGTTTGTGATGTTGCAGACCCGAAGGTACTCGCCGTTCACGTTCTCCCGGTCATCCCCCGCAGCATTGGCGTGAAAGGAGGTCATGTGGAGGTCGCCGCGGTATCCCTCGGTGCTCCAGATCCCCCGGTTGGCTCGCTGGGCCTTTTCCTGGGCGGCCAGGAGGGAGGGGATGTCCAAGTCCGCATCCACGGGCGGAATCAAGAAGAGGTGGGCCAGGCCCAGGCCAAGCAGGTGCTCCGAGAGGTGCTTTCCGTTGACCGTGGCGCCGGCCACGATGCGTCCATACCCATCCTTCTCGGTGGGCCCGGTGTGCAGCAGCACGGTTCCACTGGAGAGAAAGACCTGGGCCGCATCCCGGCCTTCCACCGCGTAGGGCTCGGAGGGGGAAAGCTCCGGGGTGTTGACCGAGGCCAGGCGCACCTTTTCCCCTGTCGAAAGCGTAAAGGTGTCCCCGTCGTACACGCTGGTCACGACGACCTCCCGGGGGGTGCCGGCCAGTGCGGAAGCAACGAATAGGAGTGCGAGATTCATGGGGACTGCGTGGCGGCCAGGGCATCCAGCCGACGGAATTGCCAGAGGTGGTACAGCATCTCCGGAGAGTATCGGGCAGCCTGCCAGGAGGCTTCCCGCGCGGCCTTGTAGTCCCCCAAACCCACTTGCACCACCGCAAGCGTGTCCAGGAAGTCCGGCCGGTGGGGGTCCTGCTCCAGGGCTCCCTCGATGTAGTCCAGTGCCTTGTCCAAGTCGGCCTGGGCCATGCCCCGGTACCACGCTTCGCAATTGGCCTTGGAGATCTTGGACTCTACCGGCAGGCAGTCCCTCTCCAGGCCCTTCTCCATCGCGGCCCTGGCGCCCTCCAGGTCTCCGTGAAGAACAAGGGAGGCGGCGATGAAATCGTGGGGGAGGGACTCCTTGTGGAGGCGCGTTTGTGCCCGTTCCAGGTCCGCGAGAAAGGTGCCTGCCAGCTCGGGCAGGGCAGCGGAAAGCAGGGCGTAGGACCACAGCGCGTACCCGTCGGTTGGATAGAGATCCAGCCGGCGCCGCAAGTGGGCCACCGCTGCATAGGCATCGCCTTCAGCAAGGGCAAGCAGCGCTCGGCGGTGCAGGAAGGCATCCGGGTTTTCCCGCAGCTGGGCGGCCCGTCGCAGGGCGGCCCCGGCGGCCTCGGTCTGGCCCGTTGCCATGGCCACATCGGCGAGACTCACGTAGACAATGGCGTCGTTGGGGCGGGCATCCCGTGCAGCTGCGGCCAGCCTGGATGCAGCATCGACCTGTTCTGCCAGCACAAGGGAGTTGACCGAAGCAAGAATCTCCCCGTGATCCACCAGGTCTCCCGCTCCGACCCCTGCGGTGTTTGCCAGGGCCTGGTGGAAGCGGCCCCCACTTCTCAGCAGGAGGGTCAGGGTGATCAGAGCCTCTGCATCATCGGAGTGAACGTCCAGGTACGCGCTTAGATCATCGAGGGCATCGTCGTAGTGGCTCTGGGCCAGGTGCATGCGGGCGCGAAAGAGCCCCCGATCCGGATCTTCCCCGTACCGCTTCAGGTCTTGCTCCAGGAGCACCTGGTGGCCGTCCAGCTGGCGGGCCCGTCTGTTGGACGGCAGGAGGGCAAACTGCTGGCCCGGGAAGTCGATGATCACCCGGTGGTTGGAGAGGACCGCATGTCCCAGGAGGCCGGTGAGCCGCGGGGGTCCGATGCGCTGTTGGTTCTTGTAGTTCAGCCAGGTGGCGGATCCGGGGGCCTCCACCACGGCACCTCCCAACTCCACGCTGACAATGGGGACTCGGCGGGTCTCCCGGTAGAACGCGGACAGGGGGACATCCTCGGAGGCACCGATGCCAAAAATCGGCTCCTGTCCCTCGCTGGCAAGGGACTCAAATCCCTCTCCGGTGGACCCGGAAAGAAGGATTCTCCGCGCACCCGTGTCCAACTCCAGGTGCAGCGAGCGGCTGACCTGGATCTCGCCACCGTGGCCCGCGTGCAGGGTCACGGGCACCAGCACATGCTGCCCGTCAAAGGTCATGGGGACGGTGGAGTCCGGCAGGCGAATGGACCCGGGGAGACCGAGCTCCAGGACATCGGCCTGGTAGTCGATCACCATCACCAGCCCCGCCCAGACATTGTTCCCCAGGATTCCGTCAATGGGCATCCAACCGGCATGAGAAGGAAGGCCCGGCACGCCGATGGCTACATCCACATCTCGTATTTCCAGCCCTCCAAGGGAGATGCTGGAGAGTTGGCCCTCCACCATGGCCGCCTGGCCCCCCAACCCGGAGAGCGTGCTGTTCGACTTCTTGCCGGAAATGCCCAGCCGTTCTGCAAGGGCGGTGGAAATGGTGGAAATGCCCGCGCCGGTATCCACCAGGAAGATTCCCTTCTCCCCGTTGGGAAGCATGGCCTGGATGTAGAGCTTATCCGCACCGGGGGCGGAGCGAAGTAAATCGAGGGTGACGCGATCCCGACTCTTCTCGCCCGGCGTGCGGATTCCTGCACAAGCCGCGAAGATCCACAGGGCGAGACTGGCGAGGAGAAAGCGGTTGCGCATGGGGCTCCGTGGGGACGAGAGGGATAACCCGCCCCTGCTGTAGGAGGTTCCCAAGACCGGACGCGGGGGGCGACTGCAGGCGTTATGGGCCGGGCAGGAGGTTCCATGATCGGGATCACGTTGTCCTTGTTCTCGCTTGCCTTGGCCCAGGACTCGGATCCGGGTGAGGGACAACCGGTCGACCTGGAGGAAACCGCTCCTGCGGAGGGCGAGTTGGAGACGGCGCGAGCCGAGTTGGCCGCCCTGGCGGAGGCTGCTTCTGCGGCGGGCGAGGGGTCCGAGGAGCTGCAGGCGCTGCTGGAAGGGGCCGCCACGCTGCTGGATGACCGGCAGGCGCTGGCGGATCGCGAGGCGGCTGCGCAGGCATTGGCTGATGCGGGGGATGAACGGGCAATCCCTTTTCTCCGGGCCGCTGCAATGTCGCGGCATCCGGGCCTTCAACTGTCGGCTTTGCGGGCCATGCAGTCCTTTTCGCCCGAGGAGGCCGCCAGCCTGAATGCAGCCGTTGCCACAGGGGGGTTTGGGCCGCGTCTCCAAGAGGAGGCGATCTCCTTGCTGCAGGCGCAGCAGCACCCTGAAGCTGCTCTGCGCCTCTGGGCCATTGCCGGCGACGAGACCGGGGGAAGCCGCCTGCGTGCCGAGGCGCTGGATGCTCTGCGGGAGAGCTATCCGGAGTTTCTTGCAGAAAAGGGCGATCCCCAAGGCGTTCGGGGGATCTTTGGCTCGATGGCTGCCACGGCTGCAAATGGCGTGGCGGGCGGATTTGCCCTGCACAGTGTGGGGGTCTGGGGGAAGACGGAGGCAGGAGAGGTCATCGGTGGCGTTGGGGGCTCGGTGATCGGTGTGGGAACAGGGGCCCTCTACGCCATTCAGAACCCGGTTTCAAATGGCCAGGGTCTGTACTATGCCAGCGGAATTGCCACTGGGCTTACAGCCGGCACCCTGGCGGGATTGGCCCTGTCGGGGGAGCAATACGGCGAGGATCGCCGCAACCTGGAAGCCGCCCTTCGTCTTGCTGGACTGGGCGCGGGGGGTTGGTACACCTTCAAGAACCTGGACCGCAATCCCTCGGTGTCGGATGTCCTTGAGATGGACGGGGCCACCTACCTGGGTGCACAGCTGGCGGTGGGGATCGCTGATCTTGTTCGGGACCACAAGTACCCGGAGGACATCTGGCAAGACTACGCCGAGCATACGGATGAGGAGAGGGAGGCGTACTACCAGGAGGGGTTTGAGGCGGATCACTGGGACACGGGAGTGGACTCGGCGGTGGCGCTGGCAGGAATGGCGGCTGGAATGGGGGTTGGCCACAAGCTTGTGAAGGACTGGAACCCGACGCCAGCCGACATTGGGGTGGCGGGGGTGCTTGGCGTAGAAGGAGCGCTGGTGGGAGCCATGCTGCCGAAGGTTTTGTATGGAGAGGACGGGTGGGACCGAATGGAAGGCACCGCGCGGACCGCGATCCATGCGGCTGCTGTTGGGGGCCTGGCCTACGGTCATCACCACGGGGTGGAGGCCCGGCACGCGGGAATTGGTGCCTATGGATTGGTGATGGGCAACTTTCTCGGGCAGGGCATCGCCATGCTGAGCAATCCGGAGAATGACAACGAGGACCGGGTGATCCTGGGTGGAACGCTCATTGGGGGTTTGGTGGGCACGCCACTGGCCATTCGGGCAGCGGATCACACCGAGTGGCATGCCGGGGATGTTTCGATGATCGGCGTGGGCTTGGGCCTCGCTGCCTGGGAGTCGGCAGCGCTGGCCTATGTAGCCGATGAAAAGTGGGACCTATACGCAGACTCCATCCAGGTGGCGGGCACCATTGAAACAGCCATTTCAGGCGCTGGTCTGGGACTGGCGGTGCTTGCCCACCGCATCGACCCGGATCCAGCCAACATGCTCTTCCTGGGCACGTCTGTAGCATGGGGGGCCTACTACGGGGCCCTGCTTCCCATTGCCCTCGAGACAGACAGCACGACCCCGGACTACGTACTCACCATTCTCGCCACAAGTGACCTTGCCCTTGCAGCGGGAGCCTTCGCGGTCTCGGACAAGGGCTTCCTGAACGCCACTGACACCCTGCTGCCCCAGCTTGGGGGAGTGGCGGGGGCGACGTTGGGTTCCCTTGCGGTGTCAATGGGCACCGAGGATGGAGCAGCCGTCGCCACCGGCGCACTGGCGGGATCCACCGTGGGGATAGTGGGAGGGGCTTTGTGGACCCGGTCCCGGAAGGCACAGGGCAAGCAGGCAGTGACGCTCAACGTTCCGGTCCCCCACGTGAACATTCCCGGCACCTGGGGCATGTCCGTGCAGCCGATGCCCGGAGAGAACGGCGACATCACGCCGTGGGTGGGCCTGACGGGGCGGGGGTTCTAGCCTTTACGCCTGCTGGGCGGACATTTTGTGGGGGAGATAGGCCATCCCCCCCCGAGAATGTCCGGTTTGGGGCGGCGGATTAAGCGAGCACCTGTCGTAGTCGTGGCAGATCGGCCCGTTCGAAGGCCCCGGGGCTCGTCCAGAGAAGTGTGTCTGGAGGGAGGCGCAGGTAAAGAGCCCTTGCTGTGCCAAGGGTTCGGGTTCCCCCGCCTTCCCAGTGAAGAGTCCGGCCGATCTCTTGGAGTTGTCGTTCACAATCGACCCGGCGAGTGCGCCACCGCTCTACGTGTGCGGTTGCGGCCAGAAAGTCCCGCTTGTTGTTGTTGCATTTGCGGTGGGCCACCACGAGGTTGTCCAGGCCGTTGTCGGAGTGCCGGGCCCAGGGGATGAAGTGGTCCACCTCCCACGCCTTCTTTGCCACCGGGCGGGCACAGTAAAAGCAGGCACCCTCCTGCAGGTCATGCAAGGCGGCTCGTACAGGCTCGAGGCTGGTTCGATTCACTCCGAACAGAAAACCATGAAGATGATTCTCTGACAGGCCATTCATGCGAGCCACTTCGGCGGCCCATCGCTGTTCAACAAAGGGGCGGAGCAGCCCATGAAGGCGAACGAATGCCAAGGCGACCTCGGGACGCAAAAGGATCCTGTTGTCGAAGCCCGTGGACTGCCCATCCTGGTAGGCCCGAATGCTGGACCTGGATGGACAGATCGAGTCGCTCCAACCAATGCTGTAGAGCCACCCCGTGTCCAGGCCGCCCACTCTCTGGAGCTTGGGCAATGGCATTTCGATGAGCTTCCACTCCACAGTTCGGGTGACGGCCTCTACCTCCACTGGCAGAACAGTCCGCACCCGGGCGACCCCGGCGCCTACAGCGATCTTGCCAGTGGCCTGCTCACGCAGCGCAGCAATTTCCCTGAGGATCACGCCGCGTTTGCCACGGTTCTGCCTCAAGATCGGGGTCTGACTGGCCGGAATCGGTTGGCTCCACTCACGAACCTGTGACCAATAGAGTTGGACGACCTTCTCGGCCAGCTGCCGCGTCGTGACCGAACCTGGTGGTTGGCCCATCGAGGAAGTCTGCTCGACACTCAGGTCCATCAGCCCCACCAACACGGCGAACTTGTACGTGGAGCTATAGCTCCCGTCCTGGAGAATCTGGAGCACCCGCTCCACTACCTCAATCTCGTCGCCCACAGCTACTCCGTGCGACTGGGATCGTAGTAGCCCTTCCCCTGCACTGCGTGGCGAATCCCCCCCCGTGGATCCTCCATGTCTCCCAGGTAGCGGGGAATGACGTGCACATGGAGATGCATCACCGTCTGCCCGGCGGCCATCCCCACATTGAATCCCACGTTGTACCCATCGGGTTGGTGGGTTCGGTCAAGATCCCCCTTGATTTGATCTATCAAGTCGAGAATGGCGACCTGTTCTTCACGGGTCGCATCAAACCAACCGCTCACTTGCCGGCGCGTGACCACAAGCGCGTGTCCGGGACTGACCGGGAAGGCGTCCCGAATGGCGAAGGCGAGGGGGTTGCTGTAGATCCACTCCTCTTCCAATCGAGCAAGGAAGGGAGATTCGCGTCGCTGGTGGTCCATCAAGTCTTCCCCCTACCGCAAGTCCGTCCCAATCTCCCGCTGGAGGTTCTCCAGCACCCGCTGCCAGCTCGCCTGCAAGGCCTCCCGAGCGATCGCCATGTCCAGCATCGGGCCCAGGAAGCGCCCGGCTTTGTAGTCGTGGTGCAGGGTGACCATGGTGTTTCCGGCGGGTTTGACGGACCGCAGGGAAAACGTGAGGTCCCCAGCCGTGCGTCGGCCCGTGGTCTGGCATCGCACCCGCCGGCCGCCATGCGCATCATCCGTGCCCAGGAGCGCGTAGCCCATGGAACGGGGCAGGGGACCTGCTGTGAAGGAGACCTCCCAGGTTCGCTCCCCGGTCTGCATCACCCGGTCAAAGGCGGCCTCCAGGATGCGGGCCTGGTTTGCGGCCTCTCCAAGCCACTCCATGATGGGGTCCCGTCGAATCCCTTCGATGAGAATGTCCGTGGTCAGTACCGGCACGACAGGCTCCTGGATGCGCGGCGGAATATAGCACGCGCCCACCCTGGTGAAATCCCTTGTTTCTCCCTCTTGCGATTCCGTTTTGGCAGCCCCGGATCTACGAACTGGGCCCCATTCCGCTGGATCCCTGGGCGACCCTCGTTTGCGTGGCCTTTCTGGTGGGCCTGGAGGTCTGCCGGGCGCGGGGGCTTCGCAACGGTCTCGAACCCCGGGACGTGGTGGATGGCGCGGTCTTTATCGTGGGCATGGGCTTTCTCGTGGGGCACCTCGTCCACGTCCTGGGCTACCACCCGGAACAGTACGAGAAAGACGGCATCGTCTCCCTGCTGCGGGTCTGGGCTGGCTTCTCCTCCATGGGGGGCATGCTCGGGGCAGTCATTGGCTACGTCTTGTTCTTTCGGTTTATCCGGAAGCGAGATTTCTGGGCCCATGGCGACAACATCATGTTTGGTTTCCCCTTTGGCTGGTTTTTCGGCCGCATGGGCTGCTTCTCCGTCCACGACCACGTCGGGAGCCTGACCACCTTTCCCCTGGGGGTGGAGTTCCCCCCCAACTGGTTGGCAGCGGGGGATCCGGGGGGCATTCGCCACGACGTGGCTCTCTACGAGGGCCTGTGGGTCCTGGGGATTGGCCTGGTCTTTCTGTGGCTGGATCGCAGGCCGCGCCGGCCTGGCTTCTTTCTCGCCGCCTGGGCCATGTTGTATGCCCCGGTCCGTTTCAGCCTGGATTTTCTGCGCAGCACGGACCTGGGGGTGAACCGTTCCGACATCCGGTACCTGGGCCTCACACCGGCCCAGTACCTGGCCATGGCCATGTTTGTGGGGGGCCTTTCAATCCTGCTCTGGATGCGCTCGACGACGGATCCGGAGGAATCGGCACCGGCGGAGACAAAGGGATAGGGGAGGCCCCACCCGGAGGCACCATGAGCATTCCAGAGACCATTTCCGCCCAATTGAAGGATGCGATGCGGGCCCGTGACACCGCGCGTCTCTCCGCGCTGCGAATGATCAAGGCGGCCTTTTTGGAAGCTGAAAAGAAGTCCGGCAGTACCCCGGGAGACGCCGACTGCGTCGCGGTCCTGCGGCGCATGAGAAAGCAGCGCGAGGATGCTGCTTCCCAGTACCGGGACGCCGGCCGCCAGGATCTGGCTGATGGTGAGGAGGCGGAGATGGTCGTCATCGACGAATTCCTGCCTCAACTAGCAGATGCGGACACCACCCGGGCCTGGGTGCGTGAGGCCATCGAGAGATCCGGCGCGACCGCTGCCAACCAGCTGGGCATGGCCATGGGCGCCTTGATGAAGGCCCACAAGGGAGAGGTGGATGGCGGCCTGGCCCGGTCCATTCTCCAGGAGGAGCTGGCCTAGCCAATGTTCCGCCGAATCCTGATTGCCAACCGGGGGGAGGTGGCGGCGCGGGTCCTGCGTACCTGCAAAGGCATGGGGATCAAGGTGGTTGCGGTCACCTCTTCGGTGGATCGGGATCTCGCCTGGCTCCGGGGGGCAGACAAGGTGGTCTGCATCGGCGGCCCAAAGGCCTACCTGGACGAGGACGCCATTCTGGACACTGCGGTGGCAGAAGGCGCCAGCGCCATCCACCCCGGTTGGGGATTTCTCTCGGAGCGACCCTCATTTGCAGCTCGTTGTGAGGCGGTGGGCGTGAGTTTTCTCGGACCCTCCTCGGCCCTGCTGCGGCGCATGGGGGACAAGGTGGAGGCCCGCCGAACCATGGCCGCCCTTGGGGTGGATGTCATTCCTGGCACCGGATTGCTTGGTGGGGTTGCCGAGGCACTCCAGGTCGCCGAAGGAATCGGCTACCCGGTGCTCTTGAAGGCGGTCAGCGGAGGCGGGGGCCGGGGCATGCGCCGGGTGGATGCACCCGGGGGAATGGAAGCCGCCTGGGACGAGGCATCCGGAGAGGCCCGGGGGAGTTTTGGCGACGACCGGCTGTACATGGAGAAGCTCATCGAGCGCGGGCGCCACATCGAGTTCCAGGTGCTTGGAGACCGGCTGGGCACGATCTGGCAGCTGGGGGAGCGGGAATGCTCCCTGCAGCGCCGCCACCAGAAGTTGGTGGAGGAGAGCCCCTCGTGCGCCGTGGATGATGCCCTGCGATCCCGTGTGGGCGACCGTCTCTCGGAGGCCCTGTCCACCCTCGGCTACGTGGGGGCGGGCACGGTGGAGATGCTGCGCACCCGGGAGGGGCAGCTCTACTTCATGGAAATGAACACCCGCCTGCAGGTGGAGCACCCGGTCACGGAGCTGGTCTGTGGGCTGGACCTCGTGGAGTGGCAGCTGCGAGTGGCTGCCAACGAGACGCTCCCCGCGTCGCCGCCTGTCCGATCAGGCCATGCCATTGAGGTTCGCATCAATGCCGAGGATCCAGCGAGTGGATTCGCGCCCTCTCCAGGCATTCTCTCCACCTGGGAGCTTCCCGCCGGGGACGGCATTCGCGTGGACACCCACCTGGAACCCGGCGACCGGGTTTCCCCGGACTATGACTCCCTCCTGTGCAAGCTTGTGGTGCACGGCGCGGATCGGCCCCAGGCCTTGGCCCGCATGGAGTCGGCCCTGGCCGGCCTGGTCGTGGAGGGGGTGTCCACAACCCTGACCCTCCACCAACACATCCTGGCGGATCCGGGTTTTCGTGCGGGCGAATACGATACGGGTTCCGTGGAGGATCGAATCGTGGCGGAGGTGACCTGATGGCGCGGCTGTGGATGGATTCACTGGGCTCCCCCCTGGGAGAGGTGGTTGACGCGGAAGAAGAAAAGAGAAACCGCTCGGCCATGGAGACGCTGGATGGCGACCTGGCCGCCAAGAAGGACGTCGTCCGGGCAGGCTGGGGCGAAAAGTACGTGGATCGCGTGCATGAAAAGGGGAAGCTCACCACCTGGGAGCGCCTGGAGGCACTCTCGGATGCGGGAGAGGAGATTCGGCCATTTGGCACCCTGGTCAACTGGGGCGTGGAGTTTTCCGGCAGCAAGCGCCAGGCCCCTGGCGCAGGGGTGGTCACGGCCTTTGTGCGGGTGCATGGAAAGCTCGTGATCGCCATCGCCAACGACAACACCGTGGCCTCTGGCAGCTGGTGGCCGAAGTCCCCGGAGAAGATTCAGCGGGCCCAGGAGGTGGCGCTTCGTCTGCGGTTGCCGGTGGTCTACCTGGTCGACTGCTCCGGGTTGTTTCTGCCTGAGCAATCAAGGTCCTTTCCCGGGCGGCGGGGCGGTGGGGCAATCTTCCGAAAGAACGCACTCCTGGCGGATGCAGGCGTCCCCCAGATCGCGGGCGTGTTTGGCGATTGCATTGCGGGCGGTGGGTACATGCCCATCATCTCGGACCGGGTCTACATGACCGAGGGTGCCTACATGGTCATCGCCGGGGCGGCCCTGATCCAGGGTGCCAAGGCCCAGAAGCTGACCTCCCTGGACATCGGAGGACCCGAGGTCCATGTGCACAAGTCCGGCTGCGCCGATGTGCGGGTGCCGGATGACAAGGCGGCCCTCACGGCCATCCGGGAAGAGGTGGCTCGCCTGCCTTCCTCCGGAGCCGCGTTCCACCGCCACGGGGTGGACAGTGAGCCCCCCCGCTTTCCCGCCAGCGACCTCTCCGCGCTGTTCCCCGCGGATCACCGCCACGTCTATGCCATGCGGGAGGTGATCAGCCGCCTGGTCGATGGCTCCCTGTTCCACGAGGTATTGCCCCACACCGGGCGGGAAGTGGTGGTGGGAGTGGCCCGCATCGGGGGCCTCTGGTGTGGCATTGCCGCCAATGAGCTGGCTCCAACGCCCCATCCGGAACGCCCCAGGGAAATGCGGCCCGGCGGGATTCTCTACAAGCACGGCATCGCGAAACTCGCGGCCTTTTCCCGGGCCTGCGATGCAGATGGACTGCCCTTGATCTGGCTCCAGGACATTGCTGGATTCGACATCGGGGTCGAGGCAGAGGCCCAGGGCCTGCTCGGATACGGCTCCTCACTCATCTACGCCAACTCCACCAACCGGGCGCCGGTCTTCACGGTGCTGCTGCGAAAGGCCTCGGGCGCCGGGTACTACGCCATGCACGGCCTGCCGTACGAGCCAATCCTCCAGTTTTCCACTCCCATCACGCGCTTGTCCGTGATGGAGGGAAGAACCCTGGCCATTGCCACGTTCAACTCCCGCCTGGACGAGAATTTCGAGATCGCCACGGACGATCCCGTGGAGCGGGCAGAGATCGAGGCGGGAATGGCAGAGGTGGCAGATCGAATCGAGGGAGACATGGATCCCGTGGGCGCGGCTGCCCGGATGGACACGGACGAGGTGGTGCCCACCGATGCGCTGCGGTCTTGGCTGGAGGTGTGCGTGGAGGCTGCCTGGCAGTCCACCTCCCACCGACGCACCAAGAACCCGCGCATCTGGTCCCTGCATGACCTGGAGATCCTTGCGGGAGGGGGCCAGTGAACTGCGTGGGCCAGGGGGATGCCCTGGGGGCGCCGACAGTGGGCACCTGGCACCCGGCCTGTGGAGTCGGCGATGCATTGGAAGCTGGCGCTGTCCTGGGAAGGGTGCGACGTGCTGGCAAATGGGTCTCGCTGCATGTTCCCCCGCAGGGCCGCGGCCTTGTGACCGAGGTGCTTGCGGTTTTTTCTCGAGTGGAGTGGGGCACCCCCCTGGTGCGCATTGGGGGGGAGATCCCGGCGGAGTCGGAGTCGGAGGCCGAGCCAGCTCCCGACGGAGTGGAGGTGGTGCTGGCGCCCATGGTGGGCACTCTCTACCTGCAGAACCGCCCCGGCGAACCCCCCTATGCCCCGGAAGGCAGCCCCGTGGAGCGTGCCCAGACCCTGGCCCTGGTGGAGGTCATGAAAACCCTGACCCCCGTGAAGTCCCCTTGTGGGGGGCGCCTGGTCCGGTGGCTGGCCCAGGATGGCCAGTCCGTGGCCCAGGGAGAGCCCCTCGCCTGGATCGAGGTATGATTCACGCCATGAGAATGCTGTGGATGCTGCTGGTTCCCGTGGTCATGGGATTGGAAACGGCTGAAGCGGCCGATTGTGAGAACCGGGCCAATGTCGATGACTTCCTGGGCCAGTACCAGGAGACAATTTCTGCTTTGCGTGGAGGGGACCCCGAGGCGTTCCTGCTGTCATCTGATGGCCTCGCCAAGCAGTTTCCCTGTCTGTCCGAGTCGGTGCCACCCCGCATGCTGGCATCCGCCTATCGCCTGGTGGGCATCCGACACTTCCGAACAGGGGATGAAGAAGGCGCCATGCGTTGGCTGCGGACGGCCCGGGAGCTGGACCCCGGGTTTGAATGGGACATTGGAACGCTGGATGTGGATGCACCGGAACGGGCCCTCTACGCCCAGCAGCAGATGTTCGCGGGCATCGACCCGGTGGGGGTTCCCGGGAAGTTGTTGACCCGTCCTCCGGGCACGCGGGTGCTGCTGGATGGAGCGGAGTTGAAGGAGGCGTCTGCCACGCCGGACCGCTACCACCTGCTGCAGATCGTGGACAACAGCGGACCGGTGCGGAGCTCTCAAGTGATTCTGGGCAATGCCTTTCCCCCGAACCTCCTGCGGGCGCCCGGTGCTGAAGACGCGGATCGGATTGCCGGGCAGATGGCAGTGGAGACTTCCAGCGCGCCAGCGGCCCAGTCGACGGTCGAGCGAATTCAACGAGAACGACCGCCCTTCAAGACGCCTGTGTTGGCCCTCGGGGGTGCTGGCCTCGCAGGGGCAGCGGCCCTGTACGGGTTGTCCTATGGGGCCAACCAGGACTTTCTATCGGCCACGAAGACCGCGCAGTTGACGGCTGCACGAGGAAGCGCGAACGCCTATTTCTGGGCGTCGCTGGCCTGCCTTGCAGCTGGCACCGCCACCGCCAGCTGGGGGGTATACATGTCCGATGGCATGGGTTGGACCTACCAGGGGCGCTGGTAGACAGTCAGGCCGACTTGGGCGACCAGAGGACCTCGGGCTCCCCGAGGATGCGCGTGGCCCAGCGTCCCAGCACAAAGAGCAGGTCGGACAACCGGTTCAGGTAAATCAATGCGCTTTGGGGGGTCTGGGTCTCGGCCTCCAACAGGTCCAACAGGCGCCGTTCTGTGCGGCGACAGACGGTGCGGGCGAGGTGCAGCGAGGCACCGATGGGCCCTCCTCCAGGCAGGATGAATTCCTGCAGGGGAGGCAGGTCGGAATTGAACGCATCGATGGCCTCCTCCAGGTTCCCGATGTCGCTCTCCCCGAGGCGGGGGCCGTCCGGGCCCGGTTCCGGCGTGGCGAGATCCGCGCCGAGTTCGAACAGTCCATGTTGCACATCCTCCAGCGCCTTTGCCAGTCGCTCCACATCCTCTGCATCCCGGGCGGCGGTCAGGACCAGCCCGATGGTGGCATTCAATTCGTCGACGCAGCCATAGGCCTCAATGCGGACATGGTTCTTTGAAACACGACTTCCATCCGCAAGCCCGGTGGTGCCTTTGTCGCCTGTCTTTGTGTAGACCTTTGTGATGCGCATGGGAGGGCTCCTGGAGGAAATCCCTATCTTGTTTCCCCTCGCCCGGGAGGTGTTAGGTTGGCGCCAGGGAGGGAACATGGCACGAGCACACGTCGAGGGACTCAGGCGCTACGACGCCATGACAATCCAGGTGCTCGCGGGGGACCTGTTCAGAGTGCCCTTGAGTGGCGTGGACCGAAGAAGCCTCTGCGACCTGGTGGCTCTCTCCGAGCGGACGGACCTGCCTGTCCAGCTGACCCGGGATCTCCATAAATACCGGGAACAGATGCTCCGGGAGTTCAATGACCTTCCTGATGGCGACAAGCTGGGGCTCTTTCTCTCCGAATTGACCGAGGTGGAAGCCAGCCGGGTCCCGGCCAGCCTGCGAGAAGGAATCCTGGCACGCACGGAGGAGCACTTGCTCCCCCGCACCAAGGAGCTGTTTGAGAGCCTGGTGCGCCATTTCGATTCCCTGGCGCCCATGGATGCCGAGTCGACCGACAGGCCCGCCGTGCGGGTCGAGCAGCTACAGGCCAAGAAGAAGCCCGTGGCCCGGACCGAGGCAAAACGGGGCCCGCAACGAGGCAGGGATGAACCGCGCCGCCCCGCGAAGCCCAAGATCACGCCCGAGAGAGCCGAGTGGATTCGCAAGGATGTCCTGGCGAGGCTGGCGGACTACCCTGACCAGGGCCTGAAGCAGGCCATGTTGGTGGCAGGTGCTCGGCACCGTGCGCCCTGGAACGACCTGAAGGAGGCCGAGGTCGTGATCGTGCTCAAGAGCCTGGAGTCTGGCAACCGCGTGCGCAAGATCGCCGGGCGCTGGATTCGCGTCGCCAGGATTCGTTAGTCCACGTCGGCTGCTTGCTATTGAGCCCGGTGAAATATCCGGTCTAGAGGATCGGATCATCCCTGAGGGCACTGTCCAGGGGTTCCACTGGGTCCAGTCTTCCCAGCACCTCGGCGGCCCGTCGGACTGAGATCCTGTGATCGGCGAGGTCCCTCCAGACCTGCTCCGCCTGCCGGCGCTGGCGAATCGCCCACAAGGGCGCCAGCTGGCTGGAGACCCAGGACACAACGCGTTCCAGGCTGCTCATGGGCAGTCGTCCAAGGGCCAGCGCTGCCTGCCGCTCGGCAATGGCTGCATCCAGTTGGACCACAGCGACGTCGCGGGGATCCTGCAGGTTCTCCTCCAGGTCCAATGCCTGCAGATGGCTTCGGGCCTCCTGGAGGGCCGGTAGACAGGCTGGCGGTGGATTGGACAGGGCCTGCACCGCATCGGGAGCCGCTTGGGAGTCGTCGAGTGACTCCAGGGTGCGCTGCAAGCTCCTTGCATGCACCCAATCCCGGGCCAGCCCCAGGCCAGGACCGCCGATGTTCTGGATGCCCATGGCACGAACGTGGACCCCCGCCGGACATACCTCTGCCACCCGCCGCGTGATGCGATCCCCGAGGGGAGAGGAGTCCTCCAGCAGGGTAATGTGGGAAAGGAAGATCTCCCGGGCAAGAATCCGGGCGGTCTCGTCACGCTCCTGGACATCGTCTGTCGCATTGCTGAAACGCACCAGGGCAGCAAAGGCCATGGCCTCCGCTGCGATGGTGAGCCACTGCTCTGCCAGGTCCGCGGTGCCCCTTCTCCGATCCATCTCGTCATGAAACGCGGGTCCCTGGGCGGTCTCCGCCAGGGCTTCCAGGCGCGGAAGCAATGGGCCCAGCAAAGCCCGGGCATCGGAGAGCCCCAAGGGCTCAGAGGGAGGCTGCCCCACGGTCTGGTCCAGGGCGCGGGTGACGGACATGGTGAGCGGCTTGTCCAGTCCCAGCCGGGTGGCTGTGCTGCGAATCAACGCCCCGGGTCCCACGAGGCACAGGCGGTTTCGCAGCTGGTTGAGGCGACGCTGCACGCCGCGGGGGTCGGAGCCCAGGGTGAGTTCCTGCAGGAATGCCCCCAGTTGGGTTTGAATTTCCGCCAGCAGCCCGCGCACGTTGGTGCCCATCAGGATGTGCCGGTGGGCCGTGGCACGGTGCACGAGCAGCTCGGCGAAGACCCGGGACCGGGCCACCCGATCACGGCGGTTGTTCACGATGGTGACGAGGAATTCATCCGGTTTGGTCTGGGACACGAATCCACTGAACCCCGCTCGCTTCCAGCTGGAGAGAAAACCCATGCGGTGGTTTGCGGACATGGCGTTTGTAAAGGAGACCCGCCGTCCCAGGTGCCGGAAGGGTCCCGCCGTGGCCAGGGAGCCCAGGTCTGGCACTACGTGATCCGCCATGAGAATCAAGGCCTCCTCGTCGTCCAGGCCAAGCTCCTTGGCCAATGCCCGCACCAGGGCCAGGTTCTGGGGATGCTCTCCGTAGGGAAAGCGCTCCAGGAGGTCTCGAGGCACGGCCTCGGTGGTCTCCACGGCCCTCAGGGGGGCCTCTTTGCGGTGGGCGGCCTCCCGGAGAAGGGGAAGCATCTCTTGTTCTGTGGTCAGGATCGGTGCCCCGGGCGGAATGAAGCGACAGATCACCTGGGCCACATCCTCTGCACCGGGGCCCTGCACGTCCTCGTGATCCGGGTGGGCATTTGTCAGGGTGGACAGGTCGTCCCGGGTCCACTCGCTCTGCAGTTGGTCCACGTAGTCGCCGCGAAGTGCCATGCACTCCCAGAGCAGGACCCGGGGCTGCAGCGCTGCGGCCCGCGTCAACAAGGTGGGGTGCTCCCAGATGCTGGCCTTGCCCATGGGTCGCTCCCAGCGCAAGACCTCCTGGAGTTCGCCTCCTGGTGAGTACAATGCGGACGCCTCTGATCCCGTGGTTCGACAGAGCACCGGGTAGCCCAGGCCCTGGAACAGGGCGGCCTTCAGGCGCTCGGTACTGGTCTTGCCGCGGGTGCCCCATCCCCCAATGACCAGCGGGATGGTCCCCCGATCCCTGCGAATCGCGTGTTGGGCCCAGGCCAGTCGCGAAAAATACAGCACCGCCACGGCTCCTGCAGCCACAGCGAGGTCCCCGGGTGTGTTTCGGTGGGCACCGAGCATCAGCGCCAGGGGAGACATGATTCCCCCGAAGTATTGCTCGATGTGCGGCGTGGGCATTCCCGCGTCCGCATGGGTCTCGAAGTCCATGGTGAAGCCGAGAGAGGACAGGCCAGCGGCAAATCGCCCCCGGCCCTCGGGATCCCCCGCGGACAAGGCGTTCATTCGGGCATCCGCCAGCGATTTCATGTGCCAGTTGATCGCCCACTGGGCCTTCAGTCGGGCCGAGGTGTCCCGCGGGGCGGAAAGGGTCGTGATGCCCTGGGAGGTCACCAGCACCAGGCTGCCCCAATCGGCTGCCTCCAGGCAGTCCTCGGGCATGGGGAGCCAGGGCGCCCAGCTCTCCAGCCCCTCATCGCGGATTCTCTGGCCCGGGTGGGTGGGGGCTGCACCGCCCAGCCTCTCCGGCGGGACTCGAATCGGCCCGTGGGCTGCCCGGCCCGTGAGGTGATCTCCCAGGTGCCTCTTGTCCGGTGCAGGATTGCGGAATTCATGCAACAAGCGCCAGAAGCGGATCACCTGCTTCTCTCCGCGGGTGACGCGAACCTTGCCTCCGGCAGCGGGGCCCAGGGTGAACCCATGGCTGTGATCGGCTGCAAACACCAGAGCCCGGGCCAGCTCCATGGGGTTTGTGTCAAAGGGGAGGGCCACAATGCGGCTGCGTCCCACCGGCAGGTTCGCCAAGACATCGGCGAGCTCCTCCACTGCCGGGTCCGGAAGGTGGCGGGTCCTGTGCAGCGGGTCCTCCAGCCGTACCCTGGGATGCCCGTGTTCCCGGAGCAGCCGCCGTGCCCTGGTCCGCACACTGGGGGCGGGATCGGTGCGGGAGAGGGTCCGCAACAGGTCGGTAGCAGCCGGCGCCTGGTCGGTTGCAATCCCATCCAGGAGAGCGCATCGCACCGTCTCGGAAGCATCGGCCCGAGCAGCTGGCACGACCCAGGCCTGCCAGGAAACGGGACCCGCGAGTCCCGCTCGAACCGCCTTGGCCCGCAGGAGGAAGGGGTCACGGCCAGCCGCCTCCTCCTCGAACACCTGCTGAAACACCTCACGTGCCTCGCTCTCGACCAGTGCCGGCAGCACACCCAGGCAGCGCCGGGCCGTGAGAATGTCATCATTCTGGATGTTCTCCACGAGCCGCGTGGTGCGCAGGGAATCTGCGGTGATCTCGTCCTGACCGCGAACTGCATGGGACACCAGTGTGGCTGCGGCAGCGCGCCGGGTGGGCAAGCGCGGATCTCCCAAGAGCAGGCTCAGGAATTGGACCCCCCGGTTCTCCAGGGGCGTCTCGGAGAGCAGGGAGGCCAGGATTTCCAGGTGCACGCCATGCACGTCGATGGCCATGTGAAGCCGTTCCATGACCGCAGACGGATCCAGCCATCTCTTCATGGCCCGCAGATCTCCCCACAGTGCCCGGCCGCGACGGGTGCGCCGCAGGTGATGCTCCAGAGTCCGGCGACGGGAGCGCTCGTTGTCGGCCATGACGAAGGCATCAGCAAGCTGGTCCCGCTGGTGGATGTCCAGGTCCCGGGCACGCAAGATGTCCATGCCCAGACGTGCCACGGTCTCACTCTTGCTGTTGTCCAGCAGCTGCCCCAGGTGGTCCACCTCCGGGCCCCTCAGGCGAACCAGGAGGGCAGGCAGCTGTTCCGCAAGGTCCAGCCCGTTGGCTGTGGTGGGTCCTCCTCCGGAGCGAATCGCGTGGTTCATCGTTTGCTCTCCGGAATGTCCAGGGCGCCTCGAAAGGGGAGATCCAACGGCGAGTGATCCCGCAGGCCCCGGTGAGGGCTGCGCTGGATTTCGGCCTGGGCGTAGAGGTCCACCGCCCCGATGGTGGGCAGGTATTGGCCCCCCGCTCCCAGGGAGACCCTTGTGCGGCTGCCAATCCACACGGATTGCATGAGCTGACCGGTTGCGCGGGGGCGCCAATAGGCCCGAACGCGGGCGGGTTCCACGAATCGATAGCCAAGCCCGGGGGCGAACGTCAGCCGGGTGCCGGGTGCCAGCAGGCAGTCCAGGCGAAGGGACCCTTCCACCCAATTGGGCCGAGCGAGGGCGGTGGATTGCCCCTCCACTGTGAATCGAAGCCTTCCATCCCGAAGGGGGCGCCAGTCCGCGTGTGCGCCAAGTCCAACGCCCGCCCAGTGCAGGCGCTCGTAGGCGTTCCAGGCAGCGGGATCTACAGCCACAAGCGAGGAGTCGGACCACCACCCGAGGTGGGCCGCTGCAAACGGTTTCGCACTCCAGTTCGGAGCCAGGGGGACGTTTCGGCGAATTTCACTGGTCGCCTTCAAGTGGCCTGCGCCCCCCGAGAGTCCGCCGTCTACTGCGGTTTGCAGGAGCCAGGGGTCCCAGGCCCGGGTCCAGCGGCCTTCCGCCAGGGTTCCAGGGACCGACATGGGACTGGTGCGATTCTGGACTTCCAGAAGCAGCCAGTCCCGGGAAGAGCCGAGGCGCTTGCGCAAGGTCACCCGTCCGGCTTGAAAACCGTGGTTTGTCAGGTCATCGCGGACTCCGGTGGCATCATTTCCCACCAGGTAGGCCCCCGAAATCGTGCCGGTTCGGCCCATGGGGCTGGGCATTGGATTGGTTGGAAATGCAGACTCAGCCATCCAACGCCGGGCCTGTTTTACGGCGAGCGGGTCCGGGGAGGGTTCGGGGGGAGTGGGGCGCAGGCCGCTGGCGTCCGTCCGCGGCCAGGCGGACTCTTCCGCCTGCAACCTGGACAGGGACACCCGTGTGTTCATGGGCCCGCGCACCCTGACCTGCTGCAGTCCGTAGGCAGGCAGGGGCACCAGGCCCACGTCTTCAATCGCCCAGGTTCGGCCTCCAACAGTGGCCGTGACGGTTTGATCCCCGTGTACGCGGATCCGCAGCAGGCTCTCTCCAGCCACCCGCAGGGAGAGCCCCTTGGGCCCCAGCCGGTGGACAGCTGCTCGTCGGGTCGGAGGAAGTACCATTCCGTTGTGTACCAACTGAATGGCAAGGGCACATCCGGAGGCAGGGCCCAGCATGCGAAGCACGTGATCTCCGTCCGCCAATTCCCATTCTTGGTGGCTGGCGGGGCCGGGCAGCACCTCCAGCGCAGCCAGAGCGCCATCCATTTCCAACCCAAGGCTGCAGGTGGGGGGCGAGATGGCATGGGTTTCATCGGAGGACACCACCGTGGCCTTCAACGCTCCACCGCCGTGGACCTCGACCCGCACCACGCCCCCGGAGCGGAGGACCACGTGCTCTCCCGGTGCCCAGGGGGCAGCCAACATGGCATCCCTGGCCAGCCTGAGAACGCTGTCGCCGGGCTTGGGCCCCCGCCGGGGAACCTCGACAGAGTCGGATCCGCCATTGTCATCGACCCGGGTGATGTGCTGCCAGGGGGCACTGGCTGCAATCTGGAGGCGAGCGACCCGGCCCAGGTCACCGGCCATGGACGCGTGCAGCCAGGCGGTCCCCGGCCGCAGCTCCTCCAGGTACAAGTCCGCGAGCGCCAGGTGGACCGGTGCATCGATGCGATCCGGAAGGTGCTCCGCGAGGCGCTCCAGGGCGCCTGTAGTGGCTGGTGCGGGAATGCCAGCCCGTCCGGCAGCGGCCGCCAGGGAAATGGGGCCCGGCATGGGAGTGGAGAGAATCAAGGGCTGTGCATTCCAGTACAGCTGACTGGCCTGCTGGACCTGCTCGAAATCGGCTCCGGGAGTGCTCCCCGCCGCGGAGGCTTCCGCCCGGGCAGAGGTGTGGAGGCTCAGGTTCGCAAGTCGCTGGGCACGAGAGATTCGCAGGGCGACCCGCTCTTCTACGGTCTCAGCCAGGCGCAGCTGGGCGCTGTCTGCTCGCAGCTGCTCCAGGGGGTCCTGCGCGGGTGCGAGGGGGGGCAAAACTCCCTGCTCCAATGCCCGCCGGAAGGCCACACCCACCAGTACCTCTTCTTCTGCAATGACCTCCAGGTGATCGGCCCAGGGGCCAACGGGCACGCGCACCCGGGACAGTCCGTCTTGGGACTCCGCCTCCCAGGTGTGCCCATCAGAGGTTGCAATCACCAGACCCGTCGCGTTGCCCTCCACCAACAACTCCACCTCTCCAGGGGCTCCGGGATCCGGCAGGTGCCAGGCGGCAGGGGTGCGCAGGGCGGGTCGCTCCCGGAAGGGGGTTCCGCCTTCCACGAGGTCCCCCTCCATGGCCTCCAACACACCCTCCTGCACCTCGACCCGGTGGCTGCCCACGGAAACCGCCTCGGCAAACAGGCCCTGGCCCCGGAAGGGAATGCCGTCCAGGGTAAATTGCACGATCTCCTCGGAGCGGAGCCGAAGAATCGGGTACTCGCCGTTGCCAGGATCGGGTGCTGTGATTCCGACGTTCTGGCCGCTGTGAATCCAGGCCCGGGAGGTGCCGCCTCGCAGCCCGGGCGCCCTCAATGGCTCTGGTTCACGGCCCTCCACGGGCACAGGCCACAGTGCGGACCAGCGAGCATGTACATCCGTCCCGGTGGGGAGGCCTGCCAGGGTACGAATGGCCAGGCCACGGGAGCGGTAGAATCCAGCGGGCACCCGGTCGGCGATTTCTGCCAACAAGGCCGGGTCAATGGGCAGCTCTTCCCCCCATTTCACCAGGAGGGCGGGGTCTACGTCCCGCCAGCGCTGC
>CAZSZE010000002.1:82307-90982 GCA_964610645.1 uncultured Enterobacterales bacterium | reverse complement strand
TGTGACTGGATCCGGGTCTCCCTCGGCAAGCCGGGCCAGGGCTTCGGCAGGATCCGGATGGTGTTCCACCAGACGGGCCCGGGCCAGGGGTGCCGCTGGGGTGTCCAACAACTCCTCGGCAGCAGCCACACAAGCCTCGTGTTCTTGCAACAGGTGCGCGGACTCCATGCGCCGAAGCGGATCCCGGGGGTTTTCCGGGTCAAGACGGGCCTGTCGCAAGAAAGAATGCAGACTTGGGCGCAGGCGAAGGAGGGTAGGCTGTACATCCACGGGGATTCCCTGCACCTGCACCGCAAGGGTATGTGTGCCATGGGGAAGCAGGACATGGGTGCGTCGGATGTGGGTCCAACCGGGCAGATCCGGGTTTTCGGAGGCCCCGAGAATCGCTCGGTGAATCGGGCTGTCGTTTTCCGAGACGAGGATCTCGTACCGGACATAGCCGGCCTCTTCTGTGGGGGCGCGAGTGGCCAACTCCAACAAGCCCGGACCTCGAACCTCCAGGGAATGGGCGGTGTCGTCCGCCAGTTTCACGGGAGGAAGCGCAAGGGCGCCGTGATCCGCAGCGGAACGGGCTCGGACCCGCTCCAATTCCAGCAGGGCGACGGCGTATTGGAAGTGGTGGGCCCGGGTACCGAGGGCGACAAAGGCCTCCCTCCGTGCATTCCACTCTGCCTCCAGGGCGGCGATCGTGGCGGGGGCCTCGGGAAACTCTCCTCCCGAGTGAAACCACCGGGACAGGCGACGCTCGTATCGGCCCCAGGCCTCTGCATCTCCATCGTGGGTTTCCACCCAGCCATCGACTTGGCTGAAGTCGGCCAGGCGCAGCTCCACTGCGCGTCCGCGAGTCAGTGCAGGCAGCAAGACCGTGCCACCGGGACCCTCTGACAGGTCCAGGCGCAAACCCTCGCTCCAGGCGGACAATGCCCTGGGCAGGGGATCGAAGTGCAACAACACGCGCTGCCCTGCCTGTTGGGAGATGACGATCTGTGAACCGGGCTCGTTTTCAATGCGGTCCTGGGGAATCCATGCGGTGGCCAGGGCGGTCTGCACGAGGAGGAACAACATCATGGGTTCCCCCCGGCGAGGAGAAGGGCCGATGAAAACGCAATCCGACGGGGTTCTTCTCCAAGAAGTGCGGCACGAGCGGAAGGGGAGAGCTCCAGGTGCAGGAAGGCAGCGGTGCTGGACAATCCACGTCCCTGGATGTTCTTTGTGCCCGCCAACTCCGGGAGGGCCGCCCCATCCACCACCGGGCCGATGTCTCCCATCACCCCTTGGAGTGCAGCCATCAGCTCCTGCTCGATTCGGGAAGGTTGGAGGGCTGAACCGGCTGACACAACAACGGACTGGCCCTCTCGGGGAGCGAAGCCGTGGATCTGGACCACCAGTGGATTGGAGAGGCCCCTCGCAGCCCCGAGAGTGGCCGCCTGGAACAGGGAGGCGGGACGGTGGGCCACATCCGGAGGCACGGCCTCACTCTCCTCGCCTCCGGGTCCGCCAAACCGGTGGCCCTGGTTGAAAAACGCCCCTCGGGCAGCACCGGACTCGAAGAGGGCAGCCACCAGGCGGCCCGTGTCCTGGTCGAACCAGGCGTGGGGTGCCTCCAGGACCAATGCGGGCGCGGCGCCCAGTCGCACCACAAACACTCCCTGGGGCACGTCCTTGGCGCCCCAAAGCAGCACCTGGTCTTCCTCCACGCGAAGGTGAAGTCCCAGGTGGGCCGCCCGGGTCACGAGATCCGCGGGCACCTCCCCAGAAGGTGCGACCGCGAACAGGTCCATCATCAGGCTCTGTGTGTCCAGCCGATCGCCAGGAGACAGGTCGCTGAAAGGGGCATCCCGGCGGGCCTTGTCCACCGTGGACCAGAGGTTGTCCGCCCAGGCGGGTTGCAACAGGAGCAGAAGGGCAAGCCAGGGGGTCATCGGCCGTCCATCTCCCAGCGGGGACGCGTGTCCGCCTCCGGTTCGGGGGCGCTGCCCGCATCAAAGCGCAGGTAGACCGGGCCGTCACTGCGGGTCACCCGGATGCGGACCCGGTGGGCGCCTGACAACAGGTCATCTCCCAGGGGAATGTACAAGGCCCTTCGGGGAACCAGCTCGCCATTGGCGCGATCCTCCATCCAGGCATCGCCTCCTCGCGGGGCGGGACGCCCCCTGACGATGGCCGGGGTGATGCGCTCCACGAGGCCGTACCGCCGCCGGGGGTTCCCGCGGTCGACGCTGGCCTCCAGGGTGGGCGCCTCGGCTCCTTTGGGGGTGTAGCTGCGAACGTAGAGCGTGGTCCCCCCCGAAGGCACCTGCACGATGACCTCCAGGTCGTGCAGATCCCCCCGCACCACCCTGCGGCGGGCCCACTTTCGCCCATTGCCCGGCACATTGGCCAGGTAACGCCCAATCGGAGCGGTCAGTCGGCAGTCCTGTTTCCCTGTGGGCAGTCCATCGAAGTGCACAGTGGAGGCGGCAGCGGGCAGCCGGCTGGTCACCGAGGTCTCCCCGCAGCGCAGTGTGATCGGACGCCCGGAGGCCAAGGGGGCCACCCGGTAGTCCACCCGGACCCGCCCATTCTCGGGGACCACGAGCTGGTTGCTGGGAGCCAACCGGGTGCGATCCCAGGCTTGCCACAGGCGTCGGCTGCGCCGCACCGGCTCGGAAATCAGGTGGGACTCATTTCGTCCTTCTGGGACCAACGACCTCGTGCGCCAGGCACCTGGGGTTGGATCGTTCTTTTGGGGAACAGGACGCACTGTCGCATCAAATCGCACGAGGCGGTGTGCCTCCACCAACGCGTCCGCCTGGCTTGGGGCAACAGACACGTAGGGGGCCTGAATCCAGGGGGCATTGTGGGCCCGCCACTTGTCGGGAAGTGCATAGGCGTCGGAACGGTGCCCGGGGTCCAACGGGACCAGGAACCGCAGGTCTACTGGGGAATCTGAGGTCACCCGCAGCGTGGTTGCCTCGGGGGGATGCAGAATCTGGATGCTCGTGGCCTCGCTCATGAGGGAGGCCACCGGTTCGATCCTGTGTTCCAGTGGGGTGGGCAGAAAGGGTGCATCAAAGGCACCTTCCACGAGAACCTGGCCGGTGCTCCCCACCAGCTGGTACCGAATGCGGGTCAGCAGAGGGTCCTGGAGGTCGGTCTCTGGCGACCACCCCTCCGGCGGAAGGGGCCGGGCCTGGACCTTCAGGCGGCCGTGGCTGCCCCCCGTTGCCAGGGGAATTTCCAGGGGCTCCGATTCCGGAGCGAGGTGCCAAGCCGTGAGGCGACGGGTTTCCGGGGCGATGGACTGTTCGGAAGCGCTGCCTGGAGGCACCCCCCACAGGCACTGGGGGGAGGGATGGGCGGCGAGGGTCAGGGAAACCGGGTCACTTTCCAAGGGTACCTTCCACCGCAGGGACACAAGCTCCCCGGGGGCTGCGACGAGGGGATCGATGGGTGATTCGAGGCCTGAGTCCGTGGCAGGGGCCTCCCCGTGCACGAGAATCCGCTCGACGTCCAACGCCACCGGCGAGAGATCCGCCAGGCTTCGCGCGCTCATCTCGATCCTGCAGGGACCGGTAAGGGTGATCTGGGTTGCCTGGCCCGGTTCCAGGCGCACACCGCGTGGGTTGGTGGTCGGCGCCGGATGAATCGGGCCAAGTCGGTGCAGGGCCCGGGTGGTTCCGGAGAGGCTTTCGGCGCCCACGGGGCGAGTGTCTGCGCTGGCCAGGCGGATGCGCTCCACGTCGTCCAGGGAGGTCCACGGAAAGGGGCTCATTCGACTCGCCCGGCTCCCCATCAGGTTTCCGGACTGCAGGTGCAGCGCCAGTGTGGCCGCATCGGGTCGTTGCCGGCTCTCGACCCGAAGGTGCAGGCGCTCGGCGGACACACCCAGGAGGGGAGAGACGGTCAGGAGACCGCCCTGGGGGGCCAGGTCCGCAAGGGGCAGGTCCACCCGGCGAATGTCCGTGAGAATCTGGCCTGCACGTGCTCCGTGAATGCGTTCCGCCCCGTTTTCCAGGAGGCTGCGTCGACTGCGAAGCCACAGCTCGTGGGTCACTTCCTCGCCCTGGTGGGGTTGGAGTCGAAGTTGAACGCCCCAGGTCCAGGTCTGGGACTCGTTCCGGGCGGGAGGCTCCAGCACCTCCAACGCCATGGAAAGCGCAAGGTCCGACTCTCCCTGGGCCAGGCGAACGGTCACGGAGGTGTCCGGGTCCAGGGCGTAAAAGAGCGATCGGTCTCCAGACCTGCTGGAGGGCTCATCGACCCGGGTGGTGAGGGCCTCGGTGATACCGGCCGCCAGAAGCGCCCAACCGAGAAATGGCAGTGCGATGCGGGTCATCGCTGCCTCCGGAAGCCGATGGCGGCTCCCTCTGTGCGCAAGGCCTCGACATCCCCCGCCGTGTCAGAGATCTGTCCATTGAAACGGGACAGAGGCACCACCAGGTGGGTGCGGCGGTAAACGGCCTTCAGGTAGGGCACGGCCTCGGCGTCCACGACTACCTCCAGGTGAATGCCGGCCTGGGCCGCCTGGCGACGCAGCCCCTCCAACTCACCGGGGTGGGTGCTCCGCCCGTAGCGTGCAAGCCCCTCCAGCACCTCTCCATACAGGGCCAGTACCTCCTCCGGAGAAAGAGGGTCATGGGCCACCAGGGCATCCAGGGATTCCTCCCGGACAGGCAACCCCACACTCTGGAGGGCAGATCGGAGGGAGTTGGAGTCCGCGAGTAGCGGGAATCGGAGCCGGTAGAGGGGAGAGAGCCAGACCGAGAGGAACCGGCCCTGGGCCAGCTCCACCATGTCGCGTCGGGCATTGGACGGGTCGTGGAACCGGAACTGGGTGGCTGCCCCCGTGTACGCCAGGGTGGTGCCTCCCGCCCGTTCCACCAGGCGCCGGGTGGCCTCCAACTCGACCGGTGCCTCCTCTGTTGGGAGAAGCGGGCGCCCCAGGGAGACGATGGCATCGGCCCCGGGGTTCTCATCCTGGCGGAAGCCCGCAACCGAGATCACGCTGAGGTCTTCTGTTTCCAACGCCATTCGCCGCAGGGCCACGCCCTCCTCGGAGAGAAAGCCGGCGCGATCCAGTGCCCGTGCGTCACGGTCCGCCTTGGCGTCGTGCACCAAAAGGGCGCCCCCCTGCATGGCCGACCACCAGCTCCTGGCCACCAGGGCGGTGTGGGCCTGGCGACCCGCCGCGGGGGCTTCAAAGACCCAGTTGCCCGCTGTTCGACGAAGCCAGAGCGTCCACCGGGGAGATTGGCGACCGGGACCCGGCCCCAGGGAGAGGGTGTCCTCGTCTGCAGCAACAGCGAGTTTCAGGCTGGCAGCGTGTGCGGCAGCGAGATGGGCCCACCGGGGATCCCCTGTCCGGGCCAAAAGGAGCGGCTGAAGCACGCCACGGTCCAGGGTGGCCAGCTCCTCCACCGTGGGAAGGAGCGGCTTGGTGGCCACGTGGTTGCCCAGCAACGGAATGCGGCCGGACTCCACGGTTCCTGAAAAGCGCAGCAGTGCAGCGCTGAGCCGCCCGGACTCGCTCATGGACAGCGTGATCGTCCTCGGATCCGCGGCATCCCACCGGGTGGTGAGAGTGCCAAAGACCCGTTGCAGAGAGTCCAGGTGCAGGCCTGCTGGCAGGGAACCCGCGGCGTGCAGGGAGGTCTCGTCTGCCGAATGGAGGACCAGGAGGTGTCCGGCCTCTTCTTGCGCGAGTTCCAAAAGGACCGGCGCGGGAGACAATGCCAACGCCTGGGCATCGAGAAGCTCCGCCAGGACAATAGCGGCCTCTGTCATGGCGGGAACCCTGTCGGCCTGGGGCGCGATGATCCACAGCCCGGTGGCCGCATGGGGCCGAAACCAGAGGCGCCCGAGTCCCGTGTCTCCCTCTCCTCGAAGAACCCAGCCGTCCGGGTGGTTGTCTACCCGGAGACCAGGGACCTGGCTGGGCCACCCCTGCTGGGCCGCATCCCACAGGGATCGCAGGGTTCCCTCATCGGGTTCCCTGCCGGGCACGCGGGGCAACGTTCCCCGGGCCAGCGCCTGCCAGGCCGGGATCTGCGGGGGGGCTGCCAGCTCCTGGGGGGTGTCCGTCGTCAGAGGCCGCAGCCCCTCCAGGGCCATTCCGACACCGGAACCCAGGACAAATCCACCCAGGGACGCCAGCGTCGTGGGCAGGAGCACCCGCATGAGCTGGCCCTGTCGCCAGCACCGCACCACCACAAGGGACGGCAGGAGGTACCCAAAACCAAACAGGTCGGTGGCGCGAAGGCCCGGGGCATTCTCCCCAAGCCAGACCGCGAGGCCGAGTTTGAGCAGATACGACACGGAAAACGCTAGCACCAGGGGCCGCAATCCTGAGAGATTGACCCGGGAAAAGGGGGGCACGCAGGTCAGGAGCCTGAGGATCCAGACGGTGACCAACACCTCAGCCAGGGTGGCCAGAAGCTGCTCCGGATGAATCCAGGCAATGGCCAGCAGACCGGGCACGAGCACCCCGCCGAACTCCCAGCCAAAGCGGAGATTGAGCCGCATTGCGAGCAGGGTGCTCACGAGCAGGAGGATGTAGGCCCTGGGCACAGAAACAAAGTCGTGGGCCAGGTTCTCGTACGTGAACGCAAAGTGCGACAGGTTCAGGTTCGTGTAGGGGAGCAGCACCCCGTCCAGGAGCCAGTAGACCGCCAGCACCGGCAGTCCGACCAGGGGCACTCCTCGCAGAAGCCCCGGCATCCACAGGGCGTTTGCCGCCAGGGGGACCAGGACCAGGCCCATGGAGTGGAAGGGCCCGTGGACATCCCAGCCCATGGAGGCGGTGAAGTCCTCGCCCCATCCAGCCTCCACGGCCAGGCGCACGAAGACACTGCACAGGAGAATCAGGAAGAACCGATCCCTGCCAAAGGGCCGACTGATGGGCAGGATTCTTGGCAGGCCGCGCCCCAGGGCCACGGCCAGGGCCCAGGTGAGCACGGCCTCGATGGCGATGACCGCAGCAGCCGCGGGCTGGATGACCAGGACCCCCGCCAGGTATCCAGGCACGACCAGCCCAGACTGGGGCCAGCCATAAAGCTCCCCGAGCACAAAGAGCAGCAATACGCCAAGCAGGACCGCCGTAAAGAGGCTGCTGTCTACGTAGGTACTGGGGACAAGGGGAAGGAGAGCGGAGGGCACGAGGAGAGGAGCTACTCAAAGGGGGGGCGGGTTCTGCGGATCCCCTCGGGGAGGGGACGCCTCGTATGGATTCAGCTAACCCGCTTTTCCAAGGAGATCCGCTGCCGTGGACAGGACAGGCTGGGGGTCAGAATCGGGGTTGTCTCCCGGTTGGAGCAACAGGGCGCGCCTGACTCCATCCGGGCGGGAAACCAGGGCCGACAGAAAGGCGTGATCCGCCCCGTCTCGTGGTGAATTTCCCACCAGTCGGGACAGGACCTCCACTGGCAGCGGCCCCGTGTCCCCAGCCTGGGCAAGGGCGATCCATCTGTTGCCGCCCCGTTCCTCCGCGATCCAGCAGGCCAGCCCGGTGGTTTGCTCCAAGACCACCTCGCAGGCGGCCTGCCAAGGGGCTGTTTCGGGGTGGTCCCTGGCACCGGGTCGAATATGAGCAGCGATCACCACCCCTCCCCAGAGGGCCCACAAGCCTGGATCAATGGGGACCGGTCGCCCCAAACCGTCCAGGACAACGGCCAGGACAACGGAAATCCCCGTGGCACCGATGCCCCACCCACCGATCCCTCGGCCGGGCTTCTCCAGGAGACGGGCCCAAAGGATTCCAAGAATGGCAAAGACAGCCAGCACGGAACCCGGACGCCAGCTCTGGGGCAGGGGCCCTGAGAGACAACGGGCGATCAGCTCGGGCAGGGCAGCAAGGCCGCCGGGGATGGCCAGGGTGGTGGTGCCCCAGGGCTCGGCGCCGCTCACGAGAACCGTCTTTCCCGCGAGGGCGTTGGCATCCAGCGACCGGAGCTGCACCGCGTTCAGCGTGGGAACTGTGCCGGTCAAGCGGGGAATGCGTCCCTCGATGTGGGAGGGGTCCTGTCCGTTGGCTGCCAGGAGTCTGCCAATGAACGTTGCCCCATGGGGGGATTGAAGCTGCACCCGCCGATGAAGCCCATCCCGATCCGCGGGCAGTCCCGCCTCCTCCATCCACGGGATCCGGGAGGAGAACTGGATGGATTCCACCGAGCCTGGGAGATCCGGGCCCACCACGCCGAGGGTCTGGGCCCCCTTTTCCCGGGCCAGCTGCACTGCGGCTTGCCATGCCCGGAGGGGGGCCCGGCTGGCAACGGTCACGCGCATCACCGAATCTCCGGGCGCGGTCGCGTGGAGGGCCGCAATGCGATCCCCGACGGGTTGCAGGCCGTGGAAGCCCAGGACAGCCATCCCCACGCTCCACAGGGGGACCAGGAGCGCCAACAAGACGCTGCGGGAGAGGCGAGAGGTCGTGTTCATGGGGGAGATTCCGGCATGCAGGGGTTAACAGGCGATGCAGCCGCCGGGGATCGCCCCGTACCAGGAGAATTCATGCGCCACCTCACCCTGTCCCTTGCCCTTCTCGCCAGCCTGTCTGTGGGCTGCCTCGCCACCGATGGAAAGACGGACGACACCGGTGAGGCCGATGCCGATGCCGATGCCGACGCGGACGCGGATGCCGACGCTGACGCCGATGCGGACTCGGATGCCGATGCAGACGCCGACGCCGATGCCGATGC
>CAZSZE010000002.1:79520-82207 GCA_964610645.1 uncultured Enterobacterales bacterium | reverse complement strand
GCCGATGCCGATGCAGACGCAGATGCCGACGCCGACGCCGATGCAGACGCCGACGCCGATGCAGATGCAGATGCAGATGCGGACGCCGATACAGACAGCACCGACATTGGAGAAATCCAGAACGGTGTTTTCGCGGATGGGACCGAAGTCTCGGTGACGGCACTGGTCTCGAGCCCGGAGGCCTACAACGGCTTCTTCTTGATCGATTCGAACGTGTGCGGGGCAAACGACTCGGAACGCTGCGGCCTTTGGGTCTACACGGGCAACCAGGTGGATGCCGGAGTCAGCCAGGGGGACGAGGTCACGGTGGCCGGAGACGTGCTGGAGTACGATGTCCGGGAGGCCTCCGACACGTTCCGGGGAGATGGCACCACCACGGAGATCGACATGAGCGGTGGCAGCGTGACCGTGCTCTCAAGTGGGAACGCATTGCCGTCCCCCAAGGCTTTGACTGCCACAGAACTGTCTGATGACCTGGTGGCAGAGGCCCACGAGGGCTCCCTGATTACCGTGTCGTACCTGACCTATGTGGAGGAGCTGGACCACGGGGAGTGGACTGGCCAGGACAGCGACGGCGTTACCATCCGGATCGACGACGCGTTCATCTCCCGGGCCGATCTTGGCGTGGATGGCAGCGAGGCAATGTTCGCGGTGACAGGCATCCTCCACTATTCCTACGGTGACTTCAAAGTGGAGCCGCGGGATGCCAACGACGTGATCCGCGCGGTGAACTAGTCCACTCTCGTGCGGGCATGGCTTGAACAAAAGGCCCGACAGGGCCAGCACCTGGAGCAGTGGCTCTCCCGCCGCTCGTTTCTCGTGGTGCTCGTGGTGCTGGCCGTGGCGCTCGGGTTTCGTTTCTACCTGGGGACCCACCTGGATCTAAGGGGGGCGCCCGGCGCTGGGGCCATCCAGCGCCTGGCGCTGGTGTCCGTGGGGGATGTGAGCCACTGGGACTCGCGGCTGGTGGGTCTGCTCCTGCCCCTCGTGGAGGGGGATGTGTTGTCTGCGGGACGCGTGGCGGGTGCCTTGGGAGGTGCCCTGGGGGCCCTTGGGGCCTTGCTCTGCGCCTGGGCCCTGGGAGGTCCGATTGCCGGCCTGGCTGTGGGGCTCCTGGCCGGTGTCTGGGCCCGGGGGGTGTTCATCACCTTGACCTATGGCATGGAAGGCCCCGCCTGGGGCATTGCCTGGCTGGGGGTCGGGCTGGTGTGGATTGGTGCGGTCACCCGCCGCTGGTGGGGGCTGGGCCTGGTGGTTGCCGGTGCCGCGGTCGCCATGTTGGGTACCGCCGTAAAGGGGACCGCGCTGCCAGCGCTGGGCTACCTCGTGTTGGCGCCCTTTCTTGTGCGCACCAGCCGCACCATGGCCGCTGTGGTGGCCGGGGTGTTGGTGGCCACCACCTGGTGGTGCCGAAACCAGTTCTTCGCCGACTCGGTGCCACCGCTGCCCAGCGGCAACCTGGAGATCAGCATTGCAGCCGTGGTGGATGGCTTGCGTTCCCTGGCGGCCCAGCCGGATTCCAAGCCCCTGGGATGGTTGCCGGAGATCGCGGTTCTAGGGGTACTGGGTGCGGTCCTGCCCGGCGCAGGTTGGTGGCGGCGGGTTCTCGTGGGCGCGGGCTCCGCCGTGGTGGTAGGGCTCACGGTCAACCACCTGCTCACGGGGGATCACCTGGGCCCGATGCTTCGCATGCGGTACCTCGTGCCGCCCATCCTGGGGCCCCTGGTCTTGTTTGGATGCGCGGTGGCGTGGGGGGTGCGCCGATGGGGCACGTTCGTGGACACCCTGCTGTTCCGACGGGAGCCCACGGGAAGCTCGGTGGTGGGGTGGCTGGCGGCTGCATTGCACGCGGCAGGACTTCTTGGGGTGTTCCTGCCGGCCTGGGTGGGTGCCCTGGATGCCATGGCCCTGTGCCGGGCCTGGGGGAACCAGCGATCCATCCTGGAGGGTGCCAAACCTCCCACAGTCCCGGTGCCCCCCGGGCTTTGGACCGACCGCTATTCCCGCCGGGGGACCGGCTCCTTCTTCAACACCTCCGCCATTGGAGGCATCGATCTGTTTGAGCTGGGCAAGGAGGGCCCGGATGCAGGCGTGGCCATTGTCCCTCTACGGGACGAGCGAGAGGGCCACCTGACCCTGTCCGCCAACCTGCAGCGAATCCCGAGCTGGGTGCTCCATCCCCGGCACTGCTGCGATCTCGAGACCGCAACAGCCACCTGTGCAGCGCAGGTGGTGGCGGACATCGATGTAGGCGGGGTGCTGCTGGTGTTGCCGCGCCTGGGGGCAGATCCCCGGGGGCGGGTGGATGGACGGCTGCTTCCGTGGACGCGCTGGCTCCTGGCAGCTGCCGAGTCCCGTGGCACGGTGGAGGGGGACTCCCAATGGTGGGCCACGTTCCAGGGGCGGGGAGATTCGCCGCCCAACGTGTGCGGGTGGACCGGCGATCAGCGATTCAGCGGTGCCCGCCGGGGAGGACCTGGGGCTGGCGGGGTCCTGTCCGGCCAATGACGGGGACAGGGTAGAGAAATTCAAATTTTGTGGGGCCGACGGGTGCCTTGCGAGACCGGGTCGCCAAATCAGGGGGGCGATACCCCATCTCCGCGGCACCCTGTCGAAACGATGGCCAGAAGTTGGAGGGTGACGGCTCACCCCAGGACTTCTGTCCGCGTCAGCGAGTGGTGTGGGAG
>CAZSZE010000002.1:54949-79420 GCA_964610645.1 uncultured Enterobacterales bacterium | reverse complement strand
GGAGGGTGACGGCTCACCCCAGGACTTCTGTCCGCGTCAGCGAGTGGTGTGGGAGGCGATTCACGTGAGAACCCGGCTCGTAAGCTCGGGCCGTTGTCAGTCGGAACCCGCTCGAGATTCGAGGCGCTTGTCTTCGGGTAGGGGTCAGAAGGGGATGGTTGTGGAGGCCAACAGCACCAGTTGAAATCCTAAGAAGGAGTGATTCCGATGAGGTATGAGAGGGACAGGGTAGGGGCGGAGGGACTCGAACCCTCAAGGCCATAAGCCACTCGATTTTGAGCCGAGCGCGTATACCAATTCCGCCACACCCCCGCCTGTCAGCATTGAGCACGCCTCCTTCACACGATGGGTTCTGGGCGGCAACCGGATCGTCACGAGCCTGTCACGGGGCGGGGTCGACGCGGTCAGACGGCGCCCATAGATCGTTCTTGTCCACCGGCCGCAGTGCGTGTGTACGGGGGCAATCCACAGGAGGGTGGGCGGTTTGAAGGCGCATGTGTACGTGACGTTGCGGGATGGGGTCCTGGATCCGGCTGGCAAGGCCGTGTTGGGGGGGCTGCACTCCATGGACTACGGCGAGGTGGCGTCCGTGCGCCTCGGGCGTTTCATTGAGGTGGAGCTCTCCGACACGATGAACGCTGAGACGGCCAGGACGCGACTCGGGGAGATGTGTGAGCGGCTTCTGGCCAACACCGTCATCGAGCAGTACCGCATCGAACTGGTAGAGGAGTAGACCCCTTGGCTTTTCGCGCCGGGGTGGTGACCTTTCCGGGGAGCAACTGCGACGCGGACCTTCGGCATGCGGTGGGTTGCGTGGAGGGCATGGAGGCGGTTGCCCTCTGGCACAAGGACCACGACGTCCAGGGGGTTGATGCAATCCTGCTACCGGGAGGGTTCTCCTATGGAGACTACTTGAGGTGCGGTGCTATCGCCCGCTTCAGCCCGATCATGGACGAGGTGGTGGCCTTCGCCCGAGCCGGCGGGCCGGTGCTGGGGATCTGCAACGGCTTCCAGATTCTTGCGGAGGCGGGGCTCGTGCCTGGCGCCTTGCTCCAAAACGCTGGCCAGAAGTTCCTGTGCCAGGACGTCTACCTGCGGCCAGAGGGCCGGGAGACGCCCTTTACCGAGGCTCTGCCCGCGACGATGCGGGTGCCCATTGCCCACAACGAGGGAAACTGGGTGGCTGACACCGACACCCTCGCCCGGGTGGAAGGAGAGGGGCAGGTGACCTTTCGCTATGTCTCCGAGGGGGGAGAGCGGGTCGATGGAATCGCGCCAAATGGCGCCATGAACGACGTGGCCGGCGTGTGCAACGCGGCGGGCAACGTGCTGGGCATGATGCCGCACCCGGAGCGGGTCGTGGAGAACGTCGTGGGTGGTGAGGACGGCATCGGGATGTTTCGATCGCTCTTTCGCTTTCTGGAGGCCCGATGATCCCTGGAGTGACAGTGATCACCCCGGAATTGGTGGCGGAGCACGGCCTGAGTCCGGACGAATACAAACAGCTCCTGTCGGATTTGGGCCGGGAACCGACCTTGCCGGAGCTGGGGGTGTACTCGGTGATGTACTCGGAGCACTGCTCCTACAAGAGCTCCCGGGTGCACCTTGCGAAGCTCCCGACCACGGGCCCCCGGGTCTTGATCGGGCCGGGTGAGAACGCGGGGGCTGTGGATCTGGGCGATGGGCTCGCTGCGGTCTTCAAGATGGAGTCCCACAACCACCCTTCCTACATCGAGCCCTACCAGGGCGCTGCCACGGGGGTAGGGGGCATCCTGCGGGACGTCTTCACCATGGGCGCCCGACCGGTGGCGAACCTGAATTCCCTCCGCTTCGGCCGGCCGGCCCACCCCAAGACACCCCACCTTGTTCATGGCGTGGTGGCGGGCATCGGTGGATACGGAAATTGCATGGGCATTCCCACGGTGGGCGGTGAGCTCAGGTTTCACGCGTCCTATGACGGAAATTGCCTGGTCAATGCATTCACCTGCGGCGTGGTGGACTCGGAACGCATCTTCCTGGGCACGGCGGCCGGGGTGGGAAATCCCATTTTCTACGTGGGGGCCCGCACCGGGCGAGATGGCATTCACGGGGCCACCATGGCTTCGGAGGAATTTGGCGAGGGCAGCGAGGAAAAACGGCCCACGGTGCAGGTGGGCGACCCCTTCTACGAGAAGCTCTTGCTGGAGGCCTGCCTGGAGCTCATGGAAGGGGACTGCATTGTCGGGATCCAGGACATGGGCGCTGCCGGGTTGACCAGCTCCTCGGTGGAAATGGCCGGTCGCGGGGGCGCTGGCATCACCATGGCCCTGGACAAGGTCCCCATGCGCGAAACGGACATGACCCCCTATGAGATCCTGCTCTCCGAGTCCCAGGAGCGCATGTTGGTGGTGATTCGCCAGGGTGCCGAAGAGGATGTCTACCGGATCTTCGAGAAGTGGGACCTGGCCGTGGCCGAGATCGGACGGGTCACGGACGATGGAATGTGGCGCTGCACCTGGCACGGCGAGGAGGTCTGCGCCATTCCCGTGCCGGCGCTTACAGGCGCCGCCCCCAAGTACGATCGACCCCAGGAGGTTCCAGCCTGGCAGCAAGAGGTACAGACCCTTGCACTGCCAGAGGATGTGGCCGACCCCGCGGAAGTCCTCCTGCGCCTGGTGGGGCACCCGGACGTGTGTGACCGCACCTGGATCTACCGTCAATATGATCACCAAGTGGGAGTGGACACGGTGGTGAAGCCCGGGGCGGATGCAGCCCTGGTGCGGATCAAGGGAACCGAGAAGCACCTGGCCTTTGCCACGGATTGCAACGGGCGCCACGTGTACCTGGACCCCCACACCGGAGCGGCCGGCCAGGTCGTGGAGTGTGCTCGCAACCTCGCCTGTGTGGGTGCGGAGCCCCTGGGCCTCACGGACTGTTTGAATTTTGGCAACCCGGAGCGGCCGGAGATCATGTGGCAATTCGCCCGCGCCGTGGAGGGAATCGCTGAGGCCTGCCGCGCCATGGACGTGCCGGTGGTGTCGGGAAATGTGAGCCTCTACAACGAGACCGAGGGCACAGCGATTCTGCCGACCCCGGCCGTGGCCATGGTGGGCCTCCTGGAAGGGCCCAGCCCGGTGCTCTCCAGCTCGTTTCAGGAGGGGCAGGCCATTGCGCTCCTTGGTGGCGCCACTTCCCACCTCGGGGGAAGCCTCTACCTGTACGCGGAGCACGACCTGGAGCGTGGCATGCCCCCGGCGGTGGACTATGCGGCCGAGCGTGCCCTGCACGACGTGGTTCGCGAGCTCGTGCGATCCGGGTGGGTGCAGCTCGCTCACGACCTCTCGGATGGGGGGTTGGGCGTGGCCCTGGCAGAAGCTTGCGTGGCGGGCGTGGGCTGCGATGTGCTCCTGCCCGGGGAAGGACGACGAGATGGGCGGCTGTTTGGCGAGGACCACGGCCGAATACTCATCGCCTTTGCACTCGAGGCACTGGCCGAGGTGGAGGCGGTCTGTGGGGATCGGACCCCGTTCCTTCCACTGGGCCGGGCCGGCGGAGATCGCCTGCGAATCCTGGATGGTGCGGTACCGATTGTGGATGTTCCGGTGAAGCAGGTGGCGAGCACGTGGACCCGCACGCTACCGGAGATGTTATGAGTTCCCATCCGAAAATGGCTCCCATCGACGGCTTGGCCGCGACGCGGCGCGGGACGGGCCCGCAAGCCCTTGAAGTGACTACGCCACTCCGGCGTGCTCGCAAGCCCGACCCGCTTGGTCGGGGCCGGCGCCATCTCGGCCCGCCCTTTCCGGATGGAAACTTGTGACCGAACTTCCCTTCGACAAGCTGCGCGAAGAGTGTGGAGTGGTGGGCATCTGGGGCGACTCTGAGGCAGCCAACCTGGTCTACCTCTCCCTGCACTCCCTCCAGCACCGGGGCCAGGAGGGTGCAGGCATTGTGACCTCCAGCGGGGAGAAGTTCAGCAGCTACCGGGGGCTGGGGCTGGTGGGCGAGGTCTTTTCCCCGGAGCACCTGGAGCGCCTTCCCGGGTCGTGTGGAATTGGCCATGTGCGCTACTCCACGACGGGCGCAAACAGCCAGCGAAATGTGCAGCCCTTCCTGGTCCGGTACCAGAACGGCCAGGTGGCCATTGCCCACAATGGCAACCTCGTCAACGGGGTCAGCTTGCGCCGAGAGCTGGAGGCCCGGGGATCGATCTTCAACACCACCTCGGACACGGAGGTCATTCTCCACCTGATCGCCACCTCCAACCAGCAGACCTTTGTAAATCGCCTGGTGGATGCCCTGGCCCAGGTGCGGGGTGCCTATTCACTGGTGCTTCTGACCGATGACATGCTCGTGGCGGTGAGAGACCCCCTGGGTTTCCGGCCTCTGGTCATGGGACGCAGGGGGAATGCGGTGGTCTTTGCTTCGGAGACCTGCGCGCTCGATCTCATTGATGGGGAGTTGGATCGGGAAATCGAACCCGGGGAGATGGTGATCATCGACAAGGATGGCATCACCTCTCTGTCTCCTTTTCCGCGACAGCCCCGCAAGGCCTGTGTCTTTGAACACATTTATTTTTCGCGTCCCAACTCCAAGACTTTCGGCGTGTCCGTGTATGAGTCCCGGTACCTGATGGGAAAGGCCCTGGCGGGCGTGCGGCCAGTGGATGCGGATGTGGTGGTCGCAGTGCCGGATTCCGGTACTTCCGCGGCGCTGGGGTACTCCTTTGCCTCCCAGGTGCCCTTTCAACAGGGCTTGATTCGTTCCCATTATGTGGGCCGCACATTTATTGAACCCTCCCAGAGCATTCGGGACTTTGGGGTCAAGCTGAAGTTGTCCCCTGTGCGGGAGGTCATCAAGGACAAGCGGGTGGTTGTGGTGGACGATTCCCTGGTGCGAGGCACGACCTCCAAGAAGATCGTGCGCATGCTTCGCCGGGCGGGAGCGAGTGAGGTCCATGTGCGGATCTGCTCTCCCCCCATCCGTGGGTCTTGCTTTTACGGAGTGGACACCCCGACCCGGGATGAGTTGATCGCCTTCAAGATGTCCGAGGAGGAGATCTGCGACTACCTCAAGGCGGATTCCCTGGCCTACCTACCGCTGGACACCTTGCACGAACAGTTGGCTGAAGAGGCGCCTACCTATTGCGATGCCTGCTTTTCCCTGGACTACCCGGTGGCGGTGGATCCAGAGGAGTCCAAGAGCCAGTTGGGCCTGTTTGTGGAGTCTGATCTATGATCGTGACCTCACCTGGACGGGGGGGACATGGGCGCGGTCATCGGAATCGACTTGGGAACGACCAACACGGTCGTCGCCGTGGTGGAGGGAGGCCGTCGCTGGGTATTGGAGGATGCCCGGGGGTATCGGGTGATTCCGTCCTGCGTGGCGGCCAAGGAGACCGGGCGCTTTGTGGTGGGCCATGCAGCGAAGAGTATGATCCTGACGCACCCGGATCGCACGGTCTACGCGGTCAAGCGGCTCCTGGGACGACCCTTCGACTCAGATGAGACCCGGGAAGCCGTGTCGCGGGTTGGGTACCACGTAGAGCCCACGGAAGACGGGTGGGTGCAGTTGCAGGTGGGGGAGGGGATGATGTCCCCGGTGGAGGTGATTGCGGTGGTGCTCCGCGTTGCCCGGGAGACCGCCGAGGCGGTGCTGGGGGAGCCGGTCCAGGAAGCCGTGGTGACGGTTCCCGCCTATTTCAATCACCGCCAGCGATCCTCGACCCTGGAAGCGGCAAGGCGCGCTGGGTTGCACTGTGAACGGCTGCTCAACGAGCCCACCGCGGCAGCCCTTGCCTATGGACATCGCCGGGAAGTCGCCAAGGTCGTGTTGGTCTTCGATCTGGGCGGAGGCACCTTTGACGTGTCCGTGCTGCACCTCTCCCGCGGGGTCTACGAGGTGCTGGCCACCTTGGGGGATACCTTTCTGGGAGGGGAGGACTTCGACTACCGGCTGGTGGATCACCTGGCGGCCAAATTCCTGAAGAAGGGGGGCGTAGATGTGCGAAAGGACGCCACGACCCTGCAGCGCCTCAAGGAAGCAGCCGAGCGGGCCAAGTGCGAGCTGTCCTTCTCCGATCAGACGACCATCTTTCTTCCCCGGCTTTCCAGGGACGACAACCTTGACGTCGTGGTCCGACGGGAGACCCTGGAGGAGCTGGTGGAGGACCTGGTCCAGCGCACTTTGGCGGTGGCCCAATCGGCTGTGTCCGATGCCGGTCTCAACCTCGATGAGGTGGACGATGTCATTCTCGTGGGTGGGCAGACCCGGATGCCCCGGATTCGAAAGGCCATCGAGGAGGTGTTTGGAAGAAAGCCCTCGGCGACGGTCCACCCGGAAGAGGTGGTGGCACTGGGAGCCGCCCTTCACGCGGAGGCACTTGCTCGCCCGGATGGAGAGGCTCCGGTCCTGATTGATGTGACGCCCTTTGACCTGGGCATTGATGCAGCCGGTGGTTCGTTTACCCCCATCATCCAGCGGAACTCCAAGGTGCCCACCTCGAGGAGCCGGACCTTTACCACGGTGGTGGACAACCAGGAGAGCGTGCGAATCATCGTGCGCCAGGGGCAGTCCCGTCGGTCCGCGGAAAACGAGTTCCTGGGAGAACTCGTGCTGTTTGGCATTCCTGCGGCGCCGCGGATGAAGCCCAAGTTGGACGTGACCTTCCGCATCGATGCCAGCGGCATGCTGCAGGTGTCCGCCAAGGATCAAGCCACCCAGGAGGCCCAACAGATCACCATTGAGGAGTATCCACAGCTGGGCCGCAAGGACGAGGCAGGGAAGGCAACCGGGGAGCTGCCGCCGCTGTTTGAAAAGGACGACACCACGGAGATCCTTGCCCCACAGCTGCGGGGATTTACCGCGTGGCTCAAGGGATTGTTCACCCCAAAGGCTGCGTAGCAGACACTCCGGGTACCTGGACCGACTGAATGTCCGGTGCCTCCAGGAGCAACATCACCAGGCGATCCCATCCGACCGCGATTCCGCCGGTCCGCGGATGCTGCGCTACGGCCGCGAGCAGCCGCTCATCGACGGGGTAGGCTGTCCGGCCGGCTGCAATGCGGTTTTCATTGTTGTGGTTCCAACGTCGCAGAAGCTCCTGGGAATCCAACAACTCGGTAAAGGCGTTCGCGAGCTCGACGCCCTGCCAGTAGAGCTCAAATCGCTCTGCGACTTTCCCCCGAACCCGAGCAAATGCGGCCATGGAGGCCGGGTAGTCGTAGACGATTGTTGGGGCGAGAAAGCGTGTCTCGACTTTTTCCACCCAGATCCGCAGGGCCTCGTCGTCTGTGTCGGGAATCCCGCCGGCGTGGTGCTTGAATGCCTCGTGCCACCGCACCCGTTCCACGGACGGTATGCCGAGACCCGAAATCCGGGCCAGGTGGAGCAGCAAGGACTCCACCTCGTCCATGATCTCCCGGTAGCCGGCGCCGGCCCGGTACCACTCGAGCATGGTGAACTCCCGTGTGTGAAGGGGGCTCGCTTCCTCCTCGCGAAAGCAGGGACCCAGGGAGTAGATGCGGGGCAGACCGGCGGCGAGGACCCTCTTCAGTGCGAATTCAGGCGATGTGTGGAGCCATCGATCGCCAACCGGTACCGCATGCAGGTGCTCCTCGAAGGCAGGAGAGGACACCAGCACCGGGGCCTGGACCTCCAGATACCCCCTTTCCCCGAGAAACTGGCGCAGGCCGGTGGTCAGGGCCGCCCGTCGACGGAGAAGGTCCGCCCGAGGCAGGCTATTTCCCGACGCGGGACACGTATTCGCGGGTGCGGGTGTCCACCTTGAGGGTGTCGCCTTCCTCCACAAAGAGGGGCACCTGGACTGTAGCGCCGCACTCAAGCGTGGCGGGCTTGCTCGCTCCGGTGGCTGTGTTGCCCTTTACGCCGGGCTCACAGTGGACGATCACAGACTCAATGAAGTTGGGGAGCTCAATTGAAACCGGTCGATCCTTGAACAGCAGGACATCCGCCTCGATGCCATCGGTGAGAAACAACTCCAGCCCGTCCAGGTTCTCCACGGGAATTGGAACCTGCTCAAAGGTGTCCATGTTCATGAAGTAGAAGGTGTCGCCATCCGGGTACTGGAACTGCATGGTGACCTGCTCACAGTCCGCTGCCTTGATGGTCTCCCCAGAACGAAAGGTACGTTCCAGCACGTTGCCGGAGATCAGGTTCTTGAGCTTGGTGCGGGTGAACGCGTTGCCCTTGCCCGGCTTGACGAACTGGAAATAGGTAATGGAATAGGGATCGCCGTCGATCTCCACCTTGAGTCCGTTACGGAAGTCAGAAGTCTGGTAGTTCATGGAAGAATCATCCTTTCCGCGCAGGCCCCGAGGGTATCACGCGGCATCTCCCAATGCCTCCACTGTGGTGGGGCATTCGGATCTCCTGGAGCGGGTGCCCCACCTGGAGGCTGACCTCCTGCAACAGGCCCATGAACTGTTCCCCGTGCGGGTGACCCGCACCTTCTTCAACCAGGGAGACCCCCTCGATCCCAGCGACCCTGTGCTTGGCCAGGTGCTCCCCAGGGGCCGAGAAGGCGAAGAGGACCCGGGGGATCGACCGGATCCCGTGGGCGATGCCGCCCGAAGTCCTGTGCCCTGGGTGGTGTCCAAGCACCCGGACCGGGTGTTGTTGATCCTGACAAAGCGGTGCCACCTGTACTGTCGGTATTGCTTTCGTCGGGACCATGATCCCTCCTCCGGGTGGGATCCGACGGAGGCCGAGTTGGAGCACGCCCTCCGGTGGTGCGTTGCCAGCGGTGCCCGGGAGGTGATCCTGTCTGGTGGGGATCCCCTCGTGGTGGCGCCCGACCGTCTTCTGGCCGTGTTGGATCGCCTTCAGCACGAGGGATTGCGTGTTCGCATCCACACCCGGGCGCCCATCACGGCGCCCACCCAGCTTCCGGTGGCGCTCTTTGAAGGACTGCAAGCGAGGACGCCTCTGTGGATGGTGGTGCACTGCAACCATGCCCAGGAACTTGGAGTTGAGGCGGTGGGTTGCTTGCGCAGACTCGTGGACAGCGGAATCTCCGTACTGAACCAGTCGGTCCTGTTGTCGGGGGTGAATGACTCCGTGTCGGCCCTGGCGGACCTTTCCAATGCCCTGGTGGATCTGGGAATCAAGCCCTACTACCTGCACCTGGCGGACCCGGTGCCGGGAAATGCCCCGTTTCGCGTGGAGGCTGCGCGGGCGGTGGGATTGCATGATGAATTGAAGCAGCGCGTGTCAGGCATCGCCCTGCCGGCGCTGGTGGTCGACCTTCCCGACGGATCAGGCAAGGTGGATGTGCGCCAGGCCCTGTCCAAAGGGGTTCTCGGGTAGACTGGGCCCTGCCCATGGCGAAAAGAAGCGCAACACTCCGGCTTGAGGGCCTCGCCGAATTCCTGGCGGCCTGGACCGATCGACTGTCCCAGGGAAATGTGTTCCTGCCGGAGGAGTCCCTGGAGGGGGACCTGGCAGGGGAGTTCAAGCTGGACCTGGTGTTGCCCCTCGTGGGGCGGGTCGGCCCCATCGAGGCTCAGGTCATTCAACGGGCCCCGGATGGCATCGCAGCGCAGATCCAGGGGATTCCAGCGGACGTGCAGGCTGCTGCCCAGGGCGTGCTTGATCTCGTGGAGGAGGCCAAGGTGTGGCTCTTGCAATCCGGGGAGCTTGCGGAGCCGGGGGCTGCGCCGGCTCCGGCCGCGGCTGGACCTACTGTTGTCGTTCAGCAGGTCAGTGGAAAGGCGCGCCCCGGAGAGGGCTTCACCTTGCCGGACATCGGCGATCGGGCAGCGGATGCTGCCGGCGATCTCAAGGGACGCGCGCTCCGCGACTACATGGTGGAGCTTGCGGTGCAACGCGCGACAGGGCTGCTCACGGTGGTCAAGGGGGATGGCTCCCGGAAGTTCGGCTTCTGGCTGAAGGGCGGCCCGGTGGGGTGGCGATCGGAGCCGGTGGACAAGGACGAGGTGCTGGGGGTGGTCCTGCTGAAGGCAAAGCACATCGATAAGGACCAGCTCGCCCGGAGCCTGGAGGTCATGGAAACAATGACCTGCCGCCAGGGCGAGGCCTTTATTGAAATGGGGGTCTTGACCTTCGCCCAGCTGGTGATGGTGTTGCAGAAACAAACCGAGTTCGTCCTGCAGCGGGTCATGAGGGATCGGGAGGGGGTCTGGGCCTTCCACAGCCTGGAGAATCTGCCTGAGGCCTTCATCACCCCCCCGGTGCGGGTGCCCTCGGTGCTCTACCAGGCATTGCGGGAGCATGCGCGGGAGCTGCCGGCCGGGTCATTGCAGACCATCCACAAGAAGAACCTGGACCGATACGTGCACCTGGCCCCCACCTCCGCCTCGGTCATCAACGACATTGGCTGGACCAAGGACGAGCGGAAGTTCCTGGAGGTGCTCCAGGAGAACTCCTGGCGCTTGCGGGAGTTGTTTTCAGTGTCTCCGTTGTCTCGTCAGATGACCTCCTGCGTGATCTGGGCCTTGGATGACCTGGGATTCATCCTGTACTCGGAGACAGAGGACCTGGAGCGGTACCTGGAACGGGTGGGAACCCGGATCCTCACCAAGGCCCAGAGGAGCAAGAGCGCCAACCACTTCGATATCCTTGAGGTCCATTGGATCTGCTTGAAACAGGAGGTGGAGGCTGCTTATCGGCGCTTGAAGGACGAGTTTCAGTTGGACCAATTCCATGACTTGACCCCGGAGATGGAGACGGCCCTCGGGGTGATCGACAAGTTCGTGGAGCTGGCCTACGCCGCTGTGGTCGAGGACCGGAAGCGACGGGCCTACCGCCTGGAGGTGGTGGAGGAGGAGACCATCAAGCAGTCGGCTGAATTGCTTGGAAGGAAGGGCGAAATGGCGATCATGAAACACGACCGAAAAGAGGCCAGCCTGTGCTGGGGGAAGGCCCTTGAGCTGGTACCGAACAGCGCCGCTTATCGCGAGGGTTACCAGAGGGCGCTGGCGACCTGAACCGGGAGGGATGGCTTATCCCCCGCCAATTCGGTCGGACTCGCGCCGCTCGGAAACGGCTCGTGGCCCCACGGTCCCAGTAGGTGTCAGTGCGAGTGCGCCGCGTCCAGGGAGTGCACGTGCAGGTCCTCCGGATTGGGCTGCATGAAGGGGTCCGTGACCGGGATGGGGGGCACCTGGGACAGGAAGGTGGTCACGACCACCAGGAACGCCCCCAGGAATCCCAGGGTGATACCGACCTCGAGCAGGCCCAGGGGCAGGGTCGCCTCCATCCAGATGCTGGGCACCGCCATCAGGTAGCGCTCCAACCAGATGCCAATGGCGATCATCACAAGAATGATCGACAGGCCCAGGGGCATCTTCTTGATCCCCCGGGACATGAGGGTCACAAAGGGAATGAAGAAGCAGAGGGCGCCGACCGTGACCGACAAGGACTGCCAGGGCTCCTGGTACAGGCGAACGATGAGAAAGCCGATTTCCTCGGTCATGTTGCCGTACCAGATGGGCAGCAGCTGGGCAAAGTTCATGTACGCCCACAGGCAGGAGAACCCGAAGATCATCTTGCCGAAGTCGTGGTAGACATCGATGGTGACTGCCTTGTCGATGCCGAGCCAGTGGCGGTTTCCGATGGTGAACAGGGTGGTGCCCACCATGCCCAGCCAGAAACTGGAGCAGAAGAACCAGGCCCCGAACATGTTCGAGTACCAATGGGGTGCCAGGCTCATGACCAGGTCAAACACAAGCACCGACATGCCGTAGGCAAAAGCCATGGCGAGGAAGACGCTGATGACCATTTGCTTGTGCTGTCCGGCCTCAATCTCGGCTTCCTCTCCCTGCCAGCCAGCGGTGATGCGTCCCCACCAGGCCGGGTGTTGGCCCTGGAGCTTCTCCGATGCCACCCCCAGGTCAGGGCGCAGGCTGTTGCGCAGGACCAGCAGGCCCAGGAGCGTGATCACCCCTGAAAAGAACAGGACTCGGAAGGTGAAGAAGGTCGACGTCAGCCAGATGGCCTTGTGGGCGTGGAGGGATCCCGGGTGGGTGTGCCACTCGTAGAGGTCAAGCCCCCCGGTCAGCAGGAAGATCGCCAACAGGGCCCAGATCACTGGCAGGAAGAGCACAAACGACTCCGCGATGCGCTTGACGGGACGTCCCCAGCGCCCCTTGGCCAGCACGAGGGCTCCGGAAATCATCACACCACCGGCGGAGAGACCCAGGAAATAGACCAGGTTGACCAGCACCGCGGATCGGGCACGAACCGCATCACCGGAGAGGCCGATTCCGAGAGAGACAATGCCAATGACCACCAGGAGCTTGGCTACAAGCGCGAGCTTGGCCGGTACCGGGCGGGGGGCGTAGTGGGGAGCGGGATCAAAGGGGGCTTGGGCACTCATGGTCCTACTCCTGTGCGCCGGCTGCAGCAGCCGGGTCCACGTAGAGGCTGTCAGGCATGGTGCGCATGTAGCTCACCAGCGCCCACAACTCGGCATCGGTCATGGCCCACCCATAGGGAGGCATGATCGCCCCCCCATTGCGGATGGTCAGGTAGAGGTGACCGTCCGGGTAGACCTTGTTCATGGCACCGGCAAGCGGGGGGCCAGGGGCCATGAACCGCTTCTTGCCATCGGAAAGGTCCGTGACCGGGCCGCCGCCCTTTCCCTCGGCTCCATGGCAGGGGGCGCAGTACACGCCGTAGGCCCATTTGCCGGTGGCCAGGCTGGCGTCATCGATGGGGTAGGGGTTGGTCATGGCGCGGCCCTCTGCGCTGTACCGGTTGTAGTTCGGCACATGCCGGTTCCGGGACACGACCCCGTCAGGCAAGGTCGCCATGGGCGCTTCCCAGGGCTTGATGGACTGGGAGTCGAACATGTCCGTCAGGTACCACTGTCGATCGGTGCCGAGGGTGTAGTTGGTGAAGGCCAGGTAGACCGCTGCCACGAGGCCAAAGAAGCCCCCGGCGTAGAGGACGGTGCGAACAATGGGAGGTCTTCCGGACATGTCCTATTCCTCCAGGTCTGGGAAGGTGGAAGCAGCGCCACGGTCTGAGGAGGTGTCCTCGGCGTGCAGGTCTGGGAAGGTGGTTGCTGGGGCCAAGGGTGCCAACTCCTGTTCGGTCGGAGCCTCGTCGGGTCCTGGCCACGGGTGGGGAGCAGGGGTTGGGGCCGCCGCTGGAGCTGCCCCCGGTGCGCCGGAGACCTCGATGGCACCCGCCCCTCTTAGAATCTCTGCTGCCTGGGAAGCATCCCCCGGGCTCCGCACGACGATTCCAAAGTGATCGTCCGAAAACCGTTCATCGCACAGCTCCTCGTCTGCATCCGAGAAGGGAAGGCGGCAGTGGTAGAACATGCCGGCCAGGGTCACCAGACCGCCCAGGAGCACCATGCACTCGAACGTGAGAATGACATAGGGCAGCACGCCGACAATTGGCCGGCCTCCCACCACCGTCATGGGCCAGTCCACACCGGTCAGGGACGCGATGGTGAAGCCCAGGGTGGCGCCGGAGGCTCCCCCCACCAGCGTCCACCAGCGCACCGGACTCGGCGGGCGGTCCTTGTACAGTACCTCCTCGATCTCGTGGCGCGGCAGGGGGGTGGCAACCCCCAGGTCCTTGAATCCGGCCTTCTGCAGGCGGTCAATGCCAGTCATCAAGCAGTCCAGGTGGGCGAAGACGCCCTTTACATTGCCGGAAATTTCAACGGCGCTCATGCGGCCTCCTCATCCGCCTTGAGCGGGGGTCTCACGCCTTCCTTGATCTCGGAAATGGCAAGTTGCGGCATCACCTTGGAGAACAACAGGAACCACATCATGAACCAGCCGAAACTGCCCACGAGAATGCCCATCTCAATGCGGCTGGGCAGGTAGTAGCCCCAGGCTGCGGGATCAAACATGTGGGCCAGGGAAGTGGCGATGATGTTGAATCGCTCAAACCACATGCCCACGTTGATGAACAGGGAGATGATGAACAGCCACTTCAGGTTGGTGCGGAACTTCTTGTTCCACCAGACCAGGGGAATGATGCAGTTGCAGGTCACCATGGTCCAGAAGGCCCAGGCGTATTCCCCGGTGGGCCGCCAGTAGAAGGTGCCCCACTCATAGGGATTGTCCGAGTACCAGGCGATCAGGTACTCCATGCTGTAGGCATAGGTGAGAATCCCGCCGGTCAGGAGACACAACCGGGCGAGGGCCTCAAAGTGCCATATGGTGAGGTACTCCTCCCACTTGAACAGCGTTCGCATGGGAATGAGCAGGGTTAGCACCATGGCGCAGCCGCTGAAAATGGCGCCGGCCACGAAATAGGGGGGGAAGATGGTGGAGTGCCACCCTGGGGTGTCCGCCATGGCGAAATCCCAGGACACGACGCTGTGGACCGAGACCACCAGGGGGGTGGCCAGGGCGGCAAAGAAGCCGTAAGCCGCCATGTAGTGGCGCCACTGCACATCGGTGCCTCGCCAGCCCATTGCCAGGGCTGCGTAGATCTTCTTCACCAGTCCGGAGGTCTTGTCCCGCAGGGAGGCGATGTCCGGAATGAGCCCAATAAAGAAGAACACCGCGGAGATGGTGAGGTAGGTCGAGATGGCAAATACGTCCCACACCAGGGGGCTCTTGAAGTTGGGCCAAAGCTCCCGCTGGTTGGGGTAGGGCATCAGCCAGTAGGCGTACCAACACCGACCCGCGTGAAGAATCGGAAACAGGCCCGCGGTCATGACCGCAAAGATGGTCATGGCTTCGGAGGCCCGGTAGACCCCCGTGCGCCAGCGCGCCCGGAACAGGAAGAGGATGGCCGAGATCAGCGTGCCGGCGTGTCCAATACCAATCCAGAACACGAAAGTGGTGATGTACAGGCCCCACATGACCGGTGGGTTGAATCCACCGACCCCCATGCCCTGCTCCAGTTGAACCATCCAGCAATAGCCGCCAAGGCCCACCAGGGTGACGGACACAAACAGCGCCCCTGCCCACAAGACACTGGGCTTGAAGAGGGGCCGGATGATGTCGTGGGTGATCTTGCCGTAGGTCATCTGGTTGTTGCTCATGATGGGCTCCCGTGTCCATCCTGGGGATTGGCGTGGTCACCGCCGGCCTCTTCGTGGCCGCCCCCGTGGGCATCGCCGCCCACATCGTGGAATTGCACCTTGGCCAGGTACCGCACCCCGGGCTTGGTGTTCAGCTCCCCCAACAGGCTGTAGGCCCGCGGGTCCTGGAACTTGCCGTACACCTCGGAGGATTCATCCTGCAGGTTGCCAAAGGAGATGGCATCGGCCGGGCAGGCATCCGCACAAGCCGTCAGGCGACGAATCTCGTTGTCCTCCACCCCCGTCCCGTCCGCCCGGTGGGCGTACTTCACGGAGCGGATGCGCTGCACGCAGAAGGTGCACTTCTCCATGACGCCCATCTCCCGAATCGAAACATCCGGGTTCAACATCAGGGAGTAGGCATCCGGCCAGCGGAAGGTGTGGTAGTTGAACCGCCGCGCCGAGTAGGGGCAGTTGTTTGCGCAGTACCGCGTGCCGACACACCGGTTGTAGATCATGGCGTTCAGGCCATCGAGGTTGTGGTACGTGGCCATCACCGGGCACACACCCTCGCAGGGGGCGTGAGAGCACTGCTGGCACAGGACGGGCATGATTCGCACATCCGGGTGCTCGCCTCCGCCCTCCCAGAACCGATCCATGCGGATCCAACCCATGTAGCGACCCCGCTTCTGCTGCAAGGGACCCACCACCGGGACGTTGTTCTCCGATGCACAGGCCACCTCGCAGGCGCTGCAGCCGGTGCAGCTGTCCAGGTCGATGCTCATGGCAAACCGGAAGTTGGGGTGCTCTGGTTCCGGGTACATGTCGTAGTGATCCGGGTCGATGCGCGGATCCTTGGGGATCTTGAGGGTCGGGGCCAGGGAGCCCGGCGCTGCATGGTCATCGGCAGCCAACACCCCGGCCGCGTTTGTCGCCAGGGCGATGGGCCGGTGGTCCATGTCTCCCCGGCCGGAGAGGCTGCGGCGGGTCTCGTCCCCGGTTCCCCGGGCGAGCGTGGCGCTGGCACCCAGGTAGGCAATGGCGCCGGTGTGGGCATCCGTGGCGCTGGAGGTCAGCAGGTGCATGGGGTTGGCGCCCCAGTCCTTGCTGTACCGTCCGCCGGCGGTGTGTCCGTTGCCTGCAACCACGGCCACCGCGTCATCCCGCATGCCCGGCGAAACAAAGACCTGGGCGGTCAGGGTGTTCGAGCCGACGGTGACGGAGAGGTGGTCGTTGTTTGTGACATCCAGTTCTGCAGCGGTCTTGGCAGAAATCTCCGCCCAGGTGCCCCAGGTGTAGCCCGTGAGGGGCTCGGGAACCTCGTGGAGCCATGGCTTATTGGCGTGGCGGCCATCGAAGAGCGCCGGGTGGGGATTGATCAAGAGCGCCTTGCCCTTGGCCACCGAGCCGGCTCCAGGGGCGGGAAGGTCGGCGGCCAGGGTGTGGGCGCCTTCTTCCACGTCGTTTGCCTGCCCACCTGTCTGCAGGGTGGCGTTCCACCAGGTGGGGAAGCTGCCTTCACCCGAGAAGACCTCGGCAAACCAGCGGCCCGCCACAAAGTGATGGAAGTCCGGCGCTTCAAAGCTCGCGACTGCGGTCTTCATGCCCAGCAGGGTGCTTGCAACCGCGGTTTCCTCTTCCTCGGAGGGATTCCCGTCGGCATCCACAGCTGGAGCCGGCGCGGGGGTCTTGAGGCCGGCGGCCTTGGCGACCCCGAGCACGATGTCCCCAAGGGACCGGGTGTCGTGCAGTGCAGCCATGCCGGGCTGCTGCAGGTGGTGGGTGCCATGAACAGGCTCCCCATCTCCCCAGCTTTCCAGTGCTGAACTCACGGGAAGGTGAATCGCACCTGCGGGCAATCCCTGGGGCAGGTGGGCCGAAAGGACCACGAGATTCGTCACCTTGGACAAGGCCTCGGTCACACCGGCATCCGCCGGAAGGCTGAAGTGCAGATCCAGGTCGTCCACGAAGAGGGTCTTGACCTTTCCGGCAGCGCAGTCCGCCAGGAGGGCCTTTACATCCGCGCCGGTTCCCACAGCGCCCAGGTTCCGGCCGCCATCCAGGCGCACCGAGTGCCCGATGTTCCCGCAGACCTGGTTGAGCACCAGGCTGGCCAGGGCCAGGTCCGTGGCATCGGTACCGGCGGTGGCAACACCCCCGGGGAAGATCACCGATGGACCCGCCGCCAGCTTGTCAGCCAGCTCGTTCAGCTTCTCCAGGGGAATGCCGGCAGCCTCGGCGGCCTCGGACGGGTTCACCGCTGCGAGCCAGGCATGGTTCACGGGCTTGCGATCCGCCACCAGCTTGGCCAGTGCTCGGGCCACGCCGGCCTCGGTGCCCGGTCGGGCAGACCACCAGGTGTCCGCGTTTGCGGAGGTGTTCGAGACCCGGGGCTCGATGGCAAAGAACTGGGCGATGTTGCCGGAGGAGGGATCCCGGGCCACCTTCCAACCCCGGCTGTGGTCCATGCTGGCCAGCCAGGTGTGCAGAAAGTCAGCGCCGAACGAGACAATGGTGTGGGCGCCGTCCAGGACGTACCGGGGGGCGGTTGCGGTGCCGAAGGCGAGATCCGTGGCCTTGACCAAGGCCTCGTACCCCATCGGCTCCCAGTGGACGGCGGTGCCCCCGGAGGCTGCCGCGAAGTCGCCGATCACCTTGCCCAGCGAGGCATTGCGGTAGCGCCCAATCCAGGCGACCCCGCCCGTGGCGACCGCTGCGCCGAGGGTGGTGAAGGTCTCGTCCCAGGGTGTTGCGGGTGCGGTGGCCCGATCCGGATCGTAGGTGTCCTGCACGCTGGCGGCGCCGGCGCTGCAAACGCCGTGGCCCAGGGTGGCATCCGGATTGCCCCCGACATGCACGACGCGGCCTTCCCGGTGGCGAGCCACCACGGAACACTGCTCGGAGCAGCCCCCACAAGCCGTGGAAAAGAGTGTCGGCAGGCCCGGCACGATCTCGTCCGGCTGAATGACGTATGGGTAGATCTGTTCTGCGGGGACCTTGGCATCACAGGCCACAACGCCCGCGGCGCTGGAGGCACCCACAACCTTGAAGAAATCTCTGCGATTCAGTTTCGCCATCCGCTTGGCCTCTACTTGTGGCAGGTGTAGCAGTCTTTGAGCTCGGCCCGACGCAACTCGGCATCGACTCCGTAGCGCTCATTGACCGCTGGATGGGACTTGTGACACTGGAGACACCACCCCATGAGGAGGGTGTTCTCACGCTCGGCGACGGACCGGGTTTCCATGGCTCCGTGGCATTCCTGGCATTTCACCTGGGGCTCCCCGTCCGCATTGCGGCGGATGTGGGCAGCGTGGTTGAAGTGCACGAAATCCGGGAGGTCGTGTACCCGGGTCCAAGGAATCGGGTCCTCGCTGGTGCAGGCGGGCATGCCCGTGGAGGCTCCGCACAGCTCGGCCAGCTGCTCCAGGACGGGTCGGTCCTTGCTGTCCACCATCTTGTGGCAGTTCCAGCAGACCTGGGTGGCGGGCACGCCGGCGCCGGGCGCCTTGCGGGCATTGGAGTGGCAGTACTGGCAATCAAGGGCCATGCCGCCGTCGGCGACGGAACCGGCGTGAATGGCGTGGTCGAACGCCAGGGGTTGCTCATCGACGGGGCTCATCACCACCCCCACAGCGACCCTGTCACCCTCGGCTGGCGGAAGCAGCGAGTGCTCCCCCCGGGGGAATGGAGCAGAGTCCGAGGAGTCGGCATAGTCCACGTCGCAGGCCACGAGGGCCCCAACCAACGGGAGAGCGAGGATCAAATTCGGGATCCCGATGGGGGCCCGTTTTCCTTTGCGCATGCAACCTCCGCAGAGTTCAGCTTCAGCACGGCGGAGTACAGATATTCAAGTGGGGCGGACCCGTCCATAGGGCGCCGGATGTACGAGTCCGGTGCCTTTGCTCTGGCCGGGCAATTGGGGCTTTCAACGCGGCCAATGGAGGCAAGCCGCTTTGCCCGTCCCCGCATCCGGGATCAGCGTCGCGAGCAGGGGCGGGATACCCCATCTCCCCGGGATTCTGTCGCGCTTCCGGCCAGAGGTCGGTGGGTGACGGCTCACCCCGGGACTTCTGTCCGCTCCGGGGCGACCTGGCGCAGCGTGAATCAGAACACGAGTTCCTGGGCCATGAGAATAGACTGCTGGCCGTTCCAGCCGGTGTAGCAGTCGGAACCGGAGTAGCCGGGGGAGTTGCCCACCTGGGCCGTGATCGCAACCGACCCTGTGTTCAGCGGATCGCTGCCCGCCGTGTCGCAAAGACCGGTGATCACCCCGAACCGGTGCATGTTTTGGCTGCTGACATAGAAATCTCCGTTGATGCGGGCCGGGCTGCTGCATTGTTGCCCGTTCAGGTAGATCTCCCAGCGACAAGCCTTGGCGCTGCCATTGGTCCGGAAGTTGTCGTACCAGGTGACGAGAATCACCGAGTCGTCGCTCTGCTTGGTAAAGGTCAGGGTGCGATCATTGATCGTCCCGCTGTCCCTTCCGTCGCTGCTGCTGAAGGTGTTGTAGTGCACGGTGGCAGCCAACTCCAGACTGGTGAGAGCGGTGGAGTTTGTGGCGATGGTCGCGGTGTTGGTGGCAATGTCGCTGGCGTTTGTGGTGGCCGCTGTGTTGAGGGTGGCAAGGGCGCCCGTGTTTGTCGCGATGTCGGTGGTGTTCGTGCCCGCTGCCGCAGCGTTTGTGGCTGCAGCGGCGGTGTTCGTGGCGATGTCTGTCGCGTGGGTCGCGATGCTGGCGGCGTTGCCGGCCGAGGAGGCGGCGTTGGATGCGAGGTCTGTCACGTTTGTCGTGATTCCGCTGGTGTTGGTTGCGATGTCCGAGGCATTTGTTGCGACACCGGCGGTATTCGTGGCCGCGGCCGCTGTGTTCGTGGCGATCTCCGCCGTGTGGGTGGCGGTGGTGGCCGTCTGGGTCGCGAGGGCGGCCGTGTTGATGCCCACGTTCGAGGTGTTCAGGGTCACATCGCTGGTCAGGCCCGTGATATCCGAGCTGTGGGTGGCCAGGGTCGCGTCCTGCAGGGCCAGGTCTGTGGTGTGGCTCGCCAGGGTGTTGGCCTGGCTCAAGAGCGTCGCGGCGTGGCTGGCGAGGGTGGTGGTGTTGCTGCTCACGGTCGTGGTCAGCAGGTCCAGGTTGCTTTCAGAGGCATAGTCCCGCTCCTCCACCCAGGTCTCCGTGGCAAAATCAGCGGTCTCCAGGGCGCTCGCCCGGTCCTCCACGTCCCCGATGTCGTCCTCGTTGGCCTGCACGTCCTCTTCCAGGTCGGAAAGGTCCGTGGAAAAGGAATCGATCTCCTCGAGAAGCTCGGTCACGTCGATCCCGCCCACGGCTTGAATCTCCTCGGCATTGGTGACGATGCCGGCGGCGTTGGTGGTGCCTTGCTCGGAGTTGGTGCTGACCTGTTCCTGCAACGCCACCAGTTCGGCTTCGATGACGGAGAGATCCACCGGGGAGTCCTCCCCACGACATGCGGGGAGGAGGAGGGAGGCGAGGGCCAGGGAGGTCAGGGTGCGCATGGAAATCTCCGTCAAATAATAGGGATGGAAGGCCGTTGGGTGCCATAGCAACCAAGCGGCGCTCCCTGCCTACAGGCAACACCGGGACTGGTAGCTGTCGCCGGCAGCAGAAGTGTCGTAACAAGTGGTGTTTTCGCACGCCCAGCCCGAGTAATAAACGTGACCGCAGGCATCGTTTCCAAGGGAGACATAGGCGCTGTAATAGTTGCCGTTGGCGTAGTAGTTCATGACCCAGTACTCGTCTACGTATTCGTAGTTACCGTCCAGCATGTCGTTCAGGCCCAGGCTGCTGCGATCGTTGCAGGCGCCCATCCATTCGGCCATCGAGCACATTCGCTTGCCTTCAGACTGGCAGAGGTCTTCTTGGGCCTGCCAGTCGGTGGCGGTGTTCTGGTCCAGGTCTATGCAAAATGCGCCCGCGTCGGACATGTCTGTCGGGCAGGAGATCTCATCCTCGAGGACCACCACCGAGTCGCTCAAGAAGCTGACGTCCGATGCGTTTGTGGTGCCGATCGCTGCGTTGGTGGCGATATTCGCTGCGTTGGTGGCGATACTCGCTGCGTTGGTGGCGATACTCGCCGCGTTTGTGGCCACGTCCGCCGTGTTGGTGACAGCAGCAGCCGTGTTCGTGGCGATGCCTGCCGTATGGGTCGCGGTCGTTGCTGCCTGGGTCGCAAGCGCCACGGTGTTGATGCCCACATTCGAGGAGTTTGTAGCAATCGCGGCGCCGTTGGTTGCGATGTCTGTGGCGTTTGTGGCGATGTCCGCCGTGTGGGTGGCCGCGGCCGCTGTGTTCGTGGCGATCTCCGCCGTGTGGGTGGCGGTGGTGGCCGTCTGGGTCGCGAGGGCGGCCGTGTTGATGCCCACGTTCGAGGTGTTCAGGGTCACATCGCTGGTCAGGCCCGTGATATCCGAGCTGTGGGTGGCCAGGGTCGCGTCCTGCAGGGCCAGGTCTGTGGTGTGGCTCGCCAGGGTGTTGGCCTGGCTCAAGAGCGTCGCGGCGTGGCTGGCGAGGGTGGTGGTGTTGCTGCTCACGGTCGTGGTCAGCAGGTCCAGGTTGCTTTCAGAGGCATAGTCCCGCTCCTCCACCCAGGTCTGGGTGGCGAAAGTCGAGGTCTCCAGGGCGCTTGCCCGGTCCTCCAACGCGCTGATGTCGTCCTCGTTGGACTGCACGTCGTTATCCAGGTCCGAAACATCCTCGGCGAATCCCTCGACCTGGGTCACCAGCTCGGAGACATCCAGGCCTGCCACAGCGAGCAGCTCCTCTTCCAGGGCGGTCTGGGCGGCCTGGAGGGCAGCGATGTCAGCCTCCAGGGAGGACAGGTCCACCGAGTCTGGTTCCGTCCGGCAACCGAGAGTAGTCAACGCGATCAGCAGAACGAGGGAGGGGGTTCGTGCCATGGGAGTCTCCAATGCCGGAGGCTACCACTGCTTCAGCGAACGAGACTGCGTATCGCCCGGGTCACGCGCTTCACAGTGCGGGCCGTGGTGGGGGCATCCGGGAAGAGGTCGTGCCGCATTTCGAGCTCCAGGTACCGGAGCTCGTGGGCCCGGCCGTGGCGCCTTGGGGAGTACATCTGCCCAAGCGCACCGGAGTACGGGGCGTTCAGCGCCGTGGCGAAACCCTCGATCACCAGGGCATCCCGCAGGGCGTGGGCCTCGGGGACGCACTCATCAAAGATGACCCCCATTTCCATCCAGCGGTCCTCGTCCTCATAGCGCGGCGTAAAGCTGTGGATCGCCATGAGCAGAGGCGGGGGGCCCATCTCCAACCGGGCACGAATGCCGTTGTCCACAGCCGTATGGTAGGGCTCGTAGTAGGCTAGGCGTCGGCGCTCCCGCTCTGTTTCCACCAGGTTTTGGTTGAAGGCCAGCGTGTGTCCTTCCATCTCCCGCCGGATCCAGTTTTCGTGTTGGATCACCCGGTTGGGGTCACAGACAAGTCGGGAGGTAATGGCCAGCACCGCGGGGGAGCCCGTCTGTTCCACCAGCGCCTTCACGACAAGGGCAGCCCCCTGGTCCCAGGCCCAGTGGGTGTCCAGCCAGGGACGATCCTGCTCGGAGACCGCAATTTCCTCGGGAATGCGGTTGGAAGCGTGCTCGCACGTCAGAAAAAACGGACCCGTCGCCTTGGGTCCACCCAGATAGGTGGGATGTGCGCCGTGTCCGAACCCGTTCGTCCCGTCTCCCATGGATTAGTCGTCTCCGATTCTCGTGATCTTCAAGAGGTTTGTGGCGCCCTTCACCGGACTGGAACCCGCCAGGACCACCACCTCCTGTCCCACCTCCACGTACCCTCGCTCGACCAACACCTCTTCCCCGAGGTGAATCAGGTCATCGGTGCTCTGGACGGGTGGCACGTGAACGGGGGTGACGCCCCAGACGAGGGCCAGACGGTCACACACGGTGGGCGAGGGCGTCAAGGCAAAGAGCCGGCCCGGGGTGCGGTACTTGGAGGCGAGAATGGCCGAGTGCCCGCTCCAGGTGAAAACCACAAGATGTCGGTCGGCCTGGGCGCACTCTCGGCAGGCCGCGTGGACCACGAGGTGTCCGGTTTCCTGAGGATTGGGAAGGTCTGCATCCTCCGGGGCGCGGAAGAAATCAGATTGTTCCACGTGTCTGGCGATTCCATCCATGACACGGACCGCCTCCACGGGGTGCTTGCCGGTTGCGGTCTCCCCTGAGAGCATGACCGCATCGGTTCCGTCGAGAATGGCGTTGGCGACATCCGTGGCTTCTGCGCGGGTGGGCCTGGAATGGCGCTCCATGGAGTCAAGCATCTGCGTGGCGGTGATCACCAACACCCCCGCGCGGTTGGCGGCGCGAATCAGGGCTTTCTGGTGGATCGGGAGCTGCTCAAAGGGCATTTCGACCCCGAGATCTCCCCGGGCGACCATGATGCCCTGGCACAGGGGCAGCAGCTCCTGGATGCGCTCGACCGCCTCGGGTTTCTCGATCTTGGCAATGATTGGCAGATCTGGTTGGCCCAGGTCCGTGAGGCGCTGGCGCAGGCCTTCCAGGTCCTCGGGGCGCCGCACAAAAGAAAGGGCCACGTAGTCCACACCGGCATTCACTCCGACCGCCAGATCGTCGATGTCCTTCTCCGTCAGGGAAGCTGCGGACACCTCCACTCCCGGCAGGTTGATGCCCTTGCGGGCCCCCAGTCGTCCGCCGCGATCCATGCGAATGTCCACCTCAGGAGGGTCCATCTCAGCGCGGACCGACTCCACCCGCCCGGAGAGGGTGCCATCGGCGAAGAACACCCGGTCTCCCTCGGACACGTCCTTGTGAAAGCGGTCATAGGTGGTGCCACACCTGAGTCCCGTTGCCTCGATTTCGGCCACCACCACTGTCAGGAGCGACCCGGACGGCACCAGGAGTGGCTCGTCCCCCGGTCCGGTGCGGATCTTGGGGCCTTGCAGGTCCAGGAGGATGGCCACGTGCAGCCCCAGCTGGGTGGCGTGGCTTCGGATGTGGGAGATGTCAGCCCGGATGGATTCGGCGTTTCCATGGGAGCAGTTGATGCGGCACACGTCCACGCCGGCTTCCAGCAGCCGGGCAAGCCGGCCGAGTCCCTGGGTGGCGGGGCCGAGGGTCGCAACAATTTTGGTGTTTCGATTGGCCACGGACAAATTCTGGCCGCTCTCGCGGCGTTCCTCCCCTTAGAGTGCAGCATGGTTCCCCCCGATGCTAACTCCGGAGCGTGGGCGCTTCACGATCTGAAGGAGGTCGCCCGTTGCGTAGACGGTCGATTTCCGGGGGTGGTGAGCCACGAGGACGGCGCGCTCTGCGGGAGGATTCTGGCCTTGGAAGGGGCACCAGGGCAGCTCGTGGCGCGGCTCCTTGCGCGGCAACCCCGCTGGTTCCGGGTGTCTCAACTTCCTGTGGACGATGCCCCCGCTGTGGACGGGGTGGCAGCTGTGGACGGGGTGGCAGCTGTGGACGAGGTGGCAGCTGTGGACGGGGTGGCAGCTGTGGACGGGGTGGCAGCTGTGGACGGG
>CAZSZE010000002.1:0-54849 GCA_964610645.1 uncultured Enterobacterales bacterium | reverse complement strand
GGTGGCAGCTGTGGACGGGGTGGCAGCTGTGGACGGGGTGGCAGCTGTGGACGGGGTGGCAGTGCTCGTGGCGGCAGTGCTCGTGGCGGAAGGCTGGCTGGAGTGGAGCGCGGGCCGCATGGAGCAGATCTCCTGTTTCACGGCGGTGGAGCTGCGGGAGAAGTGCCGATCTCTCGGGCTCTCCCGAACGGGCCGGCGGGCCGACCTGGAGGAACGACTGCGAGAGGCGGAGGTGGATCTTGTGGATGGGGTGGTGCGGGTCCGGCACCGGGCGGGGGTGCGTCGCCTGGAGCGGATCTGCTTCCAATCCAATTGGAAGGACCGGTCCTGGTATTTCCTGGAGCGAACCGAACGGGTGCGGTCGGTGGGCTACCTGACCACGGGGGGGCCGGGCCTGTTTCGCAATGCGGACCACGTGGCTCTCTGGGATGCAGTCACCCGGGGGGACCTGGGAGCGGAGGATGCTGCACTCCTTTGTTCGGTGGCCCGGGCCCAGCCCCTGGAACGCTGGCGTTCCCAGGTGGATCCCCTGCGGTTGTTGGAGGAGCGCATCTACGAGCAGGCGCGGCTTCTCGAACAGGCGGGGGATGCCGCTGGTGCCGGCCTCTTGTATCGACGGATTGCCCTCTCCCCGGGCCGGCAAAGCACCGAGCCTGTGCGGCGGGCTGCCCTCTGTGAGGCGGCACTGGGGCGCTCCGAACAAGGGGCGCGAATCTGTGCTGCGTGGCGATCTCGTGCTGCACCTGCGGAACGATTGGCACTGGAGCGAACCGGGAGACGGTTGGCGCGGGCAGCCGGTGTCGGGTGGAGACCTGGCCCGCCTCTCCGAAAGGCGCGTGACCGGCAAGTACCCGTGCCCTGTGCATTGGACAGCGATGGCCACAGAGTCTGGGCGGAGGGGGTGCCCATCGAGGAAGCGGTGTTGGGTGTGCTCGGGAATTGCCCGGTGGTGGGCGGAGAGAACAGCATTTGGCGCACTCTTTTCGGACTGTTGTTCTTTGACCTTCTCTGGTTGCCGGTGCCGGGCATGCTTCCGGTGGAGGGCTTGGATGCTCCCCTGGACTACGGGACGCGGCACTTTGCAAGCGCCCGCGCGGGGTTGTTGGCAGCGCGGCTCAAGGACCTGTCGGAGGGCCACGGAGCAGCGATCATGCGTGCGGGCCTTCGTTTTCGGGGCTGTTCGATTCGTGGCGTGAACTGGCGATTTTCGGACGCTGAACTCCTTGCTGTGGTGCAGTCGCTTCCGGGAAGACTGGTTGCAGGTGTTCTCGAGCGAATGGCCTGGGAGGGGGAACGGTCCTGGTCTGGATTGCCGGACCTCGTGGTGCTGGATGGAACCGGGAAGTCGATTGAAGGTGCGTTTCCAACCCGTTTGCCCGGGGGCCCCGTGTTTGTGGAGGTAAAAGGCCCGGGGGATAGCTTGCGAGATGGCCAGCGTGTCTGGATCGATCGCCTGCTCGCCCTGGGGGCACGGGTAGAGGTATGGAGGGTAGAGGGCAGGCCCATGAACCTGGAGCTGCCGGCGGAGTCCCCATGCGCATCGTCATCACGGGAGGAGCCTTGCGGGGCCGGGCCTTGCCTGGAAAACTCGGCCCCGGAATCCGCCCCACCGCAGCACGGGTAAGGGAGGCCCTGTTCTCAGTGCTGGGGCAGGATCTTACCGGCTGGACGGTTCTCGATGCTTATGCGGGCTCGGGACTGCTTGGGTTCGAGGCCTTTTCCCGGGGGGCGGAGGTGACGCTGGTGGAGCGGGACCTGCGGGCCCGGGGAGCAATGCGAGACCGGGCGAAGGATCTGGGAGTCCAGGCCGAGTGGATTCCCGGCGCCACACCCAAGGCGCTGGGCAAACGAAAGTGGGACGTGGTGCTCGCGGACCCGCCCTACGCAGCCGAGCCGGAGGCGGTGTTGAAGGGACTGGCACCGCATGTGGGCCGCGTTCTGGTGTTGGAACACGCGGCTGCGGTAGACACGCCTGAGATCACAGGCGAGCTGGTCAGGGACCGGGTCAGAACCTACGGCGACTCAGCGTTGTCTGTCTATCGGGTGTCCGAGGGGAATCAGTCCCCGCCGTAGGTCCGATAGAGTTCGATCTCCTCTTCGAATTCCGTGAGCTGCGCGTGGTGAAGAGCGCTGTCCAGGTGTCCCTGGTTTTCGCTGTCCGTTTCGGGATGGAATTCGGGCTGGGTTTGTTCTTCCATGAGCGTCTCCGGGGGGGACGGGGGCGGGGGTGAAAGTCGCTGCCCTCGTCTATTGATTTATCGGTGGGGAGGGCTTGAATTTCAATGCCCTTCGCAATGCAGGCGGTTAGGCCTGTAAAGAAGAGTAAACGAGATTCCCGAAATCCGGTAAAGCTTGTAAAGTTGGCCTGAGGGAGAGGGAAAACAGGCCGCTGCGCTTCTGATGCCTGGTTTCTTGGTGTTTTCAGGTTCCTCTTGGCATCCCATGGCTCGCCTGCCCACCGGAGTTTACATGACCACGAAGCCCCCATTTCCCGGCATTCGGATCACCGCGACTGGCAACCACCTCGTTGCATCCTACGTGGAGGCCCGCATTGCAGAAGCGGGCGTGTTCTACCCGATCACTCCCTCCACGGAAATGGGGGAGATCTTTCAGCAGTCCTTTGCGGATGGAAAGCTGAACGTCTTCGGGGTGAACAAGATTGCTATCGAGACCGAGGGAGAGCACGCAGCCCAGGGCGGCGCCATCGCGTACTCGGTCACCGGCAAGCGGGTGGCGAACTTCACCTCCGGCCAGGGCCTGATCTACGGACTCGAGCAGTACTACCACGCACCGGGAAAGCTCTCGACGCTGGTTGTGCAGATCGCGGCCCGGGCGCTCACCAAGCATGCCCTCAACGTGCATTGCGGCCACGACGACTTCTATGGCGCCCTGGACACGGGGTGGATCATGCTCATGGCCCGGGATGCCCAGCAGGCGGCAGACCAGGCGATCATCCTCCGCAAGGCCTGTGAGCTGTCCCTGACACCGGGAATGAACATCCAGGATGGATTCCTCACCTCCCACCTGGAGCGGACCTTCTACATGCCCGAGGCGGATCTCCTGCGGCAATTCCTGGGAGCCCCCGAGGACACCATCGAGTGCCCCACGGAGGCCCAGAAGGAGCTGTTCGGGCCCACCCGCCGCCGGGTGCCAAAGGTGATCGACTTGCTCAATCCAGTGCTGTTGGGCCCTGTGCAGAACCAGGAGCACTACATGAACGGGGTGATCGCCCGGCGGAACCACTTCGCCGAGGCAATCCCCGGGTTCATCGCGGATGCCTACCAGGAGTTTGGGGAGCTGACCGGGCGGTGGTATGGCCCGATCACCGAATACGGAACGGAGGGGGCGGACACGGTTTTTGTGTCCCTTGGATCTGCTGCCGAGAACATCGAAGCAGCGGTCGACCATTTGCAGGAGACTCGGGGCGTGCGCGTCGGCTCGATCCACGTGAACATGATCCGGCCCTTCCCGGAAGATGCGGTTGTCAGGGCGCTGGCTGGCCGAAAGAACGTGATCATCCTGGAACGGACGGACCAGGCCCTCTCCGGGGACAATCCACTGACCCGGGAGATTCGCATGGCGCTGCACAGGGCCGTGGAGCGCGGCGAGAAGGGCATTTCCGATGGGAAGGTGGGCATTACGGCGGCTGAGTTGCCTCGCATCTTCAGCGGAAGCTATGGCCTCGGATCCCGTGACTTCCGGCCGGAGGCTGTGTTGGGTGCCTACGAGTTCGTGGCGGGGGAGCGCGGCCGGAGCGACGGTCGAACCGCAGCCGATGGCGAGGGCTACTTCACCCTGGGCATCGACCACCCGTACGAGGTGTGCTCCGATGAGACTCCTTCGCTGTTGCCGGAGGGTGCGATCTCCATTCGGTTCCACTCCATCGGTGGCTGGGGAATGATCACCACCGGAAAGAACCTGGGGGCGATCATCGGCGAGTTCGGGGAGGATCTCGCGAAACAGCAGAACGAGCGGGACGAGACCGGAAGCCTGGAGGAAACCCTCCACATCAGCGCCAATCCCAAGTACGGATCTGAGAAGAAGGGGGCTCCAACCAACTACTTCCTGGTGGTGGCCCCGGAACGCATTCGCGTGAACTGTGATCTGCGCCACGTGGATGTGGTGCTCTGCTGCGATCCGAAGGCCTTTACCCACGGGAATCCCGTGGAGGGCCTGAAGCCCGGGGGGGCCTTTGTCTGGGAGTCCGACGAGTCTGCGGAGCGGGCCTGGCAGCAGGTTCCCGAGAAGTATCGAAAGGAGATCATCGACAAGGGCATCCGCATCTTCACCCTTCCCGGGTTTGCTATTGCCCGAAATGCGACCAACCGAGAGGACCTGCAGCAGAGAATGCAGGGCAACGCCTTCCTCGGCGCGTTTTTCGGTGTTTCCTCCTTCCTGGGGGACTACGAGATCGACAAGGAGCGATTCCTGGAGGTAGTGCGGGCCCAATACGTGAAGAAGTTTGGCCGCTTTGGAGAGGCGGTGGTCGAATCCAACATGCAGGTCATGCAGGATGGCTTTGAGCAGGTGGTGGAAGTGCCCCACGGTTCCCTGGAGGCCGCCGACATCTCCGAGATGCGGGGCAGCCCCATCCTGGGCAATGGATGCGGGACCGCCTGCGGAGATGTGCCTTTCCCGGACAAGCAGGAAGAGCGGGCAAACGTGTTCAGCCTGGCCTATTTCGAGGGGGAATACCGGGCGGGTCTTGGCTACCACCAACCGGCCTCCCCCCTTGCTGCGGTCGGGGTGGTGGCTTCTGCATCGGGCGCCACGGTTTCCAAGTACGTGGCTCGCCGGGAAACGCCGGTCTTCGTGCAGGAGAATTGCACCCAGTGCATGGAGTGCATTGTGGTGTGCCCGGACACGGCCTTGCCCAACACGGCACAGGAGCTGAACACGGTGCTCACGACGGCCATTGGAAGCTACGTCCACGACGAGAAGGACCGAACCCACCTTTTGGCGGCTGTCCCGGCCATGGAATCGGGCCTAAGGCAGTCCATGAACGATTCGGTGGCGGAGAAGAGCGAAATGGCCGTGTCCATGATGGTGGCCAGGCAGCTGGAGGCCATGGACCAGGTGTCCGATGCCTCCAAAGGGGAGCTCGTCGGAATCCTGGAGAAGCTGCCGCTGGCCTACAACAAGACCAAGGCCATTTTTTCCATGCCGGAGAAGAAGAATGCGGGAGCGGGCGGTCTGTTCTCCATTTTCGTCTCAGATCTGTGCAAGGGCTGCGCGGCCTGCGTGACCGCCTGTGGTTCCCATGAGGCCCTGGTCATGGTGCCGGACTCCGAAGACGTGAACGCCGACGTGGTGACCGGAATCAAGTTCATGGATCGCCTGCCGGAGACCACCGGGAAGTTCCTTGGCCGCTACGACTACAACAATCCCAGGGAAGCCAAGGCGGGCGTGCTTCGGAACCACCTGATGGTCCGCAAGCTCTACGATGGCCTGGTTTCCGGGGATGGCGCCTGCGCCGGGTGCGGTGAAAAGACCGTGCTTCGGGCGGTGGCCACCATCACGGAAGCCTACATGCGGCCCCTGTACCACGCGAAGGCTATGCGCCTGGAGGAAAAGGCGAGCCGGCTGGAATCAGACGGTGTCTCACGTCTGGAGGCACTCGCAGGACGCTCGGCGGAGGAACACGCCTTGTTCCGACGGACCGTGGCCCACGTGGTCATGGGGTGTGGCGGAGAGTCCGAAGAGGACACCGCGAACCGGATGGCCGCCCGAGATGACCTCACCAATGAGGCTCTGGTCGATGCCCTGGTCAGCGTCCTGCGCCAGGACGCCTTCAACCACCGGGACCTCCAGGCCAATGACGGCCGCCTCGCCAACGGGATGTCGGTCATGGCCATGGGGGCCCACACGGGTTGCAACACCGTGTATGGCTCCACGCCTCCCAACAATCCCCACCCCTATCCATGGATGAATTCCCTCTTCCAAGATGGAGCCACCGTGGGCTGGATGTTTGGGGAGAGCTTTCTCATGGACTTCGCTCGGCGCTCGGTCCTCCCGGAAAGGTTGGTCGATGCCCTGCTGGATGGCGAGGAAGTGATCAATGACGATGACTACTTCGACTACACCCACTTTGGGGATGGGCTGATGACCGACCAGGAAATCCGGGAGATGCCAAAGGCCTGGGTCGTTGGTGGCGATGGAGGCATGGGGGACATCGGCTTCCAGAACGTGTCCAAGGTGGTGCTGCAGAACCGACCGAACGTGAAGATGCTGATGCTGGACACCCAGGTGTACTCCAACACCGGCGGCCAGAACTCAGACTCCTCGCCCATGCCAGGGGGCGGGGACATGAACGGGCTGGGAGATGCAACCCAGGGCAAGATCGTGGAAAAGAAGAGCGTGGCGGAGATTCTGACCTCGGGTCATGGCTCTCCTTTCGTGGCCCAGCTCTCCATGGCCAATGCCACCCGGCTCTATCGGACCCTGATCGACGGGCTGGACTACCGCGGTACAGCCTTCTTCCAGTGTTTCACCACCTGCCAGCCGGAGCACGGCGTGCCGGATGACTCCTCCCCCCTCCAGGCGAAGCGCATTCGGGACAGTCGCGGCATGCCCGACTTTGTCTTCAACCCGCAGACCGGGGAGACCTATGGGGAGGCCATGGAAATCAAGGGCAACCCCAGTCCCAGCAAGGACTGGGCGGCAGTGCGGCGTCCAGGAAGTGAGGAGACCTACAAGTACACCGTGGCCCACTGGGCCAGCACCGAGGCCCGGTTCCGGCGGCACTTCAAGCGGATTGACGCCGAGGCCGCCAAGGACCTGGTGCACATGGACCAGATGCTGCTGCGACTCAACCAGCAGGACATCGTCTACCGCCGGTTCCAGCGCCGAGACCACAGGGCCTTTGTCCCCGACTGGGGGGTCTACATTGTCGTGGACAATCCCAACGGGGCTGGCGTGCGGCACATGGTGGTCTCCCGCCAGGTGGTGCTGTTCTGTGTGGAACGCCGCAAGGCCTGGCGGATGCTCCAAAGCAAGGCCGGCAAGGAAAACCTGGAGTACCGGGCCCACCAGAGCCTGCTGGCAAAGGCAGACGCCGGTGCAATTGCCCTGGAGGAATTCCGGGAGAACATTCAGACTCTCTATGAGGCGGAGCTGGAAGCGCTCGCGAGCACCTGATGGCAAACCCAAGTTTTGGCCCCAAGATCCGAACCGTCCGGCGAAAGCGCGGCCTGACCCAGAAGCAGCTGGCCGAGAGCCTGGGAATCTCCGCGAGCTACCTGAACCTGATCGAACATGACAAGCGGCCCCTCTCGGCGCCGTTGCTGATCAAGATGGCCGGCCTGTTTGGGCTGGATCTGCAGGCCTTTTCGGTCGATGACGATGCGCGGGTGTTGGCGGAGGCCATGGAGGTCTTGGGGGACCCCATGTTCGAGGAGCTGGAGTTGACCCAGGAGGACGTGCGGGAGTTCACCCGACACAACCATGGGGTCGCCCAGGCGCTCCTTGCCCTCTACAAGCGCCTGCTCCTTCTTCGGGAGTCCACAGATGCGCTGGCGGCAAGGGTGCAGGAGGTGGGCGGCGAGGACCTGAAGGCGCTGCAATCGCCCGAGGAGCAGGTAAGCGACTTCATCCAGCGGCATCTCAACTACTTTCCGGAGCTGGAGGAGCGGGCCGAGCGGCTGTGCCGGGATGCCGACCTCACCACCACCACGCGCCACGCTGGAATGGAGAGGTACCTGAAGAAGGCCCACGGCATTCGAATCAAGGTGTCAGGTGTAGGCGAGGGGACCGGGTTGCTGCGCAGCTTCGATGCGGAGAGTGGCGTGCTGCACCTCTCCGAGCTGCTCCCTCCCCGCAGTCTGCACTTTCAGGTGGCGCTGCAGATCGGCTTGCTGGATTGCGCCACCGTGTTTGATCGACTGCTCACGGACGATCGGTTGACCACGGACGCCTCCCGAACCCTTGCGCGGCTGGCCCTTGCCAGCTCCTTCGCCGGCTCCGTGCTCATGCCCTACGAGCCCTTTCTCCGCATGGCCCGGGCCCACCGAAATGACGTCGAGCTGATCGGACACAGGTTCCGAACCAGCTACGAGCAGGTCTGCCACCGGCTTTCAAGTCTTCGACGCCCCGGAATGGAGGGAGTGCCCTTTCACATGACGCGCGTGGACATCGCCGGGAACATCTCCAAGCGGTTCAGCGGGACCGGAATCCGGTTTGCCCGGTTCAGTGGGGCTTGCCCCAAGTGGAACGTCCACGCGGCCTACCTGACCCCAGGGGTCATCCGGACGCAGGTGTCCCGGTTTTCAGATGGTGCGACCTACTTTTGTTTTGCCCGCACCGTGCGCAAGGAGGTCGGTGGATTTCACGAGGCCAAGCATGTGCATGCCATCGGGCTGGGCTGTTCCATTGAGCACGCCCGGGAGATCGTCTATGCAGACGGGATCGACGTGGGCAACACGGAGGCCGCGGTACCGGTGGGGGTCACCTGTCGGCTCTGCGACCGGATGGACTGCAGCCAGCGGGCGTTTCCGGCCATCAACCAGCCCCTGAACATTGACCAGAACCGGCGGGGGGTCAACTTCTACGCGCAGCTGGACTGACAGCCGTCCAGTTCAGGAGTTTAGATCCCGCATCGGGTCGGGGCGGTCCCCCGTGGCCTGAAAGTGCTGGTAGTCCTTCAAGATCCTCGCGTGGTCAAAGGCCAGGGGTTCTGGCAGGGAATCGAGCGAAAAACACCGGGCCTCCAAGGCGTCGTCGCCACCCACAGGGGTTCCATCAGAAGAGGCGGTGTAGACAACGGCCATCGTATGGAACCGGGGGTCCCGGGCGGGGTCTGAGTACACCCCGAGCAGGGCATCGAGCGCGATCTCCAGGCCGGTCTCCTCAAGCACCTCCCGGATCGCGGCGAGCTCGGCTGGTTCCCCCTCGTCAATGAAACCCCCGGGCAGTGCCCAGCCGTGAGGTGGGTTGGCCCGTCGAACGAGTACAACGCCCCGGGGCGTGGCAATCACCACGTCCACCGTGGGCTTGGGGTTGCGGTACTCCATGGGCTGGCCCTTGCCTCCGCTTGCGGGACGGGCGAATCTTAGCGCATGCCTCGCATTGTCATCGGCGGAGGACCCTGCGGGGTTCGTGTGGCTGCAGCCCTTGGTTCCGGAGGTCTGCTGTTGGATCCGGCGGAAGTTCCGGGGGGATGGCGGGATCCGCGCATTCCGGAGGACCAGGGGCTTCTGCACCTGGAACCGGCGGACATCGCCGTTGTGGAGCAGGCCTACGGGGCAGCACCCGACGTGGCCGAGTGGGAGCGTGCAATCAGTGTGGGGGGGCAGCTGTCCCCTCTGCCATTGTCTCCCGCGAGGCTCCGGACCGTGCTTCCGCGGGGGGACCACCTCTCGACCCTCCAGGACCAGGCCCGGGCGCGGGCACGGGTATGGATGCGGGGCCTGGTGGGAGGGGGATTGGAGATGCGCACATACCAGGACTGGGTGGTGCAGCAATTTGGACAGAAGACCTTTGAGGCCTTGCATGGGCCCTATGCCCGCAAGCGCTGGGGGGAGCCTTCCCTGCTCAACGTCAGCATGGCCCGGGTCCACCACGTGGAGCCCAAGGCCGTGGGGCGGGTGGTGGCCCTTGGCGCCAGCCCTGCGCATGGGTGGGGACACCTGGTGGGGCAGATCGGCGAGTTTGTGGGAGAACAGTTCGTGACGAGCCTGCGGGTGGAAGAGGGGCGGGTTCGATCCGTGCAGACCGAGGACTCGGAGTTTGAGGTCGAAGGCCCCTTGTTCAGCGTGCGCAGCGCAGCGGAGGTGCTGGCCTGGCTGGGGGATGCAGTGCCCGACTCCCTGCGTTGGGATGTGGCCCGTCTTCCCACGCGCCATCGCATCCAGGTGGCACTTCAGGCGTTTCAGGGTGCAGCCGTTGCCGCAAGGTTGCCGGCGGAAATCCACGTGATCGACGGGGATCTCCCCCTGTACCGGATCACCTCTCCGAACGGCCTCCCAGGCGACGAGTTGTCCCCCGGCACATTGGTGGCCCATCTTTCGGTGGGACCCTCCAGTGCCCTGTGGAACCTCCCGATTCGTGCCCTTGCAGAGCAGGTCTCTGTGGCCATGAGCGGTGCGGGGGTGCCGGCCACGGATCCTGAGACAGCGACGGTGGTGCGGATTCGGCACCATGACCCTGGATGGTTGGGGCCCTGGCATCCGGCCCATGGAAGGGTGGTGGCGGCGCTGGGCGATCTGGGCATTCACCTGGTGGGCCGCGCAGGGTCCTATCGGTGGATGAATCCGGTCCAGGAGTGGAAGCTTGCGCGGGCGCTGGCAGGGGAGGGGGCTGCACCTTGTTGGGAGCTGTACCGCACGCTTTGCGATCCCCCGGTGCTGCTCGGGGACGCCGCCGTTCGCCTCGATCCCTTCGTGACCGGTTAGGAACCCGGCATGTCGAATTGGACACTGGGTTTCATTGGTGCAGGGGTCATGGCGGAAACCATGATCTCCGGGGTTCTGGATCAAGAGGTTTGTTCCTCCGATCGGGTGACGGCTTCCGACCCGCATGCTTCTCGCCGGGAGCACCTGGCGAGCGCGCATGGCATCGCTGTCACGGCGTCAAATGCCGAGGTGGCAGCCAGCGCAGACCTGTTGGTGTTGGCGGTGAAGCCCCAGTCTCTTGCAGCGGTGCTCCGAGAGCTGGCGGGCACGCTGCGTGAGGACACCCAGGTGCTGTCCATTGTGGCTGGGGCCTCGCTTGCAGCGATGCGCGACGGATTGGGCCACGATCGGGTGGCCCGGGCCATGCCAAATCTGCCTTGCCGGATCCACCGGGGGATGACCGTCTGGACCGGGGCCGAGGGGGCGGGTGCGGAACGAATTCAACGGGTGCTGGAGGGCATGGGCGCCCAGGTACAAGTGGACAAGGAAAGCCACGTGGACCGGGCCACTGCGGTCAATGGCACCGGGCCTGCCATCGTGGCCCATTTTGTGAAGTCCTTTACCGAGGCGGCTGCGTTCATTGGCCTTCCCCGTGACCTGGCCCGGGAGGCGGTCCTGGCAACCCTCATGGGAACTGCGGAGATGATCCGCGAGTCGGAAGACCACGTGGCCCAGCTGATTGACGAAGTGACCAGTCCCGGAGGGACCACCTCACGGGCGATCCAGGTGCTCAAGCAGGGGCGCTTCGCAGCTGTTGTGACCGACTCGGTGGATGCGGCCTACCAGCGCACCCAGGAGCTGGGGGAATTGCTGGAGGACGAACTCAAGGATTGAGCGCGGGGGTCAGGCGAAGGGAACGCTGCTCCAGGGCGGCATCGATGTCGGTCTCGTGGCCGTCTTCCCTGGCCCGAAGGGCAAGCAGCAGTGACTCCGCCCGCGGATCCGGGTCCTCCCCCAGGCGTTTCAACAGCAGGATTCGGTCCATCGTCTGGAGGGATTCCCAGTCCGCCAGGACACTGGCTCGTTCGCGCTCCCTGAGAATGGACACCGCTCGCTGTCGCCCGCCCTGGTCCCAGGCCACACCGTCCACGGTCAAACGGCCTGTGTGCGCGAGATCTGATCCGGCATCAACCGAGACCCGACCGCCAAGGGAACACCTGTTGATTCCAGAGAGGACCAGCCGCCAGGCAACATCTTTTCCTTGAATGACGAGAAGGCGCTGCGCCCCCGGGTCTCCACCGGGTCTCTCCCGAACAGGGGATCCCAGGCAGAACTCCAACACGCCCCAGGAGGACCAGGCCAGGCGGGTGCGAACCTCCTGCTCGCCGCCTTTTTGATCCCGCCAGTGGAGCATCCCGGTCCGGCGATCAAACCGAGCCCCCTGGCCCTCCTCCGTCCGCCAGGTTTCGACCGGCCCTGCTTCCTCCAGGCGGAACACAAGTGCGCCCCCGTCCACGGGGGGGGTCGGCTCCGCCCCGGTGCAGGCCAATAGCAGGAGCATCAATCCGGCAGGTTGACGCACCACTCTGCCGTGAAACTGGCCTCCAACTCGCTCTCCTCCGTGTCCATGAAGCGGGTCAGGTGGAAGGTCCCCTCTACCAGCTCCCGCTCGTCCACTGCCTCCACGACCAACTCTCCCTCGATCACGCGATACTCCGTAAACCCACCCCCATCGATGAGCAGGACAGATCCCTCGACCTGAGCCCGATCCTTGAGATCAAAGTGACCGAGACTGATCTCGGAATCCCTCCCATACGTGAACTGGGCAGCGATCATGTCCGTCCCCGCCGGGTCCTCTCCCTTGTCATAGCTCCAATGCACCCAGTCCACGTCCATACAGTCGAGGGGTGTGTTTGCGAAGAACAGGTATCGGCCCCCGAAATAGGCGGTCAACGCCTTGTTGAAAGGCTGTCCTGCCACGCTCCCCGAAATGGAGGTGGCGTCCGGTCCGCAGGCAAGCAGGAGGATCAGGGGAAACACCCGCGCATCGTACCCCACCTTCCGCCTCGGGGCAGCCCGGGGCGTTGCTCCCCGGAGGCGGGGATGGGACAATGGGCCATCCCGCAGGCATTCACCGGAGGCGGATTGGACGAGATCTTCGCAGGCGCCCGGTCCGGTGACATTCGCGCCCTGGCGCGGGCGATCTCCCTGGTGGAGGAGCGTGTACCGGGGGTGGAAGGAGCCCTGGACGGCCTGACCTTTCGGCGGCGGGCGGGACCGGGCGCGCCCAGGGTGCTGGGAATCACGGGCCCGCCCGGGGCAGGAAAGTCCACGTTGGTGGATCGGTTGATCGCCCTTGCCCGAGCGGAGGGGAGAACGGTCGCGGTGTTGGCAGTGGACCCCTCGTCTCCCTTTTCCGGGGGAGCCATCCTGGGGGACCGGCTGAGAATGCAGAGCCACGCCCTGGACACAGGAGTCTTCATTCGCTCTCTCTCGGCCCGGGGGCACCTGGGGGGATTGTCTCGGGCCACCGGTCAGGTGGTGGACCTGTTCGATGCGGCGGGATGGGATGAGATCATTGTGGAGACGGTGGGGGTCGGGCAATCGGAGCTGGCGGTGTGCGAGGTGGCAGACACAGCGGTTGTGGTGTTGACGCCTGAGTCCGGAGACACGGTGCAGGCCATGAAGGCCGGCCTCTTGGAGATTGCGGATGTCTTTTTGGTGAACAAGGCGGATCGGCCGGGTGCGGAAGCCCTGGCGCGGGAGCTGGAACAAGCCGTGCGATTGGGTGCACCAGGTGACGGGGGTGGGTGGCAGGCGCCTGTGCTGACCACATCTGCCCTGGAGGACCAGGGAATTGAGGCAGCGCTGGATGCCATCGGGGGACACGCCAGGTGGCTCTGTGGCGAGGGGCGAGTGGACTGGGAGGCCCGGCGCGGACGGGGTCGACTCCGGACGGTGTTGGACCTGGCTGCAGAGTCGGCCCGGGATGAGGCAGCAGCTCACCTCCAAAGGGACCCTGCGCTTGCCGCCGCCCTGGAGGGCGGGGAGGTGACTCCTGCAGCTGCCTGGGCCAAGATCCAGGAAGACGGGTGACCTTTCTGCTCTGGCTGTGCTGGGGGTGTCCCCGACGGCCCCCCGAACCCATGGAGATTCCCGAATCGGAGCTGGTGGATGAAGAGGAGGCCCCCCCGGAGACCGAGTCCTGGCGCGTGGTGAATGGACCCTGGCGGGACCTGGAGACCGGCCTGGCTCTGGATGTGCTTGAAGGTTGGTCCGGACGACCGGGTCCCGCTGACTCTCCCTTGAGAATCCGCCTGGAGCATGCCTCCAGTGGTGCATCCCTGGAGATTCGCGGATTGCCACCCAACGACTTGCAGCCCCGCGTACGGGCGGGTTGTGAGTGGGGATACACCGAGGAGGGAATCTACAGCCGCTTGCGGGTCACCGGGGAAGTGCGGGTCGCGACCTGCCTTCCCGAGGATCCCGGAGCCCCTCGCGTGTTGGCCACCCTGACCCACCAGGTGGGCTTGGACTGGCACCTGGAGCTCCTGGTTCCCCAGGGCTACCTGGGTCCGGCGAAAACCGCTGCGGATGAGCTGATGTCGACTGTGCGCTTTGGCGGATAGGGCTGCGCGTCAGCGCTTGCGTCGCAGCACTGCCAGGAAGAACGGGAACATGATCAGGAGGGTCCGGGAGCGGAACCCTACACTGGAGCAACCCCCCCCGGTGTCTCCACACCCGCCACCGCAGCCACCATCACCACAGCCATCGGCCCCATAGGACACGGGGCCAAGTTCAGCAGCGACCTCAAGCCAGTCGCCGGCCGCCCCTCCTGGTCGGGCCTCCAGGCTGGTCAAGCCAACCCCCTCCATGCTCCCCATGGCAAAGGAAAGATTGCCCAGGGCACTTCCGATGATGGGATCCACGAGGGAGGAAAAGACGGCGGAAAACTGCTCGATGATGTTCTCGCTGGCATCGGGGGCCAGCTCATTGAAGGGGATCGTGACGTGGATGGCCTCCGGGTCGAAATTCACGACGATGTCCATCGCCCCGGCGGTCCCATCAAATTCAAGGTCGACCCCAATCTCCACGTCCAGGTACATGCCAACCAGGCGGGCGACCCGGTCATCCACATCGGCCAGGATGTCGAGCCCCAGGTCCTCGATGGTCACGTTGATGTCGTTCGGACCCTCCCACTCGACCACCGGCGGGTTCTGGGGCTTCGTGGCCATGAGCAATGGCGCCGGCTCCGGGAAGAATTCGTCGAAGGCATCTCCGGCCAGGAGACCGAGCAGGGCCGTGTTCAACGTCACCGGCAGGGACCCTGACTCCGCAAGGTCAATGCACAGCACGCCGCCCTTCCAGACCGTGTAGAGGATCTGGTTCACAAAGTCATCGGAGGCGAGAATCGCCAGCCCTCCAGCTGCATCACCCATGGTGGGAATGTTGCTTGCGGTCATCAGTGACCCGCCAGGGTCCGCGCCCAGGGGCAGGCAATTCGCCACATCGGCGCTGGAGGTGCCTGCCAGGACCAGCTCCAGGCCCGCCGGGGTGATGTTCACGTCGTCCGGGTAGGCCTCAATGTGGACCACGTTGCCCAGGACGTCGATGTCCTCAGAAATGCGTGCCGCAGCAAACGCCTCCTCAATGGCCGCCTCCAGGTCCGGGGCCACATCTGCGATGGCACCGGTCAGCTCTCCCTCCACCAGGGAAATCAACCAGTCGAAGTAGGAAAAGCCGAGGTAATCGCGAAAGAAGTCGTCGATGTCGTCAAAGAAACAGTCCAACTCGATGTGTTCGCTGGCCAGGCCCTGCTCCAGGACGATGTCCCCCACAATCGCGTCGAGGGCGCGGGTCCCATCGCTCTCGGTGACGATCTGCATGGCGATCGGCAGCGTGACGGTGACGGGAAAGGGCTCGATGTAGCCGCCGCAGGAGGTGGGAATACAGGTCACCTCAAAATCCAGTCCAAACTTGTTGGTGGCATCGTTGATGCTCACGAGCAGCTCGATCTCTGCGTTGATGACCCCGTGGCCGGGGGTGATCGTCGTGTCGACAATCTGGAGGTCCACCAGGCCATTGGTGAAACTGAAGGCGTAGCCAAAGCACCAGGTCCCCCCCGACAGGGTTTGGTCGGGGATTTCAATGCCCGGTGGGACCACGGCACCCACCAGGGAGCCCAGGGAGTCCAGGCCCTCCTGGGTCACCTGGGCCGCGATGGCTTCATCGATGGTGCTGCCAGCAGGCCAGGTGTCCTGGGCCAGGGCAACTCCGAGTAGCCATGGAGCAACAAACATCATGAACAGACTCCTGGTGCCTGGGCGGGCGTAGTGTAGCCGGCCGGGGTATCCTGCGGCCACCCAAAGAGGGATTTGACGATGCAGATTCGAAACGCTGGGATGGTACTGGGCTTTCTGGGATTGGCCGGCTGTATTGTGGGCCAGGGCAAGATGAGCGACACCGGTGAGGACGCGCCGGACACGCAGGAAGACACCGGAGGGCAGGACACGGACACCATCTGGGATGACACCGCCTGTGAGGAACCCTCAGGGAACCGTGGAGAAGACCAGGACGCGGTGGATCCCCTGGTTCTAGCCAGCATGGGCACCGTTAGTTTCACCGCCACGACGGGCTTCTACTTTGCGGATGCCTGCGCCACGAGCATCACTGCGACCCAGGCCAGCGGTGCAGACACCTCGACAAAGCTCGTGCTGGACCTGGAGGGCTCCCTGGACTTTGCAGGCAGCTACAACATCATCACCTTGACCCTCATGGAGCTCAAGACTGCGGGGGGGGCCACCTGGGAATACACCGTCGAACGCCCGTCCAGCGCCACCTTCGACGTCGTTGGATTCGGGCCTGGAGACACTGTTTTCGGCAGTCTCTCCGGAGCTGTCACCCTGGACGGGGGGGAAGAGTCCGCGGACATGGATTCCCTGGTCCTGGAGGGTTGGCCCACGTTCTGATTCCGGTCCTGCAACCGGGGTCAGTCCAGCCCGAATTCCTCATCTGCAGGCCGCAGGTCCATTTCTGGCTGTTGGTCCTTTCGCAGTAGAAAGGGCCCCACCGCCAGAGCATCCATGTGGGTGCGCATGAAGCAGAGATAGGCGTCCTCGGGGGTATTGACGATCGGCTCGCCCCGGACATTCATGGAGGTGTTGATCATCACCGGGCAGCCGGTGCGCTGGAAGAAGGTCTGGATCAGGTCGTGGTAGAGGGGATCCTGGCGGGCATTGATGGTTTGCACCCTTGCGGAGCCGTCCACGTGGGTCACGGCGGGCAGGGGCGGGGCGTCCTCTCGTACCGGTGCCACGAGGAGCATGTAGGGAGAGGGGCGGTCCAGGTGGAACCAGTCCTGCAGGTGATCCTCCAGGACTGTTGGCGCAAAGGGGCGGAATCCTTCGCGAAACTTGATTTTCCTGTTCAGGATGGCACGCATCTCCGGATGGCGGGCATCTCCGAGAATCGACCGGTGTCCCAGGGCCCTTGGTCCCCACTCCATGCGTCCCTGGTACCAGCCCACCACGTGGGCTGTGTCCACAAAAGCTGCCACCTCGTCCAGGAGATCCTGGCGTGCCAATCGCTGGTACACCGCCCCATGGGCATCCAGCGCCTGGCGGATCTGGTGCTCGTCGTACCCGGGACCCAGGTACGGGCTGTCCATTCGGGGCTGGCGAGGCTTGCCCAGGAGGCCATTCCAGAGGAAATAGGCTGCCCCCACGGCGCCACCTGCATCGCCAGCAGCTGGATGAATCCACAGGTCTTCGACCGCGCCGGAGGCAAGAATGGCCCCATTGGCCACACAGTTGAGCGCCACGCCCCCTGAGAGGCACAGGTTCGGCAAGCCGGTGCGGTCCACCACGGATCGAGAGAGCTTGATCATGATCTCTTCGGTGATGGCCTGGATGGAACGGGCCACATCCATGTAGTGGTCGTCCATGTCGGTGGCGTTCAGTGGGCGTCGAGGTCGACCCAGGAGATCCTCGAACCGCCGGTTGAACATGCGGCGTCCCTGGACAAAATCAAAGAAGCGCATGTCCAACTGGAAAGAACCATCGGGGGCGATGTGCACCAGCTCCCGAATTTCCTCCACAAACCGGGGCTCTCCGTAGGGGGCGAGGCCCATGAGCTTGTACTCGGCGGAGTTCACCTTGAATCCGCAGTACCAGGTAAAAGCGGAGTAGAGCAGCCCCAGGGAATGGGGAAAGTGAATCTCCCCCTTCATCTGCAGGCGGTTGCCCTGGCCCACCCCCCAGCTGGCGGTGCTCCATTCACCCACTCCGTCCACCGTGAGCACGCTGGCCTCCTCCCAGCCGGAGGTGTAGAACGCGCTGGCCGCGTGGGACAGGTGGTGCTCGGAGTAGAGCAGGGGCCCCATGTAGCCGAACTCCTTCTCCAGAAAACGGGGAAGACGCAGGCGGGTGTTCATCCACTGGGGCATTCCATCCACGAAATGGCGGAAGCTCCCAGGAAAGGTGTGCAGTTGGCTCTTCAGCAGGCGTTCGAACTTCAGGATGGGCTTGTCGTAGAAGACCACCGCATCGATGTCATCCGCGGTGATCTCCCCCTCGGAGAGGACATACCGAATCGCCGAGACGGGGAAGGCAGAATCGTGCTTTCTCCTGGAAAAACGCTCCTCGGAGGCAGCCGCCACGAGTACGCCATCCTTCAACAGGCATGCGCCGGCGTCGTGGTAGAAACAGGAAAGGCCGAGGATGTTCACGGGTGCATCCTATCCCTCTGACCCCCTGGATGGGAGACGGTGGAGCAGGTCTTCCAGCCAGGGGATCCACCCGGTCGCCTGGAGGTGGGCGTCGGAGCCTTTCGGCGCATCGGAGAGGAGGGTTTTCCACGCAGCAAGTCTCGTCCGGGCGTGGGCAGCGCACAGCGGATCCCGGGGCAGGAGCGGGCCGAACCAGAGATCGTGGCCACGGTTGGGCTCACTCCCTCGAACCACGCGAATGACCTCGGCAAATCCACTGCCTTCCGGGGCCAGCCCCTCTGCATCGATGCGCCATCCGTCCTCCGCAAGCCCCGCGCGGAGGCGATCCGTGTGTTGGGGGCTGTGGATGACGGCAACCGACGGCTGCGGACCCTGCTGAAGGATCCGACGGATCACATGGGCCCCCATGCCGGTGATCACAGCCGTATCCACGGCGCGAAATCCGCGCAGGCCATCAGCAACCACCAGGGGAATGTCGTCTCGGCGGGGAAGGCGATGGGGCTCTCGTTCAGTGGCGATGGCACCGAGGGCGTGGGCGGTGTGGCCGTGGTCACAGCCCACATCCACCACCACCCCTCCAGGGGGAGTGAGGGCCACAACCAGCTGCAGCCGAGGGGGGAGGCTCACTTCAGGTCGTCGGCTGTGGCTGCAGCCGCGCGGGCCTGGGCGAGGAGTGCCTGTTCCAACGCACTGTCCACGGAGGCTTCTGTGCCGATGCGGGCTGCGCTCAACACCAGTCGATCCAGGGCCTCGCCCAATGCGACGCGCTGTTCTTCGATCTTGCTGACCCGTTGTTCCAGGGGCGCCCGATCCGCCGGGTCCCCCTCTTGGACCTGGGCCAAGGCATCCCGGCAGCGGTCCTCCGCAGTGTCCAACACCTGGAGCCTCCCCGGCAGGGCATCCAACGACTGCAGCATGTCGGCATGAATCTCCGGATTCAGCCCCAGCTGTTCCAGGGTCTCCCGCAAGGAGGGCAGCCTGGCGAGAATCTCCCGGCTGGTGGCATGGAAAGGGGAGGCTTCCTCCGGCGCGGGTTCGGCCTGGCCGGCTCGCCGGACGACTGCGCCCACCGCCAACCCCAGCCCCACGGGGGCGATCAGCAGCGCTGCAGGAGCGCCAGCGCCCACAGCAACGCCTGCCCCGAGGGCGCTGACGGCAAAAGAGGTCCAAGCCCAGCGCCTTGCCCGCCGTCCTACTTCCGGGGCCAGGGCGGGAAGTGTGTGTCCGGCGCTGTTGGGTGCAGCAGCAGATCGAGTGACGCGAATGGACTTGCTTGCTGCAGACGTGTCCAGAGGGGGAAGCGTGGGACCGGGCATGTACAAGCGGTATCACGGAGGTGGAGGGGACGATAGAGAGGCCCCATGCGATTGGGATGGCTGTTGGGATGGTTGGCTGGAATCTGGGCCCGGACCTGGCGCGTGGAGCGGAAGGGTCCCTCCGCTGCGGTGTCTCCGGAAGGGCCTGTCGTGTATGCCTTTCTGCACTGCGGGCTGGTGGCTCTGGCACCCACCCATCGAGACCGCCGGGTGGCAGCTCTGATCTCCCGATCCCGGGATGGAAGCCTGGCGGCCGGGGCCCTCAGGGCCTTGGGATTGGAGGCAATTCGGGGAAGCGGCTCAAGGGGGGCTGTTTCCGCGGTGCGGGAGGGTGTGAGGCGACTGGCCGCGGGGTGGAGCGTGGCCGTCGCGGTGGATGGACCCCGGGGCCCAGCGGGGCACGTGGCACCGGGAGCCCTGGATCTCGCCCGTCGTGGGGGGGTGCCCCTGGTGTGGATTCGGCCCCGCTCCTCCCCTGCGGTGCAGCTGAAGAGCTGGGATCGCCAGCGCGTGCCCCTGCCGTTTGCTCGGGTGGAGTTGACCTATGGGCTGGTGAATGTGGCGCAGGACGATGCGGTGGATCAGCTCTCGTCGCTGCTCTCTGTGTCGGATCCCTGATCCCGGGGGCGTTTCAGGCGTGCCTTGAGGACCGGCGAGCCCTCTGAACCGGTGCCGTCCCGCGCGTAGGGAATGGGCTCGGTCTCGGGGGCTGCATCGGAGTGCTCCCCGGAAAACCGGTCCGCCAATTTCTTCAACCGCGAGCGAACTCCCATGGGGCCTCCGTGGTCCACAGATTAGCCGGAATCCCCGGGAGGAACCAGGGCCGACACCCCGCCTTCTTGCCACCGAAGCTCCCAACCGGCTCCGAGAAGCGAGGCTTGGAGAGCCTCCTGGGCCGTCACCACCACGTCGATCTCCCAGGCCTGAAGAACCCCTTTCCAACCTTGCAGTTGCCAGGCCACGCGCATGCCGTCCTCCAGGATGGCGGGGGGGTAGCAGTCGTTTCTTGAATCCCAAAAGGCCGGGTGGCCACCCCGCGACAGCCACGCCCCCAGTGTGAAGTCGGACCACACGCGGGCGCCCGCAGGAAGCTCTTCCAACAGGGCTGACGGGTATCGGTCCGGATCAGGACCCTGTCGCGGGGAGAAGAGTGCTGCCACGCACAGGACGGGAAGGAGAACCCACAGGGGTTGGCCCGGCGGGCGGGGCGGAAGGCGCTGGGAGAGCGCGGTGCAGACAAGGGGCAGGAGAAGAAGGGCTGCGGGGGCACAGTAGCGCCAGTGACGGACTGCCAACACGGTCACCGCCAACCAGAGGAGCCGGTCCCTGTGGCCGCCGAACCGGAGGCTGGCCCACCCTGCGAAACCCAGGCACCCGAGGCGCACCACTTGTAGGAGGCTGTCCGGCCACATGGGCTGCCATTCCTCGACATAGGCATGCACGAGTCCCTGGGCGCCCTGCCCGGTGCCGTAGCCAAGCACCAGCTGCCAGAGCCCGATGCCATGGGGGTTCAACAGGGTGACGAGGGCCCCGGGCAGGATCTCTCTGGGCCGGTGCAATGCCAACAAGCCCAGACCCAGCACAAACGAACCATGGAGATTGGCCCACAGCGCCAAGAGGGACCAGCGCAACACCATGGAGCGCCTTCCTTCCTGGGGCAGGACCAGCATGAAGCCGACAAGGCACAGGTTGCCCCACGCGAGCGCTCGCTCGGTGAAGGCATGGGCCAGCATGGGAGAGAGCCACAGCACGGCAACCACTGCTGCCCAACCGCTCCTGCACCGATGCACCAGCGCGGCCAGGCCGGCCAGGGTGGCCCCGTGGCAGACAATTCGAGCCCAGGGAACCCGGTCAACGCCGATGCCACCGTACAGCAGCGCGACTCCCCATTCGTGGGTAATCCACGGGTGATCCGGTGCCGTGTACGAGAGAACGTTCCGCGTGGGAAAGGCCCCGGACTCAAGCGCTGTCTCCCCCGCCCACAGGAGCCACCACAGGTCCGGGTCGATGAGGGGTTGCCACCAGGAAGGCAGCGCCAGAAGCACCAGGAGCGTCGCTGTGGCGAGACTCCAGGGGCCAAGCGCTTGGGACCATGCCCTGGACATGCAACCTCGGGGCTCCCCCCATGGTATCGGAAGGGAGAACGGAAGAGGAGTCCGCATGGGGATGTGGTGGTTGTGGTCCGTGGCCTGGGGGGCTGTACCCGCGGGGGTTCTTCCGGGGGTGGGTCCTGCGGAGCTGCCTGCGCTCTGGAGAGAGTCCGCACTGGAGGAGGGGCTTCCCGCCTCTGAGAGGGAGCTGGCTTGTCGGGTGTGGGTGGAGGATCTTCCCCTCTGCTTTCGCGTCGAGGCCGCCGGGCGTCGCCGCTGGGTGACCCAAGGAGACCTGGCCCGGTGGGGAGCGACTCTGGCCGAGGTGGAGGCGACAGCAGCAGAGGCTCTGGTGGTCAGTCCGTTTGAGCGGAAGGTCGTGCACGGGGGCAGCCGCCATTACTACGCCGTGGAAGCCGAGAGCGGCCGGGAGGCCATGGTGGTGTTGCATCCCGAGTGGCTGCAGGCCCTGGGGACCGATGTGGTGCTTGCCATTCCTGCCCGGGATGCTGTGCTGGCCTGGCCCCTGGGAGATGCGGAGTTGGACAAGATCATGGCGGTGGGCGTGCGCAAGCTCTTCGAGGCTTCCTCGGTCCCGGTCAGCCGGAAGATTCTGGCCTGGGATGGACACAAATGGTCGGTGCGTGGGGAGGTGACACCTGCCGCTGCGCCCATACCGGAATAGGAAACGGGAATGGGATTCATTCGGACGATCATGCAGCGCTTCGCGGAGCGCATCGCTCAGCGGGCTGCCCGAGATGACCTGTTTGAGAAGCCCGGGGAGCGCCCCCGGACAAAGCCCCTGGAGGACGCCGGAGAGAATTCCGGCGCCACCAGTGACAAGGGAGATCTGAAATGATTTGGAGCCTGCTGTTGGCATGTCTGCACGTGAGGACTGCCCCAGAAGCCGAACAGGCGGAGGGGCCGCGGACGCTCACGGTCTTGCACACCAATGATCTGCATGGGCACTTTTTGCCGGAGCGGGCCGCCTGGATCGAAGGCGAGCCCGAGATCGGCGGATTTGCTGCTCTGGATTCCTGGGTGCAGGCCACGGAGGAGGAGCGCGGCGAGGACAACGTGCTGATGTTGGATGGGGGAGACCTGCTGACCGGCACGCCGCTGACCGACATCGAGGTGCGCGGCACCCTGGGGGGCGCCATGCTCGAGTTCATGGAGCTTGTGGGGTACGACGCCTGGGTGGTGGGCAACCACGAGTTCGACAAGGGGTTTGAGAATGCTGCCAAGCTGGTGGCGGCCTCCGCGATGTCCGTGGTCTCCACGAACCTGGACAACCGGGAGGGTGGATTGGCCATGCCTGGACTCAAGGACTCGGTGGTCATTGAGCGGGCGGGGCTGAAGATCGGCGTGATTGGCGCCACCACCATGGGTCTGGGGCACCTGGCCAGCGCGGCCACCATGTCGCAGATCCAGCTTGCGCCACTTGTTGAGTCGATCCAGGGGGAAATGGACCGCCTGGACCCGGAAACCGACCTGTTGGTGGTGCTCTCCCACATCGGGCTGGATGCGGATCGGCGCCTGGCAGAGAAGGTGGAGGGCCTGGACCTGATTGTGGGGGGGCACTCCCACACCCATCTGTCTGCCCCGGAGCAGGTCAACGGGACCTGGATTGTGCAGGCGGGGTCCTATGGTCGCAGCGTGGGCCAGTTGACGCTCTCCGTGGAGAACGATGCCATTTCCGCTTTTTCAGGGGAGGTCGTGGACCTCGTGGCTGACGTGGTGCCGGAGGAGGTGCGTCCGGAGATGGCCCAGCTTGTGGCCCGCTATTCCAGCCTGATCGAGTCCGAGTATGGCCAGGTCATCAGCAATGCCAAGGCGACCCTCGGGCGCAGCTACCACTACGAGTCCGACCTGGGGAACTGGATCACGGATGTGCTGCGAGAGGCCGGCAAGAGCCATGTGGCCCTCTACAACGTGGGAGGTCTTCGGGCGGACCTGGTGGCCGGGGAGGTCACGGTCGGCTCCATCTACGAGATCTTTCCCTTCGGCAACCAGGTGGTGACCTTTGAGCTGACGGGCACCGAGGTTCTTGGGGTTCTGCTGGACAACGCCCGCACGACCCTGGAGAAGGACCACGGTTGCATCCAACTCTCCGGGGCAAACATGGTGTGGCGGGAGCGCATGGGGGCGCCGGAGGCGATGGAGATCACCATTGGCGGGGAGCCCTTTGATCCGGACGCTACCTACACGGTGACCAGCAATTCATACGTGGCCGAACAAGCATCGCGGTACCTGGCAGGCGCTGCTCCCAAGAACCTGAAGGGCCTGGAGCTGACCGTGTTCGATGTGGCCCTGGCGGCGGCCAAGGCGGGCCCGATTGAGGCGCCGCCCAAGGGGCGCTGGGTCAGGAAGCAGTAGCTGCCGCACGCGGCTTGGGTTTTGCGTTCCAGAGGCGCACCGCCAGGATCAGCCCAAGGGCCGCGATGGGCACCATGGAGATGGGCCAGCTGATCCAGTTGGCCGGATTGGCGGCCTCTCCGGGGATGGAGTCATCGGGCAGGATGTACCCGTAAAGCAAGGCCATGACAGCTGTGCCCGCGTAGACAAACCCGTCGATGATGCCCACGGCCACGCCCACGTTCTTCGTGCCCCCAAAGTCCATGCTGGCTGTCCCGGAGAGCATGCCGTGGACACCGATGACACACATGGACATGAAGATGACCAGACTGGCCACCATGGGCATCTTGAAGACAAAGATCATCAGGAGGGAACTCAACAGCATGCCTCCGTAGAGAATGCCCGCCACGGGGCCGCGCCGGGACTGGAAGACCCGGTCCGAGATGACCCCGGCAAAGACGCCGCCCATGATCCCTGCGCAACAGAGCAACATGCCCCAGTTGTTGAACACAAAAGTATCCATCAAGCCCAGCGCGTCCTGGGTCTGTTTTGCAAAGGTGCGAAACCACTGCATGATGGCCTGCCGCAGGAATCCACTGCAGAACTCGACGCAGGCAATGGTCATGATCACCGGGTTCCTGAACATCATCTTGAACACCGCAATCGCACCCAGCTGGGGCCCATCGTCCCCCGAGGAGGCATCCGCACAGTCGAAATCCGTCACGCCGGCCTCTCCCGGGGTGTCCTTGACGATCAGCAGGTCAAGGGTCCAGAAGATGGCCAGCAGGATGGAAGGGACAAAGAAGACCCACTCCAGCGGGAAGTTCGACTGGATGAAGTAGCCCCAGTCAAAGGCAAAATAAATGCCCAGGGAAATCAGAACTCCAAAGATGGCGCCGAAGACGCCCCGCTCCCGGACGTGGAACCAGGGGGCGTTGACCTTGACGATCGCCACTGCGCCAAAGCTCTGGAAGTACATGTTGATGGCGTACAGGACGGAAAGGACCGTGGTGAGGGAACCTGCCAGCTGCTCATAGGGGAGGATGAACCCTTGCCCACGGGTGACGTTCAATGTCACCAGTCCCATGAGGAAGTTCATGGTCATAGACCCGCCTGCACCCACGAGAATCGCCTTCTTGCCCCCAAACCGGTCCGTCAGGGGGCCGTTGAGTAGGAAGGAGGCGCCATAGGTAGCGGTGCCCCAAAAGAAGATGTCTGCGAAGTCCTTGTTGGCCATGAGTGGCAGGCCTTCAAATAGAATGTCGCCAAAGGCGTGTTGGCTGACCTTGATGTTGTACCGGCCCATGTAAAGAAAGGCGTAGGTCAGACCGAGGGGGAGCCAGTTCATCACCCGCCGCCGTCGGAAGGCATCGCTGTGTTGGACACCCTCCACGCGGGGGAGGCGGCTGATGACGATGGAGACAACCACCAACAGGATCAGGATCGGGGCAAGGTCATTCAGCCAGGCGGGCATTTCGGATCTCCGGATTTCGTTCGCAGCGGGCCTATAATTCAGTCCACGGGGCCCTGAGGGAGATCATCGATCTTCCGCTCCCCCGGTGTGTAGACCGTGGCCTGGAATTGCCGGTGCACGACGCGCTCGTCGCGGGCCAGGGGATTCTCCCGGGGATGGCGCTCTTCGATGGCCTTTCGAATCACCTTTGCCACGGCTGTGAGGGGCAGATCCAGGGCCTCAGATGCCAGGGGAGGGGGGGCGTGGTCCGCGTCATGCAGGGCGGCACACCAGTCGATGTGGTTCTCCCAGCGCCGGCCCAGGGCAAGTGAAAGACCCCTGCGGGCCAGTCCACGCGCCATCCCGCTGCGTCGTTGAATTGCCTCTGAAGAGGTCTGGGCCAAAGCGCAGGCCCGCTCCAGGATCTCGTCCACGGTCATCTCTTCCGGTCCGGAAACCCCCATGACCCGGTTGCGAGCTGCTGGGTGGTCCAGGGCCGCCATGCACATCAAGGCGGCATCGCGGCGGCCGATCGCCCGGATTCGCGCACTTCCGCTCCCCCACAGCACCGCCCGCTCTCCGCTGGCAGCCAGGAGTGCGAGATCTGCGAACTCCTCCGCGAAAGGTGTGAACCGCAAGATGCTGTGGGAAAGCCCCGACTCGACCAACGCGTGCTCGACCTGGGCCAGGGCATGGAGCTTGGGCACCTGGGGATGCGTTGCAATGGCGGTACAGCTTGCCATCACCACGTGCTGAACCCCGACTGCCGCTGCAGCCCGTACCAGCGAAAGCCCTCCTTCCCGGGTGGTGTTGCCGTGGTGGTTGTCCGACGACTCCATGCCCACGCAGGCGGCATGGACCAGGTGCGTGCATCCGGAAAGGCCCCGTTGCAGGCTGTCCTCGTCCCTCAGGTCCGCAAAGAAGTAGGCAGCACCCGTGTCGTTGAGCCAGAAGTACTCCGACCCCATGCGCACCAGAGCCCGTACTTCCGCCCCGGCTCCCCTCAAGAGCCGGACGGTTTCCCCTCCCAGGCGTCCGGTCGCTCCAGTGACGGCGATCATCCGGGCTGATAACCGGCGGACAGGGTAAAGGGGCACACCATGGAAGAACAAGCGGATCCGCCTGAAACGGCCACCGAGCGCATTTCCTCTCCGTCGTCGGAGGGGTTGGTGGAGATTCTGGGCCAGCTGGCCCTCTGGCTCGGTCGTGGCAGCAAGGACGGCCTGGGACGGAGTGCTCGTGCCAGTCGCAAGGCCCTGGAGCGCCGCCACTCGCGGCGGGACCTGGATCGCCTGTACCAGAAGCTGGGGCGCGAGACGATTCGGCTGATCGAGGCCGGGGAGATCTCCCATCCCGGCCTGGAGGCCAGGATCCCTCGCATTCGTGCCGAGCAAACAAGGGTGAATTCACTGGGCCAGGCGACACAAGGCGAAGAATAGGGCTCGCCCCACCCCGGGGCTTGCCCCAGAAGGGTGCTCACGCTACAGAGCCGCCGCCTTGGGGCTGTAGCTCAGTTGGGAGAGCACTAGAATGGCATTCTAGGGGTCAGGGGTTCGATCCCCCTCAGCTCCACCCTCTCGACCGGGCTTGCATACGCAGGCCCGGTCGTCTTTTGGGGCCAGCCCTGTCTACAGCCCCATGAGCGTGGTGACCTGGCGTTGGCAATCGTCCGCCAGCGCAGCCAGGTCCTGGCCCTCTGAATCTTCCAGCGCCGTGCGGGCGCGGATCAGCAGGTCCTTGGCTGATTCCTCGACCGCCGGATCGAGGCTCCCGGCCTGGGCCATGGCGCCTTGGAGCGCGCTGAAAGCAGCCTCCAGCTCGTTCTTTCCAGGAGCGACTGCCGCCACCTCTGCGTCGGGACGGTAACGACCGGCCGCCTCCTCCCGAAGCTCCCTGATCCGGTCCTCGGTCAGGCTTGTGGGCGCGTGGATGGTGAGATCTTCCACCTCGCCTGAGTGCGCATCCTTGGCGCTCACGATGACCATGCCGTTGCTGTCGATGGAGAACCTGACCTCGATTCGGGGCTCCCCTCGCTTGGCCGGTGCAATTCCACGAAGCTCAAACTCCCCAAGGGAGGTGTTCTTGTGGGCTTCCTCCTGCTCACCCTGGAGGATGTGGATGCGCACGACCTTCTGGTTGTCCGTGACCGTAGACACCAACTGGGTGCGCTGTGTGGGAATGTGCGTGTTCTTGGGAATCAGCGTTGCAAACTTGCGGCCCTCGACCTCGATGCCCAGGGTGAGGTTGGTGACATCGAGCAAGGTGACGGCCTTGACATCCCCTTCGAGAATGCCAGCCAGCGCCGCTGCGCCAATGGCAACCACCTCGTCGGGATTGAAGCTCTTGTTCAGGGGCTGCCGGAAGATCTCCTCGACCCGCTCCTGCACCGCTGGAATTCGGGAGGAACCACCCACCATGATGATCTCATGGATGTCTTCGACCTTGATTCCGGTCTCCTCCAGGCAGCTGCGGCACTCCTCGATGGTCTGGTCAAGCAGGGAGGCGGTCAGGGATTCGAATTTCGCGCGGCTCAAAGAGCACTGGAGATGCTTGGGACCCCCGGCGTCCGCCACCAGGAAGGGAAGGTGGATCTCTGTTTCCAGGGTCGAGGACAGCTCGATCTTTGCTCGCTCGGCTGCATCCCGGAGGCGCTGAAGTGCAGCACGATCCTCGCTCAGGTCCATGCCGTGCTCCTCGTGGAACCGCTCGATGAGCCACTGCACGATTTTCCAGTCCAGGTCCGCACCGCCAAGGGTGCTGTTTCCCCGCGTGCCCCGCACATCTGCCAGGTCGTTTGCCACGTCGAGAATGGAAATGTCGAAGGTGCCGCCCCCAAAGTCGTAAACCGCGATGGTGGATTCGCGCTCTTGGCCATGGACATAGGCAAGGGCAGCCGCTGTGGGCTCGTTGACAATTCGGAGCACGTCCAGGCCCGCGATGACCCCCGCATCGCGGGTGGCCTGCCTCTGGCGGTCCGTGAAATAGGCGGGAACGGTGATCACCGCCTCGCTGACCGCCTCTCCCAGAAACTCCTCCGCGGAGCGCCGGAGTTTCTGGAGCACCATGGCCGAGATTTCCTGCGGAGAGAAGGAACGGCCATGGACATCGATGCCGCAGTCCCCGTTCTCCGATGCGCTGATGGTGTAGGAGACCAGGGGGATGTCCTCGCGGGCGGAGTCAAAGGAACGCCCGATGAATCGCTTGACCGAGTGAATGGTGCCCTCTGCGTTCAGCACCATCTGTCTCTTGGCGATCTGACCCACCAGTCGCTCGCCGTCCTCCTGGAGCAACACCACCGAAGGGGTGACCCGGGTGCCCTCTTCATTGATGATGATTTCCGGGTCGCCCCGGTTCATAAAGGCCACCACCGAGTTGGTGGTTCCCAGATCGATTCCGATGACCTTGCCCATGGAGCCCTTTTCGCCGGGTTTGGCAGACCGCTCGAAGCGCTGCCTGCGAGGGTAGAACCGAACAGGCCGCTCTGTCAATGTGGGGGGCCCGGGGCGGGAGTCGAACCCGCACACCCCCTTGGGGCTGGGGCTTTTAAGGCCCCTGTGTCTACCATTCCACCACCCGGGCGCGGGAGTTGTCTATCTCGTCCGCCGGGCGAATGGCGTAGGATGTTCCTCCATCGCGTAACCATCCGCGGCGCGATAGCGGAGTTTTCATGCAGTGCGATTCACGGATTCCATGGTTTTCAATCGGCGTTCTCCTTTGTTTGGGGGCGGCTGGTTGCTCTGATGGTGGCGAGGCCGACGTGGGCGTGGAGGGCGAGGAAGCTGGAGAAGCGGAGGCTTCCCTGTCTGGAGACGAAGCCGAAGCCAGCGCCGCTGATCCGGATTCCCTGGGCGCTGCACCGGACCGGGTGCCGGTGGCGGGGGAGGGCAAGGAACGGGCCCGCATCATGGGGACTGTCGACGTGCCTGGCTACAAGCAGGGAACCGTGCAGTTGGATGCCGTGGTGGACCTGGATGGCACGCCACAGGTGGTGGCGAACGAGCGATATCCCAAGCCCGGCCAATTCCGCCTGGTCATCCGTGGGAACCATGAGTCTGTGGACTTGATCGTCTATGTGGATGTGGACGACGATGGGCCCACGGCGGGGGATCTTCGCTATGAGTACGATGGAAACCCGGTGATGCTGGCGGATGGGGAGCGGATTGAGGGGTTGGTCATCACGGTGAAGGAGGATCAGACCATCGCCGTGGACGAGGCAGGCGAAGCAGGCGAAGCCGGGAATGCGCCCCCTCCAGAGGCGGCGGCTCCTGAGGGAGACCCGGCCCCTGCGCCCGCCACGGAATAGGGCGCGCGGAGTGCCACGAGGGTTTCGGGCGGAAGGTCTCCTGTGCGCCCTGTGCATCATTGCCCTGTCCCTCGCACCTTCGTGCATGACCTGGCGCAGGGGGTTGGAGCCGGATCCCCTTGCCCGGGACCTCGAGGAGGTTGACCGCCTCTATGCCTTGCGGGTCTCGGAAGACTCGCTGCGTGCTTCCAACGACCTGGCAGCAAACCTACTGATCACCCACGGGCCTTCTCCGGAGCTCCATTGGCGGCTGGCCCGTGGCCTGGAGGCGCTGGCCTATGGCCATGTACCTGGAGAGGATCTGCTGCATGTGGAGGCCATGGAATGGGGACGGAGGTGTCTCGATGCCAATCCCGCCTGGGCCTCTCAAGCCAGGTTGGCGGGCAAGGTGACCCGGCGCTCTGCCCGGCGATTGGTGGAGTCGGATCTGCGCTGCCTGGAGGCACTCCTGGTCCCTTGGATCCGGCGGGTGGAGGGTCGTGGCGTCTCGGCGGCCATCGACCTGGAACCCCTGGGAGTCCTTGCCACACGTGCCCTGGAGCTGGACGCCGCGGGGACCGGCTGGATTCCACCGTGGGCCCAGGGCATGGTGCTTGGACTCAAAACGCAGCCGTCCCGGGAGGAAGTCACCGAGGCCTTGGCACTCTTTGCGCTTTCGGGGCAGCGGGAGCCCGAATTGGCGACGCCACACGTGGATGCGCTGGCGCTACAGCTTCGTGTGGGTACGCCGGGGCAGCGGGAAAGCCTCACCCACCCGGTGCATGCATCCCACCCGTGGAGCCTGGAGAACAGGCGAGCGGTCGAGAGACAGCTGGCCTTGATGGAGCCGAAGCCCTAGCGGCTAGCGCCCGTGACGACGACGGCGGGCGGCGCGACGCAGAGCCTTGCGACGACGCTTTTCTGCGAGGCGTTGCTTCAAGCGACGCTTCTCCCCCGGCTTGAGGTAGAAGCTGTTCTTCTTGATGTCCTTGCGAATGCCTTCCCGCTCCACCTTTCGGCGGAACCGACGCAGCGCCTTCTCGAACGGCTCGTTCTCTCGAACGTTGACGATGATCAAGGCTCTCTCCAGATTGAAAAGCCGGGGTGGGTCCCCAAAAGACGGGGCTGTTCCCCAAAAGACGGGGCTGTTCCCCAAAAGCCGGGGCTGTTGCCGGAACCCTCGGCGTTTAGCATGCCAGGAGAAACCGTGCCAACCCGGAAAAGGGCCTAAAACACGATTCCTGCCGCCCCTCCGAAGAAGAAGAGCCCATGGAACCCTCCCTCCAGGCGAATGTTGGCCGTTTCATTGATCTCAAATCTCAGGCCCAGGTTGATGTCCAACATGGGGATGACCTTGGGGATGTCGTAGACCTCATCCGGATCCGCAGGTGCGGCTTCGTGGTGCTGGGGGGCGGTCCAGGTGTTCTCGGCGCCTTCCTCCCCGGCCACTGTGGAACCCCAGGCCTTCAGCTCGCCGGAGCGGATGGAAACCCCAAGCCCGCCACCAAAAATCAGGGACATCCAGGGGGTGGTGGGGACAGCAAAGCCATAGTTTGCGCCCAGGGTGTACAGGGCGAAATTCTCGGCGACCACGTAGTCCCCATCGTTGTAGTCCGGATCCCCACCTGATTCCTTGTCATCCCAGTAGCCATCCTCCATGATCACCGGCATGTATTCGAAGTAGAAGATGCCGTTGGCCTCCTCCACCTGCACCACGTACTCGAGGCCGACGGCCCAGGCCCGGACGCTGGGCCGGGCGGGGTGGGGCCCGGTAGAGGTCTCCGTGTCCGCACCGTAGTACCAATTGTCCATGATTCCGTCGGGAAGCAGCAGATACCGGCTTCGCACGTTGACCTGGTTCATGAAATCCCTGCTGGTTGAGACGCCGTCTCGGGCGCCTGCCAGGCCGCTGGAGCCGCCCCCATCCTGGATCGACGACAACACGGGCTGGGGCGTTGCCATGGCCGTGGACAGCAGAAGGACTGGAAGAAAAGACATGAAGGCTCCCCAGTTGCGCGAAAGGTGCGCCCGATTGCGAGGCATCTTACGGGAAATGGGCACATGGCGCTATCGTTGTTGACAATGCTGTTGGGGGTGGGTTGCGGCTATGCGGTGGGTCGCGTGCCCCCGGTGGTGGCCGCCGTGGACCTGCAGCCGGTCTGGGAGGCTTCTGCTGAAACGTCGGTGGGGCCTGCCCTGGAGCGTGCCTTGGGGGAGGCCCTTGCCCGCCGCGTGACCCTGGGATCAGGGCCCTCGGTGCAGGCGCGGATCATGTCTTTCGAGGAGGGGCCAGCTGCAGCGGGGGGGGCGAGCTGGCGCGTGGCGCTTTCCATCACGGTGGATCTCGAAGGGGTCGGGTGTGTCCGGGAGTCTGGGGTCCGGGCCCTATCCGGGGTCCGGGCCCTATCCGGAGGGGGGCGTGGTCAGGTGGCGCCGGGGCGTGAATCTGCGGTAGAAGCCCTGTGTCAATCCCTGGCAGAAAGCGCTGTCGCACGCCTCTTGGCAGGAGAAGTCTCGCAACCATGCCCCTGAAGAAGCTCAAGAGTGCACTGTCCGACCTCAAGCCGATTTACCTGGTCTTGGGCCCGGAGAGCCTGGTGCTCCAGCAGGCCGAAGAGGCCGTGGGGCAGGCGGTGTTGACGGGCGCTGCCTCCCTGAACCACGACGTATGCCGTGCCGGGGAGGAAAACGCAGCAGAGGTTTTTGCCAAGGCCCGCACTCTTCCGATGATGTCGGCCAGGCGCCTCGTGGTGCTCAAGGACGTCCAAGAGGCCCCTCCAGCACTCCTGGAGGCACTGTATGCCTATGCCGAGGATCCAAGCGAAAGCACCGTGCTTCTCGTCACCGGCGCAAAGTGGCCCCCTGCAGCCGGGGGGACCGATTGGGGGCGTCGGTCTGAAAACCTCATTGCAAAGACCGGGTTTGCCTTGCGCCAGAAGGCCAAGGACGTGGATCCGGTCCGGTTTGTGGTGGAACAGGCCCAGGTGTTGGGTTGTCAGATTCGGCGGGATCGGGCTGCTGCGCTGGTGGAGCGGGTGGGCCCAAACCTGGCCACCCTCCAAAGCGAGCTGGAAAAGCTGGCGGAGTGGCTCGGAGGGTCAGGGGAAATCAGCGATGCGGCGCTGGCGGACGTGTCCAGCCTGGTGGCGGATGCGGACCGTTGGGACCTCACCGGGGCGCTGGTGCGGGGGGATGTGGACACTGCGCTGGCGACCCTCCACCGGCTGTTGGAAGACGGAGAGGAGCCCCCTGTGGTCTTTGGCCTGATCGCCTGGCAGATGCGCCAGGTCCTGGCCCTTCAAGGGGCGCTTCGGCGGGGCCAGACTCCCAAGGAGGTCGGGGTGAATCTCTATGGAAGAAACCTGGCTGCAGCCCAGAACATGCTGCGGCGGCGCTCCCTGGACACGGTGGGGATCCTGGATCAGCTGGCGAGAGCGAACGCCACGATGAATTCGTCTCGCGCTGGCACACGCCGCGTGCTGGAAGGCCTGGTACTGGGGCTCGCCAGTCGGGCCTAGGAGGCTCTCAACTTCAGCTGGAGAGCTGGTTGACGGCCTGCTGCAGACGCGAAATCTTCCGGCCGGCCTGGCGCCGGTGGAGGATGCCCTTGGAGGCAAGACGGTGGATCAATCCAATCGTGGTCTTCAGCTCGGAGGCTGCACCGGTTGCATCACCCGTATCGATGGCAGCCCGGACCTTCTTGACCTGGCTCCGCATACGGGTGCGGTAGTGCCGGTTTTGCGCGCGGCGCTTCTGGTTCTGTCGGTTGCGTTTGACCGCGTCCTTGTGATTCGCCACGAGACTCTCCAAAAAAGTAACCGCGAAAGGCGATCCGCCCGCATTTAGCATGCTTGCAGGGCCTGTCAAGGGTCGGTTGCAGCCGGAGGGGCGCGAGATAGGTTCCAGGCTCCAGGGGAAGCCGTCCCTGCAATCGGGTAGGAGCAACACATGAAAATCAGCGTTGTGGGCACTGGGTACGTGGGGTTGGTGGCGGGCACCTGTCTTGCCGACATGGGGCACGATGTCACCTGTGTCGACAAGGATGAAAAGAAGATCGCCTTGTTGAACGATGGGGGCATTCCCATTTATGAGCCGGGCCTGGAACACCTCGTCACTCGGAACCTGCGGGAGGGACGACTCTCCTTTACAACCGAGGGCCCCGGCGCGGTTGCAAGCAGCGAGGTGGCCTACATCGCGGTGGGAACGCCCTCTGCAGACGATGGTTCAGCGGACTTAAGCGGTGTCCTGGCCGTCGCGGAAATGATTGGAAAGGCCATGGTGGGCCCCCTGACGGTGGTGGTGAAGAGCACGGTCCCGGTGGGCACTGCCGACAAGGTGCGGGCAGCGGTGGGCGCAAACACATCTCATGCCTTCGACGTGGTTTCCAACCCGGAATTCCTCAAGGAGGGTGCTGCAATAGACGACTTCACCCACCCGGATCGAATCGTGGTGGGGTTTTCCAAGCCCGAAACTGCCCAAGTCATCGAGGAACTGTACTCGCCCCTGCTGCGCACGGGAAAGCCGCTCTTGACCATGGACAACCGCTCGGCAGAGCTGTCGAAGTACGCAGCGAACGCGTTTCTGGCCACCAAGATCTCCTTTATCAACGAGTTGGCCCGGCTCTGTGAGCTCGTGGGGGCGGACGTGGACCATGTGCGCAAGGGCGCTGGGTCCGACTCACGCATCGGCTTGCGGTTCTTCTTTCCCGGAGTGGGGTACGGCGGCTCCTGCTTTCCCAAGGACGTCCGGGCCCTGGGCACGACAGCCAAGCAGGCCGGAATGGACCTGGAAATCCTGGAGGCGGTGGAGTCCGTGAACCGGGAACAGAAGAAATTTCTGGCCCAAAAAGTCTTCAAGCGTTTTGGAGCCGACCTGTCGAACCGTCGTTTCGCCGTTTGGGGGCTCTCGTTCAAGCCCCAGACCGACGACATGCGCGAGGCTCCCTCCATTGTCATCATTCGCATGTTGCAAGAGGCTGGAGCCACAATCGTCGCCTACGACCCGGAGGCCATGGACGAGGCCCGGCAGGTCTTTGGCGACTCCATCGAGTACGCATCCAGCGCCATGGGGGCCACCGATGGTTGTGATGGCCTGCTGTTGATCACGGAGTGGAACGAGTTCCGGACGCCGCGCTGGGCGGACTTGTACCACCGCATGGCGGAGGCGGTGGTGTTCGACGGCCGGAACATCTACCCACGAGACAAGCTCCAGGAAGCGGGCTTTGAATACCACTGCGTTGGTCGCGGTTAGGAACAAGGGGGGAACTTGGCCGCACCCATCGATCGGATTCGCAACTTTGCGATCATCGCCCACATCGACCACGGTAAGTCGACGCTGGCGGATCGTCTGATCGAGGCGACCGGACTGCTGAGCGATCGGGAGATGCGGGATCAATACCTGGACAAGATGGACCTGGAGCGGGAGCGGGGGATCACCATCAAGGCCCAGACCTGCGTGTTGGAGTACACCGCCGAGGATCAGGAGACCTATTCGCTGAACCTCATCGATACCCCTGGACACGTGGACTTCACCTACGAGGTGAGCCGGTCCCTGGCGGCTTGCGAGGGGGTGCTCCTGGTGGTGGATGCCGCCCAGGGTGTGGAGGCCCAGACCCTGGCCAACATCTACCTGGCCATGGAACACGACCTGGAGATCATTCCGGTGGTCAACAAGATTGACCTTCCCGGGGCGGATCCAGATGGGGTCTTGCAACAGCTCGAGGATGGCGTGGGGCTGGACATCGACCACGCGGTCTTTTGTTCAGCCAAGACCGGGGAGGGGATTGCTGATGTTCTCGAAGCCGTGGTGGCCCATGTGCCGGCGCCGGTCGAGGACCGGGACGCGCCGTTGCAAGCCCTGGTGGTGGATTCATGGTTCGACACCTATGTGGGGGTCGTGGCCCTGGTCCGGGTGAAGGCCGGGCGGTTGAAGGTGAAGGACCGCATCCGCCTGATGGCGACCGGCGCTGACTACGAGGTGAGTGGACTGGGGGTGTTTGCGCCAGAGACTGTGGAACGTACGGATCTGGTGGCCGGCGAGGTGGGGTTTGTGGTGGCAGCCATCAAACAGCTTGCGGATGCAAAGGTTGGGGACACGATCACCCACCACAAGCACCCGGCAGAGGCGCCGCTTGCGGGATTTCGGGAGGTGAAGCCCATGGTGTTCTCAGGGGTCTTTCCCGTGGAAACCGGGGACTACCAGGCCCTGCGTGAGGCCCTGGGAAAGCTCACCTTGAACGATGCAGCCCTGGATTGGGAACCGGAGACATCGGATGCCCTTGGGTTTGGATTTCGCTGCGGGTTCTTGGGCTTGCTGCACATGGAAATCGTGCAGGAGCGCCTGGAGAGGGAGTACGACCTGGATCTGATCACCACGGCCCCGTCAGTGGTGTACAACGTGACCTGCAAGGACGGCAGCGAGGTGGAGATTCACTCCCCCTCCCAGCTGCCGCCTCTGGGGGACGTGGCCGAGATTCACGAGCCCATCGCCAAGGTCGTGGTGCATGTCCCTGATGCCTACGTCGGGCCCGTGCTCAAGCTCTGCCAGAAGCGCCGAGGCAACCAGGTGGCCTTTGAGGTTCCCAGCTCCGGACGCTCGGTCATCACCTACGAGATTCCCTATGCGGAGGTGGTGTTCGACTTCTTCGACAAGCTCAAAAGCGTCAGCCGTGGGTATGCGTCCATGGACTACGAGGTGGTTCGCTGGGAGAAGGGAGACCTGGTGAAACTGGACGTGCTGCTCAATGGGGACCGGGTGGATGCCCTGTCCAACCTGTGCCACCGGGAGCAGGCCTTCTACATTGGCCAGTCCCTGGCGAGGAAGCTCAAGGAGCACATTCCCCGACAGATGTTCGATGTGGCAATTCAAGCAGCCATCGGCAGCAAGGTCATCGCCCGCACCACGGTCAAGGCCCTCCGAAAGGACGTCACCGCCAAGTGCTATGGCGGCGATATCAGCCGAAAGCGCAAGCTCCTGGACAAGCAGAAGAAGGGCAAGAAGCGCATGAAGTCCGTGGGCAGCGTGGAGGTGCCCCAGTCGGCCTTCCTGTCTGTGCTCAAGATCGGTGATTAGAAGCGTCGGCCTGGCAGCAATCGCCTTGCTCTTGCTGGGCAGGGCGTTCCTGTTTGGCCTGGTGCAAGTGGGCACCGCATCGATGATGCCGGCCGTGCAGCCTGGGGAAACCCATTTCTATTGGAAGTTGGGGAGACCTGCTCCTGGTCGGATTGTGGTGCTGCGGGACCCGGCGGAACCCGAATTCCTGCATGTGAAGCGGATTGTGGCGGGACCCGGCCAGGCGGTGGCCCTGAAGTCTGGTCGCCTCTACGTGGAGGGTGTTCGGGTGGGACAGGATCTGCTCCAGGAGAGCAACTGGTGGAGCACCGATTGCCAGCCCCGAAAGTCTGAGCTGCTGGAGGAAACCCTCGGGGCGACAACCTGGGAGGTACTTGGGGGAGGGGATCACGACCCGGCCACCGTGGAAGACAGCGCCTGGTGGGTGTTGGGGGACAACCGTGGGAACAGCTCGGATTCCCGGCACTATGGATCCGTTCCTGGAGAGTGGATCGTGGGGGTCCTGGGGTGGGGCTGGGGGTCACGCAATCGTTGCAGCACGTAGAACGGGATCAAGATAGGTGGGGGCCGACGGAGCCCCCATGTCCCGAAGCGGACGAGTCAAGATCGGGCCGATTCTCTTCTTGGCAGCTGCCATATACGGGGCCCTGTTTCTAAAAGATGCCTTCCCGGTTGTCTGGACGCGGATGCAGGTGGACGAGGTGGCGAAGGTCACACTGCTCGAGTGGCGGGACAAGTCGGAGAGGAAGGCCCTCAGCCGAATGGAGTTCGAGCTCGACGAGCGGAATGTTCCTGCGCACATTGTCTACCCCGCCCCCACCTGCGGGGAGCGCGGCTGCTGCATGTTCGAACGGGAGAAGGAGCGCCACGTGGATTGCTGGTGGGACGAGGCGATCTTTCTGCCCATGTCGGACGTTTCCTGGAACCTGGAGTTCCAGGTGCACAAGTACCTGGACGCTGACAACCACCTGAGAGACGTGAAGGACCGGAAGTGAAGCACGTCATGGAAGCCAAGGACATTTCGCGCAGCCTGGCGAGAATGGCCCATGAAATCGTGGAGGACCTGGGGGATGCAGATCGGCTCCTCCTGGTCGGCATTCACTCCGGCGGCGTGCCCCTTGCGCATCGACTGGCCAATCACGTGGAGCAGATCGAGGGAAACCGGCCCCAGGTAGGGGAAATGGACATCACCCTCTACCGGGACGACCTCTACACCGGGCTGGAGCACCCGGTTCTGGGGGACACCCGGCTGCCCGATTCGCTGACCGGGGCCCACGTGGTGCTGGTGGACGATGTGTTGTTCACAGGGCGAACGGTTCGGGCTGCCCTGGACGAGATCATGGACTTTGGGCGGCCGGCTTGCATCAAGTTGGCGGTGCTGGTGGATCGGGGGCACCGGGAGCTTCCGGTGTCAGGAAACTACGTGGGGCGGGCCCTGGACACCGACAAGGGGGACCGCGTACGGGTGGAGGCCGGACTGGAGCTGTCGGACCAGGACTGCGTGGTGGTGGAAGCAAGGGGGGACACTTGAATCGCAAGGACATGTTGGGCTTGAGGGGGGTCCCCCGGGAAGAGATTGTTGAGATTCTCGACACCGCTGCCCGGTTCAAGCAGGTGTCGGAGCGGCGAATCAAGAAGGTGCCCACCCTGCGGGGGCGCACGGTGATGACCCTCTTCTTCGAGAACTCCACCCGCACGCGAATGAGCTTTGACCTGGCGGCAAAGCGACTCTCTGCTGACGGTGTGGGCTTCTCGGCCTCCTCTTCTTCCACGAAGAAGGGGGAGACCCTCATGGACACCGCGCGGAATCTCAACGCGATGCAACCGGATGCCGTCATCATTCGACATCCGTGTGCAGGGGCGCCGCACATGCTGGCATGCGCCTTCCCGTTCTCGGTGGTCAACGCGGGCGACGGCATCAACGAACATCCCAGCCAGGCCCTCCTGGACATGCTCACCATGCGGGAACACATCGGCGAGCTGGAGGGGCGCACCGTAGCGATTGTCGGGGACGTGTACCACTCGCGAGTGGCGCGCTCGAATATCTACGGCCTGACCACCATGGGCGCTCGGGTGCTGCTGGCGGGTCCGGGCACCATGTGCCGGCCGGAGCTGGCGGACCTGGGGGTGGAGGTGCGCCACTCCATTGACGAGGTGCTGGAAGAAGCCGATGTGCTGATGATGCTGCGAATCCAGCGGGAACGCCTCGCGCCGGGCATGTTGGCCAGCTCGCGGGAATACAGCCGGTTCTATGGGCTGGATGCTGCGCGGCTCGCACGGGCCAGTGAAAAGGTGTTGGTGATGCACCCGGGGCCCATCAACCGGGGGGTGGAGATGTCCCCCGAGGTTGCGGACAGCGCCAACTCGGTGATTCTCGAGCAGGTGACCAATGGAATCGCAGTCCGAATGGCACTGCTCTTCCTGTTGCTGGGCGGGGATGGAGGCAGCGATGAAGCTTCTGCTTGAAGGAGGTCGGGTCTTGTGCCCGGCCAGCGGGGAGGATCGGCAGGCGGATGTGTTGGTGGAGGATGGCCGGATCGCGGCGGTGGGTGGATTTGATTCCAAAGGGGTGGATGCCGAGCGCCTGGATTGTTCCGGACAGGTGGTGGCACCGGCGCTGGTGGACCTGGAAGCCAACCTCTGTGACCCGGGAATGCCCTGGCGAGAGGACGTGGCCAGTGGCAGTGCTGCTGCTGCGGCCGGCGGTTTCACAACGGTGTTGGCTTCTCCCGCAACCGACCCGGTGTTGGATGAACCCTCCACCGTGCGGGAGCTGCTGGAACGGGCGGCCACGGAGGCCGCCATCGAGGTGCGGGTGGCGGGCGCCCTCACTGTGGGCTTGGCGGGCACCGAGGTTGCGGAGGTGGGGCTCCTGGTGGAAGCGGGGGCCAGCGCCCTGTCGAATGCGGGGGTGTTCGTCGAGAACACGGCGGTCCTTCGGTACATGTTGCTGTACGCGAGAAGTTTCGGATGTCCGATCCTCCTGCGGGCCGGGGACCCCTGGCTGGAGGCGGGAGGTGTCATGCACGAGGGAGAGATTTCAGCGCGTATCGGATTGCGGGGCACCCCGGACGCCAGCGAGGAGATTGGCGTGGCCCGGTTGGCCGCGCTGTCCCGGGTGACAGACACACCTCTTCACATCACCGGGGTCACCACGGCCAAGGGTGTGCATCAACTGCGCACCGCACAGGAGGCAGGAGTGGCGGTGTCTGCCTCGACCAGCGCGCACCACCTGCTGCTCTCGGACGCGGCCGTGCTGGAAAGCGGCTACGATTCCTCGACCCGGTTTTCTCCCCCCTTGCGCTCCGAGAGGGATCGGCTGGCGTTGGTGGAGGCCGTAAAGGACGGGATTGTCGGGTGCGTGACCAGCCAACATGAGCCCTGGAGCCGGGTGGAGAAGGAGCTGGAGTTCGAGCGGGCACAGCCCGGTGCAGTGGGGTTGGAAACGGCCCTTTCAGCCACCGTCGAGGCCCTGGGGGGATTGGAGCCGGCCCTGGCTGCGCTGTCCCACCGGCCGGGGGCATTCCTGGGATTGGACAGGCGCCTGGCGCCCGGGGTTCCTGCGGAGATCGTGGTCCTGGATCCCCACGCATCCTGGACCGTTGAGGCCAGCGTCCTGGCCAGTCGATGCGGAAACACGCCCCTGTTGGGGAGGGAGCTCTCCGTGCGTGTCTCGACGACGATCCACAAGGGAAGACCGGTACACCACGCCAAAACCGGTTAGTTCCAACGCGCTTTTCCAGTCCCTTCCGATCCTGTGGCGTCGGTGAAAAGACTGGAAACCAGTAGGACTGGAACCAGTGAGACTGGAAAAAGGGAATTTGGAATGGAACGCAGCCCCATGACCCCCGAGGGGAAGGCCAAGCTCGAAAAAGAGCTGAGGCACTACCTCGAGGTGGTGCGTCCCAATACGGTGCTTGAAATTGAGGAGGCCCGTGCACACGGAGACCTCTCTGAGAACGCTGAATACGATGCTGCCAAGGAGAAGCAGGCGCAGGGAGAGGCTCGAAAGAACCTCCTCCAGTCCCGTCTCTCGGCAGCAGAAGTCATCGACATCCGGAAGGTGGAAGAATCCGACCGCGTCATCTTTGGCACGACCGTGGATCTCGTGAATTGCGAGACGGAAGAGGAAAGGTCGTGGCGAATCGTCGGAACCGACGAAGCAGACGTGAGAAAAGGTTCGATCTCCTTTGACTCCCCAGTTGGCCGGGCTCTGTTGGGCAAGGAAATCGGGGAAGTCGTTAAGGTCTCGACCCCGCGTGGTTTGCGCGAATTCGAGATCATGGATGTCCACTACAAGTAGGACACCATGGCCGAGAAACAGGTAGCCAGCGAAGCTGGCACGACAGAAACACAAGAACTGCCCCTGGACGTGGAGTCCGCCCCTGAGGTTGAAGAAGCCTCGGCACCGGCGGAGACCGCAGTTGAGGTTGAAGAAGCCTCGGCACCGGAGGAGACCTCTGAGCAGGAGGAACCCCCCCCGTCGGAGGAGACCTCCGAGCAGGAGGCCCCTGCCGTCGAGGAGGAGGCCTCAACTCCGCCTCCGGAGATCACACCGGTTGCATTGCGAGCGGAGCTGGATCGCTTGTCCCGGACACTTACCTATGCGGTGGGCGACGAGGGCCAGCGTCTCTGGTCCCTTCCCTGGATCGAACGAAACTCTGTGCCGGTCCTGGAAAAGTTGATGCAGTGCATCCTGCCCCAGGATGTGGCGGAAGCGCTGATCCTGGCGCGAGATGCGCTGGGCGGCGTGGATGAAATGGTCTGGACCGAGCGCTTTGCGCCGGTAGCCAAGGCGGAAGTCCATGTGCTGGCAGCACTTGAGGCCTGCCCCGAGGCCCAGGCACCCGAACTTGTGCCCCGCGTCCAGTTGGTGGATCCCGCAGGAGCAGCGGAAATCGCGCCGGAAGCGGAGGAGACCGGTCGAGGAGGAGGGCGCCGTCGCCGTCGCAGGCGCCGCCGTGATTCAAGGGAGGAAGCACCGGTCCAGGAGGAGCCTGCCGTCCAAGCACCGCCTCCGCCGAAGCCGCGGTTTCTGTTGGGAGACCCGCAGCATACGGGCGCATCGGTCTCCGAGTTGGAAGGCATGGAGCCAGCTTTGGCCAAGGCCCTGGCGGATGCGGGAATCCTCACCATCGAGGACCTGCTGCTCACGTCTCCCCAGGAACACGAACAGCTTGTCGTTCTGGAGCCGGAGGCCGAACTTCCGGAACCGGGCACATCCCTGGCGATCTGCGGTGAGGTTTCGGCTCGGTGGTTGAAGCTGCGTCCGGACAGCAGAGTCCAGACCGCTTTGATCCAGGTGGGAGATCGACAATTCCAGTGTCGTTGGGATGCCCCCATCGCTGGGCTTGATCTTGCCGGCGAGGTGACCCTGGCGGGTGTTCTGGAGGTGGAAGGGGAGACCCTGACGCTGACGAACGCAATGCCTTGGCGGGATGATTCCCGCGGCGTGGTGCGGGTGGTGCGCTACGGCATCAAGGGAGTGGAGGAAGCGGTCTTCGTGGGCCTGGTTCGCCAGGTGTTGGCTGGGTACGTGCCGGAGTTGGTGGATCCCATTCCGGAGGGAACCCGCAAGATGGGTCGGGTGCAGGACCTGCGGAGAAGCCTGCGGGAGATGCACCTGCCGACATCAGGGCTTTCAGTGGGCCTCACGCGGCTGTTGTTTGGCGAGCTGTTTCTGCAGCAGCTCAGCGCAGCTGTAAAGGAAAAGGTCCGACTCAAGGGAATGCGCCACTCCATTGGTCATGAAAAGGTGGCGCAGCTCCAGCTGCAGTTCGACCTGGAGCTGGGGGATTCCCAGGAGAAGGCGTTTGACGAGATTCGTCGGGATCTGCGCTCGGCCCGGTCCATGACCCGCTTGCTCCAGGGGGATGTCAGCTCGGGCAAGGCCCTGGTGGCGCTCCTGTCCGCCGTGGTCGTGGCTGAGGGAAAGAGCCAGGTGCTGTTTCTGGCCCCGGATGCGCTGGCGGCGGAACACAGGGCCCTTTTTGCCGAGCCCCTCCTGCGGGCGGTTGGATTGGTCTCTCAGCTGGTGCCCGACGCAGCGAGTTCGGCGCAGGTGGACGGGATTCGCCGGGGGGAAACGGACATTGTCTTTGCCACCCACGCCATGCTGGAAGCGGGATTGCCGGAGTTCAAGAAGCTGGGACTTGTGGTCGTGGAGGAGCGCTCCAACTTTGGTGTCGTCAAGCGGGAGACGCTGCAGCAAGGCAAGCACCAGCCGGATTTGCTGGTGGTGACCTCGGTGCCGATCCCGTCCAGTCTCGCGTTCAGCCTGTTTTCGGACCACGAGATTTCCCTCATTGATCGGGAGGACGAGGGGTCGGTGGAAACCCACGTCCTTTCTCCAGAGATCAGGGAGGAAGCCTATGAAACCATTCGGGAATTTGTAGCGCTTGGACGACAGGCCTACGTGGTGTTTCCCCTGCGAAACGGCACGGATGTGTTGGACCGGGAACGGGGAATGCTGCTGGTGAGCGCCATGAGCCAGGAGGCCTTTCCAGGGGCTCGGGTGGCGCTGTACCACGGGTCCATGAGCCGGGAAGAGCGGTACCGGGTGTTTGAGGACTTCCAGCACCGCCGCATCGACGTGCTGTTGTCTACGACGGCCATTGAGGATGCCCCCGAGGTACCCAATGCAGCTGTTGTGATGGTGGAGAACGCCGACCATTTTGACCTGATTCGGCTGCACCGAATCCGGGGGCATGTGTCCGTGGGCGCCGTCCCGGGCCAGTGCTTCTACGTGGTCAGCGCCGACCCCTCTGAGGAGGGACTGGCTGTGGTGTCACTGGTGGCGGGAGAGGAAGAGGGATTCGCCATTGCCGAGCAGGATCGCGCCATGCGAGGCGATGCAGCGCTGCTTGGCGACCATGCAAGCGAACTTCCCCCGATGCGGTGGGCGAACCCCACACGGGACCGCAAGATGCTCCTCCGGGCACGCCGCGCGGCCTTTGAACTCCTGGGACGGGATCCGCAGCTCCGGCAGCGAGCCCACCGCGACCTGGCCCTGCGGATTTTCGGTGAACGCCCGCCAGAGCCGCAGGGAAGTGGGTCAGGTGGCGGACGAAGTGGCGGACGAAGTGGCGGACGCCGCCGCCGCCGCCGGAACCGTGGAGGGAAGAACTGATGGCCAGCGCCACTGCCTCCATTGAAGCGGCCTGCAGCCCCGCTGCCTTTCTCGCAGTGGTGACCGACTTCGAACGGTATCCCGAGTTCGTCGACGACCTGGTGGATGTGCGAATTCGGTCCCACGGGGAGGGGGTCTGGGAGGTGGCCTTTGGCCTTCAGATTGTGCGGCGACTGGAATACACCCTGCGCTTGGAACAGGTTTCACCCACGCGGGTGCAGTGGTCCCTGCTGGAAGGTGTTTTTCGCGCCAACAGCGGATCGTGGACCCTGGAAGCCCTGGAAGACGGGGGGTGCAAGGCGACCTACGAGGTGGAGATCCAGCTGGGCATGTATGTGCCCAAATCCCTCATGAAGACGCTGGTGGGGAGGGCGCTGCCCGAGATGTTGGAACGATTCCGGGAACAAGCTGAGCAGACGTCCTAGAACGAAATCTCGTTTAGAAACCGGCCCAGTCGGTGGTTGATCGTCTCCGGTTGCTCAATGATGGCCGCGTGGGTGCCGTCTGCGAGCACCATGATCTCTCCCTTGGGCAGCGCGGAGACCATGCGTTCCGAGACGTGAAGGGGTGTGAACTTGTCGTTCTCCCCCGCGATGATCAGCGTGGGTGCTGCGACCTCAGAGAGCCAGGAAAAGGCATCGTGGCGATTGGCCTCCTGGACCATGTGCAGGAAGAGGCGGCTGTCGATGACTCCCAGGTGATCCAGGTACGGCTGGAAATCCTCGCGCCGGGCGTAGTCTGGATCCACCATGCGCAGTCGGCGGGTGACCGGCCAGGCCACAGGGCTCCTGGTCAGACCACGCATGATCTTGTTCGCCCGCGGGCCCAGTCGATCGGCGGCTGCCATGATGGCTTGGTGGATCCGGACGCTGCTGCTCCGATCGAAGAAGGTCTCCAACACCCGCCCGGCGCTGCCGAAGAGAAGGGCCAATCCACGGACGGACTCCGGCGCCTGGTGGTAGCGTTCCAGCGCCACCTGGCATCCCATGGAATGCCCCAGGAGCACAGCATCTTTGGCACCCACAGCCTCCGCCACCAACCCCAGGTCTCTCGCGCTTGCCTCGATGCTCAACTCCACCGAGCCAAGGTCTTCAGGTCGTTCCGATTGTCCATGGCCCCGGTAATCCCAGAGAACGACCTGGTAGTGGGGCGAAAAGTGCTCTACCACGTATTTCCAGAAGAAGGTCGAGACCCCGACTCCATTGCAACACATCAGCGTGGGGCCACTGCCGATGGACTGCCACCAAAGGCGCAGGCCCGCATCACATTCCACGAAACCGACCTGGGGATTGGGAGACATGTGGGCCGGATAGTGGTATTCAATGCTGCCAAGGCCGTCGAGCCCTGTTCCAGTTCCTACTTGAGGGGTTGGACGGTCCAGAGGTAGATTCCACATTGGAGAAGGGGAAACGATGAGCGACAAGTGGATCAAACCAGATGCGGCTGAAGCGGATGAGATGCGCGACGCCATGCATGAACAAGTCGACAAGCAGACTGAGAACGAGGCTTTTCGTCGAGAGGGTGAGCGCGTGCGCCTCGAGGCACAGGTCACTGTGACCAGCGAGACCAACTTCTTCACCGGACTCTCCGAGAACCTCTCGGAGGGCGGTATTTTCATCAGCAGCCTGGCACCGCCAGATCTCGGCACCGTGGTGGAGACGTCCATCGCCACCGATGGGGGTCCGCCGATCAACGTCACAGCAGAGGTCATGTGGGTCCGGACAGATGACGGCCAGCCCGTGGGGTGTGGTTGTCGTTTCCTGAACCTGGACGAGGTCACGGCCGCCCGCCTGAAGGACTTCATTTCCCGGGCTGGACGCGAGCCGTTGTTCTACGACGTCTGATTGAGATGCTCGGAAGGCGCCGCCATTTGATTGTGCTGGCGGCGGGGCTGGCTGCGGCCTGGCGCCTCTGTCTGTCTGTACAGTACCGGGGGTGGGAGGAAAGCGACTACGGCAACCTCGCCATGGTGCGAGGAGTCCTCGAGGGCGGCTTTCTGCACTACGACATGAACCACCTGCCCCTGTACTACGGGGCCAGCGCCGGCGTCATGGGCGTGGTGGGAGATGCGGTGGTGGCTGCGCGGGCCGTGTCCCTGGTCTGCGGCGTGCTGACGGTTGTGCTTGGGGTGCTGCTTGCGGATCGCCTGGGGGGCAGGGCCGTGGCCTGGGTCTTCGCGGCGGTCCTGGTCTTTCAGCCGGAGCTTGCGCTCTATTCAGCCTCGAGCCTGCGAGAGCCGATGTATGCCGCCCTGGTGTTGGCTTCCTTGTACGCCCTCTTTGGGGAGCGACTCGTCCTGGCTGGGGTGTGGGCGGGGCTCGCTTTTCTGACCCGCATGGATGCGCTCCTGACACTTGGCCCGGTCCTGGCCGTGCACGCCCTGGGCCGAGGACCCCGCGGGCGCCGTCTGGGCGAGGCCCTGGCGCCGCTGTTGGGCATGGTGTTGATGTGGTCCCTTTACTGCCGGTTGGAGCACGGCACGCTGGCCTTTTGGGGGCACAGCGTGGCGGTGAATGTTGCCACCGGCGGAGCCACTGAGATTGCGGACGCGGGTTCCTGGTGGGGGAATGGACTGGGCATCGTCGGCCGCCTGGCCACAGAGGTGCTCTCCAGCCGCACCGGGTGGGCCCTGTGGATCGGGCTCTGGTGGGGTCTCCTGCGAACGCCCTGGTCTCGACACGGTCCCCGGCGGACCCTCTCCCTGGCCGCCATTACCTTCCTTGGCTTCTGGCTGGGCATCGGGCTGGTCGCCCAGCATGCGCCGGAACACAATCTCTATTGGAAGTGGCTGCACTCGGTGATTCCGGTGGTGGGGCTGGTGGGGATTCTCGCGGTGGCGAGCTTGCTGGAGGCGGCCCGCACCCTGTTGGGCCGGGCAGGGGTGTGGGTGGTGGGTCTTGCGGCTTTCGCCCAGGGTGCCGTGGCATTTGGCCAGGAGACCCAGCGGCAGGTGCAGGTCTCTGAGGATTTGTATGGGGACCAGCTGGACCTGGCGCGGTGGATTGAAGAAGAGGTTCCCGAGGAAGCGGTGCTGCTGGTGGACAACATTCCGGGGGCCTGGATCAACCGCCGCGCACATGCGCGTTCCCTCTGGACCTGGTTCGATGTGCTGGAAGGGGAGGAGGCCTGGCCAAGGGAGGCCTTTGGCGACTGGCTGGAAGACGAGAAAGTTGCCTATGTTCTCTGGTTTCGCGAGGCCTGGACGCAGGCGCCGCGCGTGGCACCCTGGCTGGGCGGAGAGGGGGAGGTGCTGCTTGGATCTGTGGTGCTTGTGCCCCTTGAGCGCGAGGATGAATATGGCTGGGTCTTTTACCGGGTGGACCCCTCGGCGAGCGATTGACGTGGCCCACGGCTCCAGGTTAGCCAAGCGTCAATCCGGGGAAGTAGCTCAGTCGGGAGAGCGCGGCGTTCGCAACGCCGAGGTCGAGGGTTCGATCCCCTTCTTCTCCACCCCTTCGACCCCCGAATCCACTGGTGGGTTCGGGGGTTTGTAGCTTTCAAACCCATGCGAAACCTCCTTCTCTGCCTCCTCCTGCTCTTTCCGGTTCCCGGAGTGGCCCAAGACCGTGCAGAACTGCCCCCGGACGCGGTGGCGATGTTTCGGGCCCTGTCCGAGGTGGAAGCGTTCACGGTGGACTTTTCTCTGGTCTCCCGCCGCGCCTTGTTCACGGAGCCAGTGACCAGCACTGGCCGCATGGTGTACCAGAGACCTGATCGCATGCGCTGGTCGCTCCAGGAACCAGAACCCATGGACTTCCTGTTGACGGCGACCCATGTGGCCATGGCGAGCCCAGGGATGGGTGTGCAACAGATTCCCCTCGATGGCGACCCGGCCACCTATGCCTTCGTCAAGGCGATGACTGTCTGGATGGGGGGTGACATGAAGGAGGCAGGAGAGGACTTTGCGATCTCCTGGTTGCCTGGGAACCGCCCGCAGGCGGTCCTGGTTCCCCGCAAGGAGACGATCAGCTGGGCGATCCATCGCATTGAATTGACCTTTGAAACCAGCCCGGCCCACGTGTCCTCGATGATCTTGCACCTGCCGGGGGGCGACACGACCGAGTACACCTTTCGAGCCTACGCCGCGGGTCCCGTGGACTCAGGCCTCTTCCAGTTGAAGGATGTGCCCCGGTGAACCGACGCTTGTGGTTCCGGGGACTCGGATCGCTGGTCTTGGTTGGACCCCTGGTCTGGGCTGCCATGGGCCTGGCGATCACCTCTGATCTTCAGCGCCTCCTTCCTGGTGGGGGGGAGCTGGCCCGGGCGGTGGACGCCCTGGAACAGGTCGGCCTGTCAGATGTGGTGCTGGTGGAGGTGGATGGCACCGGAGTGGAGGCAGGCGCCCTGGAGCTTGCAGTGGATTCCCTTGCGGAGGCGCTGGCCGGTGAGCCCTTTGTGGCCCGGGTGCAGCACAGGGTCGACTCCCAGGTGCTGTCCCTGCCACCTCTTCTGGCAAGTCGCGCGACCGCGCTGCTGCCGGTGGATCTCGTGGCCGAGCGGTTGCAGCCCGAGGCACTGCAGGCCACTCTCACGCGCCAACGAAACCTCCTTGCAAGTCCCATGGGAATGTTGCTCGGGAGCCGCATCGAGGCCGACCCTCTGGGGCTTGGCCTGGAGGTGGCGCGGCGCCTGGGAGATTCCGCGCTGCCCTTTTCCGTGGACGCCTCTCGGGGGCGCCTGATGGATGCATCCGGGACGCGGGCGATCCTCGTGGTGCAGCCCAGCCGATCGGGATTGGACGTCGGCCCAGACGATCCGGACATTGCCAGCTTTGAAGCCGCCATCGAGGGCTGTGATCTGCCGGTGGCCTGGTTTGGGGGGCCCCGCATCGCGGTGACAGGGGCACGGATTCTTCGAGACGGTGTCGGGACCGCAGCCCGGTGGGGCACGGGCGCCCTGCTGCTCCTGTTCCTGTTGGGGTTTCGTTCCCTTCGTCCGTTGCTTGGTGGACTGGTGCCCCTGGGGGTGGCGGTGGCAGCGACCCTGGCAATGGCCGCCAGGCTGGGGCCCGTTCATGGAATCAGTATGGGGTTCTGTGTGGCCTTGTTTGGGCTGGCCGTGGACTACTGGATTCACCTCTATGTGGCTGCTGCGGGCGCCCCACAGGGTGTCGGTTTCGCTGGCCGCCTGGCTGCTGCAGAGGGGGCTGCAAGGCGCCTCGCCCCTGCACTGGTCCTCGCTGCTGGGTCCACGGCGGGGGCTTGCTTGCTCCTCGCAACCAGCGACTTTCCGGTGGTGTCAGATCTCGGCTGGATGGGGGCTGCCGCCTCGGGTGCGGCCCTGTTGGCGACGTTGGTGCTGGGCCCCATTTCCTATGGCCTGTTTGGGGGGCGGACTCTGGGGGCATTGGGCCGAGGGCGTCCAGGGCGATGGATGCCCGGGTGGGTGCTGGCCTTTACGGCCTTGCTGCTGGTCATTTCAATCCCTGCATCTACACTGGACGGAGATCCCCGAAAGCTGCTGCCGCTTCCACAGGAGCTGCGGTCACTGGAGTGGGAGTTGAACCATCGCTACGGCGGCATGGGAACCGGGGGGCTTGTGGTGATCGAGGGGGAGACCACAGGGGAGGCCCTGGATCGGGCGGACAGGGTCGAGTCGGCGCTGGCAGGACTGACGGGTGTGCGGCTGCATGGTGCGGGCGTTGTACAGCCAGGGCCGGCGCTTCAACAAGATCGAGCGGCCCAATTGCCCCCACGGGAAGACTTGTCCAAGCGACTCCAGGTGGCCGCCGAAAGTGCCGGTTTCTCAGGTGACTGGGTGGACATTGCCCTGGACCAGCTGTCTCCGGCGGATGGGGTGATTGTGCCGGGAGATTGGGTGGGCACACCGCTTGAGGAGCTGGTGGGAAGGCACGTGCAGGCGAGGGAAGACGGATCTGGGGAGGTCGTCCTTTCTGTTGTCGTCGAGGACGATGCCCTGGCCCGGGAGGTGGAAGACACGATTCGGGAAGCCGTGCCCCAGGCGGTGCTGCTGTTTCCATCCCGGTTCGCTGCAGCAGGGGTGGAGAGCATCGTGGCCGAGCTGGTGCGGCTCGGGGGGTGGGCCATCCCGGGAATCTTGCTGTTGCTCCTGGCCCGTTTTGGGTTCAGCCGGGCGCTCTTGGCAGCCGCGCTGCCTCCTGCAGGGGCAATTGCCTGGTCGCTTGGCCTTCACGTCTTGTTGGGCATGCCATGGAATGTCGTCAGCGCCTGCGCCATGGTGCTGCTGTTGGGACTGGGACTGGACTACGGCATTCTCATGGCGGAGGCGGCGCGGCGAGAGGAGGACGACTCCACCGACCTTGGCATCTTGATGTCTGCAGCCACCACCATGGCGGGTTTTGGTTTGTTGGCCACCAGCGAAAGCGCAGCCCTGGCGGGGCTCGGGCTCGGTGTGCTGGGTGGCCTGGCGGGAGCCGTATTGTGCGCCTTGTGGGTGGTGCCAGCTCTGGTGAAAGGGGAGCCGCTTTATTCTCCGGCCTGGAGGCGAGGGGGCGCGTTGGCTGTGGGGGCCATGGTCCTGGCGTGGCATGCAGACCTGGCGTTGAGACAAGTGACCTACATGTCGCCCCCGGAGCGAGAAGGAGCGGCGCCCACCCACACCCTGGTCCAGAATGGGGACCGCGACCTCCAATTTGGCCCCAACCGCCTGCGGTACTCCCACGGAATCTGGGCCATGCGTCTGACGGGAAGCCCCTACGAAATGGGGTACGCCAACGGCATGTTGGGACGTGACCTCCAGGACGCCCTGGAGGCCCAGGCCCTGGAGGCCTTCCACAAGGCGGTACCCAACCCCTTGGCGCGATTTGCAATCCTGCGGGGACTTGCGGTGTGGATGCCGGGGCTGGATCGGTTCTTTACCCCGGCCCAGCTTCAGGAGGTGGCGGGCAGTGTGGATGCCGGGCGTGACACGTTCAAGGAGCTGGGTCCCGCCTTTACCCGGCGCACGTACTACCACGCGATTCACGACCTGGGCCAGGCCCTGGTGGACACCCCCCTGGTGGTGGGGTGCAGCGGGTTCATGGCCGGGGGCGATGCCACGGCGGATGGAAGCTGGCTTCTCGCCAGGAATTTCGACTTTGATGGGGGGGTGGTCTTCGATCGGGACAAGATTGTGACCTTTGTGGTGCCGGAGGAGGGCATTCCTTTTGTCTCCGTGAGCTTTACGGGCATGGTCGGGGTGGTAAGCGGAATGAATGCGGACGGCCTCGCTGTGGCCATTCAGGCTGCGGGGAGTGAGGCGAGCATTCGGCCCGGCATGCCCATGGCCCTGGTGGTGCGGGAGATCCTTCAGCATGGGTCTTCCCTGGATGATGCCGAGGCGATTCTTCGAAACAGGGCGGGAACCGTCTCCGAAAACGTAATGGTGGTGGATGGGGACGCCGGTGAGGCAGCGTTGTTCGAGGTGACGCCGGAGACGGTGGAGCGCCTGGAGGCAGGCACCAGCCTGGGGGTCACCAACCACTTTCGGACGAGCGCCCTTGTTTCCGATCGCACCAACCAGGAGCGGGTGGCCCACTACACGACGCGGTACCGCCTGGCCCGGGTCGAGGAGCTCCTGAAACGGCACCAGGGGGGGCTGGATCCCACGCGGGCCCGGGAGATCCTGGAAGACCGCAAGGGAGTGGGGGACACCCCCTTGCCTCCCGGACACCGATGGGCCCTGAACGCGGACATCGCCACCCATGGGGTGGTGTTCGATGCCACCCACAAGCGCATCTGGGTGAGTCGCTACCCCAATCTCGCCGGCGGATGGGTTTCCTTTGACCTGAAGAGCGCCCTCGCCGGAGACCTGGAGCCCGCGGAGGCTTCTCCCGCGGGAGACCTCTCTTTGACCTTTGCGGTGCGCAGAGGGCGCCGGCTTCTCCACGAGGCGCGGGAAGCCAGGGGGGCGGAGGCAGAGACCCTGGCGCGGCGGGGGGTCGCGTTGATGCCCACCCACCCAGAGGCGCTGGGAACCCTGGCCCATGTGCTCGAGGGCGTGGGCAAGAAGTTTGAGGCCGCCGAGGCCGCCGAGCTCGCGCTTGCAGCGAGTCCCGAGTACGGGGACCAGCGCCGGGCATTGGATGAGTTGTTGGAGAAGCTGCGATGACCCGGGTTGTCCATGCGTGGCCCGGTCGCAGAGGAATGGGGGTTCTTGTCCTTGCCCTTGGGGTGACCGGCCTCCACCTGTTTCTTGGAACCTCGTTGGGCCGGGAGGAGGTGCTTCAGATGTGGGGCATCGACGGGGTCCTCCTGGTGGCCCTTTGGTGGCAATCCGTGTCAAGCCGGCCGAAGAGCCGGGCCGAGGGTTTCCGTCCTGCAATCGTTGTTCCCACCCATGGCAACGTGGAGACCGTCGGTGAGGTCGCCAGGCAGTGCCTGGCACATTGTCCCCGGGTGGTGGTGGTCGACGATGGAAGCACCGATGGCAGCGGCGATGCAGCTTCCCAGGTGGAGGGGGTCGTGGTCCTGAACCACGAGGTGAACAGGGGAAAGGGCGCTGCCCTGGAGACGGCCCTGCAATGGGCTTGGGAGTCTGGCTGCTCCCACCTGGTGGCGATCGACTCGGACGGCCAACACCTGCCCGGGGACCTGCCCCTGTTCCTGGAGGCGGCCAAGAATGCTCCAGAGGCTATCCACGTGGGGTGCCGTGATCTGCGCACAGCCCCGGAGTCCAGCCGGTTTGGGCGGCGGTTTTCGAATTTCTGGACCTGGGTGGAGACAGGTGCCAGGGTGGCGGACAGCCAGAGTGGCTTCCGTGTCTACCCCGTCGTCCCGGTGCTTTCTCTTGGTCTTCGCGCTCGACGATTCGAATGGGAAGTGGAGGTGCTGGTGCGTGGAATCTGGGCGGGAATTCCGGTCAAGGACCTCCCATGCCGCGTCTGGTACCCGCCCAAAGAGGAGCGAGTCAGCGCCTTTCGACCGTTTAGGGACAACGCGCGTATCTCCTGGTTGAACACCCGCCTTGTGACAGAGCGGTTGTTGTGGCCGCCCCGCTGGATCCCCCGTTGGCGGCGCTCGTCGGATTCCTGGAAGGGTACCCACTTGGGGCGTCTGTGGGGGTGGCGGTTCTTCGTGGGAATGATTCGCCGAATGGGGGCTCCAGCCACCTACCTGGCCATGCGGGGAATGGCCCTGTTCTACCTGGGTGTGGCGCGGGACCAGCGGACAGGGGTTCAGGCCTACCTGGTTCGTCGCTTTCCAGACCAGGGGCCCCTACAACGCCTGGCGTCCACCTACCGGATCTTCTACAATTTCGCGGTGGCCCTCGTGGACCGATTTGTGGTCATGCTCCATGGTCCGGAGAGTTTCCAATTCCTGCATGAGGACACGGAGGCGGCCTCCAGGTTGGTGCAGCAGGAAGGCGCCATCATGTTGTCCTCCCATCTTGGAAACGCGGACCTGGCCGCGGTGGCCCTCGGAGGTGGGCGGACTGACTTGCCGGTCAACCTGCTGCAGTACCGGTCCGGCGCGGATCCCTACCTGGCCCTCTGGAAGGAGATTGCGCCGAAAGTCCCCATGCCGCGCCAGATTGTGATCAACACCGACGACTCCCTGGCCGCCCTGGAGGCGGTGCGCGTGTTGCGGGACAAGGAGCTTCTGGCCATCAAGGCGGATCGGGTGGTGGATGACCGCACGGTTGAAGTTCCCATGCTCGGGGGGCGGATTCGCCTGCCCACGGGGCCCTTTCTGTTGGCGGCCTTTTCTGGCGCTCCGGTGTTCATGATGGGGTGCTTCAAGGAGGGCCCGGCGGTGTTCCGGGTGTTGGCCACAGAGCCAAAGGTGCTTCGATTTACCAGTCGGGCGAACCGGCAGGCGGACCTGGAAGGGTGGGCCCAGGAGTACGGGGCGCAGCTGGAGCGGTGGGCGATGCGCTACCCGTTCCAGTGGTACAACTTCCACAATCCCTGGAGTTGAATCCTCCCGGAGGCCGGATCAGGCGCTGGCAGAGTCCGATGTCGTGACCACTGCAGCAGCCGCGGTGAGCTCGCCCAGGTGGTTCCGGATGTAGTCGTGGATGTCGCCCACGGTCTGCATTTCCAGGAGAATCTTCTCGTCGACCCGGAAACCGAACTGCTTTTCGAGGGCCACCATGAGGTCCACGCCGTCCAGGCTGTCGAGATCCAGGTCGTCCCGGAGCTTGGAGTCCGCGACGACGAGGTCGGGCGCAAGTTCGAACTCGTCCACAAAAATCTGGTCGATCTTGCAGATGATCTGTTCAGCGTTCATGCGGCTTTCCCCTTCGGGTGTTCAGGCGTGGGCAGATATTGTGGTCTGCGCGACGGGGCAAGTACAGGGGCGCGCTAGCAGGAAAGGCCCCCGTCCACGACGAACACCTGGCCCGTGATGTACTGGGAGTGGGGACCGACCAGGAAGCGCACCATGTGGGAGACCTCCTCGACGGTGCCATAGCGGCGCATGGGGATCTGCCGCTGCACCTCTTTGAGTACCTGTTCCGGAAGGGCACGGGTCATGTCGGTCTCGACGAATCCTGGGGCCACCGCGTTGACCCGGACCTTGCGCTTGGCGATCTCACGGGCCAGGGTGCGGGTCATTCCCACGATGGCCGCCTTGGAAGCGGAGTAGTTCATTTGTCCGGGGTTTCCCCGGAGTCCCGAGATGCTGGTGAGGTTCACAATGGAGCCCGACCTCTCACGCACCATGGTCTGGATGGCCGCCCGGCTCATGCGGAAGCAGCCACCGGCATTCACGGCCATGACCGAGTCGAACGCCTCGTCGGTCATGGTCAGAGCGAGGCCATCCGCGTTGATGCCGGCGTTGTTTACGAGAATGTCCAGACTGCCCCAATCCAAGGCTGTTTCGACCAGTCGCTCGCATCCCTCGGTCAAAGACACGTCCGCCTGCACCACTCGGGCTTGTGGGATCTCCTGCGCCAGGGACTCGGCTTCCTCGGCGCTGGTTCGGTAGTTGATGACAACCCGCGCACCGGCACGTCCCAGGTCCTTTGCGATCGCTCGCCCGATTCCGCGGGCTGAACCCGTGACAATCGCGACTTTCCCTTCCAATTCCATTTTCAGTCTCCCGGTCCCAGCAGCAAAGCAGCATTGACGCCGCCAAAGGCAAAGTTGGTGGATAACGCTGCCCGCACTGGCCGTTCCAGGGCCTGGGTGGGCAGAT
>CAZSZE010000001.1:90213-124836 GCA_964610645.1 uncultured Enterobacterales bacterium | reverse complement strand
GAGGCCCAGGACAACCTGTTGGCGGAGCTGGCGGATTCGCGCTCCGAGAACGAGCAGGCCCACGAGCAGCGCCTCGCCGCGGAAGAGGAGGCCCGGTCCCTGAAGGACAGCCACGCGACCGACCTGTCTACCCTGGAACAGCGATTGTCCGAGTCCGAGACCGCGTTGAAGGAGTCAAGCGCTCGCGCAGAGTCTGCCCAGGACGATGTGGCGGATGTTCGGGCAGAAGCGGCTGCCTTGCGGGAGGAATTGGAGCGGGCACAGTTGGACATGACGTCGGCCCGGGAAGAAGCCGAGAAGGCCTGGTCGGACCTGGACCACGCAAAGGGAGCCCTGGGATCCGCCGAGTCAGAAACAGAGGAGGCCCGTGCCGAAATCGAGGTGGCCCAGGCGCGGCTGCACGAAGCACGGGAGTCCCTGGACTCGGCCCAGTCCGAGGCGGCCCGCGCCTTGGAGCACGCCATCAACGAGGGTGATGCAGCCGAACGTGCGGTCGAGAAGATGGAGACTGCCCTGGAGGCGCGAAAGGACGCCGAGGAGCAGGTGGGCCAGGCCCGTGAGGAAACCCGCGCTGCCAAGGACGAGGCCCGTGCCTCCAGAGATCAGGCTGCAGAGGCCAAGGAAGAAATGAAGGCCCTGCGCCAGGAGCTGGTGGAGGTGCGCCAGGAGGCGGAGGCCCGCGTGGCTGAAGCGGAAGAAGCCCAGGAGAAGGCGGAGAATTCCGAAAAGGAAGTTGCGCAGTGGCGGGAAGAGCTGGACTCCGTGCGGGAGGAAATGGAGCAACTTCGGGGAGAGGCTGAATCTGCGCGGGACGAGGCCCAGGAGGCGCGCGTGGAAGCGGAAAACAACCGGGAGGAGGCCCGCACGGCCCGCAGCGATGCGGAGTCGGCCCGGGATGAGCGGGATGCAGCGAACTCCGAGGCCCTGAGCGCCATGGAAGAATCCGAAAAGGCGCTGAGCGTCCAGTCCGAATTGGCACAGGAGCTGGCTGCAAGCGGGGAGACCCTGAAGGAGGCCGAGGCGGAGTATGCCTCCCTCCAGGATGAGATCGACTCCACCCGTGCTGATCTTGGGGCAGCCAAGGCCAACGAAGAGTCCGCAGCCGCAGCGCTGGAAGGCACAAGGAGCGACCTGGATGCCGCACGCGAGGAAACCCGCACCACCCGGGACGAGCTGCGGGAGGTTCGCTCCGAGCTTCAACAGTCACAAGGACAGGGAGAGGAGATCCAGGCGGAGCTGTCGGGAGTTCAGGAGACTCTCGCTGCAGAAGAGGAAGCCAAGAAGTCCCTGGAGTCGGACCTTTCGGAAGTTCGCCAGCTGCTGGGCACCACGCGGGGAGACTTTGAGCGGGCTCTCGCCGATGCGGAGTTGGCCCGTGCACGGCGTGAGGCCTTTGAGACCGAGTTTTCTGCCCTGGAAGAGCGCCTGCACACCGCGCGGGCCGAGTCGGACGAGTCCCGGAATGGCCGGGACGAGGCACGGGCGGAACGAGATGAGGCCAAGCGGCTGGTGGATGCAGCCCGCACCGAGCGAGATGACGCACTGCGCGCCACCGAAGAAGCACAACTCGCCACCGAAGAAGCACGGCTCGCCGCCGAAGAAGCACAACTCGCCACCGAAGAAGCACGGCTCGCCGCTGAAGAGGCACAGGCCGCCACCGCAGAGGCTCTGTCCGATGCTCGCCCCAGCAGTCCTGCCCTGGAGTCACTCCTGGAGGAAGTGGACCGGGTGCGCGGGGATCTCTTTATGCAGAACACCGAGGTATTGAATCTCTCCCTGGACCTGGAAAATGCCCGGCAGAGGGTGCATGCCCTGGAAGACCAGCTGGATGAAGCCGGTTCCCAAGGGGGCGCCACGGGTTTTGAAGCCGTGGATGGACAACGGATCGGCGAGTTGGTGCGCGCCTACCGCAGGCGCCGAGACAGCGATCGGCGCCGGTGGTCGGACCTGGAAGCAGCCATGGGCCAGGCGGTGCAGAGCGCGGTGGGCGCAATGGACCGAAGCCCCGAGTCGCGAGAGGCCATCGAAGAAGTTCTGCACGACGTGCGCGGGCTGTTGGATCGCGGGCGGTTGGAGTCCGAGCGCCTTCGGCGCCTCGCAGACGAGGAGGAACAGTCCCTTGACGCGCTCAAGCGCGGGGAGTGATTGAACAATTTCGCAATTTGGGGTCCACCTGAGTCCCCGACAGCGATACACTGATCCAGTCCCGCCCGACACGAACCAGGGCAGGATGAGGAGACAGGTTGGAATCCAGTGAAGCGGTGACCCGGGGTCGCCACGATCGAGAGACCTATGTTCGGACGCTCATTCGCCTGCGGCGCACGCAGCAGACGGGGGTGTTGCGTGTGAACCACCCGGATGGTTGCCGGCAGCTGTACCTCTTGGATGGGCAGCCATTGGACTATCGATCTGACCTTGTGGAGGATGCGCTGGACGAGGACCTCGTGGAGGCTGGGCTGCTTCCCCGTGCTCGCATCGGGTGGTTTCGGGAGCGTCTAGGCCAGGGCGAGTACCTGGAAAACGCGTTGTTGGATGCGGGGGTCATCACAGCAGAAGACATGAACGCTTTGCGACAAAGGCGTCTGCAGCAGGGCGTGGGTGCCCCCTTGGAGTGGGGGAATGGAACTTGGGAATTCGAGCCGGCCGAGGGGCTGGAGGCCGGAGCGGTGGAACCAGAGCTCAGGCCGGAAGTGCCCTTTGTCCAGGCCTTGTGGGCTGCGGTTTGCAAGCAGGTGGACATGGACGAGGTGCTTCCCATCGTCACGGATCGCGCCGCAGGAGGATTCGTCCCGACGGCGGAGCTGCCGGCGGCCATCCACCTGCTCGGGCTGGATCCACCCTTGAATGCCTTGCCGGCGCTGCTGGGTGCCGGCGCTGCTGTGGATCATCTCGCGAGGAAGCTGCCGGAGTGTTCCGGGGACCTCGTGCGCCTCCTCTGGTTCCTGGAAGCCGGTGGACTGGTCAAGCGCTCCCAGGAGATTCCCGAGACAACCCAGGCAGCGGTGGGGTCGAGTCGGTCGCCTGGGGCCGTGGAACTACCGGCCCCGGAACCCCGGGCACACTCGGAGGCACCGCCCCCGTCGGAAACACCGCCCCTGTCGGAATCGAAGGAGCCCGTGGCCGCGCCCCCAGCGCCTGCCATCACGGGGGGCAATCCCGCTGTGGCCCAGGCCTACACGTCGCGAATGGGCAGCGACTACTACACTTTTCTCCAAGTGCCGCCAGGGTCCGATCCCGCCACCATCAAGGTGGCTTGCCGCCAGTTGGCCCAGCAGTGGCACGCGCTGGCTGCCGACCCCCAGCTGGGTTCGGAAGATCGGGCCCGGTTGCAGGAACTTCTAAGGGGGGTACAGCAAGCCTGGAGTACCTTCACCGACGCGAAGAGAAAGGCCGCCTACGATGAGCAGCTGGCTGCCGGCACCGCACCGCGGGTCGAAGGCGCGGAGGGCAGCGCGACTTCGGCCCAGCCTACCCGTGGCTTTCAGATGGGACCGAATGGGGGTGCCCAATGAGCGCACCGACCTTGAGCCCCCTGGTGCTCGTGACCGAGCCGGATCCGGCTGCATGTGCGCAGGTTGAGGCAGGACTCCCGCGCGGCGTGGTGGAGCTTGAACACATGCCGGACCTGGAGGAGGCGCTGGAGTTGATGGTCGAGCGTCCGCCCGTGCTGGTGGTTCTCGACGGAGACGACCCGGCTGCCCTGGATCTGGGCGTCCGGATCAAGGAGGACTCGCGGCTCCGGTATGCGGCGGTGGTCATGCTCTGCAAGGCACCGGCGGGTGCCAAGCTCATCGACCACATGTATGGTCCCCACCCCGCGGATCAATACCTTGCGCGGCCCGTCACCCCGGCCGCCCTCAAGCGGCACCTGGGCCGCTTGTTGGATCCCAGCCGTACGGCCTCCGTGCCCCGGACGCGGGTGCCCCTTCCCCCCCCTGTTTCCACCGAGTTCAAGGATCGGGAGGTGCAGCTGACGAGCCGCCTGAAGGATCTGGCGGAAAAGGAAGCCTCGCTCCAACGGTGGCATGGAGAGTTGGAGACCCAGGAGCAGAAGCTGGGGAGAGACGAAAACGCTCGGGTCCAGGAAGTGCAGGATGAGCTCGAACAGGGCCATGTGCAGATGGAGCGTTTCCGGTCTGAAATGGGAGTGGTCCAGGAAGAGGTGATGGAGTCCCGGGCGCGGGTTGCCCAGCTGGAAGAGGCTCTGGCTGGGGCCCGCAACACGGCGGACTCGGTGCTGGAGCAGATGGAATCTCTCTCCACAGAAAAGGTTGGATTGGAAGAGAGCCTGCAGGGACTGGTGACAGACCTGGAAGGTGCACGGGCGGAGTCGGTGGATGCCTGGACCCAGGTGGAGCAGGCCCGCACGGCCCTCAGCACGGCCGAGGTGGCCCTCTCTGATGCACAAGCCATCAAGATCCAGGCGGAAGAACGCGCCGATTCTGAACATGCGCGCGCCGAGTTGGCACTCTCCGAGGCGGATGCGGCACGGCAAGTGGCTGAAACAGCCCGGTCCGAAGAGGAAGAGGCACGCCAGGGTCGGGCTGCAGCAGAAATGGCGGCCGAAGCCGCCGAGGAAAGGAAGGAGCAGTTCGGGGAACGGGCGTCTCTTGCAGAGGCCGCTCGAGCGGAAGCAGAGAACTCCCAGAGAGAGTCCGAGGCTGGGCTCGCCAACGCCCAGAGTCTGGCCCAGGAATTGGTCGGTCGCATTCAGGTCCTGGACGCCTCCATCGAGGCCGAGAGCGCCCGCACAGAACAGGAAGCAGGGGGTTTGAGGCAACAGGCCGAAGAGGCCGAGGCCGCGCGTCTGGCGATGGAAGCAGAGCGAGACGAGGCAAAGGCCGCCTCCGCCGCAGCGGAGGACCTGCGCACCCATGCCGAGGCCGAGGCCGAGGAAGCCAGGTCCGCATGGTCTGTGGCCAGGCGTGACACCGATTCGGCAAAGGCCGAGGAAGCGCGTGCATGGGAGGGGTACCAGGCTGCCAGAGGGGCGGAGACCAAGGCCGTCAGCGAGGCCGAAATTGCCCAGGAAGCAGCCGAAGCCGCACGAGAAGACGCCAGCGCTGCGCAGTCGGCGGAACAGTCTGCGCTGGAATCGGTTGCAGAGGCGGAGGTAGCTCACGAGGCAGCAGAAGCAGCACGGCTGCAACTCCAGATCGAATTTGAGGACACCACCTCTCGGTTGGAGGCCACCACTGCAGAGCTGACGGAGACCACGGCGAGCCTGGACCTGACCCAGACCGCCCGACAGGAAGCCGAGGGCTTTCTCGCAGAGGTGTGGCAGGTCTTGGGGGATAGCCAGGACACTCTGCATGCGACCCAGTTGGCGGTGCAGGCGACCGAGTTGTCCCTGCAGGAGGCCGCACAGCAGCTCGAAGCTGCTACCGATCGGATCGCGGTGCTCGACGAGGAGCTGGCAGACGGCATTCGCGCCAGCGAAGCGTCGCTGGAGCGCGCCTCCCTGGCCAGTGCGGAGGCGATTGCCGCCGTGGAAGAACGAGATTCTGCCCAAGCCCAGACCGAGCAAGCAAAGCGGTCACAGGAAACAGCGGAAGAAGCAACCGCAAAGGCCGAGCAAGATCGGCGGGAAGCCCTGGAGAACCTCGCCGGGGCGCGACAGGAGCTACAGCAGGCGCTCGATGCAGCGGAAGAGGCCCGACTCTCGGCAGCAGTGCACGTGGAGTCCGTCGAAGAAGAGACTGCTGCACGCATTGTCTCGGTGGAAGAGGAGACCCGGTCTCGAATTGCAAGCGCGGAGGCAGCGGCCCGCGCCCAGGTCGCGACCGCCGAAGAAGGAGCCATTGATCGGGTTGGAGAAGCCGATGGAGTGCGCGACCAGGCGCTTTTCGACCTGGAGATCGCGCGAAATGCCATGCAGACGGCGGAAGCCGAACGGGATGAGTCCCGAGAGTTGACCGAGATTGCCGAGGAAGCACATCGGGTGGCAGTGGACGGTCGCAACCACGCCGAGGAACGGCGTGAACAAGCGATGACCCAGGGCCAGGAGAAGGTCCAGGAGGCCTGGCAGGAACGGGACGAGGCACGACGGCGCGCCGACAAGGCGTGGACCGATGCTGCGGATGCCCGGCAGGAGTTGGACTCAGCGCTCTCCGATGCAGAGACTGCCCGTCGCATGTCAGAGGAGGCCCGGTGCGCGGCGGACGCCATCCGCGAGGTCGCTGTAGAAGCCGAACGCAGCCGGGACATTTCCCAGCGGGAATTGGAGGAGGTTCGGGGTGCGTTGAATGAGGTCCGGGATCGCATCGAGTCCGCGGAAGAGGAAGCCCGCACCCAGACCCAGCAGGCTGCTGAACGCGTGGAGACGGTAGAGGCCGAGCGGCTGGAAGCCGTGACAGCGGCGGAACAGGAGAAGACCGAAGCTGTCGCAAGGGCCTTGGAAGAGCGAGATTCATCCATTGCAGCCGCCGAGATCGAGAAGACAGAGGCCATTTCAGCCGCCGAGACCGAGAAGACCGAGTCCATCGCCAAGGCTCGGCAAGAGCGAGATGACGCCGTTGCATCTGCCGAAGCCGAGAAGACCGAGTCCATCGCCAAGGCTCGGCAAGAGCGAGATGACGCCGTTGCATCTGCCGAAGCCGAGAAGACAGAGGCCGTCGAATGCCTCCAAGAGGAGCGCGACTCAGCGGTTCTCGCGGCCGAGCAAGATCGAGATCAGGCAGTGGCATCCGCAGAGGCGGATCGGGATTACGCCGTCTCCCAGGCTCGGGGAAAGGTCGCTGAGGCCCGAGCCGAAGTGGAAGAAGCCCAGGCTGCCACAGAGGAAGCAGCTGCACTGCAGCAAGCCGCAGAGGAGTCCGCCCAGCAGGCGGGGGTGCTCGTGGAAGAGGCCCGGGCCGAGACCCAGAATGCCCATGCCGCTGCGGAGAAGGCCCGGGGTGAGACCCACACAGCCCAGGAACGCGAGGCAGAGGCCAACAACCGGGTCGAGGAATTGCAGCGGAGTGTCTCCCAGCGGGAAGCTCTGGCTTTGCAGGTACAGGCCGGGCACGAGACCTCCGTGGAGGAATTGAAGAGCTCGGTCGCCCACTTGGAAGCGGAACGGGACCAGGCCCGATCGACAGTGCGGGACGCAGAGAAGAACATGGTGGTGCACCAGTCCCGGTCGGTGGAAGAGGTGGAAGTGCTGCGGGCGGAGCTGGATCGAAGAAGCGCCCAGACGGTGGATCTCGAGCAAACGCTCCACGAGCATGGAAAAGCCAGGAGGGCTTTCGAATCCGAGACGGTTGACCTTCGCAGCCAGTTGGAGGCCACCCAGCAGCGGGTGGTGGCGTTGTCCGCCGAGCTGGACGAAACCCGCCATCGCCTCGGTGAAGTGGAAGGGCTGGCAGAAGAACGCGGCCACCTGGTGGAGACCAAGGAACAGGAATGGTCCTCTGCCCAGGCCGAGTACCAGGGCTTGTTGGAAACCACCCGGCACGACCTGGAGAGTGCGCGCGACGAGGGCAAGCGATTCCTGGCCGAACGGGATTCAGCGGTGCAGGAAAAGGGAAGGCTCCAGGTGGAGACCCCGGTACAGGTGGAGGCCCTCAAGGTCGCTCAGGCAGAAGTGGCCCGCCTGCGCTCCGAAATGAAGGAGCTTCAGTCAGCGAGCAGCGAACATGTTGCAGCGAGAAGGGACCTCAAGAAGGAACTGGAGTCCACCCGCAAGTCCGTGGCCCAAAAGGGTGGCGTCGTGGTCTGGTCGGCAAGGCGCCAGCCACCGAAATAGGGCCCCAGCCTCCGTTTTCTCGGGTGAAAAACGGTATGATTGGGCGGAAGGCATCCCGTTTTGATGGCAAGGAGGGCGTGCGCGTCGTGGACAGGTACAGGGCACGATGAGCGGTATGGACTCCAGCGTGCAGGGAAAGCACGACCGAGAGACCTACGTCCGGATTCTCCTGGGCATTTCAGGGCACCGTCTCAGCGGCAAGCTCGTGGTGTCTGTGGGCCGCCGACATCGCACAATCTACCTCGTCAGCGGACACCCGATTCTGTACCACAGTGATCTGGAGGAGGAATCCCTTGTCCAGACCGTGGTGAATGCAAAGCTCATCCCTCGAAGGCGAATGAACTGGGTAGTGGAAAAGCTCGGCCCAAAGGAGAACCTGCGCGATGCCCTGGTCCTGTCGGGTGCGATCACCGAGGCCCAGCTGGAGGAGCACCAGGACGGACGAATGCGGATCGGTCTCGGTGCGCCACTGACCTGGGCCCGGGGAGAGTGGTCCTGGACGCCGACTCCTGAAGGGTTGGGGGATCGAATCGACCCGGATCTTACGAATGACCTGCCGGTGCTCCCCGCCTTGTGGCACAGCGTCAAGCAGCACCTTGCCATGGACGATGTCCTGCCCCTGGTCATGGATCCCGCGCTGGGTGACCTGCGCACAGGAGAAGGACTGGCTGAGGGAGTGGCCAGCCTGGAGTTGGATGCTGGACTCGCGAAGATTGTGGAGGCGCTGGAGAGCGGCTGTTCTGTGGATGCGCTGGCGGGTTCGGTGCCGGACCGCACCGGCGATCTGCTCAAGCTGGTGTGGATGCTTCAACTTGGAGGACTGATTGTTCGAGAGAACGACCCCCAACCTGCTTCCGTCGTGGAGCAGGTCTTGTCCGCGCGGTTCCAGGGAGGTGCTCCCGCCCCGAAGAACCAGGGAGGTGCTCCCGGTCCGAAGCAGAAGTCCAAGAAGAAGCCTGATCCCCCCGCCGCAAAGGCAGGCATGTCGGGTGATGCAGCTGTGACCGCCGAGCACAAGCGCTGTATGGGCCAGGACTTCTATACATTTCTTGGGATTGCCCCTGACAGCGGTTCCCCGGACATAAAGCGAGCCTGCAAGAAGATGGCGAAGACCTGGCGGAGTGCTGCTGTGGACAAGTCCTTGTCGGAGGCATCGAGATCGCTCGCCCAGGAAATGGCCGAGGGCGTGCAGCTGGTCTGGCACACCTTCACGGACGCTGGGAAAAAGGCAGAGTACGATCGTCGCCTCACCAGCGGCCGTGCACCGGCCGTGGAGCCCATTCGTGTGGCGAGCCTGAAGGACGCCACCAGCAAGGCTGCCCCCCCCCCGCGCCGCCGCCGCCCCGCAAATCCGCTGGCACGGACGAGGCCCTTGCGCAGCGTTCCCTGATTCGCGCATTGATGGACAAGGGCAACCACAAGGATGCCCTGGCCATGTTGCGCCAGCTTCGACTGGAGGACCCGTCCGATCCGGACACGCTGGCGGACCTGGGTTGGGCCGAATGGAGAACCAAGGGACTGCCGGCGAAGAGCCCTGAGGATTCGGAAGAGTTCTTGCGCCTGGCCCTGACGTTCAATCCAACCCATCGCCGCGCCATGGAGTACTACGCGAGAATTGCCATGGACATGGGGCAGGTGGATGAAGCCAAGATCCGGCTCAACCGGATCCTGAAGGCGGACTCCGGAGCCAACTGGGCCCGTCAGGCGATTCGCGACCTGGACAACCCGGATGCAAACACTGACAAGGGGGGACGATTCTGGCGCAAAGGGGGAGGCGCATGAGCACCCAGATCGTGATCTGTGCGGATGGGCACCCGGCCTCGGTTCGGTTTCTCAAGGACACCTTGGGCAAGGGTGTGGAAATTCGAGAGGCACGAGAAGCCACGGCGGGATTGGACCTTGTTCGCAAGGCCGCTCCGGTTCTGGTGATCTTCGACGGCGACTCGGCAGCGGGCATCGCTGCGTGCAATGCCCTGAAGGCGGATCCTGAGACCGCATCGGTTTCCGTAGCCCTGGTTCTCAAAGGAGCGGCGGGATCGGGGGTGGTTGAGCATTGGTTCTCCCCGACTCCCGCCGATGCCTACCTGCAGCGGCCTCTGGACAAGGGCTTCCTGGGGAGCATTCTGGACGGTCTCCTGGACGGTGGTTCGTCTCCTGCCGAGCCGCCAGCCGCTGCAGCAGCTTCATCTGCCTCTTCGGCCGACCTTGCCCATGCCAAGGCGGGTCTTCAAGAGGCCCAGGAAGAGCTGGCTGCCGTGCGGGACGAAGCTGCCGCACTTCGCCAACGGGTGGAGAGCCTGGAGGAAGAACTCCAGGGTGCCCGCGGGGCAGATGGACAAGCGCAGGCCTCGGCGGATTCGCACCAGCAGGACTTGAAAGCACTGCAGATCCAACTCCAGGAGCTTCAGTCCCAGCTGGAAGCCGCACAAGAGGATGCAGCAGGGTCGCGCCAGGAGCTTGAGACCGCTCGGCAAGCGACAGCCAGTGCACACCAGGAAGCCGAGTCTGCTCGCAGTGAGGCTATGGCGCTGAGTGAGAGGCTGGAGAGCTTGCAGTCCTCCCTGAACGCTGGACAGTCCCAGGCCCAGGCCCAGGCGGAGGCAGAGGAGGAGCGCGAGGAGCTTCAACACCGGGTCCAAGCGTCTGCGAGAGGATTGGAGCTGGCAGAGGAACAGAACCGCTCCATCCAGGAAGCCATGGAAGGGGTGATGGCCCAGGCCAGGGAGGCCCGAGAGCGGGAGGAGGCTGTCCGGGTCGAGGTGGAGGATGCCCGCGGCGCTGCTCTGCGACTGCGCCAGGCCCTCCAGGAGGCAGAGGAGGCCCAAGCAGCCTCCCAGGCCAAGATGAGCCAACTGGAGGACATGGCTGGACAAGAGCGGGATCGGGCCGAGTCGCTGAACACCAGGTTGGACTCTCTTGAAGCAGAGGCGGAGCGGTCCCGTTCAGAAGCGCAGGTTGCTGTTGTTGCCCTGGAGCAAAGCCGGGAGCAGACACAAGCGCTCCAGGAGACCCTCGAAGATCGCCAGCATGCTGTGGAGGCCATGCGGTCGGAGCGAGATGGCACCTTGCGAGAGTTGGAAGCCGCCCGGGCCGCAGCCGAGACCATTCGCACCGAGTTCTCCGAGGTGAGAGGTTTGCTCGACCAGGCAGGTGAAGAGACTGCCGCGCTACGAGACGAGGCAGAAGGGGCCGCAGCAAGGCTCGTCCAAGAACAGGAAACACAGGAACGCCTGCGGCGGGAATTGGAATCCTCGCGCCACCACCTCTCCCAGCAGTCGGCAGAAGCATCCAGTGCACGGGAGCAACTGGAACAGTCCCAGGCCACCTTGGGGTCTTTGCGACAAGACCTTGCTTCCATGCAGGAGCAAGTGGCTGAGGACCGAGCGCTGGCACAGGGTGCGGAAGAGGCCTCCCAGGCAATCGACGAGGCCCGTTCCTCTCGGGATTCGGCGGTGCAGGGAGAGGTAGAACACGAGCAGGCCCTTCAGTCCCTGCGGGATGCAGCGGACGGAGCAAAGGATGAAGCCCGGGAGGTTCGCGTGGAGTTGGAGGCCGGGCGGGTGGCGCTCCAAAGCTCACAGAGCCGGATCGAGGAGCTGGAGGCGGAACGGGAACGCGACCGGGAGGAGACCGAGAGCCTGCGGCGCTCCTCAGATGCCGAACGAGATGGCCTCGGAGCCGCTCAGCGGGAAACCGAAGAGATCAGGGCAGCCCTGGAGGCGGCACGGTCCGAGGCAAAGGAGGCCCGCCAGTCCTCTGACGAGGCCCAGGATGCGGCCCGCCTTCTTCGAGAGGAAAAGGAACAGGTTGCAGGAGAGGCGCGTGCTGCTTCTGAGGCGCGGGATCGTGCCCTTGCCGAGGCGGACAGCGCCCGCCAGGAACGGGATGCACTGCAGTCGGAAGTGGACTCCGCCCAGGGCGAAGCCGCATCTGAACAGGGCCAGCTGGAAGACGTGCGACAGGCGGGGCGGAGCGCCGAGTTGGAACGAGACCGGGCGGTTGCCGATGTGGAGCAGCTGCAGGCGGACCTGCTGCGAGTGCGCGCCGAAGGGGAGACCATGCGAGCCCGCTCCGAGGTGCTGAAGAAGGAAGGCGTGGAATCCCGGGACGAGACCGCTCGAATGCGCGGAGAGTTGGACAGTGCCAGGGCGGAGGCCGAAGATGGACGAAGCCGCGCCGCCTCCCTTGAAGCCGAACTGGAATCAGCGCAGTCGGCCAGTCAACAGGTCCAGGCAGACCTGTCCGCTGCCAAGGATTCCGATCGAGCAGCCCAGGAAGGTGCGGTGGCCTCGGTGCGTGGAGAGTTGGACGAGGCGCGGGACCAGGTAGCAGTCATGAAGGCCTCCCTGGCGGCTTCGGAGTCGTCGTTGCGCATGGCGGAACGGCAGCTGGAGGAGGCAAACCGGGAGCGCTCTAGTGTCGAGCTGAACGAAACCTCTGCCCGGGCGGAAGCTGGGGAGAAGCTGGCAGCACGAGAAGCGGAATTGCAGGCGGCCTCCGAAGCGTCCGGCGCCCTTCGGTTGCAGGTGGATCAGCTGAAAGAGGCCTTGGAAGAGGCACAAAATGTTGCGGAGACGGCAGCGGTAGCAGCCCCCACAGCAGCCCCGGCCGCCGAGGCGGGGGGTGGCGAGGAGTTTGCGGCGTTTCAAATGCGAGTGGCTGCAAACCTCCAGGCGTTGCGGTCTTCCGTGACCGACCAGCGCTCCCGCCTGAATTCCGACCAGGAACGCTGGACCCAAGGGGAAGTGGCCCTCTCGAACTCCATTCAGGAGCTGTTGGCGGTGGTCGCGAGAGCCCCCGCGTACAGCGATGGCGTCTACAAGGTCCTGGACAAGCTCCAGGCCGTACTGGAATCAGGTCGATCCCTGGCCGAGTGCAGCCGACAGCTCGTGGACGACGAAGATCGGGCCCTTTCCGAGTTTGAGCGAGATCTTCAGGGGTAGATCTGCACCACGTAAAGACGCTTGAAGTCCCGCACCTCGGCGGCGGGTGTTCCCTGGGCCGCCAGGGCCAGATAGAGCCCTCCATCCGAGAGACGGGTCAGTGCATGGTCGCCGTTTCCCAGGGTGCCCGTGTCCAGTGGAATGGGTGCCCCTTGCAGCGGAAACCGGAAGAGTGGGTCGAACTTCTCGTCGTCGTCCACCACGGCAACCAGGCCGCTGGAGTCCGGCAGCCAGACCGGCCCGTGGGCATTCATCACGACGCCGGCGTGTAGTCTCCTGGGCGCTCCGTCCAAGGTCATTACGTACAGGTCGAACCGGTCGATCCGCTCGTGGTTGGAGTAGAAGGCGATCTGGGTGCCGTCCGGAGAAAACACGGGACGGGTCTGGGTGTGGTTCCAGTGGGTAATGGGGGTGGGTTCTGGATAGGCCACGTTGCGAATCAGGTACAGGTTGTCGCCGGTCCGTGTGTGGCCCACAAATACAACCATCTTGCTGTCCGGAGCCCAGGCTGCGTACAGTTCGGATGCATCGGAATCTGCAGTCAGGCGCTTCGGGGCCTGGTCCAGGTGGGCGGAGTCCAACAGGTACAAGTCGCCTTGCCCCGTGCGGGCGGAGGTAAAGACAATGCGGCGTCCATCCGGGCTCCAGGTCCCCCCTCCATCGGTGCCAGCATGCCGGGCAATTCGGGTCCCCCCATCGAGGAACAGGTCATAGTCGCGCTCGGCCCCGGAAGCCGAGTAGAGGAAGGTGCCAAGTTCCGGCGGTGAAAAGGTGATCTCGTGCACCACCGCTTCCGTCGCGGTGGCGAAGCCGGCGGTCAGCTCCGTGGCACTCCGGGACGTGGGTTCAATGCGCCGCGGTGCCTGCCCCGCATCCATCACGTACAGCTCCACACTCTTCCGGTCGTGGTAGTTCACCTCGTAGGCGAGGCTCTTGCCGTCCATCGACCACTGGGGGCTTTGGCAGTTTCCCTCGTAGTCCGGCGTGATGGGGGTGGGAGATGCAGCACCCAACAGGCCGAGGGCCAGCCAGGGAAGAACTCGTTTGGGTCGAATCAAGGACATGGGCTCAAAATGCAATGGCGGTGTGGGCGAGGATGCGGATGCTCACGCCCTGAAACGCTTCTCCCTTGGTCACGTAATCCACAGGGGACCCATCGACCCCCACGTTTGCCTGCGCTGGGGAGGGGAGATTGCCCCACAAGGGCTCCACCACCGCTTTCATTCCCAGCGCCACAGCAGAGGTCGCCCGGGTTCTCCGGGTCTCAAGGCTCAAGCCAGCATGTGGAAGAACCACCCGTGAGATGGAGTACACGTACAACTCCGGGTCCCAATCCCTCTCCTTGTCGGGGTCTTCACAGACATAGGACTCCAGGTCTTGGGCCTCGTCGACCACCTGGTTGCAGGCCAGGGCCACGCCCGGAAGAAATCCATAGCGAACGCCCAGGGCGGGACGAATCACGAGGGGGCCGCCAAGAACCACCTCCCGGCCCACGCTGATTCCCAGGGTATACGCATAGGGGTTGCGAACCGGCCGATCCCCCAGGACCAGGTAGGAGCGAGCCGACCACGTGGTCTGCGCCCCCAGGAGGAACTTGCCGACAGGCTGGAGAACGCCGATCTGCACATCCAGGGAGGGGCGGAGATTGGGCAGGCGCTCAGAGAAGATCACCCCGACACCCGTGGCCACCTCCAGTCTGCTCACCTGGAGGGCTGCCAATCCCCGGGCGTTCAAAGCCCCCATGGGAAGTCGGAGTGGAACGACCTTCCCCGCCACCACGGTCACATCGAGTCCATTCACCCGGTACGCCCCGGACGGCAGGGAGATGCGCCTTGGCAAGACCTGGCGCTTCTCCAGTTGCTGTGCAAGGGACGAATTCCACTCCTTGAGGCTTGGATCAAGGAGCGGCGTGGTGCGTTCCACCACCAGGCCGGTGGTCATGCCTTCGTACGGACCGCTCACAAACAAGACCCCGAACGTGCGCTCCAGGTAGTCATGGTATTGCCGCATCGAGGCGGCCTGGGAGGCGTCCGGCGTGAGATCGGCAGCGTGTCCTGCATACAGGATTGCTGCCTCGGCATCCCACAACTCGTAGGAGACCTGAGCCGCCAGGGCGTGGAGATCAAAGGAGGCGCGGCCCGCATCTGTTTGCAGGGCCTCCTGCAGCTCTTTCATGGCCTCCTCGTGCCACCCCTTCTTGGCATACAGGCTTGCCTGGCCCACATGCTTGTCCACATCCACCTGGGCAGAGCCGGCCAGTGCCACCAGGGACGCAACGAGGAAGAGGATCATTCCTCCCCCTCAATCATCTGCGCTGCGGTCAGGAGCTGGCGGGTGTAGGGGTGGTGTTCCGTCTGTCGCAGGTCCTCCGTGGCAAATGACTCCACGATGCGGCCGTCGAGCATGACCAGAATCCGGTCGCAGGCATAGGTCACCAGGGGCAGGTCATGGGAAACGAGCAAGAGAGCGTGCTCGGGCGAGCGGTGCTGGAGAAGCAGGTCGATCAGGTCGGCCTTCAGCGCTGCATCCAGGCCGGCGGTGGGCTCGTCCGCCACCAACAGGTGGGGCTTGGAGAGGTGAACCCGGGCAATTCCCACCCGGCGCTTCTCCCCGCCCGAAAGGTGCCTTGGCAAGCTGTCCAGGCGGTGATCCAGCCCCACTTGCTGGGCACAGTCCACCGCCAGCTCCTCCGGGTCATCCTGGGCCCGGTGCAGGCGAGCGGACTCCAACAGGTGATCCCGAACGGTGAGCCCGGGATTGAGCATCGCCTCGGGCGACTGGAACAACAACTGGACCTTCCTGCGCAGTCGGCGCAGCGCTGCGTTCCCAATGGCCGTCGGGTCTTCTCCCAGCAGCCGTACGCTGCCAGAATCAAAAAGGAGCAATCCAAGCGCTGCGCGGATCAAGGTGGTCTTGCCAGACCCGGACTCCCCAATCAGTCCCACCACCTCGCCGCGCCGCACCTCGAAGTCCACCCCATCCACCGCCAGGTGCGCACGTCCCCCCAGGCCCATCAGCCCAGGCCGGCGGTACCGCTTGACCAGTCCCTGGACCACGAGAGCCATCAGCTGCGCCTCCCTGCAATCCGCTCCGTGGCAGCCCAGAGGGCCTTTGCTGGGGCGGAGGTCATCTGCTGGAGCGTGATGTTGCCCTCCGCATGTTCCACGATTCGACCCTGGTGCATGACCAGAAGCCGGTCCGCCATCCGAGGCACCAGGCGGAGATCATGGGTGATGAAGAGAATGCCCACACCCTGCTTCTTCAGGGCAAAGATCTCCTCGAGAATCGCGTCCTGCACAGTGGGGTCCAGGCCCGTCGTGGGCTCGTCCGCCAGGAGGAACCGGCTCCCCCGGGCCAGGGCCAGGGCAATGCTCGCCCGCTGTGCCATGCCCCCAGAGAGTTCATGGGGATAGAGCTTCGCTACCCGTTCGGGTGACTTGAATCCAGCCCGCGCGAGCCAGGAGTGGGGATCCGGCTCCTCCTCTCCCTTGAGCTCCAGGCACTCCACCACCTGGGCTCCGACGGTCCACAAGGGCTCCAGGCTGGCCTGGGCGTTTTGGGGCATATAGCCGAGAATCGGACCGCGCAGTGGCCGAAACCTCCCCTCCAGCAGCCTCCGGTCCGCAAGGCTCTCGGTGTCATAGGGGTCGTGTTCAACGCCATCCACTTCCACCCGCAGATCGGCTCGAACCAGGCGCAGGTTGGGGTCGGTCATGCCCAGCAGCGACCGGGTCGTAAGAGATTTCCCGGATCCGGAGGCCCCCACAAGCACCGTGATCCTGCCTGGATCAATCACCAACCCTGCATCATCCACCAGCACCCCATCGGGGCCCTCGATGCGCAGATCGGCCAGGGTCAGTCGGCTCCTACGCATGGTCGTCCTCCCGCAGCCCTTCGACCAGGAGGGCACAACCCAGGATCACCCCCCAGATGGAGAGCGCTGGCGCGATGGTGGCCCAGGGGTTTCCATCCCGAATGCCCCACTCAAAGGCAATCATGTTTCCCCAGCTGGGAATCGGCTCCACCACCCCGAATCCACCGATGAAGGAAAGGGTGGTCTCCACCAGGAGGAAGTAGGCGAACAGTGTGAAAAGGTGACGGCCCACCAGGTGTCGACAGTTGACCCATAAAAGGTGAAACCAAAGGATCTTACGGGGATGGACCCCGTGTGCCTCTGCGGCCAGGACGAATTCAGCCACTCGAAATGCTGCGATTCGGTTGTAGATCGATTCCACCATGGCCGGGGTGTAGGCCAGGGCGGATGCCAGGGCGATGTTCCAGACCGTGCTGCCGTAGATGGAGCAGACCAGGAGCACCAACACAAATCGAGGTATGGCCGAGACAACCGTGAAAATGTATCGAATCGACTCCGCCACCAGGCCGCCGTACCAGCCAGCAAACGCGCCGCCGACCACCCCCAGGACCAACGCCATGGCGCAGGCCAGGAGTCCCGGGCCCACAATGGCCCGCGAAGCGGTGATCAGGCGCCACCCCACGTCTCGTCCCAGGTGGTCACATCCCAACAAGTGAACGGCATTTGGCAGGTGGGAGGCCTGGCGAATGTCCACATCGGAAACCACGTCGTAGTGGGTCAGCAGGCTGACGCCCCAGGCCAGGACCACCCCACCCAACAAGATGCTGCCGCCGACGACTCCGCTCCTCATGCCCGGGACCTCAAGCGAGGATCCACCGCCACCCGGACCAGGTCTCCTGCAAGCCGGGCACCGCAGACGACTGCAGCTGCCACGACCGTGACTCCCAGTGCCAATGGGTAGTCCCGCAATCGACAGGCCTGCCAGAGCATGGCTCCCGCGCCGTTCAGGTGAAGCACCTTTTCCACAATGATCAGGCCCCCCAGAAAAAAGGCAGCGCGGTTGGAAGCCAGGGTGGTCAATGGAGGCACCAGGTTCCAGAAGAGGTGGGGAGCGAGGCGGGCCCCCCGGGCACGCGCGGCATCCAGGAAGGGTGCGCGGCGAATCCGCTGCAGCTCCTGTTCGCTGGCCACGTGGATTTCCGTCAAGGCCGAGGAACCGATGGCCAACACCACAATGGCCAGGGCGGTCTTCAGGTGGCTGTCCTGATCCGGGAGGGCAAACCAGCCGGGCCGGACAATGACCTCGGATTCCATGAGGGAAAAGGTGGTCTCATTGAGAACCACCATGAGCATGTAGGCCAGCAGGAAGACCGGCACGACGCTGAAGACCTGGACCAGTCGGCGGGCGAGGCTCTTCCGGCCAGCGGTCAGGAATGCCAACCCGACGCCGGCGACGAGGGATGTAGCGAGGGCCCCCACCAGCAACACACCGGAACGAATTGCAGCCGGGACCACCAACCCTGTCACCGCTGCACCGGGTCGGTAGGTAAGGGAGAGCCCCAGGTCTCCGGTGAGAGCGTGCCTCAGAAAGAGCCACGTGCGCTGGAAAAGGGATTGGTCCAGCCCCCACTCCTTCACCAGCGCCTCCCGGAGCTTGGGGTTGTCCGCCACCACATCTGCGGCATCCCCCGGGGCCAGCCACAACAGGAGCTGGGCCAGGAAGATGGCGCCCACCAGGGTGGCGGCAAAGGCTGCACAAGGTCGCGCCAGGGCCCGCAGGCCTGCAGCAAGGCGCGATGCTACTTCGTCATTCGCCACGTTGGCACGTAGGTGAAGAAGTAGAAGGGATGCACGACCACGTGGGAGACCCGCGTGTTCACGGCTGCATAGGAATCCAGGGTCCACAGAAAGACCATGGGGTGGTCGTCGTGGATCACCCGGTGGGATTCGCGCAGCAACATCTTCTTCTCATAGGGATCGCTGGATTCACGGGCCCGGTCCAGAAGGCTGTCCACCGTGTCGCTGGCATAGCCGCCGAAGTTGCGTGCTCCCTTGGAATGGAACTGGTCCCGGACATCCTCATTCCGGTCGAAACTCCACTGGGAGAGGAGCAGGTCGAAGTCGTGGCTCCGCCAGACCCGGGCCTTCCACTCGGCCTCGTCCAGGAACTCCACAGCGACCGTGATGCCGTTTTGTTGAAGCTGCGACTGGAGGTTGATGATGATCTCCTGGGCATCCTCCATCATTCTTGGCGCCGTCAGTTTGAGGGTCAGCGGGCCATCATCATTCTCCCAACCGTCTTGCCCCAGTCGGTACCCTGCTTCCTCCAGGGAACCCCCCGCGAGAAAGTCATCGTTCTCCACCAGGGGGACTTCGTGGTTGTAGAAGGGAGAGGACTTGACGTAGGGCCCGGACAGGAGCTCGCCGGTGCCCACAGGGGCGAGAAGCGTGGGCACATCGATCATCTGGGCGATGCCCTCGCGGATGTTCAAGTCGTTGAAGGGTGCCTTTGTCATGTTGAAGCCCAGGTACCACCAACTGTTGGTCTGGTAGGGGTAGAGCTCCACCTTGCGGTTGTTCTGCAGGACCGCCAGGTCCCGGGGGAGGACCCGGATCAGCGCCTCCAGGCTCTCATACAGCATCAGCTTGGCCTGGTAGCTCTTGTCCGAGAGCTCGCGCATCACAAGCTCCCCTACGCCGACGGTGTCTCGGAAGTCCCGGTTCCGCACAAAGGAGATGCTGTTGTCCTCGTTGTAGCTGACGAGCCTGTACGGTCCGGTGCCGATGGGCTGGGTCCGAAAGGCATCCCCTCTGCGAACCACGGAGCCACTGAATGCATGGGCAGGGAGAATCTTGAAGAAGAGCTTGTCCTGGGGGGCAACCTCCACCTGTTCAAACGTGAACTGGACCTGGAGATCTCCGGTGGCCTCGACCTTCTTGATCCACCCGACACGCCCCGCTTCGGAGGAGAGTGTCTGGGGGTTCTTCATGGCCTGCACCGTAAACACCACGTCCTTGGCGGAGAGTGCGGTTCCGTCCTGCCAGTAGACTCCCTCCCGAAGATCGACGGTCATGGACCTGCGGTCTTCCGAGAGATCCCAGTCCGCTGCCAGGGCCGGGGTGCTTGCCAGATCCTCGTCGTCCGTGAAGAGTCCATCGAAAATCAGCTCGTTCACCCGCGCCTCGGACATGGAGGTGGTGAACAACGGATTTACGATTCCAGGGGCCAGGTCCTCGGCGTAGCGCAGCGCAGCGCCCGTCGCGGGTCCGGCCACCAGCAGGACCAGTCCAAGAATCGTTGGAGACTTCATGGGGACATCCAGGATGGGGTGGGGGGACGCATGGGAGCGCTCATAGCTCCTTGCTGTCGCCGCGGCGATCGAGACCTTGCAGGACAGCGAGATCCCCCACCGTTTCGTCGACGCCTACCGCTGCCGGGAAGGCTTCCACCAACACCTCAAGGGCATCCAGTGCTTCCCGCGTGTGGCCGGTGCGCAGATGGGTTTCAGCCAGCATGGCGTACAGCAGGGGAGGGTTCAAAGGGGAGATGTCGCGGGGGTGGGACAGGTCCCGCGCCAACAACAGCAGCGCCTGTGCCTGCCGGGGATGGCCGACCTGCAGCGCCCGCCGTGCCTGTGCCAGCAGGATTCGGCCCCGGAGGAGCGGCACCAACTGGAGATCCTCGATCAGGGCACGGCCTTCCTCGGTTGCGCGCGTCACCAGGGACTCCTTCCAGGCGTCCAGTACAGCATCCGCTTCCCGGGCCAGCACGCGGACCCGATCCGCGTCATCGCTGTCCCCAAGGGACAGGTCAAGGCCGAGCTCCTGCCAGAGGGCATCGGTGGCGCAATGGGGTCCCAGGGTTCCCGCCGGATGGCTTCGAAGTTCGCTGCGTGCCGCGTCCTCAGAGGGGCAGCCCGAGAAGATCGCTGCCGACAGGGCATCCTTGGGAAGGTCCCCGGCGGCGGTCGCGTGGGAGATTGCAAGGGTCCATGGCAGCTGGGGGTCAAAGAATGGGCGCTCGTGGCCTGCCGCGCTTTCCACCAGCAAGGGCCGCTTGGCATCGGCCATCAAGGCGCTGACGTTGCCGGTTCGCCGGGCCTCTGCATGGGTGGCGACCCGCTTCAACAGGGCGTTTTGAGAGAGGAGATGGGAAGCATCCAGATCCAGGCCCGAGAGGGCGGAGGCTGCTTCAGAAACCGGCGGGTAGGGCACCTCTTTCGCCATGGCAAGCCACTGGGTTCCCTGGTCGGCGTTGCCTGACTCCAGGGCAGCCAAGGCTGCGAACCAGGTGATGCCCGAGTCTTTGGGTAGACCGGTCCGGGCATCCCATGTTGCCACGATGTTGGTCCAGGTCAGGGTCTCAAGCACGCCAAGGCGGGCGTGAAGCTCGGCGAGGTCCCGGTGGGCACGAGCGCCGACAGATCCTCCCTGGGCAGCGGCCTTTTCCAGTTGGCCGGAATGGTAGGCGGCCCATCCATTGCGGTCCGCCTCCACCAGGGTCCGAAAAGACCCGGGTTCCAAGGCCATCTGCCCCACCCAGGAAGCATCCAAAGGCGATGCCTGGTCCCCGCTGGGTGTGCTCTCACCGCATCCGATCAGCCCGACCAGGAAGAGGGACGCAAGCATGGGAGGCTACTCCCCCTCGTAGCTGGCGCCGGACGAGTGCGTGCGGTCCGGGTACTGCTCGGGATCGATGTTGGAATCGCTGCCGACCACGCGAATCGTGTCTTCCTTCAAGGTGATGGGCTCCAGGAGGAATTCTCCCCGCTTGTAGAAGACAGGGTCGGAACCATACAGGTGATAGCCGGGCTTGAAGACCTCAAAGACATACTCCGTGCGGGCCCCCAGCTTGACCCGCTCTCCGGATTCGTCCCGCAGGTAGTCCACCTGGAAGAAACCACTGGAGTCGGTGACCAGCTCCACGTCTCCCGGGGCGATGCGGATCAGCGCCCGCTCCACGGGATTGCCATTTCGATCCGTGACGGTGCCCGAAATGATGCGCGGGCCACACGCGGTGGCCGTGAGAAAGAAGGCGAAAAAAATCAGGATGCGTTCCATCAGTCCAACCGATCCCGTGCGTATTCAAGCTTTGCGATTTGTTCCTCGGACCGAGCGACCAGGTCCATGCGCTCACGGCTCTGCACGTGGCGCTGGTACTTGAGCCAGCTGCGGATGGCCTGGTCCAGGGCTTCCAGGTCTTCAGAGGCATAGAACATGCCCTGCAGGGAGGCGGCCTCCACCTCGTAGATTTCGGTCTTGGTGTCAAAGACCAGCTCCGGAGCAATCCGGGCCCAGTGCTGTTCAGCCTTTTGCGCGTCTTGCAGGGCCTTGTCGTACCTTCGCTGGTTTGCAAACCAACGGGCCCGCTTGGAGAGGTAGACCGGGTTGTACCGGTTCTCATCCAGGGACATCAACTGGTCCAGGTAGCGCTTTACGGCTCGGCCGTTCCGGTTCGCCTCGGCATTCATGAGCAGCAGCGCCCGGGAGCGGGTGAAAGAACCGTCCGTGGAAGGGACGCGTTCCAGCTTTCGGATGTTGTCCTGGCTTAGATTGCCTGCTGCTGCGCTCGAGGCAAACGCCTCCAAAGATGCACGGGAGGGCACCTCGTACGCGGTGGGATCGGCCTCCTCCAGGGAGAGGGACGCATCAAAGCTCGACCCGGCCACGGGGGGCGGGGCTTCGTCCCTTCGGGAGGGCGTGCTCCGCCGGGCGGGGGTGCTTCGCCGGGCGGGGGTGCTGCTTCGCGCTGCTCGAGGGGGGGGAGTGGAGCGTGTTGCGGCGCCGACTGGGGCCGTGTTCACCGGCTCTACGGCCACGGGTTGCTCGGGCCCTGCCGCTCCGGCCTCCGCCACGGCTTCTTCTGCCTCCGGTGCCTCCAGTGCAGCCGCTGGCACCTCTACTGCGGAGTCCCCTTCGGCATCCGCCACCGTGGGGTCATCCTTTCCTCCCACCAGGAGCAGAAGAATGACCAGCAGAGCCGCCAGTCCAGCCGCCACCAGGGGCAGCTTGGAGGACCTGGGACTGTCGAAGTCGTCGTCGGGAAGATCCCAGGCCGCGTCTCCCACAGCGGGGACAATGGTCTCCACGGACGGGTAGGCAGGGGCGGCGGGCTCGGCGACCGGCTCGGCGACCGGCTCGGCGACGGGCTCGGCGACCGGCGGAGGTGGAGGTGGAGGCGGAGGAGACGCGAGAGGAGAGGCGGGCTCCGGCGCTGAAGGCTTGGGAGCGACTTCTCGGGTAATTTCCTGGACGGGTACGTCGCGGGTCTCCTCGGCCATCCCGGGAAAACCGGTCTGGAAGGGTTCGGATGTAGGCTCATTGATTTCGGCGGGAGCCTCGGTTGTTTCGGGCGGCGCCTCGGTTGTTTCGGGCGGCGCCCATGTCTTGAAAGGGGCCTCGGTGGGTTCCCCGGCTTCAATGCTGGGGGCTGCTGCCTCAGGGGCGGCCGGAGCGGGTTCTTCCACCTCCGGTGCCGGCACCGGGAATTTCGGCACTGACTGCATCGTGCTGGCCTCGTCCGGCAAATTGCCACCTATGCGGTCATCCTGGGGAAAAGGCCGCTGGGAGGCTCGTTCCGCTGCCGCACGGGCAGCATCTGCCGCCGTGGAAACCGGATCTGGGTCGATGCGGGTCTCGGTCTGCTCCGAAAAGTCGTCCGCATCCTCCGGTGCATCCGGGGCGGCATCCACCAGTCCTGGGCCAGCCGGTTCGGGTTCGGCTCCGAGGACGGGCTCCAGGAAGGCGCCCATCTCGTCTCCGATGTTGGCGAAGGAGTACCCTGCCATCAGTCCCCGCAGGTCTTCTCTCAGCACAAATGCCCGCTGGTACCGATGCCTGGGATTTACAGAGAGCGCCCGGGCCAGAATCTTGTTCAATCCAGGCATGGCTTCCTGGATGTTGGCCAGCTGGCTGGTGATTTCCGCCTTGCGCACCCGCTGGATGGTCTGAATGGCCGTGTCGGCGCGGAACAGGGGATGAAGCGCCTGGAGCTCGTACAGGATCCCGCCCAGGGAGAAGACATCGGAAGAGGGCGCCAGTTTCTGGTCGGGATGGGTCTGCTCAGGAGAGAGGTACTCCATTTGCGTGGGGACAGGGTCCGACACGGCGCCATGGGACAGCGCCGTGGGGGATCGAATCAAGGCAAAGCTGCCCACCTGGACCTTTCCATCGGGCCTGAGAATCAAGGAAGACGGCCGGAGACCCAGGTGCAGCACGTTCTCAGCGCCGGACGCCTTGCCCGGGCGACCGTGCAGCGCCTCAAGCCCGTTGCAGATCTGCGTGGCAACGCTCAGGTACACGTTCGGAGGGACGGAGACGTCGTGCTGCCGACACCAGGAGATGAGGCGCTCCAGGTTCACACCCTGCACCCATTCCTCGACGATGTAGCGCTCCTCCTCCAGCTCCAGCCAATCCAGTACCTGCACAAGAAAGGGATGCCGCACTTCCAGGAGGTCTTTGACCCGGGCCTCTACCGCCGCCAGGCGAGATCGATCCTGCTGTACAAAGGGCAGAATCCTGCGCACCACCACGCGGCGGTTCTTTTGGGATGTGTCGATTCCCGCATAGGTTTCGCTGACTGGGCCGAATCCCAACTTGCGCAGCAGTCGGAAGGGCCCGACATCTCTCGGAAGGATCATCATGGGCGTGAGCGGTCTCGAGGTGCCGATGGACAGTCCGGTCGCAACGCCTGTTTTGCGCAGATCGACCGAGGGGAGTGAGAGTACCGTTGGCCCCCCGGAGCGTCAAGGCCGCCCAAGCCTCGGAATTGGGGCCGGAAAGCAGTTGAAACCTATTGTAATTCCAGCGGCTTGACCGCGTTTCTCTCATGTCTTTTGAGCCGCCGTGTTTGACGAGATTTCGACGATCCCGGGCTATGGTGGGTTCCATGGGCATGTGGGATCGCATTCGAGGGGCCAGTGACGCCTCCCGTCGGCGCATGAAAAGCGCGGGCCGGGACGCCCTGGAACGGGTGGATGCCATCGACGACCGGGTGCGGGCTGAGGACGTCATGGCCCAGGCCCGCGCCATGGCCCGTGCCAGCCTGGCGGGGGAGGAAGTCCCTCTGCCCGCGGCTCCGCCTGTGCAGCCCCGGCAGACCGTCACCTGGCACCTTCCCTCGCCACCGGAGTTCCACGAGGATCCCGAGGTCACGGAGGAGCCACCGGTCGCCACCCGCTTCCCCAACAGCATGGGTTTCTCGGATCTCGAAGTGGAGACACTGGTCAGGGTCGAGCACTTTCCTGGACGGGAGGATGTGGAGCTTGAGGCCCTGGTGCAGGGATGCAGGTTGGAGGGGCAGCTGCTGGAGGCCTCCCTCGCGGTGGGCCGCGGGTGGGTGCAGCTGTGCAATGGCGTGATGCAGCGGGATGAAGTCTGGGAGGCGGCGGTGTACTTCACGGGTGCTCACCACGCCCCGGACGTGGAGGAGGCTGTGGAACACCACCGGAGTGACAACACGGATCAGTCGCTGCGAGGCCTGGGCTTTGCATTGGCCAGCCATGTAGTGGAGCTGCACGGGGCCAGCCGGGATGCATCGGATCCCGGAGACTACCGGGATGCACTTGCGCGGCTGGACAATGCGATGGCGGTTCGGAGTGACCTGTTGGTGGCCTATCCGGAGTTGGAGGAGGAGTTGGACGTCCTGCCCCTTGCGCCCCGGGGTGTTTATGGCTTCCGGGGATTTGCGTGGCGCGACTCCTGATCCTGGCGCTGTTGTCCTCCGGTTGCCTGGTGCATGTGCAGACCCGCGGCGTGCTGGAGAGCCAGGGGGAGGAGCTGCTGCTGCTGGACTCGGAAGGGGGCCGACTGCGACTGGTGGGGGAGGGCGCAGCGCCTCTGTCCTCCCTTGCGGGATGCGGCGTCGAGGTGGACGGGGTGCGCCAGGGGAAGTCTCTTCGGGTCACGGATTGGAAGGTGACGGTGGCGCCCGATGGCTCGACCCCGTTTGTGGGCCCGTTGCGACACCATGGCTCCAACCTGGTGCTTGCGGACCAGAATTCAGGCGGCCTGGTGGTCCTGGAGGCCGAGAGCGCCAAGGACCTCTGGCCTCTTGCCGGCGGGACGGTCCTGGTGATCGGGTATGTCGTCGGTCCCCAGCTGGTTCGGGTGGTCGCCTGGACGGTTCTGGTGGAACCGTGACGGCCTGGTGACGATCCAGGGGGAGCCGGGGCAGGGCGGAGGTCGTCCACTTAGGTCAGCGTCGGGAGGCTGCCATGCCGACTGCATTGCTCTCGGTGTCGAACAAGCAGGGGATTGGGGATCTCGGGCGGGGACTGCAGGCTGCGGGCTGGCGCATCTTGTCCACGGGCGGAACCGCGCGGGCGCTGAAGGAAGCCGGTGTGGAGGTGGTGAAGGTCTCAGACCACACCGGAGCCCCCGAGATTTTCAATGGACGCGTGAAGACCCTTCATCCGCGCATTCACGGGGGGGTGCTGGGCCGGCGAGATGTGGATGGGGCCGATGCCGAGGCACACGACATCGAGTGGATCGACCTGGTGGCGGTGAATCTCTACCCGTTTGAGGCCACGGTCAAGAAGGGGGCGGAGCTTTGCGATGCGGTGGAGCAGATTGACATTGGTGGACCGACCCTCCTGCGGGCAGCCGCCAAGAACCACGCCTGGGTGACGGTGGTGTGTGACCCGGGCGACTACGCTGCGGTGTTGGCCGATCTCTCGGCGGGTGGGGTGGATTCTGAGACCCGGGGGCGTCTTGCGGTGAAGGCCTTTCGACACACCGCAGCCTACGATTCTGTGATCTCCAGCTGGCTCGGGGAGCGGCTCGAGGTGGGCGACCTGGAAGAGGGGGGCGTACCGATTCGGCGGGTGCAGACGCTCCGGTACGGCGAAAACCCCCACCAGGAGGCGGCCTTTTACGCGGATCCCATCGCCACGGGCCGGGCACTTGGCCGGGCTGTACAGCTTCAGGGCAAGGAGATCTCCTTCAACAACCTCAACGACCTGGATGGAGCGCTGCGGGCGGTCTTTGAGTTTGAAGAGCCGGCTTGCGTGGTGGTGAAGCACACGAACCCCTGTGGCGCGGCCGTGCACGGTGAAGGTCCGTCGGCTGCCTTTGAACTGGCGCTTTCAGGGGATCCCGTCAGTGCCTATGGGGGCATCGTGGCCTTCAACCGGCCCCTGGTCGGGGAGGATGTGCGCAATCTCTTTCGGGCCAAGACGTTCTTCGAGATTGTCTCCGCCCCGGGCTTCGATGAAGAGGCCAAGGAGATCCTGGCGAAACGAAAGAAACTCCGGGTCATGGAGCTGCCCGTGGACTGGGGCGCGTCCCGTCCCTCCGGCCAGGATGCCAAGCGCATCCAAGGGGGGTGGTTGTTTCAGGACTGGGATCAAGGTGCCCAGCCCCAGTGGGTTTGCTCCACGGAGCGCGCCCCGACGGACGACGAGGATGCTGCCCTGCGCTTTGCCTGGGCTGTCTGCCGGAACGTGAAATCCAACGCCATTGTGCTGGCGAGGGCAGAAAATGGCGGCCTGGTGCTCAACGGGGTGGGAGCCGGCCAGATGAGCCGGGTGGATGCAGTGCGCCTCGCGGTGGAAAAGGCAACCCGGCCGGTGCAGGGGTCGGTCCTGGCCTCGGATGCCTTTTTCCCCTTTGCCGATGGCGTGGAAACCGCTGGCGCCGCCGGGGTGACCGGGGTGGTCCAGCCGGGGGGAAGTATTCGCGATGAGGAGGTGGTGGCCGCCGCCAACTCCGCCGGCATGGCGATGGTCTTCACCCACACCCGCCATTTCCGTCACTAGGCTGTGCTTGCCCGGGGTGCGCGGGGGATAGTGGGGGGCATGGGATGTGCCCTCCTTCTTGTGTTCCTGGGAACCTCGCTGGCTGCCCCGGAAATTTCTGACTTTCGCCGATCCCTGGCCTCCGCGGTGGATGCGCTCCACTCGGATCGCACTGAGGAGGCCGCCCGGATCCTGGTGGGGTTGCACGCGGAGAACCCAGGGCAGGACGACGTGGCCTACTGGCTGGCCCGACTGCAATATGAGGCGGGTCGAGACGCCAGAGCCCTGGATCTGCTGGCCGGCCGTGAAGGGGATCATCTTCCCGCCTGTCGTTTCCGGACCCTGGAAGCCCGTGCATGGGCCTCCCAGGGGAAGCTGTCCCCCTCCAGGACCGCGCTGGAGCCCTGCCTTTCCGACCCGGACCCGGAAGCCTCCCTGTTGTGGGGCCTTGCTGCCTGGCTTCGGTGGGAGGCAGGAGAGGAGGCCGGTGCCATCGAGGCCATGCGCCGTTGTGGCGGTCATCCCTGGGCGGTGTTGGATGCCCCATTGCAGGCCGCCCTTCCCGGGGCGGCATCCTTGCGGCTCCTGGAGATTGGTTCCCCCTGGGTTGGCAGGATCCAGGTGGGAATTGATGGGGAGAATTGGGAGGTGGATCTCTCGACTGGATTGGCTCGCCACGCCCCCCGACCGGCACCGCCCGTGGGTCCCTCCCAGTCGGGGGCGCGGTCGGAAATCGTCTCCTGCGGACAGGGTGTGGCCTGGTCCAGTCCAGCAGAGCCCCTGGCCGACAATCTTCCAGGCGTGTACCGATCCGCGGGAGGCAGTGTGGAACGTCTGGCTCGGTCCCCGGCCCCAGGAACCGATGACCGCCCGAGCTGCGCGGGGAACAGCACCTGGTTTGTCCGGCGGGTGGAAGGCCACAGTGTCCTGATGGAGATCACTGCGGGACGTGCCACCGCCAGGAATTGGGAGGGCGGCGGCCTGACCGGTGTGGATGCGCGGGAGGTGGGGGGCACCGTGGAGTTGCTCCTGGGACGGGTGGTGGAGGGCAGGACCCAGGTCTGGGTCACGAAAGAGGACCCCTGGGCGCCAGTCCTGCTCCTGGATTCTTTGGGGATCGCCCCCCGGTGGGCGCCGTGAAGCACGGGGACGTGAAGCACCTGGAGAAGTGGCTTGGGCTCGCGTTTGGAGTCCTGCTTTGCAGCCTCGCCCTCTGGCAGTTCAGCTGGTTGGGGTCCGAACTTTTCGATCCCATTCAGCACGGGAGAAACGAGGACTGGGATTGGCAGCTCTCCCTCTACGAGGTGAGTCGCCTGGCCCTGACAGGGGGGGACGGCCCTTTCTGGAATCCCTACACCCAGGGAGGTGTGCCTCTGTGGGCAAATCCGGAGGCGCCATTTTTCTACCCGCCCTTCGGGTTCATTCTCGTGGCCGGAACGGATGCGGGCATCAAGCTCTGGATTGCCTTTCACGGGGTGCTCCTGGTGGTGGGTGGATGGATGGCCGGCCGGGAGATCGGTCTCTGTGGAATCGGGGCCCACGGGGCAGCGCTGGCGGTGTTCTGTTCAGCGTTTGTGCCGGGCTTTCTGGCCGTGGGGCACATCATGTACCTGCCCCTGGGGTGGTTGCCCCTGGCCTGGGTGGCGGTGCGGCGGGGGCGCTGGGAACTCGGTGGAGTTTGCCTGGCCTTGTCGTTCTTGGGAACAGGCCACTATCTCTTGATCTATGGGGCGCTCTGGCTGGTCATGGAGGGACTGTTGGCGGGCCTTGTCTCCACGCGGCTCTGGGTGCTGGTGGGGGCCCTCGCGTGCAACGGGCTGATGTTGGGCCAGAGCTGGGCAGCGTGGCCCCTGGGGATCGCCCTTGTGGCTGCCCTGTGTTGGCAGCGGCCCCTTGGGTTGAAATCCCATCTTTGGCCGGTGGCGGGTGCAGGCGTCCTGGCGGTGCTGCTGTGCGGCGTCAAGCTGGCCACGGCGCCCGCTCTCTTTGCCCAGGCGGAGCGGCTCGCCCCCCAGGTCTCCGTGTCCATCGCCGACGAGTACACCCTGGGGCTGGCCTGGGACGTGATGCGGGGGGCCACCGACCGCCTCTCCGGGCACGAGGGGCAGAATGTCTTCTGGAGTGGCATTCCCCTGGTTCTGGGGTGGATCGGCCTCTTGGGGCTGGCCCGCACAAGGCCTGCGGTGGGGGTCATGGGGCTGTTGTGGTGGAATCTTGGCTGGGGCGGTGCCACACCGGTGAACCTGTTGGAGGGTCTGCACCGTGTCCCGGGCCTGGACTACCTGCGGGTCGTGGAGCGCTACAGCCTGGTGTGGACCCTCTTTCTGGGCTGGGGCATCGGTTGGGTGGTGACCCGGGCCCGGCAGCGGTTTTCCTGGCCGGGTCTCGTGGTTGCCCTCGTGGCCCTTGGGCCCTGGCTGCACGTTGCCATCCCTTCGGCTGCCAAGGCCCAGCGACTGGGGCCTGGCGCGGCTTTGCTGGCGGTTCCGGGGGAGTTTGCCCAAACGGAAGGAGAGGGGACCAACTATGCCTCCATCCGGGCAAACCAGGGTCGAATCGACCTGTGGACCACCGCCTGGCTGGAGACTCCTTCCGCTGCTCTCTCAGCGGTGGGACGGCCGGACTACAACGGGGAGGCCTGGCTGGCCACGGATGGAAGCCCGGTACCGGTGCGGGTGGAGGGCTCACGGATTTCTGTGGAGTTGGAGCAGGCCGGTCGCGTGGTGATCAACCAGAATGCATTTGCCGGCTGGCGGGTCGGCGATGCGCCGGCTGGAGACCACAAGGGCTTGCTGTCAGCAGACCTGGCTGCGGGTGCCCATGTGTTCACCTACCGCCCCCCAGGCTTTGGGCTGGGAATCCTGCTTACTCTTCTCGGCCTTCTGGCATGGATCGCAGCCGAATGGCGGCGAGCAGGTGGTTCTCGATCCAGTGGTACCGGGCCTCTACCTGAAATGGCCCCTCCAGATCCTTGAGGAAGAGATCGACCTGGGCCAGGCCATCCAGGCCCGGGCGCACGCGGGCCTCGTCAAAACCCACGTAGCGTCCCACCCGGGGAAAGAGCGCCTTGTAGAGGGCCTCCTTCAAGGAGAAGCGAAGCAGGATTGCGGTCCATCTGCGGGACTCGGGCAGGGCCTCTACGTCCTCGATTTCTTCCGGGCGCAACACCCTGGATGCGATGCCGCTGCGATCCCGTCCGGGTTCTTCCAGGTCGATTCCCAGGTGACCGTGAGTTCCTCGGGCTGCCATGGCGACAGCCAGGTGTTTCTTGTGGGAAATGGAGGCTGAGATTCCGTCGGGCAGGAGGGGCTCCCCAAAGGGACCTGTGAGTACGCACGGAGGGCTGGAGATCAGGGGACGCAGGGCCCCTCGCAAGGCGAGGCGCCCCCCCACCCAGGAGACCTGCCGGTGTCCCTGGAGGGTGCGGGCATGGGTGGCCTCGTCCCGGTGAAGGCGCTTCAGCACGTCCTCTGGCACCGGCTCCCCATCGCTGGGCAGATGGATTGCCTGCAGGATTCCGTGGGGCAGCGCCAGGCCGTAGGCGCGGGAGAAGGGCCGGTGGCTCGACATGGGCGCAGTCTATCCGGGCTTGGTGAGGAACGAGTTCCCAGGCGGATACGCGGTCACGTCGCCACTCCCGGAGGGGAACTCAACGAATGGAACCACTTGGACTGTGAAAAGCCCAGCGGGTCTTGTGACAGGGCGCCCAGGGCATAAACGTCTACTGTGGGGCCCTGGGGCAGGCCCATGAACATCTCTGGCGGTGCGTAATACCGGGATCCGGGGGGTCCCCGGCGGGTGAGGGCCTCCCGTTCCATGCCTCCTGGCTTGGAGATTCCGAAGTCCAGCACCTTGACGTCGCCCTCCGGTCCCGCCTTGTCTTTCAGGAGCTTGATGGCCACCGTGCGGGTCAGGCCGCCCTGGGTCGTGGCCCGGGCGAGGTAGACGTCTCCGAAGCCTCCCTGGCCGATGCGGCGCAGCAGGCGATAGGTCTGGCCGTGGCCCTGGATTTCCTCGCCGGTCACTCTCATCGTGGGATCTTCAACCAAAGGAGCGCGGAACTCAACACCGCGCTACCGTGACATGGATGTCGTGCGGTGTTGTGAGGCACCCCCCGCAGCTTGCGGGAAAAGGAGTTTTTTCGCTGGCACGGCGCTTGCTCTATCTGCTGGCGTTTCCAACCCAGAGGTCCCAATGTTTGTTCGTTCGACTGTTCTCGCTCTCTCCATCCTGGCGCTCGGCACTGGTTGTCGCGGCAAGGATCCTGACTTTGCCCTGACGCCCTTTGCATCCTGCGATGCCCTGGAGGCCTCGATCAAGGACCAGGCGATCACCGAAATCCGCTGGCGCTACTCCTGGGGCGGTTCCGGATGGGGCGGCTCGGGCTGGGGTGGATTCTCAAACGAGATAGCGATGTCAGAAGATTCCGCCAATGGCAGCGTGGCACCGCGGGCCTCCAACGACGGTGCTGGCTCCTACTCGGAGACCAACCTCCAGGAAAGCGATGTGGACGAGGCGGACCTCGTGAAGACCGACGGCACGCACCTCTTCAGCGTGGCCGGGAACACCCTGGTCATCACCCAGGCCTGGCCGGACACGGTGGAGGACGAGTTGGACTGGGAGAGCGTGGAAGAGAAGTCCCGTGTTTCCCTGGAAGGCACAGTCGATGGTCTGTACCTGCTGGACGACGGCACGTTGATTGTCTTGTCCCAGCTGGGCTGGGAAGACGGAGAGCCCCTTGCTGGCGATGTGGTGGAAAACACCCAGTACCAGTGGAGTTCCCGTGGCCTGGTGAAGGTCACAATGATCGATGCCTCCGATGTGGAAGCCCCGGTGGTGATGCGGGAGACCTACACGCCGGGTCGCCTCTTTACGTCTCGCATGGTCTCGGGCCGTTTGTACTCCGTGACCTACACCCCCCTCGGGATTGCCGATCTGGAGAGCGCCGAGGACAAGAACGAGTCCATTCAACTGGTCAAGGCCAGCAAGCTGGGCCAGTGGCTGCCCAAGCGGTTTGATCACCAGCGGGCTGATCGGGCCAGCGCCGACTGGAGCCAGATCCAGGAGCCGGTGTGCGACTGTACGAGCGTGCTTGGTTCCGAACGGGAATCCGGGGATTGGCTGGTCAGCGTCCAGACCCTGGACACCAGCGACCTCTCGTCGGCCTTCCAGGGGAGCTCGGTGCTGACTTCTGTGGACACGGTCTACGCGTCGGCGGACACGCTGTATGTAGCCAGCTCGGAATCCACGGACACCGACAGTCCCTGGCAGTCCTTTGATAGCACTCTGGACACCTACATCCACGCCTTCGATATCACCGAGGGACCTGCCAACCCCGCCTACGAGGCTTCCGGCAAGGTGCCCGGTTGGGTGTTGAACCAGTTTGCCCTGGACGAGTCCGACGATCGGCTGAGGGTGGCCACCACCAGCCAGGGGTCCGATTGGAACGGCAGTGAATCTGGGGTCTACGTCCTGGAGAATACCGGCGGCGAGCTGGAAATCGTGGGCGAGGTGACGGGCCTGGGCACGGGAGAAACGATCTTTGCCGTGCGCTTTGTGGACGATGCAGCTTTCGTGGTGACCTACCTCCAGGTGGATCCCCTCTACACCATCGATCTCTCAGACCCGGTGAACCCGGTGATGCGCGGCGAGTTGAAGATCCCCGGATTCTCCAACTACCTGCACATGGTGGATGCCGACCACGTGCTGGGCATTGGCCAGGACATGGACGAGAACGGCTGGGAGTCTTTCGGCGTGCAGATCTCCCTGTTTGACATCTCGGACCTGGACGACCCCAAGCGGGCGCAGGAGCACCAGCTGACCCTGGACGACACCACCTGGTCCTCGGCCCAGAACGAGCACCATGCCTTCAACTACTTTGGCGCTGCACAGGCCCTGGTGGTGCCGGCCTACGCGGCCAGTTGGGGACAGAGCCGAATGCATGTCATTCACGTGAACCCCGAGGATGCCCTGTCCGAGGTGGGTGCGATCTCCCAGGATGAGGTCCTGGAGGAGCCGGGCGAGGAGGACTGGAGCTACGAGTACTGCACCGAGTTCGCCCGGTCGGTCATCATGGGTGACCCCGAGAACGACGTGCCCTATTTCGTGTACGCCCAGTCCAACGCGGGCATCACGGTGGCTGAACTGGAAAACCCGCGCAACGTGGTGGCGTCGGTGCCCTTCACCGGCATCGATCCCTGTCCAGACGGTGGGTACTACTACTGGTAGTTCCCTGTTGCGGGAAGCCCGAACGCTTGAATCCATGACGGCCCTTCTGTGATTCTGAGAGAATCGCAGAGGGGTCGTCGAGCGTTTGGTAGCTAAACACCTGAAAACACTGGGTTGCTTGGATTGGCACGCGGGTTGCGATGAATCCGGTCACCGCAATGAAGCGGAGATTTGGAGTCAATCATGCGCCAGTCCCTTGTTCTTGGATGTTTTCTTGCTGCTGGATGCGGCCAACCCGAACCGGAGGCCACCGAGGTGGCGGCCGTGTTCACCGCTGGAGCGCCCCATGGGCCCACTCTGGAGGAAATGGACTTTTCGGTGAAACCGTCGGCTGCTCCCCCGGGGACAGAGACCGTTGCCGTGAGCAACGCCGAGGCGGTCGCCGACGACCACGGCGAGATGGACCACGGTTGTGAGCTGGTGGCCATCGAGGTGCGCCATGGGGAGACGCTGATTCAGCTGGCCGAGTGGACCGGTGTGCCGGCCGAGGAGATTGCTTCAAACTCGGGCCTGCAGGTGCAGGGCACGATCTATGCTGGCCAGGAGTTGTGGCTGCCCATCTCGGAAGAGAAGGCGCAGGAGCTGGAACGCACCCGCAACCTGTACGAAGACGGGCACCTGGATCGTTGGCTTGCACGTCACGGCGGCCTGTTGGCGGTCTCTCCTGTGGCCCTGGGAACCCGGGACACGGTGTGGGCCCTGGCCCGAGACAGCGGCGGCCTGCCCTTGTGGGTGGTGCAGGCCTTCAACCGGGGCCGGGACTTGGATCGCTTGAGGATTGGCGACGAGATCTACATGCCGGTCGTGGGCAACATGGTGACTGTCACCGATGCGGAAGCCGCGCCGGAAACGGAACTTGCGATCGCAACGGTGGAGGGGTCGGGCAACGGGCAGCCTTGACCTCGGGGAGGCTTGCCTCCCGGGCCTGGGATAGAGTGGCATCATGCTGCTCGTCCCAGGCCTTTTTATTGGTGTCTTCCTGGCGCAGGCCGGGGTGGGGGAGGCGGGGGAGATTGCAGCCGGCTCATTGGAGACAGACGAGTCGACGGAGGCCGTCCCGGTGGTGGATCCCCGACTGGTGGCGGAGTTCCACCAGGCATCTGACAAGCTGCGGAGCCTTGCGGAACGGCAGATCTGGGTGGGGGCAGAGCAGGCTTGGGGGGAGCTGGTGGC
>CAZSZE010000001.1:72141-90113 GCA_964610645.1 uncultured Enterobacterales bacterium | reverse complement strand
TTGCGGAACGGCAGATCTGGGTGGGGGCAGAGCAGGCTTGGGGGGAGCTGGTGGCATTGGGGCTGCCCATGGAGTTTGAGGACCTGGTCATTGGTGCGCACCTGGCCCGGTCTCGGGGGGATGTGGGGGAGACCTGGCGCTTGTTGAAAGAGGCGGCGCCCCTGCGGACGGATCGAGAGGTCATCGAGTGGCTGTGGGTGATTGAGACGGAATATGGCCGGGTGGCCCTCAAGGTGGAGCCCTTCGGGGGCGCCGAATTGCAGGCGAGTCCCATGCCGGTGGTGCCGGACAAGCGCCAGGCCATTGCTGTGGCGGCGGCCCAGGTGGAAGAGAGCGGTTCCTTTGCGGGCATGTTGCCCGGTGGAAGCTACCAGTTGAACGAGGCTTCTTTCGTGGTGACCCCTGGAAGCGACGTGGTGGAGCTGGTGGTGCCTCCGCAGATGCCTCCTTCCCGGCGGCGAAAGTAGGAGGTCGGACTGCAGATTCTCCACCTCGTGGATCGCCTTGGCACCCGGGGAGGGGCGCCGCGCATGGCGTTGGACTTGATCGAGGCCTTCTCCGGGGAGTCCTCGGTGGTGTGTGGTTCGGTGGAAGAGGGGGTCTCTCTTCCGCCGGGGGTTCGGGTGGAGCGGGTGCGGGCGCTGGGGAGCGCGGTGGGGTCAGGCCGGGGATTGGAGACGCTGGAGGGCCTGTTGGGGCAAGCGGATGTTGTGCATGTCCACAACATCATGAATCCCCTGGTGCTGGCGCGGGCAGCTGCCACCGGGAAGGCCGTGGTGTCCGTGCAGGATCACAGGTTTTTCTGTCCGGGGGCGGGAAAGGAGACCTTGCAGGGGGAGGTGTGCCGAGAGGCCATGGGGGTGTCCCTCTGCCGGGGATGTTTCAAGGACAGCGCGTATGGAACGGGGGTCTACGGATTGACGGAGGCCCGGTGCCATGCGTTGCACGGGGCCGCGCTGCATGTGCTCTCCCGGTACATGGAAAAGGAGCTGGCGGATGTCGGCCATCCCGGTGCCCGGGTCCTTCCTCCCTGGATCGCCGCTGCGGACTGCCCCTCCGAGCCGGGAGACTCGGTCTTTCTTGGGGGCCGCCTGGTGCAGCACAAGGCCCCGGACCAGGGAGTGGAGGCCTGGCGGAGAAGCGGGATTTCGTCATCGCTGCGGGTGGGTGGAGACGGTCCCCTGGCGGGCAGCCCCGGGGTGGAATGGCTGGGTTGGCTCTCCCAAGAAGCGCTGCGAGCCGAGCTTCGTCGGGCCCGGGTGCTCCTCTTTCCCGCTCGCTGGCAGGAGCCCTTTGGCATGTTGGCTGTGGAGGCCCTCGCCCAGGGCACGCCGGTCATCGCCATGGACACCGGGGGCGTGGAGGAGTGGGCTTCTGCCGGCACTGTTCTCGTAGAGCGCGGCGACATCGACGGCATGGCCCAGGCCCTTCGAACCCTCTGGTCCAATCCAACCCAGGCAGCCACCCTGGGCCACGCCGGCTGGGAACACGTGCGCCACCACTACAACCCCACCCACCTCCAGCCTCACTGGCAGTCCCTCTACACCCAGACCTGCTCCTGAGTGACCAAACCGCCGAGGGATAGGCCATCCCCCCCCCGTTCCGGTCACTATTTCCGCCTGGGAGTGACCAAACCGCCGAGGGATAGGCCATCCCCCCCCCGTTCCGGTCACTATTTCCGCCTGGGAGTGACCAAATTGGCGAGGGATAGGCCATCCCCCCCCCGTTCCGGTCACTATTTCTGCCTGGGAGTGACCGAATTGGCGAGGGATACGGTATCCCTCCTGGTTTTGGTCAGTCTGCCCGCTACTTCCCGAGCAGGACACGCAAATCCACGCGCAATCGCTTGACCTCCCGCTTCAGGAAGTCGCTCTTTGGATCAGTCGTCAGTTGCTGCCGTCGGAAGGCCAGGCGGGTGGCGAGGTGGATGTACTCTTTTCGGTCCACGCCTTCCGGCACCCATTTGCCCCAGTCCCGGCGAATCCAGGAGGCAAGCCAGGGCACGTGCTCCTTGGGGAGGGTGCCCTTTTGGGCCTCGGCTTGAAGTTGCGCCCGGATTTGCTTGTGTTCCCGCCAGAGGCAGACCTGGAGGATGACAAACAGCACCGTAAGCAAGAGGGGAATGCCGAAAAAGCCCATGGCCTGCAAGAGGGGAGAACTCGTGACGGCCTGGAGGTTCCATGCGCCGTGCAGACACATGGCCAACAGGAGCGCACGCCAGGCCCGCAGAGTCGAAATTTTCGGGTTGTACCGCAGAGATCCCAGTGCAGCACCCACGATGGAGGTGGCGCAGGCATGCAGGCTCGCAGTCCAAAACGTGCGTACGAAGACCAGGCTCCCCCACTGGGAGGCATCTCCCATCTGCGCCGCGGCGCCGAAATACCCGGCGTTTTCCCCTGCTGCAAAGCCCAGCCCTGTCACCGCGCCGTAGACAAAACCGTCGGTCACGTTGTCAAAGGGACGCAGCCGGCACAACAAGAGGAGAATCGCTGCCTTGGCGGGTTCCTCGGTGAGGGGGGCGACAAGGACCGGCACCACGAATCCCTCGAATCCACCGGGAAGCGCCACGTGGGCCAGGTAGTTCAGCGTGCCCGCGATGGTGGTGGCCCCCATGGAACCCCACAAGCAACAAAGGAAGATCAGGGACCACGGCTCTCGGTCATAGCGATCCAGCCACCGCACCACCCAGACAATACCCAGGATGGGCAGATAGGCCGCCAGGCCGGAAAACAGGGACAGGGCAGTGACCACATAGGCTCCTGGAACCAGAGTCTCATGGCGCAGCCAGGCTTGCCGGGTTCCGGGTGTCCCGCTAGCCTCCACTCCTTCAATCGGAGGCGATCATGGGTGTCTTGAAGAGTCTCAAGAACAAGGTGAAGGAGTTGGCCCTTGGGCCGGCGCCCACACCGACAGAATCTCCCAGCGTCTCCACCGGCGGGACCACCGCGCCGCCCGCCCACCGGCCACCGCCCCCACCCGAACCCGAGAGCCAATGAGGGGACACCGCCCCCCGGGAGTACATCGAGGCGCTGGTTCAGGAGCACCCGGTGGTGCTCTTCATGAAGGGCACGCCCGCGTCCCCCCAGTGCGGGTTTTCCGCCAACGCCGCCGGGATTCTCGCCGGCCTCCGCTTTGCTCCGGCGCGGTCCGCAATGCGCAACGGTCTCCTATAGAATCCGGCCTCCCTCCGGACCCGCCCCCGGCCCCATTTCCACCACCCGATCCGCCTGTCCCACCAGCATCGGGTCGTGCTCGATCACCAGCACCGTGGCCCCCTTTTCCACCAATCCGTGGAGCACACGGCAGAGCCGCGCCACATCTGCCGGATGCAGCCCCACACAAGGCTCGTCCAACAAGAACAAGGCCCCCTCCAGCGTTCCCCGCCCCAAAGCCCGCGCCAGCTTGAGGCGCTGCGCCTCCCCCCCGGACAGGCTTGGGGTCGGTCGCCCAAGGGGCAGGTAGCCCAGGCCGATCTCCTCCAGGGCTGTCAGGGCCGGCTCCAGCGGGGCAATGCCCGCAAAGTGGTGCCGCGCTTCAGACACGGTCATGGCAAGCACATCGGCGAGGTCCCGATCCCGAAAGCGAACCGAAAGGGTCGCAGCATCAAAGCGCCGGCCGTCGCAGACCTCGCAGGCCAGGTGCACCTCGGGCAGCCACTCCAACTGAATTCTCTGCACCCCCAGCCCTCGACACGCCTCGCACCGCCCCCCCTTGTTGCCCAGGGCGAAATGGGAGGCATCAAAGCCCCGGATTCTGGCCTCCTTTGTCGCGGAAAAGAGCGTCCGGAAGCGGCCCCACAGCTGGGTGTAGGTCGCGGGCGTGGAGCGGGGAGAGCTGCCGATGGGGCGGGCATCCACGGCTGCGATGCGGGTGATCGGGTCGGTACCCGTCAGACCGCCGTGGGGCAGGCCAGGTGCCTCCTGGAGGGCGGGCAACAGCGTGTCGAAGACCAGGCTGGACTTCCCTGAACCGCTGGGCCCGGTCACCACCGTCAGGGCCCCCAGGGGCACCTTGAGCGTGACCCCCTGCAGGTTGTGCCCGGTGGCGTCTTCAAGTTTGAGGCTTCGGTGGATCCGCCGAGGAGAGTGGGGGGGCAGTGTCTCCTTCCCGGACAGCCATCGTCCCGTCAACGTCGGGGCCTCGGTCAAGCCCGCTGGGCTCCCGGAGTAGACCAACTGTCCGCCCTCAGCCCCGGCGCCGGGACCAAAATCCAGGCACAGATCCACCCCCGCCAGGAGCTGGGAGTCATGGTCCACCACCACCACCGTGTTGCCTTCCTCCCGGAGCCGCTGCAGCACCGCTGCCAGACGCGGCAGGTCGTTCGGATGCAGCCCCGCGCTCGGCTCGTCCAGGACGTAGAGCACCCCCGACAGCCGGGCCCCGCCCACCGCAGCGATCCGCGCCCGCTGCAGCTCCCCGGTGGAGAGGCTCTTCGCTGCCCGATCCAGTGCGAGGTACCCCAGCCCCAGCTCCGCGAGCAGATCCAATCGTTGCTCCAGGGACTCCACCAACAAGTCCGCCACGGGACCCCCAGGCACAGTCTTCAGAAAGGCTGCAACCTCTTGCACCGAGCGCCCGTTCACCTCGGGCAGCGGCACCCTGGCCAAGCGCACCGCCCGCGCCGCAGGACCCAAGCGCGATCCCTCACAGATCCCACACCTCTCCTCGAACTCCCCCAAATCGACACGCCCCAACCCCTGGCAATCCGGACAGGCCCCCCCATGAGACAGGTGCGACAGGCGGGACGGCGTCGGAGGCGGCACGGACAAGCGGCAGTCCGCACACCACCCGATCTCCGAAAGGGCCTGCTCCTGGTCTCCCACCACAGCCAGGAGCCGCCCCCGCCCCGCCCGCAGCGCCAAGCGCGCAGCATCCGCGATGCGCTCCGCCTTGTCAGGCCCGGTGCGTATGCGGTCGATCACCACCTCCACATCCCGCGGCGTGGCATCCAGCCCCGTGACCTCCTCCAGCCGCACGATCTCCCCATCGATCCGCGCCCGCACAAAGCCCGAGCCCTGCAAATCAGCCACCAGCCCTCGCGCATCCCCCTGGTCCAAGACCGGCGCGAGAATCAGCAGCCGCGTATCCGGTGCAATGGCATTCAACTCCGCCACGATCTCCCCCTCCGCCCGGTGGGAGAGGGGCGCATCGCAGTCTGGACAGTGCTGGGTCCCGCACCGGGCAAAGAGAACGCAGAGCAGATCACCCATGTCGGTCAGGGTGCCCAGGGTGGCCTTGGGATGCGGGGATCCGCTGGCCTGCTGCGCCACAGCCAGGGTGGGGGGCAGTCCCGTGAGCGAGTCCACCGCCACCCGGGGCCGCTGGGAGAGCGCGGTGCGCAGCTGCGGGGAGATCGCCTCCTGGTACCGCCGCTGCCCCTCCGCGTGGAGCGTGTGAAACGCGAGGCTCGACTTTCCCGAGCCACTGGGCCCCGTGAGCAGGATCACCTTGCCCTTGGGCAGGTCGAGGTCCAGGCCCTGGAGGTTGTTCTCCCGGGCCCCGCGAATGGCGATCACGTCCATACCGGGGGTTTATCCCTTCCGGCGCGCTTCAGACCTTGGTTTCCACCCAGCGCCCGCGCTGCACCACCCAGCCCTTGAGGGTGGCCTTGGCGATGGTGGTGGCGTTGATCGCCCACCAGATTCCAGCAGCCTTCCACCCCAGGGGAAAGGCCAACACCCAGGCCAGGGGAATGCGCGTGATGTTCAGGGGAGCCGACAGCCAGAACACCAACCGCGTGGCGCCGGCCCCCACCAGGGCCCCCTGGAACAGCGTCTCCCAAGCCACGAAAAGCTGGGAGGCTGACAGCAGCACAGCGTACTCGGTGGCCGCCATGTGAACCTTGGGATCGTCTGTGAACAGCGACGTGAGAAAGGCCCCTCCAAAGAAGAACGCGCAGGTGGAGAGCACCCCCAGCACCGTGATCAGGGGAAAGGCCATGCGCACGGCCTTCCTTGCCATCTGGGGCTGGCCAGCCCCCAGGTACCGCCCAACGAACGAGGACACCGCCAGGGAAACCCCGTGGAACATGGGCCAGGTAAAACCCTCCAGCGCGGAAAAACCAATGCCCAGGGCCGCGTTGACATGGGGGCCGAGGGGAGAAACGGAAGTGACGAGCAGTCCCCAGTAGACCAAGCTGTACGTGCCGATTCCCAGGGAAACAGGCAGGCCAATGGAGAGGATGCGGCGCAACATGGGGCCGGCGCGGAGGTCGGACACTCGCAGGCCCGCTTCCCGCCACAACAGCCAAAATCCAATGCCGGTGGTGACCAGGCGTGAGCCATTGGACGCGAGCGCTGCGCCAGCAATCCCCAGGTCGGCCCGGAAGATCAGCAAGGGGGTCAGCACGATGTTGATGCCCAGTGAGATGGCGTGGAGCACCATGGGCACCTTTGCGTTGCCCATGTGGATGAACGACTGGTCCACAAGCGGCGTGAGCACCAGTGGCAGCAGCGTCAGGGAGAGGGTGCGCAGGTAGATGGCGCATTCGCTGCGGGTGTCGCCCGACAGGCCCAGGGCGCCGGCGATGGGGTCGGCACAGAGGGTGCCCAGAGTGCCCACGACCAAGGCGATGAAGAGCGCCCCCACGAGCCCGTTCCCGATCACCTCCCGGCGTGCGTCCAAGTCCCCAGCGCCCGTCGTGCGCGACACGAGAGGCCCCGCGCCCCCCGCCACCAGGTGGAAGCAGGCGTAAAACGTGATCAGCACAAAGGTGGAGCTGCCGATGGCGGCCTGGGCCGGGGTGGAGACCCACTGGATCCAGAACTGGTCGACGCTGCGGTACGCGTTGGTCAAGAGCGCAAACGCCATGCTGGGCAAGGCCAGTTTCAGCAGCTCTCGTGTCGTCAGCTTCGGCACGGCGGCGGAACCCCCTGGGACCGTGAAGGCTCCCCCGGCGGTATATCCTGGGGGGGTGCCTGTCCCCCGGACAATCGGTGTCACCCAGGGTCCCTGGAATGCCCTCAAGGGGCTGTTGTGGATCTGGTTGGGAGCGCTCCCGGTCTACGTGCTCGTGGTCCCCCCGGAGTTGGCTCGCAACGGGGGCGACCTGGACGATGTGTCCTTGGGCCTTGAAGTGGCAGCCACGTCGGCTTCCTTTCTGGTCATGGCGGGGCTCACCCTCTGGTGGACCCGGAGGACCCTGGGGGGGGCTGGCTTTCTTCTGGGCCTTCGCCGCCCTCGGTGGCCATGGCTTTTCCTGCTTGTGCCCGCCATGGGCCCTTTGTCTGGTCACATCTACGCGTGGGTGCAGGCGCACCTGCCCGAACTGGACACCGGCATGTTGGAGGAGCTGCAGGAGTTGATGCGCCAGGAGGGTCTCCTTGGCCTGTGGGTGGCGATCAACGTGGTGCTCCTGGTTCCCCTTGTGGAGGAGTGGGTCTTCCGAGGCTGGCTCTTCAGCGGATTTCAACGCTCCGTTGGATCGGTTTGGGCTATCGCCGTCACCACGGTGCTCTTCTGTCTCTTCCACGTGGATCCCATGCACATCCTGGCCACGCTGCCTCTGGGCCTGGCCCTCGGATGGGTGCGGTGGACCACGGGTTCGGTGTGGCCCTGTGTGGTCGGGCACATGGCCAACAACCTCCTGGCCGTCGCTGGGGCCCAGGGCTGGATTCCGGATGGAGCGGCGCCCACCTGGGTCGTTGTAGTTGGCCCGATCTTGTTTGCGGGACTGGCGTGGCACTTTCGCGGTGCTCCCTCCCGCGTGTCCCTGGAGCCCGGTCGCTGGGACGAGATCGTGCGGACAAGGCTGGAGCACCTCCTCCAGGGACCGCCCGGCCTCGCTTGTTTCGACTGGGACAACACCTGCGCCACCGGAGACATCGGCGAGGAGCTGCTGCTCCACATCGACGATGCCGAGGGGTCCCGGTTGGCGGCCTACGAGGCCAAGATCGCCGCCGGCGATGTCGCCGAGGCCTATGCCGATGGAACCCGAATCCTGGGAGGCCGGTCCGTGACGGAAGTCGAGGCCCTCTGCGAGCAGGTGGTGGCAAGCTCACGGGCTTCCGGTGCCCACGTCCCCACCCTGGAGATCGGTGCCTTGATGGAGGCCATGCGGGCCCAGGGCTGGGAGGTCTTTGTGGTCAGCGCCTCACCGGTGCAGGCGGTGCGTATCGTGGCGCGGGCCCACGGCGTACCGGAAGACCACGTGATCGCCATGGCCTGCCGCGAGGAAGACGGCCGCCTTCTTGCGGAGATCGAAGGGGAGGTGCTCTACGGTACCGGAAAGGTCCAGGCCATTCGGCGGATCCTGGGTCGCCTGCCCGATTTCGCGGCGGGAGATGCCCTGACGGATCGCGAGATGCTGTTGGCCTCCACGGGGTCACTGCTCGTGGGACACCGCAGCGAGGAAATGACCGAACTCGCCGCTGAGCGCGGCTGGTTGCATCAGCCAGGGTTTGACGCGAACGGGTCCACGTAGGCCGGTTGAGCCTCCCCGGTGCCGCCTGTCTCCAGGGACTGGCCCGCCTTCCAACCCCCAAGCAGCTGGGCGAGGGCCTCTCCAAGAAGTCGGTGGCCCAGGGCGCTTGGGTGCAGGGCATCGGAAAAGAGCGCCTCCACCGGCTGCCCACTCTCCACAAACAACGCGGGCCCGTCCAGCACCGGCAGCCCGTGGCGAGCGGCTGTGTCTCTCAAAGCTTGCCGGTAGACATCCCAGGCCGGAATGGCTCCTTCCTCCGGCGCCAGGTCCGAGGGATGCGCCAACACCATGACAACCACCTCCGCCCCCACCGAGTGGCCGAGATCAACCATCGCCTCCAGGTTCGCGGCAAAGTCATTGATCTCCACCCGGCGGGTTCCCCCTGGGCCGCCCTCATTGCCCACGGTCCAGCCCACCTTTCGCGCCTCCGCATGGGGACCTCGCCGAACGCGAAGGGAGAAATCCAGGATCCGATATGTCGCGAGAGGGGAGAGCAAGCGATGGATCCGGCCCGCCCAGCCGGCCTCAAACCGGCTGTAGGCATCCAACAGATCCCGGTCAACGAAGGTATCGAAGTTGTTGTCACTCCACTGGTTTCCCAACACCACCACGTCCGGCTCCAGGGCCAGTCCCCGCATTTCCAGCAGATTCCGGGACTGGTAGGTGGAGTACCCGGGGATCGCAGCGTTCACGGCTTCCACCGGGCTGCCGCCTTCCTGAAGCAAGTTGGCAGCCACCTCCAGGAACACCGCCCTGTCCGCCACCCCAAACCCGTACACACTGGAGTCCCCGGTCGAGAGCAGCCGCCGGATGCCCGGGGGTTTGGGCACCACCCACTCGCCACCCCGCATCCCCAGGGAGTTGATGGCCACGCTGTGCCCCCCTTCCTCCCGCAGCCCCGGGGCGTACTCCCACAACAAGTACGGATTGCCCTTCAACGTGGCCCCCCAATCGGAGGCTGGTGGGGGCGGTGACTCAGCAAGCAGCAGGGTCTCCTCCAGCGTCCCGCGCACCAGGAACTCCATGCCAGTGAGAGACAGCCCGGCGACCAGGAGAGCCCGGGTCAACAAGTGAGAAGGTTCATTTGTCTTCAAGCAGCCCAGCCTCTCGCAGCAACTCGATGTCCAGGAGATCCTTGGTTCGACCCGAGGCCTGCTTGTTGGCCACCAACTGCGTGAGCCCCAGGAAGCGCAGCTCCCCGCCGCCGGTGTCTTCGCCAAGGCTCCCAGCGAGGGCTTCGTCAAAGCTCACGCCGTCGATGGCGTTGAGCAGGTCGATTTGCATGGGGGGAACGCCGAGGGAGGCCATGCGGGAAGGCGTAGCAAATGCCTCGGGGGCCTCGGCAGCGAGCGCCGTGTAGCCAAATTCTGCGAGGGCTTTGGCGAGGCGCTGTGCGTTCTCTCGGGAAGGACGCACGAAGATGTCGATGTCCTGGGTCGCGCGGGGACGGCCGTGGGCAGCAAGGGCATAGGCCCCGACCACGATGAACTCAACGCCGTTTGATCTCAACAAGCCGAAAAACTCTTTCCATTCGGGGGGGAGTGTCAGCATAGTCCTCGTAAACCCGGCGTCTCAGCGCCTCCACGGCGGCCAGGCGGGCGGCAATGGGTTGGCCCTTCCAGTAGCGGCCCTCGTCGAGGGCAGCCAACTCCGGCGTGGTCCATTCGGGTGCCTTTCTGGGGCTCATGAAGGTCAGTCTACCTTGTTCTACCGCCCCTTCCTGTGGCCCTATTGCGGCGGCGCTCCTACCGTGGCTTTCGCGGGCGCCTCCTGCGCGGCCTCCTTCTGACGTTTCGCTGTCGCCTTTCCCGCCAACCACAACACACCCTCCGCCCCCAGCACGGTGGTGATGTCCAACTGCACCATCTGCTCGCCAACCTGGGTCTTCCTCGGGGTCGGGAGCGCCTGCATCGTGCCCTGGGCCACCGCCTCCAGAAGGAGCCCCTCCGCCAACATCGCCAGGGGGTCCACCACCTTTGCGCGCCGTGAGTGCCCCAGCTCCTCCACGTGCTCGGGCAGAAATCGGATGCGGTGGGGCGATGCCGCGAGGGTGCCCTCCACCCGGTAGTCCCTCCACCAGGCCCGGCGCCCGACCCGCCAGAGACGAAGAAGAAGGGTGAAATTCTCCCCATCGACGGTCAGCTCCCGGGGATCGACGTAGATCCCCATCTGGATCTCGCCTCTCTCAAAAGCAGCCCGGCGCACCAGGGAGAGCAGGGTCCCGGTGGAAATGCCGGCAACCCAGTCGCCGGCCAGGGCAGGGGAGTCACTGGTGATGGGTGTCCGCCCGTGCGCGGTGGTCGCCAGCTCGATGCGTACTCCGCCTCTTTGGCTGGGGAGCACGCGCAAGTCCGCAATTGGAAGCTGGGAACCACCGATTTCTCCCATTGAAATCGGCTTGCTGGCGTCCAACAGGCGCCGCTTGGCCCAGGCCACGGTCTCCGCTGAGGGGGTGATGCCCCGGAATTGCCCGACCTTTGTTTCCAGGTGGCTCAGCTCCGCCATCACAAGGCTGAGTGCAAAGCCCTCATCACTGCCCTGAGCATCACTGCCCTGAGCATCACTGCCCTGGGCATCACTGCCTTTGGTTTTAATCCAGAAATCCCCCTCCACCTTCACCGTGGCCGGGATGTTCCCGCCGATGGGGCCCACAGACCAATGGACGGTGCCCTGGAGCTTGGAGGTGGCGGCGAAACAGGTGCGGCACCGGGGAGACGGGGCCAGAACCAGCTGCTGGACCCGAAAGCGGGGCGTGAGGTCCGCGGTCATTCCCATAGGCAGCTTGGTTTTGTAGCCGACCTTGTCCTCGGCAAGCGCCTCCTCCAGGAGGTTTTGCACGAGGGATTTCACGAGGCCTCCCTGAATGTGCACCACGGCTTCCGGGGCCCAGTCGTCCGCCAGGGGGGCGGCATTGGCCAGGGCGTCGACCTTTGTTCGGTCGTACAGACCGGTGACAGATGGGCCGCAGGAAAGGAGGCAGACCAAGACGGGAAGACAAACTCGCATCAAGTGGTTCAAGGTGTCCGTTCTTGGGGGCTGGTGTTTTGGGGGTCTCACCCGCTACCCTATGCCATCTTTGGAGGCACCTGTGTCGGAACTCCCCCTGGAGGCTCTGGACTCCACCAGCATCCATGATCGCTCGGAGGCTCTTCGGGAGATCGCGCTGCGCGGCAGCCACGACCTCGTGGAACGGCTGATGCTTATCGCCCAGACGGATGCCAGCGCTGCGGTGCGCCTGGGGGCGGCTGCCGCTGCGGCGGACATTCTTTCTCGCTACCGGGTGGGCGCGGCGCGAAAGGACCTGACCGACGCGCGGCGCGTGGAGCTGTTGAATACATTTCGGGCCCTGGATCCAAAGGTGAACCCGGGCCTGTTCCTGGTGCTCTCCTGCCTTGACCTTCCGCGCTGCCTGGAACGGATCCGGGTCGGTCTCCGGGATCCCCGCTGGGATGTGCGCCAGGGCGCGGTGGTGGGACTCCGACGCTACTGCACGTCGGCATCGGTTTCGGACAACAAGATCCTCCGGGGGCGGGTCCTGGGGTTGCTGCAGCCGGAGGGCCGACTGCAGCCGGATGCCCTGGAAGGAGTCATTGGAATCTGTGCAGAAGCGGGTTGGGAGGATGCACGGGAGGGAATCCTTCGTTGGCAGGGCTCCGACGGCACCCTTGGGGGCGCTGTGGACGATGCCATCTCCCGCCTGGACAGGTTGCAGGATCCCGAGGGGCTTGAGGGAGGGTGGATCTCCCTGGGACTGGATGCCGGGGAGGTCAATGCAAGCCCCGCCGCTCGCGGGTGGCTCGTGCTGACGGCCAAGGGGGGCTTTACGGGCTTGGAGGGCGAGGCGTTGAAGCCCATGGAGTGGAAGGCGCCGGAACCGGGGAGCCTTTCATTGAAAAAGGGCGGGCGCTGGCAGCGAGTGTCCTACCGTCGGTTCTGGCTTCTTCGACCGGACACGGGCAACGCGGGGCAGGCGCTGCAGCTTGGGGATCGCACGTGGTTCAAGGCCACGGACGAGGACCTGCCTGAATTTGTGTCCGCAGCGGTGACCGGAGGGAAGGGACAGCCCAAGGAGATTCGGACAAGACTCGCAGCGCCCTTGTTGTTCCTGCTGCCTGACACCCCCGCGGGGGCCTTGTCCGCGGCGCGGCTCGATGTGCTGGCCGGCCGGGCAAAGAAGGCAATCGATGCGCTCCAGAAGTTGATCAAGGCGAAGAAAAAGGCCCCCGCGGAGACCTGGTTCTGGCTGGGAGAGGCCTACACGGCCTCCCGCAAGAAGCCGCAGGCCAAGAAGGCCTTCAAGGCCTACCTGGAAAAGGCCCCCAAGCGGGGTGCCCATGTAAAAGCCGCGCAGGCGCGGCTCGACGCAAAGTGACCACTGGGACGGTGCATGCCTTGCGGCATGTCTCCGAGTCGCTGCGGCACAATCCCCTTGGCGATCCGTTTGAGCGGGATGTGCATGTCTACACCCCTCCCGGGTGGGACCAGGACACCCCTCTCCCGGCCACAATGGCGCTGGCTGCGTTTACCAGCACGGGGTTTGGCTTCCTGAACCGCAAGTGGCGCGCCCTGTCCCTCCCCGAGCGCATGGATCAGCTCATTGCAGACGGCATGCCGCCCATGCTGGTGGTCATGCCGGATCCCATCACCTGCCTGGGGGGTTCCCAGTACCTGGATTCCACTGGAATCGGCCGGTACCAGACCTGGATCACGGAGGAGCTGCCAGCCTGGATTGAGGACCGCTTTCCGACCACGGGTGCATGGGGCGCGGTTGGAAAGAGCTCCGGGGGCTATGGCGCGTTGGCCATGGCCATGATGCGGCCTGGGACGTACAAGGCCATCGCAGCCCACTCTCCTGATGCGGGTTTTGAGTACTGCTATCCCCCGGACTTTCCCGGTGCGCTGGAGACCATTCGCACTGCTGGCGGCCTGGAGTTGTGGTGGAAGGCGTTTCGGCAGGGCCGGGATCTCTCCGGGTCTGACCACGCGGTGATCAACCTGCTCGGCATGGCCTGCGCCTACTCCCCGGATCCTGCTGCCACGCCACTGCCCTGTGAGCTGCCCGTGGATTTCGACACCGGCGCGTTGAGGCCGGAGGTGATGGAGAAGTGGCTGGCGTTCGATCCGGTGCGCATGGTGCCCCGGTGCCGGGAGGCGTTGTTGGGCCTGGAAGGCCTGTGGCTCGATGTGGGCCGCCGGGACGAGTTCCGGTTGCAGGTGGGCGCCCGCCTTCTACACCAGGCACTGGAGGGCGCTGGAATCCTCCATGAATTCCAGGAACATGACGGCGGACACTTCAAGCTGAACGATCGGTTGTCCCAGTCCTTGCCGTTCCTGGCGGAGCGCCTCTCGGCCGGGTCTATCGATTGAAGTCCAGGTTCAGCTGCACCACGCCTGCGACCTTTCGGGCGAATTGACCTCGTGACAGCACCTGCTTGAAACAGGCCTCCGCAGGTTCAGGCGCTCCCTTCACGGCAAGGGAGACCAGGCGGCCCGCCCCATCCGTCTCCAGCCGAATGAGGACGGTGTTTGGATGGCCCGCCCACTTCTTCGCACACCCTTCGATGGGGGCCTGAAAGCTGCGCACCACCTGCTGGAGGTTGGCGTGCAGCGCTGGATTGAAGTCGGACTGTTCGAAAGAAGCCTCTGCCGCGGCCACCATGGGGGCCACTGACCGGGCGGCTTCCGCCCGAATGACGTCCATTTCCGTGCGGTCCTCGTGGAACCGGGCCCTGGCGACAATCGCAAGGATCAGCACCACCACGCCAAGAATGACGATGGAGGCGTAGATCGCGGTTCGGGGCTCTTGGGTGGCGCTCACGCGGTCGTTGCTACCCCGCCGAGGGGGGGTCCGTCAACAGGCAGCGCTGGCTGCGCGGGTTGCAACCCGGAAGACCGGGATGCTCGAAACCAGCGCCACGCCCGCGCGGTCCTTCTCCAGGCGGAACTCCGCTGCTGTGCGGTCGATTTCCACGTACCGCGACACCACCTCGATGATCTCCGTCTTCATGGACTCAAGCTGCACCGGCGTCAGGTCGACCCGGTCGTGGACCAGGAGGAACTTCAGGCGGGCCTTTGCCTCTTCCTTGGAGCCCTTTTCCAGGCCCAGAAGCCTTTGGATTGCAAGCACCATCACACGGCTCCCTGCGCGGGCGTCATGCCCATCCAGCGCTTCACGTTGGTCCAGAAGCCCGTGGGGGAGAGGGCCACGTACGGCACGTCGATTTCCCCCACCATGCGGCGGGCGATGCGACGGTAGGACTCGCCGACAATGGAATCCTCGTCGTAGACCGCCGGGGTACCCCGGTTGGAGGTGATGATGATGTCCTCGTGCTCCGGCACGATGCCCACCAGGGGAATCGCCAGGATCTCCAGGATGTCGTCCGTGTCCATCATGTCGCCCCGGGCCACCATCTTCGGGCGGAACCGGTTGATGACCAGGCGGGGTTCTGGGAGCTCGGCCGCCTCGACGAGTCCGATAATCCGGTCTGCATCGCGGATGGCGGACACCTCAGGGGTGGTCACCACCAGCGCGCGGTCGGCGCCAGCCACGGAGTTCTTGAAGCCCTGTTCGATGCCGGCGGGGCAGTCCACCAGCACGTAGTCGAACTCCTCCTTGAGCTGAGCCACCAGCTCCCGCATCTGCTCGGGGTTCACGGAGTTCTTGTCCCGGGTCTGGGCGGCCGGCAGGAGGAAGAGCCCCTTGCAGCGCTTGTCCCGGATCAGGGCCTGCTTCAAGCGGCACTCCCCTTCGATCACGTGGACCAGGTCATAGACGATGCGGTTCTCGAGACCGAGAATCACGTCCAGGTTGCGAAGGCCGATGTCGGCATCCATGACGGCCACCTTGTTGCCCATGAGGGCCAGGGCGACGCCCAGGTTTGCCGTTGTGGTGGTCTTGCCTACCCCGCCTTTGCCTGAGGTGACGACAATGCATTCGCTCATCTGCTTCTCCTTGGAATTGCAGCTACGAGGGCAAGTGCCCCTTGTAGGGGGCCACTCGCACTTCTCCCCCCTCGACCCATGCGATCTCGGGAGACCATTTCTGGGTGGAGGTGGGAATCGGATTTTCCGGTGGAACACCGATTTTTCTGCCCACCCGGAGTTGGATGGGGCGGAAATCAAGGGCCAGGACAATGGCGCTTTCATCGCCGCGGGAGCCCGCGTGCGCCATGCCCATGAGAGACCCGAACACCATGATGTTGCCGCCGGCGATCACCTCGGCGCCGGGATGGATGTCGCCGTAGATGGCGACATCACCGGCCGTCCGCACGAGCTGGCCGGAGCGCAGGCTGCGGGTGACCGTGAGCAGCTGTTGGGAGCGACCGTCCAGGCTCTGTTCTGCTCCTGGGGCCGGCTCGGGGGGGGGCTCGAAGGCAATCTCGACCGTCTCGGTGTCCTGATCGTCGTCCAGATTCCCTGTTTCAAGTTCTGGTGCATCCGTTTCGTCTGCTTCCACGGGCGTTTCTGTCGGGGGGGGTCTCGCGTAGATCTTGAGCTTCAGCTCCCGCTCGGCGTATCGCTGCAGAGCGCTCTCGCTGCAGTAGATCCCGGAGACGGTGATGGCGCATTCATCCTGGAGCAGGTGCACCAGGCGCCGGAGGTTGAAGAGATCGATGTGTCGGCTCTCCAGGTCCAGGCGGGCGTCCTTGCCGCGAGTGGCCGCGTTTTCACCGCCCAGGAGCTCCCGGATGCTGTCCCGAAGGGTCTCAAACGCTGCTTCGGGCTCCAGCTCCAGCACGAGAATGTCATCGACCGGTCGCACACACACAGGGCGACCGTCACCGGTTGCGTGGGGGAGGGGGGAAGCCATGATGTGGGCCTGGGGAAGTGGGGAGAAGGCCGAGTGGCCGTGTCGACGCGGGGGGGAGCGTCTGGGGGGGAAGGCACGGTCTGGGACCGCACCCTCATGTATCCTCACTAGAAAACCTTGCCTTGTCAAGACTTAGGGAACCCACAAAATGGAATTCTCCCTGTCCCAAAGGTCACGTCTACCGATCAACCCTCGGAATTCACAAGGGGCAAGAGTCCACCGTCCAGGTGAAGGGCACGCAGCTCAGTGAATCCGCCTACGTGGGTCTCACCTACGTAGATCTGGGGAACCGTGCGTTCTCCGGTTCGCTCAATCAGCGCCATGCGACCGTCTGGATCCGCGCTCAGGTCCACCTCGTCAAAGGAGATCTCCAGATCGGACAGCAGGGACTTCGCAGCCCGGCAGTATCCGCAGTACTCGGTGGAATAGAGGGTGACGGTTTGCATAAGAAACGGCGCCCGGGTCAACCCGGACGCCGTCAGAGAATAGCGCGATGCTTCAGTAGGTGAGAGGAATCACTTCAAGAACATCGATGCCGCCGAGCCAATCGTAGGCCACAAACTCCACCGTGTAGTAGGAGTAGCGACAGTCCAGCCATGTGGACTGTTCCAACCAATCGGCGCCCCACATGAGCCGATTGTCCAGACTCTGGGCGAGCTCAAAGCTGTCGACCCAGTGGCCGTCCCAGTCCATGACGTCGGCGTAGACCGATGCCACGTCCTCGAAGCCGTTGGAATCAAAGACATCGGCCTCAAACCACCAGGCGAAGTCACCGTAATGGGCAGACCATTCACAGCCGGCATCGGCCCACTCGATGAAGGGTGCTTCTTCCACCGGGGGAAGGGGTGCGGGTTCGTGGGGAGCGTCGTCGTGCACGGTGACGACACAGCCCGTGAAGAGGAGAAAGGCGAAAAGGGTCGGGATGCGCAGCATGGGTTCCTCCTTTTGGAATCCGTGGACAAGACGCGGTGCCGCACACTTCATTCAGAGGAACTTCTGGGTTATTTGGAATTCGTGGCCTGCATCACCTTGCTCGACTTCAACGAGGGGCACGAGAACCTCGGCGTGGAGGAGCTCGAAAAGGCGGCTTGTTCCCTGGGGCACACGGTGCAGCGCATCGATGTCCGTCGCGGTGAGGTGCTGCCGGACTCCGTGGAGGCGGTGTTGGCCTCTGGAGGCCCTGGGTCGCCGCTGGAGGATGGGCCGTGGGCCGCCCCGCTTCTGCACTGGCTCGCTGCAAGAGTGGAGGAGGGCACACCGGTGCTCGCCATCTGCTTTGGCTACCAGATGCTGGTACGGGCCACGGGGGGCAGCCTGGAGCCCTTGTCGACCTCCAGGTTCGGCATTGCGCCCATCGCGCCCACAGCCGCCGGAAAGCAGGATGTCTGGCTCTCCCGCGGCCTTCCCTCCAGCGGTTTCTTTCAACATGCCTGGGGGGTTGCCCAGGGGGGCGAGGCCCTGGCAAAGGGGCCATCGGGAGACCTCACAGCTTCGCGCTTTGGGGACAAGGCCGTGGGGTGCATGTTTCATCCGGAAGCAGGCCCAGATGCAGTGAAGACCTGGTTCGAGAACCCGCGGGTGGCGCAGAAGCTTGTCGATCGCATGGATGCAACGGCCCGCGCGGCGCTCCAGGCACGCCTTCCCACCCTGGCCCCAGCCCACGAGGGGCTGCTCCTCGGGTTCCTGTCCTCTCTGCCATGACGGTGTCTCTGCCATGACGGTGTCTCTGCCATGACGGTG
>CAZSZE010000001.1:13817-72041 GCA_964610645.1 uncultured Enterobacterales bacterium | reverse complement strand
TCTCTGCCATGACGGTGTCTCTGCCATGACGGTGTCTCTGCCATGACGGTGCCGTCTCTGGTCCTCACCCAGGATGCGGTGGCGCCGATACGTCGTGGGCACCCGTGGGTGTACCGGGATGGCGTTCGCGGCAGCGCCGAGGTGGGATCGGTGGTGCAGCTGGTGGATTCGACCCAAGCCCCGGTGGCCTGGGGTCTCTTTGACGAGGGAAACATCACGGTACGCGTGCTGGGTCCGGGAGAGGCGGGAGATCTGCAAGGCTACGTGGCACGGGCCGTGGGGGCAGCGGACGCCTTCCGAACGCGGGGCCTCGGTCCCGAGACCACCGGCTACCGCGTGGTGAACGCAGCGGGGGATGGCCTGCCGGGTGTGGTGGTGGATCGGTACGACGACCTGGCGGTGTTGCGGATCTACAGCCGGGCCTGGGAGTCCCACCTGTCCCTCATGGTGGAGGCGCTGGCCTCGCTTCCCTGGGTGGGCAGCGTGTTTCGGCGATTCGGCGTGGATCGGGTGGATGGGAGAGACGGGGGGGAGACCCTCCATGGCCCCGCACCGAAGGAGGTCCTGACCTTCCAGGAGGCGGGTCTGACGTTCCTGGTCCGCCCCTTCGTGGGACAGAAGACCGGGTTCTTTCTGGACCACCGGGAGAACCGTTGTCGTCTGGGGGCGCTCTCCCCGGGGCGCATGGTCTTGAATCTCTTCTGCTACACCGGCGGTTTTTCGGTGCATGCGGCAGCGAACGGTGCAGCCCGGGTCACGAGCGTCGATGTCTCCGGGCCGGCCCTGGAGGATGCCAAGGAGAACTTTCGCCTGAATGGGCTCGACCCGGACCGGCATGTGTTCCTGAAGGAAGACGTCTTCTCCTGGGAGCCCCGGGATCGCTTTGACCTGGTGATCTGTGACCCTCCGAACCTGGCCCGAAAGAAGGCCTCGGACCGGGGTGCGCGGGGAGCGTACCGAGACCTTGCACGCCGCTCCGGAGGTGCGGCAAGTCCCGGTGGACTGCTGGCAATGGCCTCATGCACCGCCCGCCTGTCCCGGGAACGGTGGGAGATGGCCGTTGCGGACGGGTTGGCTTCCCACGGAAGCTGGAGCTGGCTGGAACACGCGGCTGCACCCTTGGACCACCCGGTGGCCATGGGACATCCGGAGGGGAGGTACCTGAAGTTCGCCCTGCTGCGTCGTGGACATAAGACCGCCTGACGCGAAGGGCCCGGGAGCGGTAGACTCCCGTTGAGATGAGCTACCCCCGACATTTCGGCGAATACCTGCTCCTGGAGCACTTGGGGACCGGCGGCATGTCCGAGGTGGACCTGGCCCGTCGGGAGGTGGGCAAGGGGGCCTATGTCCGCTTCATGGTCATCAAGCGAATCTCCGCCAAGAACCTGGGCAACGACCGGCACGTGCGGATGTTCCAGGACGAGGCCCGGATCAACGCTGAACTCCACCACGAGAACATTGCCCAGGTCTATGACTTCGGAGAGCAGGATGAGGAGTTCTACCTGGCCATGGAGTACGTGCCGGGCATGGACTTGCGGGAGATTCAGCGCACCCTTGCCAAGCGCTGGAAGAGGCGGCTGCCCCTGCGGGAAGCACTGACCATCTTGCGCGGCGTGCTCCTGGGCCTGGACTATGCCCACCGGGCCATGGACACCCTGGGACGGCCCATGAACGTGGTGCACCGGGACGTGAACCCACGGAACATCATGGTGTCCCTCCATGGGGACGTGAAGCTGATTGACTTCGGGGTCGCCAAGGCCGACGACAAGCTGGACGAGACCCGGACCCACGGCTTGAAGGGGAAGTTTGCCTACATGGCCCCAGAGCAGGTGCAGTCCAAGGAGGTGGATGGCCGGACAGACCTCTTTGCTGCCGGGCTGGTGCTGCAGGAACTTGTGAACGGCGTGAGCCCCTTTGCGGGAATGAACGAGGTGCAGGTCATCCACAAGCTGCTCAAGGGGGAGTTCGGTGAGCTGCGTCCGGATCCAGCCTACGAGACGCCTGAGGTGTTGGAGACCATTTGGCGGCGCTCCCTGGCGAAGCTCCCTTCCGATCGGTACGCGACGGGCGCAGCCTTTGTGGAGGATCTGGACAAGGCCCTGGAGCCTCTCGGGGGTCCGTGCTCCAAGAAGCGCCTTTCGATTTTTGTGCACGCCGTGGACTCGGATCGCATGGCCGACATCACCTTGCGTCTTGCTCGCTACCATGCCGGGGACCTCCCGGATGTGGAGCCTCCAGAGATCGATGCCGCGACGGGGAGCATTTCTCTCGTGCAGGAAGAGGAGCTGGATGCAGCGACCCGCACCCTGCTCATGGCGCCGGCCGCCGCCTCCCAGTCCAGCGCAGCCCACAGCACCGGAAGTCAGTACCGGACGGGAACGCTGGTAGTGGCGGCGGGTGGGGGTGTGTTGGCGGCCCTCTTGCTGGTCTTGGCCGGGGGGGGTGCCACGTGGTGGTGGTTGAACAACCGCAGCGCACCCTCGGTCTTTGAGAACCTTCCCGCCCAGGGGGTCACGCCGTTGGATCCAGTGGCGGAAGAAGAAAAGACGGAAGCGTTTCCGCCCTCCGTGATGCAAGAGGTGGCCGCCGAATTGGAGCCCCTGGAAGAGGAGGCCGACGGCCCTGCTGAACCGAAGGTCGCCGAAGCACGGGTGCCCTGGTTCATTGTTTCCCAGCCCCCGGGACAAGAGCTCTATGTCAACGGCGCCCGGGCAGGAGTGACCCCCAAGCGCCTGATGCTCACGGTGGGAGAGCATGAGTTTGCCATCCGCAGTCCGAGCGGAAAGACCATCTCCAGCACCGTGAAGGTTCGCGAGGATGCAGGCCGGAATTCCACGACGCTGATTCTTCCGCCGTAGAGGCGGGTGGGACCCTCTGCCATTGACGTCTTCCCCGAATCGTGTGATGTGGGGTTCCTATTCGCAGTGGGCGACACCCGGTAAAAGCACCCTGATGGGATGCGGGAAAACGTCGCCTGCCCTTCTTCTCCCAGCGGCATGTCGCCGCCCCAACATCATCGAGCCCCCCCAAGGAGGCGAGCCAATGACGAGACAGATGTGCCAGGCAAGAAAGTGCCGGCCAGTCTCCATGGCCCCTCCAATGAAACGGGGAGGGACCAGGAGTTCTTGTGTCATCAGAAATTATCGTCAATGCGACGGGTCGGGAAACCCGCGTCGCGCACCTGGAGCACGGCCACCTCACTGAGCTGCATATCGATCGGGGCCGTGATCGCGGCTACGTCGGAAGTGTCTACCTGGGCAAGGTCGTTCGCGTCCTCCCCGGTATGCAAGCCGCCTTTGTGGACATCGGCCTGACCCGGGCAGCGTTCCTCTACGTGGGGGACATCGTCAAGGACCTGATCGATGTGGGGGACGACGTCGATGACGACACCGCCTCGGCACCCCGCGCCATCGGTGGTTCCCGCGCCTCGCCCCGGGCCGGCCAGCCCGCGATCCAGGACCTCCTCACCGAGGGCCAGCAGATCGTGGTGCAGGTCAGCAAGGATCCCATCGGGACCAAGGGCGCCCGGGTCACCACGCACGTGACCCTGCCGGGCCGTTTCCTGGTCTTCATGCCCACCGTGGACAACGTGGGCATCTCCCGGCGGATCGACAAGGACAAGGAGCGCCGGCGCCTCCGCCAGTTTGTGGAGCGCAACCGCCCCAAGAACACCGGCTTCATCGTGCGCACCGTGTGTGCCCACCAGACCGATGAGCTCCTCCAGGAGGACATGAACTACCTCCTCGCCACGTGGAAGCAGATCCAGGAAGGAGCCAAGGGCAAGAAGGCACCGGCCTGCCTGCACAGCGACTTTGGCCTGGTGGTGCGGTTCATTCGCGACAACGTCCAGGACGAGGTCAAGCGAGTGGTGGTGGACTCCAAGGAAGAGCACCGCCGCATCCTCGACTTCATGGGCCACTTCATGCCCGAACACAAGGATCGGGTGCAGATGTACAAGGGCGCCGAGCCGATTTTCGATGTCTACGGCGTGGAGACCGAAATCGGCAAGTCCCTGGGCCGCAAGGTGTGGCTCAAGAGCGGCGGCTACCTGATCATCGACCAGACCGAGGCCCTGGTGGCCATCGACATCAACTCCGGCAAGTACGTGGGCAGCTCCTCCCTGGAGGACACCACGACCCAGATCAACCTGGAAGCCGTCAAGGAGATTGTCTACCAGCTTCGTCTGCGGAACATCGGCGGCATCATCGTCATCGACTTCATCGACATGGAGAAGGAAGCCAACCGGGACAAGGTGTACAACGCCCTGGATGCGGAGATCAAGAAGGACCGCGCCCGGTGCAACATTCTCAAGATCTCGGAGCTGGGGCTGGTGGAAATGACCCGCAAGCGCGTGCAGGAAGACCTGGACCGCTACGTGTCCGAGGACTGCTGGTATTGCCACGGCACGGGCTTCCTTCGCAGCCGCGAGACCCTGTGTTTCGACATCTTCCGGGAGGTCCAGCGAGTGGCAGCCCGAAACAGCGGGCGCGACACCATCTACGTGAACGCCAACCCCAAGGTGGCGGACATGCTCTACGGCGAGGAAGTGGAGTCCATGGAGCGCGTGGAGGGGGAGGTCGAAAAAAGGATCGTGGTGCGGGCCATGGGGCATTACCATCTTGAGAAGTTCGAGGTGTACGCGCGCTGATGCCTGACTCTGGCGACCCCTACAAGACACGACTGGAGGGGGAGCTGGTTGGCTTCACATTCCGCTCCGATGACGGGGCCTTTGCCGTCGCCCGCCTCAAGGAAGAGAGCGGCAGCGAACACGTGCTGGTGGGTCCGATTGCCCACCTGTCCCAGGGGGTTCACCTGCGGGTGGAGGGCCAGCGCTCGGAACATCCGCGCTTTGGCACGCGCATCAAGGTGCGCTCCTACCTCGTGGAGGATCCCCGCACGTTGAACGGCCTGCGTCGCTACCTCGCAAGCGGGGCGGTGAAGGGATTGGGCAAGGAGCTGGCGGGGCGGGTTGTCGATGCGTTCGGGTTGGAGACCCTATCGATTCTGGATCGCTCCCCCCAGCGCCTCCGGGAGGTTTCAGGCATCGGGCCCAAGCGGGTGGAGCGAATCCTGGAGCACTGGGGAAGAGATCGCGCCCAGCGGGAGCTGTCGGTCATGCTGCGGGGACACGGCCTGGGGGCAGCCATCACCCGGCGGGTACTGGACCGCTACGGGGACGAGGCCATGGCGATTGTGACCCGGGATCCGTACCGCATGGCGGGGGAGATTCCCGGGGTGGCGTTTCGCACGGCGGATGCCATGGCCCGGGGTGTGGGCATCGCAGAGGATGACCCCCGGCGCTCCCGGGCGCTGGTGCGCTGGCTCCTGTCCGAAGCCGCCGGCCAGGGACACTGCTTTCTGCCGGACGGGGAGCTGGAGGAGCGGGCCCTGGCACTCCATGGAACGCCGGAGCGCATTCGGGAGGCGGTGGCGGCGCTTGCCCTGGAAGCCCGGGTGGCGGTGGAGGAGGTCGCGGGGACCCGCCGGATCTGGGAGTCCGCCATGCTGGCCAGGGAGCGCCGCGTGGCTGAACGACTCTCCACCCGATCCCGGCGGGTAGAGGTGGACCCGGCCGTGGCCCGGGCCGCCGCAGATCGCCAGGGAATCGCCTTGGCGCCGGAGCAATTGCAGGCGGTCAGCCTGGGGCTTGGCAGTCGCCTGTGCGTGATCACCGGGGGGCCCGGGACGGGAAAGACCACCCTGGTCCGGGTGCTGCTTGAGGCGGCACGGCAACGGGGAGAGCGGTGGCTTCTGGCGGCGCCCACGGGACGGGCTGCTCAGCGGTTGAGCGAGTCCTGTCGCGTGGAGGCCCGCACGATCCACCGGCTCCTGGGCTACAACCCGGGAAAGGGTGGGTTCACCCGAAACGCGGACAATCCCCTGGAATGTGATGCAGTCCTGGTGGACGAGGTGTCCATGGTGGACCTGGGCCTCATGGATCGCCTGACGGAGGCGCTGCCCTCCGGCTCCCGCCTGGTACTCGTGGGGGATGCGGACCAGCTGCCCAGCGTGGGGCCGGGCCGGGTGTTGGGGGATCTCATCGCTTCGGGGGCGGTGCCGGTGGTGCGCTTGTCCCAGGTGTTCCGCCAGGAAGGGGGCTCGGGCATCGTGCGCAATGCCCACAGGATTCTGCAGGGGGAATTCCCCGTGTCCAGCGAGCGGGAAGAAACCGATCGCAAGGACTTCTACCTCCTGGGCCGGGAGGACCCGGCTGCCATCCTGGAGACCCTGCTGGAGGTGATCACCCACCGCCTGCCCGCCCAGGGATACGACCCCCTGGCAGACATCCAGGTGCTGACCCCCATGCACAAGGGCCCCCTGGGGTCCCGGGCGTTGAACACCGCCTTGCAGGACGCCCTCAACCCCCATGGCCAGGAGATGATCCGCGGTGAGCGGCGACTGCGGGTTGGGGATCGCGTCCTCCAGAACCGCAATGACTACGACAACGAGATCTTCAACGGGGACATCGGCATCATCCGCTCCATGGAGGGCGGGGGCGTGGAGGTGGACTTCAGCGGGCGGCGGGTAGCCCTCGTCGGCGACCAACTGGACAGCGTGACCCTGGCCTACGCCATTTCCATTCACAAGAGCCAGGGGTCTGAGTACCCGGCGGTCCTCTGCCTCTTCCACACCGGCCACTTTGTCATGCTGCGCCGCAACCTCCTCTACACCGCCGTGACCCGCGCCCGGCGCTTCTGTTGCGTGCTGGGAAGCCACCGCGCCATCGGCCTTGCCTTGCGCCGCACCGAGGGGGATGAGCGACACACAGGGTTGGCACAGCGTCTTTCCGGTGGCTAAAGCGCCCGCAGAATGGCTAGAAAACTGCCAACTGACGATGCGGGAAGGGTGGACATCAAGTCCCTCTCCCTCGCGGAGCTCCGGGAACGCATGTCCGACCTGGGCAAGGCGAACTACCGTGCGCTCCAGGTCTACAAGTGGATCTGGCAGCGGGGGGTGCGCAGCTTCAACTTGATGACCAACATCTCCAAGGCCACCCGCGCCGAGCTGGACAACCGCTTCTACATCCCGTTTCTGGAGCTCTCCGAGAAGTTCGAAGGCACCGATGGCACCACCAAGTTTGTCTGGGTGTGCGCGGATGGTTCCCGCTTTGAGTCCGTCTACATTCCGGACGAGAACCGGGCGACCCTGTGCATGTCCACCCAGGTGGGCTGTGCGATGGCCTGTACGTTCTGCCTGACCGGGGATTTGGGCTTGAAGCGCAACCTGGCCCCGTCGGAGATCGCCAACCAACCCCTGCAGGTCCAGGCCCTGTTGGGGGATGCGCACCGGATCTCCAATCTTGTTCTCATGGGCATGGGGGAGCCGCTTCACAACCTGGACAACCTCGTGCCGGCCCTGGAGATTGCCCTGGACGATGACGCCATGAACTTCTCCCACCGAAAGATCACGGTCTCCACAGTGGGACTTGTGCCCCAGATGGCGCGGTTGGCGGAGGCGCTGCCGGTCAACCTTGCGGTCAGTCTCAACGCCACCACGGAGGCCCAGCGCCTGGAGGTCATGCCCATCACCCGCAGGTACTCTTTGGAAACGCTGCTCAATGCCTGCCGGGACTTTCCGCTGCCCCATGCAAAGCGAATCACCTTTGAGTACGTGATGATGGCCGGCTTCAACGACTCGTTGGAGGACGCCCACCGCCTGGCCCACCTCATGCACGACATCCGGTCCAAGGTGAACCTGATTCCCTACAACGAGAATCCGGACCGGGACATCAAGCGCCCGACGGATGAGCGGGTCAAGGCGTTTCAGCACATCCTGATTCAGAGCGGGCTGCAGTGCTCGGTGCGGGTGACACGGGGCCGGGACATCTCCGCCGCGTGTGGGCAACTCGGGAAGGCCGGGGCCGTTGCCGGCCCAACCTCCTAGTACACGCAGTCCACGTCCACCGGGGAGGCGGCAGCGGCCATGGCGGTTCCGGCGGCATCGAAGCGCAGGTCCAGGCTGACCGTGCCCCCGCACCAGTCGCAGTCATTCTGCAGGTCCTCCAGGGGGGCGGACTTCATCATGGCCACCAGCATCGCCATTCCGGCGCTCAAGTCGATGTCGGCGGGATATGCCTCGATCTGCTGCGAGGCGCCCTGGCCGTCTTTTGCAAAGAGGAGCGTGGCTACTGTGAGGTGCAGCGCCACCTCCCCGGAACCGCTGTTCACGGCGGAGAGATTCCAGGTCGCGGTAAAGGGATCGTCCATCACGACGGGCATGCAGTTGGCGGCTACCTCCAGGTCCTGGAGCTCCAGGACGAGGAATTGGCTGGGGTCGGCATCGGCGTCGGCATCGGCATCGGCGTCTGCGTCTGCGTCTGCGTCGGCATCGGCGTCGGCGTCGGCGTCGGCATCGGCGTCGGCATCGGCATCGGCATCGGCGTCGGAATCACTGTCGGAATCACTGTCGGCATCGGCGTCTGCATCTGCGTCTGCGTCTGCATCGGCCTCCTGGCACACCTCGGCCCCGGAACAGTCATCGTCGTCACAGTCGAAGAGGCCGTCCATGTCGTTGTCGGCGTCATCGCTGCATTCCCCAGCCCCGTCGCCTTCTCGTTCCATGGGTTCCTTGCAGGATTGGGCCAGGGGGAACAGGAACAGAAATGGCAGAACGAAAATGCGCATGGGGGAGTGATGGTAGCCCTCATTCTCCCCAAGCGCTATGCCACTGGGAGTGGAGACAAGATGGCATTGAGAATCGGCGTGATCGGCGGCAGCGGCCTCTACGAAATGGACGGCCTCTCGGACATCCGAGAAGAGGCGGTTTCCACCCCTTTTGGTGACCCGTCGGATGCTTGCCTCCTGGGCCGATTGGGAGATGCGGAGCTGGTGTTCCTGCCCCGCCACGGCAAGGGCCACCGGTTCAACCCCTCTGAGGTGAACTACCGGGCCAACGTGTACGCCATGAAGAAGCTGGGCGTGAATTGGATCATCTCGGTCTCGGCCGTGGGCTCCCTCAAGGAGGAGATCGTTCCGGGGCACATGGTGGTGATCGACCAGTTCATTGATCGCACCAAGGGCGTTCGGCCGGCCACCTTCTTTGAGAACGGCGTGGTGGGTCACGTGGGATTCGCGGACCCGGTCTGCGAGACCTTGCGGCAGATCCTCCTGGGGGCCTGCCGGGAGGCAGGGGCCATTGCCCACGATGGCGGCACCTATGTCTGCATGGAAGGGCCGGCTTTTTCCACCCGCGCCGAGTCCCACCTGTACCGGTCCTGGGGGGCCAGCGTCATTGGAATGACCAACATCACCGAGGCACGCCTCGCCCGGGAAGCCGGCATTTCCTATGCCTCCCTGGCCATGGCCACGGACTATGACTGCTGGCATACGGGTCACGATGACGTGACGGTGGACCAGGTCATCGCTGTGCTGCAGGCCAACGTCGCCACAGCCCGCAGCGTGATCAGTGCCGCCGCTCCGGCCATTGCAGCCTTTGCTGGTGCCGCGCCCATGGCGGGCGCTGCCGAAAACGCCATCATGACCGCGCCGGATCGCATCGCCGATGCCCGCAAGGAAGCCCTGGCGGTTCTTCTGGGTGAGTACGCGTGACCTCTTTGCGCAGCGTCGCTCTTGTGCCCATGGCGGTGATGCTCATGGCAGTGATGCTCATGCCAGTGAGCTTGACCGGGTGCCCTTCGAAGGCCCGCCAGGAAAAAGGCCAGGCGAAGGTGGAGCTTGGATCTGCCTACCTGGTGGAGGGAGCCACGGAGCAGGCGATCGCCACCCTGCAAGAAGCCACGAAGATCGATCGCCGAAACATCGATGCCTGGAACCAGCTGGGCATGGCCATGATGAAGCGGGGAGAGTTTGAGCAGGGGGAGGATGCCTTCAAGAAGGGACTGCGCCTCAACGAAAACAATGCCTCCATCAACCTCAACTACTCCTACTTCCTGCTCAAGCAGGAGCGCTGGGAAGAGGCGGTGGTACTCCTGGAAGCAGGAATGAGTGACCTCACCTTCCGGGAGCCGGCCAAGATTCTCAACAACCTTGGCTACGCCTATTACGCCCAGGGCCGCTTTGGCAGCGCTGAGCGTCGCCTGAAGGAAGCCGTGATCCGCGCCCCCCACTACTGTCAGGCCTGGTTCAACCTGGGCCTGGTCTGTGAGGCCCTGAACCGGAGCGCAGAGGCCATCGACGCCTATGACCACGTGGTCATGATCTGCCCGGACGATGCAGCTGGTTCCTACCAGCGCACCGGCGTTCTCTTCCTTGCCAGCGGAAAGACGGAAGAGGGTGTCCACTACCTGAACCGCGTGTGTGAGGACTGGCCGGGCAGCGAGTTGTGCAAGGAAGCCAAGGCGGCCCTGGCGGGGGTGGAGACCGAGTGAGTTCTGAACCGGGCCGCGAGCTCCCCCTGGCACGGGTGTTGGGTGGGGGCGTGTTGCTGTTGGTTCTTGGGGTGCTGGTTCTCCGGTTTGTGGGAACGCTCCTGGGTGATGACCTGGAGAGTTGGGAGGTCAAAGCGCCTGTGGCGGGTGCTGCACAGCGCGCCGGGACGGCCGTGGTGAAGGTCCGTGGCGTGGAGCGCCAGCGCGTGCACATTGAAGTGGATGGCGCCCCCTTCTTTTCGGGTCTGCTGCGTGCAGGGGAGAGCAAAGAGACGCCGCCAGCCCACGAGATATCCGTGGAGTTGCCCGACCTGACCCGTTCTGTGGTGATATACAACGGCGCCCGCGTCGAGCCCCTGGGGAAGCTCACGGCCGGTCGGCGCCTCGTGTTCATCGACGACGGGAGTTGAATCCCTTCCTGGAGGAGGCATGGCTGAAAACCTTGTCCAGGTGCGGGTCGATGCGATCCGACGTCTCACGCGTCGCCGGGCAGCAGGTCCCCTGGGCCGCGCCATTGCGAAGTCTCCCATCGAAGACGTCGCCGAGGCGGTCGCACACCTGACCCGTGGGGAGACCCTGTTCCTGGTGGACCAGATCGAGGACGACGTACAGGCGGGGGAGCTGCTCTACGCCGTGGATGATCGGGACCTGCTCAACATCCTGGAGGGGATCTCCACCGACCGGGTGTCCCTGTGGATTGCCGGCATCGAGCCCGATGATCAGGCTGACGTTTTGGCCCGGGTGCCGGAGGAGATTCGCGAGAAGGTGCTGGCCCACCTGGAGGAGGAGGAGCGGGAGAACGTTGAGGAGCTCATGGCCTGGCCGCCGGATTCGGCGGGGGGAATCATGTCCCCGGTGGCGTTTCGCCTGCCGGAGCACATCACCTGTCGCGAGGCGATTGAAGCCCTCCAGGAGCAGCGGGACGTGGAGATGGTCTTCTATCTCTACGTAGAGAGCGAAACCGGGCAGCTGGTGGGAGTGCTGTCCCTGCGAAACCTCCTGATCAACCCGCCGTCGACCCGCTTGCATGAGATCATGTCCCCGGACGTGATCTCCGTGACCGCCGAGACCGACCAGGAAGAGGTGGCCCGCATCGCGGCCCGGTACGACTACCTCGCGGTGCCGGTGGTGGATGAGACCCACCACCTCCTGGGAATCGTGACCATCGATGACGTCATCGATGTCATCCGGGAGGAGGCTGCCGAGGACCTGATGAAGATGGCGGGCGTGGCGGACACCTACGATCCCCACGCCGTGGGGGTAGTGCACGACATGAAGACCCGGGTGCGCTGGCTGCTGGTGACCCTCGTGGCAGGGATGTTGCTGGTGGAGATCATCGCCGGCTTCGAGCAACTGCTCTCCAAGCACTTGATCCTTGCGGGGTTCATTCCCGTGATCATGGGGCTCTCCGGCAACGTGGGCATCCAGGCGGCGACCATCACCATCCAGGCCCAGGCGGCGGGACGCATGGCTGTGGGGCAGGGGGTGCGAACCCGCATCTTGCGGGAGGGACGCGTCGGTGTGCTCCTGGGACTTTTTTTCGGGTCACTCATCCTGGCCTGGTGCGTGGTGCGCGAGCAGGACGTGGCCCTGGGAATGGCGATCAGCGTGTCCATTTCCCTGGCACTTGTGGTGGCAGCCGTCCTGGGCACAATGACCCCGATCGTGCTCAAGAGGCTGAACGTCGACCCCGCGGTGGCGGCCGGGCCGTTTGTCACCACCGTGATCGATTTGCTTGGAATCCTGGTCTATTTCGGGGTCGTCTCCGCTTGGCCGGGGCTCTAGGGAGCACCGCCGAATGGGGCGATCGCAGCAGGTAGCGGCCATCGTGGTGGGGCACACCGACTACGGGGAGTCGGATCGGATCCTGCGTCTTGTCACGCCAGAGCGCGGGCGGGTCTCAGCCATGGCCCGGGGGGCCCGCAAATCCAAGAAGCGCTTTGGGGGCACCCTGGACCTGGGCAACCGGGTCGACCTCATCCTGACGACCGGCCGCGGCAAGCTGCCCCTGATCACGCAGTCGGACCTGGTGCGCGGCACCGGCCATGTGCGGGATTCCCTGGAGGGCCTGGCCCTGTTGCCCTACCTGTGCGAGTGGGTCGAGGCCCTGTCCCAGGCGGATCACCTGGAGCCCAAGCTCTTTGGGGTCCTGGACGTGGCCCTGGCGGTGCTGGATGCGGCGACCGCGCCTCCCACGCCGGTTTTTCGCTGGGGCCTCGAGGCCAAGGCCCTGACCTTTGCGGGCCTCACGCCGGTGCTCACGGCCTGCGCGGCCTGCGGTGAGGCCCTGGAGGATGCCGCCATCTACCAGCCGTCCGCCGGGGGCGTGCTGCACCCGGACTGCGGAGACGGCATCGAGTTGACACCCGGATGGTGGGCCCAGGTCGAGCACGCCCGCCGCACCCCCCTGGCTGAACTTGTCGATATCGAACCGGTCGGCGTCCTGGGCAACTGGGCCCTCCACAGTCACCTGGAGTGGCACCTGGGCCGGGGATTGCGGTCGCAGAAGATGCTTGTAGAGCTTGGCGGAGTTGCCTGACATTGCTGTTCCGAACCGTCTCGCCAAATCTGGGTCCGAACCGTCTCGCCAAATCTGGGGGGAGATACCGCATCTCCCCTGGGTTTTGTCGCAGCGACGGACAGAAGTCGGTGGGTGCCGCCTCACCCCGCCACTTCTGGCCGCGCCAGGACCGAAAGTGGCCGCTCCAGGGCCGAAAGCCGGACAGGAGTCGGTGGGTGACGCCTCACCCCGCCACTTCTGGCCGTTCCAGGGCCGAAAACCGGACAGAAGTCGGTGGGTGCCGCCTCACCCCGCCACTTCTGGCCGCGCCAGGACCGAAAGTGGCCGCTCCAGGGCCGAAAGCCGGACAGCAGTTTTTTTCGTCCTTGAGTCGCCACGCCCGACATCCCCATGTTGAAATGGGTCTGGCATTTCCACCCCGAGGTTTCCCATGCGCTTGCTCGTCCTGTCGATTCTCCTCCTCGTTGGCTGCCGGGAGCCCGAGCCGGAAACCAAGGAAACCGGGGGCGTGGACTCGGGCGAAGAGGTGGAAACCGGGCAGGATCAGGAGGAGGATCTGGATGGAGATGGCTTCGTCGACGATTGCGATGACAACAACCCGGATGTCTTCCCGGGGAACACGGAATTCTGCGATGGCTTGGACAACGACTGTGACTCCCTGGTGGATGAGGACGCGGTCGATGCGTTGTCCTGGTATGCGGATGCGGATGACGATGGGTTTGGCGATCCAGCTGCCTTGACGGAGGCCTGTGAAGCGCCCACGGGGCACGTTGCCAACGATTCGGACTGCGACGACACCGATGCTCGGTACAACCCGGGGGCCATCGAGACCGATTGCACGGATCCCGCCGACTACAACTGCGATGGTTCCGTGGGCTACACCGATGCGGATGGGGATGGCTTTGCTGCCTGCGAGGAGTGTGACGATGCGGACGCCGACGTAAACCCGGACGGCATCGAGGTCTGCAACGATGTGGACGATGACTGCAACGGTCTCGCCGACGGGGATGATCCCAACCTGGAAGGCGGCAGCACCTGGTACGCCGATGCGGACAGTGACGGCTATGGCGGAACCCAGTTCCAGGTGGTCGATTGCACAGCGCCCCTGGGGTATGTCGCGAACTCCGATGACTGCGACGACCTGAACGCCGACAGCTACCCCAGCGCCGTGGAGATCTGCGACGACGCCGACAACGACTGCGATGGATCCGTGGACGAGGGCGTTGGACTGACCTGGTACGCCGATGCGGATGGCGACGGCTACGGCGATGCCAACGCCACGGCCGCAGCCTGCACCATGCCCGCCGGGTACAGCGCCAACGGGGATGACTGCGACGACAACACCGCCGCCACCAGTCCCGCGGCCTACGAGATCTGTGATGGCCTTGACAACAACTGCGACGGCACCATCGATGAGGCCGGCGCCCTGAACGCCTCCACCTGGTACCTGGATGGAGATTCAGACGGCTACGGAAGCAGCGCCAATTCCACCACCGCCTGTTCTGCACCCTCGGGCTACGTGGCCGACGGCACCGACTGCAACGATGCGGATGGCGCGGTCTCCCCCGGGGCGAGCGAGACCTGCGATGGCATCGACAACGACTGCGATGGCGTAACCGACGAGTCCGACGCCACCGATGCCACCACCTGGTACGCCGACCTGGACGGCGACGGCTATGGAAACGCTGCCAGCAGCACCCAATCCTGCAGCCAGCCCAGCGGCCACGTGGCCGACAGCCAGGACTGCGACGATACCAACGCCTCAACCTTCCCAGGCGGTACGGAACTCTGTGATTTCAGCGACAACGACTGCGATGGCGTCACCGACGAGGACGACGCCGCAGATGCCACCACCTGGTACCTGGACGGCGATGGCGACGGGTATGGAGTCACCGGATCCACCGTGACTGCCTGCACCCTTCCCGGGGGCTACAGCAGCGTGGGGGGCGACTGCGACGATGGGAGCACCGCGGTGAGCCCTGGCAGCACCGAGGTCTGCGATGGCATCGACAACAACTGCGATGGAGATGTCGACGAGGAGTTGTTGGGCACTGCCTCCCAGTGTGCGGGTGTGACCTGCCTGGAGATCTACCAGTCGCATACCACCCCGCCCGCAAACGGCACCTACTTCATCGATCCCAATGGGACCGGTGCTACGCAGGCCTATTGCGACATGGCCAACGGTGGTTGGACCTATGAATCGGCGAACACGCCGTTCCGCCTGAACTACACGGGGGGCGAGCAGACCCTTTTGACCGCCAATGCGAGCACCGAGTACCTGTTTACCCTGTACGGCGCCGCGGGCGGCACCGGCCCCAACAACAACGGGGGGTACGGCGGCATGGCGGAGGGCTCGAAGACCTTCAGTCCCGGCACCACGCTCTATTTGTACGTGGGTGGCCAGGGGGATGCGGGGGGGAACGCCGACCAGGGGGCAGCCAACACCCGCGCCGGCGGGTTCAACGGCGGCGGCCGGGGCTCCAGGGGTGGCTCAGGCGGCGGCGGCGCAACCGACATCCGCACCACTTCCGGTGACTTGACCACCCGCATTCTTGTTGCCGGCGGTGGAGGTGGCTGTGGCTACGAAAGCTGCAACGACGCGGGTGGCCACGGCGGTGGCCTGACGGGTGACAACAGCCACCCCCGCGGCGGGTACCCCACAGGCTACGGCGGAACTCAGACCGCTGGGGGCAGTTCGGGAGGCTCGTTCGGCCAGGGCGGGGACAACGCGCAGGAAAACGACGAGGGGGGAGGGGGCGGAGGCTGGTACGGTGGCGGTGCCTGTGCCCATGACAATTGCCCCGCCGGCGGCGGCTCCTCGTACTACGACGGCATGGACGGGGACCAGTCCACGACCACCGGTGGCAACAGCGGCAACGGAACCGTGGAGTACATCTTCCGGTAGGGCTGCCCGACGGCGCTGGGGGGAACCGCCAGGTGTTGGTGCTCGGGGGGCACCTGTGTTGAAATGGCTTCGGCACGAAAACCCGAGGCCCACCATGCGATTTGCAGCACTGCTTCTTCTCCTTGTCGTCGGCTGTGCCGACGAGTCCTCCCAGCGAAAGGAAACGGGAGATCTCGACGACTCCGGCTCCGGCTCCGAAGACGACCGCGACGGCGACGGCTTCACCGATGACTGCGACGATGACAACGCGGACATCTACCCGGGTGCCGCCGAGTTTTGTGATGGATTGGACAATGACTGCAACGGCGTGGTCGATGACGGTGCGATCGATGCCCTCCCCTGGTATGCCGACAACGATGGCGATGGCTTTGGGGACCTCGATGCAGCCACAGAGGCTTGCGAGGCACCTGTCGGTCACGTGGCCAACGCCGACGACTGCGACGACACCGATGCCCGGTTCAATCCGGGGGCCATCGAGACCGACTGCGAGGATCCCGCGGATTACAACTGCGATGGCTCCGTGGGCTACGAGGACGCCGATGCCGATGGCTTTGCTGCCTGCGCCGAGTGCGATGATTCCGATGCGGCCGTGAATCCGGACGCGGACGAGGTCTGCAACGGCGTCGACGACGACTGCAACACCCTCGTCGATGGCGACGATCCCAGCCTGGCCGACGGAACCACCTGGTACGCCGATACCGATGGAGACGGGTACGGGGGCAGCCAGTTCGTGGTCGAGGCCTGCGATGCCCCTTCCGGGTACGTGGCCAACTCCGATGACTGCAACGACCTGAATCCGGACACCTACCCCAGCGCCGTGGAGATCTGCGATACCGAGGACAACGACTGCGATTCCGCCATCGACGAGGGGGTGAACGTGACCTGGTATGCCGATGCGGACGGGGACGGGTACGGGGATGCCACCGCCTTCCTCGAGGCCTGCACGTCCCCCCCCGGGTACAGCGCCAACGGGGACGACTGCGACGACACCTCGGCGGCGACCAGTCCGACCGCCTACGAGGTCTGCGACGGCATCGACAACAACTGCGATGGCGCCACCGATGAAGACTCCGCACTCAACGCGACCACGTACTATGCGGATTCTGATGGGGACGGGTATGGGGACGCGACCAACTCAACGAATGCGTGTTCTGCCCCGACAGGTCACGTGACGGACGGCACCGACTGCGACGACACCGATGCAACTACGAATTCCGCAGCCAGCGAAGCCTGCGATGGCGTGGACAACGACTGCGACGGCACCGTGGACGAGGACGCCACCGATGCCTCCACCTGGTACGCGGACTCCGATACCGACGGGTACGGCGATGGAAGCACCGCGGTCTCCGCCTGCGCCGCACCCACCGGCCACGTGGCGGACGGCACCGACTGCGACGACACGACGGCGAGCATCCATCCCGGAGCCAGCGAGACCTGCAACAGCATCGATGACAATTGCGACGGCGACACGGACGAGGGCGTGGGCAGCACCTGGTATGCCGACTTCGACTCCGACGGGTACGGCTCCCCGAACATCAGCCAGGTCGCTTGCAGCGCGCCTGCGGCCTACGTGAGCGATGCCACCGACTGCAACGACGTGGACGGGGCCATCCATCCGGGTGCTCAAGAGGTTTGCGACGCCTCGAACACGGACGAAGATTGTGACGGGGATGCCGACGATGCAGATGCCAATGTTTCGGGCACCACGGACTACTACCCAGACGCAGATAGCGACAGCTACGGGGATTCCTCGGCATCGGCTACCGCATACTGTGACCCGCCAGGTGGCGTGGTGACCGACAACTCCGATTGTGACGACACCTCTGCCACGGTCAGTCCAGGTGCTACCGAGACCTGGTATGACGGTGTGGATGGGGACTGTAGTGGCACCAGCGACTACGACCAGGACGGAGACGGGGAAGACACGCTGGCCTCCGGCGGCATCGACCGCGACGACTTGGACGCAAACTGTAGCGACACGTGCGGAAATGGCCAGGCTCAGTCCACGGCGGGCGTGACCTGTGGTCAGATCCTCTCGGATTATTCGACGTCGTCGGATGGGACCTACTGGATCGACATTGACGATGATGGCGACACATCCAATGCCTTCCAGGTGCATTGCGACATGGCGAACGGGGGTTGGACCTACGAGTCGGCTGGAACAGCATTCCGACTTTCCTACACCGGCAACACCCAGACACTGACGACGGCCAACACCAGCGCCGAATATCTTTTCAGCTTGTATGGGTCAGCAGCGGGGACCGGTAACAACAGCAATGGAGGTAACGGTGGCCTCGCACAGGGCTCGAAGACCTTCAGTGCCAGCACCACGCTGTATGTCTATGTAGGTGGCCAGGGGGATGCGGGGGGAGTTGCGGACACGGGCTCCGCCCACTCCCGCACAGGCGGATTCAATGGTGGGGGCCGCGGAACCCGGGGAGGCTCGGGTGGTGGCGGTGCGACAGATGTGCGTACGGGGTTGGGGGATCTCACCTCGCGACTGATCGTAGCCGGTGGTGGTGGTGGCTGTGGTAACGGAAGCTGTAGCAACCGAGGTGGACATGGAGGCAACACCACCGGCGAGAACGGCACGGGTGGCTCCTCCATAGGGTATGGCGGGACTCAGTCTGCAGGAGGATGCAGCAGCAGCGGAAATGGTTCGGCCTGCGGTTCGCTTGGTGTCGGGGCCGACAACATCCAAGACAACGACGAAGGCGGCGGCGGCGGTGGCTACTACGGCGGAGGAGCTGGGGGGAACTCCAATTCCGCCGCTGGTGGTGGGTCGAGCTACACCGGTGGAATGGATGGGGATGAATCCCTGAGTCGGGGCGCCAACTCCGGCAATGGGTACCTGGACTACATCTTCCGGTAGGGGCTACTCCCCGGCAAGAAGAGGCGCCAGGAAGGCTGAGAGGGTCTCCGCGGCAGCCCGGTGCCCCAGCTCGGTCCAGTGGCCGTCCAAGGGGAAATAGAGATCGCCAGGATCCGGCTCTGCGCGCAGGGCGGGGCCCAGGTCCACGATGGCCATGCCTTCTGGCGCAGCCTGCGCCACGGCGGAAGCCGCTGCTGACAGGTCCAGCGCGGCTGGATCCAGGTCGAAGTACGCCAGTGTCGCTGCAGCCCGCGCAGGGTCCACGCCATAGGCCGGCGGCGCCAGGGCCAGGTAGCACACAAGGTTCGCCTCGCTGCACGCCTGTCCAAACTCCGCCAGGGCTGCCCGGGTGGCAGGCAGCCGGGGCGCGAGGCCCGCATCGCCCAGGTACACCGACAATTCCTCCTGGCGCCGCTCCAGGGCCTGGGGATTTCGGCTGGCAGCCCGCATGCCCCATGCCAGGCGCAGGTAGTTGTAGAGGGCGGATCGGCTGGCCACCGTGGAGGACAGGACATCCCGGTGCTTCTGGACCAGTGGGGGCTGTTGGCGCACGTGGGCAAAGTTCTGGTTGTCCCAGAAATCATTGCCCAGGAAGAACGTCAGCAGCACCGCATCGGCCTCCACCGCGGGTGCCATGCGCATGGCCAGGCGGGTGGCTGCATGCGTGCCATATCCATCCACCCCCACGTTCAGGAGGCGCACGGTCCGGCCGGTTTGCTGGGACAGGTCCTTGGCGGCCAATGCGGAGAACGTGGCATCGTCTGCCACCTGCAGGCCCAGGGTGAAGGAGTCACCGACCGCGAGAATGCGGAACTCCCCGTTGGTCTTTGCCCCGAGTTCCGCGCCGCGAACGCCGAGGGAGTTGATGGTGGTGGTGGCCATGAACTCCGGGGTGCGGGTGCGGCCTTTGGCTCCGGGGCGCAGAACCTGGCCCAACTCGTCGTCGGGCTGGAAGATGGACAGGTCATAGAGCGACGGGGTGTCCGTCAGCAGGAACTCCCAACCGGTGGCCTGGCGCATGCGGAACCAGCCCTCGGCTGCCACGAGGGCCAGCACCAGCGCACCGCAGGCCAGGGTCAGGCGTTTTCTGAAGTCCGGTGGCAGGGAGGGCATCGCCAAGAGCCTACCGCTGCTGCACCGCCAGCGCTGGTAGACTCTCCTCGGATGGTCTCCACCGACCCCGTGTCCCGCCCTCCCTTGCTCCGGCGATTGCTGCAGGAGTCCCCCCTGGTGGTGGGGGTGGTCCTCGGGTGGTGGTTGTTGTGGCTTCGGGGCAGCGCCTGGGTCGTGCCGGACTTTCCCTCGGGCATGGGGTGGGAAGCCTACTTCCAGCTGGCAAGAAACCTTTCCCTGGGGGAGGACTCCGGCCCCTCCAATGTCACCCTGCCGTTGTATCCCTGGCTCTTGCAGTTCCTTGGAGAGCGCGGCTCCTACAACGCGGCAGCCGCGCTCATCGCCTCTGTGGCGCTGGATGCCATTGTGGTGGCAGCCGGGCTGATCGCGCGTCTCCTTGCTGGGCCCTGGGCAGGGGGGCTCGCAGCCCTCGTGGTGCCCATGATCGACGAGTTCGCCCAGGCCAGCCGCTGGTCGAACCTCTACCCCCTTTTGGGGGCCACCACAGGCCTCTCCCTGGCGGCGGCCCTGGCGGCTTCCCGCTGCCGGAACATGGCCTGGCCCCTTGTGAGCGGGGTGCTGGCTGCAGCGGCGTGCTGCACGGACTGGCGTGGAGCGATCGTGGTTCCGGTCTCGGCCGCCCTGGTTTTCCTGTCCCTCGGGCGCTCCTGGCGCACCTGGCTGGCTCTGGTGGCATTCGGCGTAGGGCTGGCTGCGGGCCCTGTCTTTGTGAAGGCGTTGTCGGTTCGCGTGGATCAACCCTGGGACATGCAGTTGGATGGAGAGCGCGTGGCGCGCGTGGGAAGCATCGCCCTGGTGGAATCTCGGGTCCGAGAGGCCTGCCAGGGAGCCCTTTCCACGGATCTGCCCAGCCGGGCCTGGTTCGGGACGGATTGTTCCAGGTCGATCTCCGGGTGGAATCGACTGTCCGCCAAGGGGCATGTCCCCATGAAGCTGAACCTGTTGGAATGGCTGGCCTTGCTGTCCCTCGTGCCAGCGCCGAAGCGCAGGTTGCGGTCTGTCCTGGAGTCCGCTGCGGTTCTTGGGGTGGGGGCGGTGTTGTTGTGGACGCTGTCCCGCTGGGCTGTGCTACCGGGGCGCTACGTGGTGCACTTGTCAGCGCCGATCTGCGCGATCGCGCCGGTAGGGGTGTTCCGCATTCTGCAGTGGGTGGCGGTCTTTCAACCGCGGGTGGGGCAGGTGGCCATGGCCATGGTCGGGCTGGGTTGGGGAGGATGGCTCTGGGGCCAAATGGACCCATCCAAGGTGCGGGCTACCATCGCTGCGCCGAACTACGTCGCAATGATGCAGGACCTTGCGGCGCGCTTGCAACCAGGGGACGCGCTCATGGATTGTGCAGGAGGGTCCGTGGAGTTGGCCTACCTGCCCAGGCTTCTCCACGATCGATCGAAGGGCGGTTCCCCGATGGACCCGGCTGCCTGTGTCGGCTGGATCGATGCGCCCATGAGCGGGGAGGGGGCGCAGTACCTGCTCCTCGGGGCGGCGGACGACCGGCCGGGGGAGCCCGTCTCCTATGATCCTGCTGCCACTGGCCGCTGGACGGAGATCCACAGCTTCCACCGAGGCCGCGGCGATGTCGGGCTCTGGCGGTTTGACGGCTAGCCACCCCCGATCTGGTGCGCGAGGCGGTTCAGCTCCCTGGCAATCACCTGTGTGGCGTGTTTCCCCCGCAGGCCGTGCCCCCCATGGACCCCGTGGGCCACGTGGCCGGCAGCGCACAGGCGCTGGGCTGCATCGGGATCGCCCGTGGTGTCCTCGGTCCCCTGGATGAAACGGATCTGGTCCAGGGGAAACATCGTGGCAGCCGTCCCCTCCACCCCCAGGGCCCCAAGGATCTCCCGGGCCCGGGGTGCTTTCCAGCGCTGGCTTCCCGTGTAGTTTCCCTCTCCCAACACGCACGACAGAAGCAGAAGAGGCGTCATCTCCAAACCCCGCTCCAGGCGCTCAAGCGTGGCGCACAAGAGCAGCCACGCGCCCCACGAAAACCCGACGGCCGCCTCACAATCGTCCAACCATTCATCCACACAGGCGACCTGCTCTGGAAAGGGTTGGGCCAGCCACTCCTCGGTGAGGGGCGGGGCCCGCACCCCCTGGAGCCAGTCATGGGCCAGGACGGCATCCCCCGGGGGAAGCCGGGGATCCACGCCGCGGCCGTGCAGGTAGAGCATCACATAGGGATCCTGCCATGCAACCCCGCGGACGGTCGGGTCAACCCGGAAATTTCACCAGCCGTTCTACTGCGTCCCCGAAGTGCTTGCTGTGGCGGTCCTTGTCGCGCCCCCCCGACCTCGGCGTGCTTCAGCACGCCGTCGCCCGCGGGTCCACGCCAAAACCCGCCTCGCTGGCGCACTTCGGGCCCTCGCAACGAAGCCTGGTGAAATTTCCGGGTTAGGTTCCGCATATGTGGTTGTTTCTCATGCTCGGCTGCGAAGGGGTGACGAACCTGTGTGATGCCACGGGCCTCTGCTACGAGGAGAAGGTCGCGCCTTCCGCGGACGTGCTCTATGCGGGGACCGTAAGCCAGGGTCCTGTGGCCGAAGATGTGCCCCTTGTGGAAGAGGGCAGTCTCTCCTTCACGGATCCAGCCACAGGAGACCTGTTGGCGGAAGGGACCCAGCCTTACAGCTCGGATCCGGGTTTTTGGGAGGCTGTGTTGCCCAAGAAGGCGGAATTCCAGCTGCGGATCGAGTCTCCGGACGCCTACCCGACCGTCTGGCGAGGCCGCGCGCCTCCCCAGCGGGGCTGGTGGTACACCGGCGCCGTGTTTTCCTGGCCCCATGCGGTATGGGATCCCTTTGCGGACGAGCTGGAGGCCCAGGGAATGGGTCCCTTTCCCGACCTGACGGCTGGGGAGCGCGTGGCGCTGTGGGGTGCGCCGGTGGATGAAGACCTGCAGGTGATTCCCCTCGGGCCCGGGCGGGTCTCGGTGATCGATGGAGCCGGACAGCTGGCGGAAGTCCTCCTCGTAGGGGCCGCTGAGGTTCCAGAGGGTGAGCCCGTTCCCACGTTTTTCCTGGCCTTTGACCTCGCGCCGGGGGACATCACGTTGCTTGTGTCCGGGGACGACGACACTGTGGTTGAAACCCACTACACAGCCCAGGGCGGAGATGTGATCAGTGCCTGGTGGTTTGAGGTGCCGGAATGATCTGGCTCCTGTGGGCATGCGCTCCCGAGGTGCAGGAGGTCCAGGTCAAGGGCACCGTGTTCGCGGACCGCTTTGATGATTCGGATGCCGTGGCCGATGCAAGCGTGCAGCTGATGGATGGCGCACTTCGGGCCATGGCCGAGATCACCACCGATGCGGACGGCGCCTTCGAGGGCACAGTCGCGGGTGGCGGACTTCTGTACGTGGACCTGTCCGCGGATGGATTTGCCCCCACCGGATTCTCGGGGCAGGTAGGTCTCGCGGACTACACCGTGCCCGATGGTGCCCTGTGGATGCGGTCCGACGAGGACCTGGACGAGATGGCAGCGGAATTTGATGGCTGTTCCGGGGCGGGCGAAGAGGACATGGGCCTGCTGGAAGGCGTGGTGGAGCTCTTTGTGCCCGGGGGAGAAATCGACGATGCCCTGCGGGTCCCAGATGCCTGGGTGACAGCAACCGCGGAGGACGAACTGGTGAGTGCCTGCTACCAGGGGGAGGACGGTCTCTACGATGCAACCGCGACGGGCACTGGACCCAATGGCCGCTTTGCCTTGTGGGGTCCCACGGGCCTGGTGACAGTAGAGGTGGGCTACACCATCCAGGACCAGGTCATCGAGTCCAGGCTCTACGCGATCTACATCCCGGAGAACGGCGTCGCGCCCTTCTACCCGTTCTGGGTGTCACTGCCACTCTGAGCATCACCGCCACTCTGAGCATCACCGCCACTCTGAGCATTACCGCCACTCTGAGCATCACCGCCGCTCTGTCCGAAGAGCCGCCCTGCAAGAGGCACGCGCGATTCCCGCACACCCACGCTCCCGCCGGCCTTCAGCTCCCGCCCCAACAGCCAGGCATCCAGCCCGCCCACCAAGAGCAAGCTGAACCAGATCGGGGTCAGCACCATGGCGAGAAAGACCCAGCCCCGGACCACGCCGTCCTCCAGCAGGCCCTGTGAAGCAGCCACCGCGTTCCCCGCCAGGAGCACCGCGCTCAAAAGCGCCAGAAGCACCCCTTTTCGGTGTTGTCCCAGGTAGAAATACCCGGCGCCCCCGATGAACGGAAGAATCTGAAGGACGGCAGCCAAAACAGGCCGCTTCGAACCGGTGATTTCAAGGGTTTTCGAGGCGTCCACGGCAGGCTCCAAGGCGTTGACAGAGAGGGGGGGGCAGGGTACGAGACCGCCCCTGATTCGGCGGGTCGGCAGGCATTTCTACCCTTGGCTTTGGAGCGTGGCAAGGTGGTGACGTTCCAGGACTTGATCCTGTCCCTTCAGACCTACTGGGGTCAACGGGGATGTGCGATCCTCCAGCCCCTTGATCTCGAGGTGGGTGCCGGCACCTTTCACCCGGCGACTTTCCTGCGGTCCCTGGGCCCCGAACCCTGGAAATGCGTCTACGTGCAGCCTTGCCGGCGACCCGGGGATGCCCGCTATGGGGAGAACCCCAACCGGCTGGGCCATTACTACCAGCTCCAGGTCTTGATCAAGCCCAGCCCCCTGGACATCCAGGACCAGTACCTGGGCAGCCTGGCGGCCATGGGCATTGACCTCTCCCGCCACGATGTGCGCTTCGTGGAGGACGACTGGGAGAGCCCGACCCTGGGGGCCTGGGGCCTGGGTTGGGAGGTCTGGCTCGACGGCATGGAAATCACCCAGTTCACCTACTTCCAGCAGTGCGGCGGGATCGACCTGGACCCGATCTCGGTGGAGCTGACCTACGGCTTGGAACGTCTCGCCATGTACCTCCAGGGTGTGGACAATGTCTACGACCTGGTCTGGGTCGACGGCCTCTCCTACGGCGATGTCTTCCTGCGCAATGAGCAGGAGCAGTCCCGGTTCAACTTTGAAGCCTCCGATGCGGAGGTGTTGTTCTCCCAGTTCAACACGGTCTTCGATGCCTGCCAGCGCCTGGCCGAGGAGGGCCTGGCCCTGCCCGCCTACGACCACTGCTGCAAGGCCTCGCATCTCTTCAACCTGCTTGATGCCCGGGGGGCCATCAGCGTGGCGGAGCGTGCCCAGTACATTCGGCGCATCCGGGACCTGGCCTGCGCCTGCGCCCGTGCCTGGGTGGGTACCCCCGATTCTGACGAACTGATTGAGGGGGAGGCGTCCCATGCCTGATCTCCTGGTCGAGGTGCGCTTCGAGGAGCTGCCGGTCTCCTACATTCGGGGGGCTGCGACCGCGCTGGAAAAGGGTGTGGTTGGGCTGTTGGTGGGGGTGTCCCACGGAGACACCCGGGTCTTCTCCACCCCGCGGCGCATTGCCGTGGCCGTGGCGGATGTGGAATTGGGCCGTCCCCGGGAGGAACAGATCCAGACGGGGCCGAGCGTGTCCATCGCCAAGAAGGACGGGGAATGGACCAAGGCTGCGGAGGGGTTTGCCCGGGGCAAGGGACTTGTCCCCGACGACCTGGAGATCGTGGAGGGTCCCAAGGGGCCTGTGATCGCTGCGCGGGTGCAGACCGGCGGGGAGACCACGGTGGAGCTGGTGGCTGCCGGACTGGAAGGGGTGGTGCTGGGCGTGAACGCCCCCAAGTCCATGCGCTGGGGAAGCGAATCCACCCGCTGGGCCCGGCCCCTGCACGGGGTGTTGGCGGTCTTTGGCGGTGTGCGCATCGACGCCACCGTTGCAGGCATCCAGACGACAGACACGGTGGTGGGGCACCGGCGCTCCACGGTGGAACCCACGCCGGTCACAGACACGGCGTCCTACCTGACGTCCCTGCGGGAGAGTTGGGTGGAGCCCGATCGGGACATCCGACGGGCCGCGATCGTTGCGGGATTGGCGGCCAAGGCCGAGGCCCTGGGGGTCGAGGTCGGCGGAAGTGAGGCCCTGGTGGACGAGGTGACGGACCTGGTGGAGTGGCCTGTGTTTGTGGTCACCTCTTTCGAGGCCTCCCTCCTGGACCTGCCCCACAAGCTGTTGGAAGAGTCCATGCAGGTCCACCAACGCACTTTTTCCACCTGGAAGGACGGAAAACTGTCCCACCACGTGCTGGTGGTGAGCAACAACCCGGAAGGGGACGAGCAGACCATCGCCGAGGGCAACACCCGTGTGCTGGCCGCCCGCTTCCATGACGCACAGTTCTTTCTCCAAGAGGATCGCAAAAAGGGCCTGGAGTCCTTCCGTGACGGGCTGGCCCGCATGCGCTGGGTACGCGGGTTGGGCACCATGGCGGACAAACAAACCCGAGTGGAGCTCCTGGCAGGGGAGCTGGCGCCGCACTTCGGTGCCGATGAGATAGCGACCCTTCGGGCGGGCACCCTCTGCAAGTTGGACCTGGTCAGCGGCATGGTGGGCGAGTTTCCCAAGCTCCAGGGGCACATGGGCCGGCTGTACGCAGAACACGCCGGAGAGCCCGACTCCGTGTCCCTCGCCATTGAGGAGCACTACCTGCCCCGCCACGCGGGAGATCGAGTGCCTGCCAGTCCGGAAGCCCGGGCCCTCGCCCTGGCCGACCGCCTGGACACCCTGGCCGGGTGCTTTGGTATCGGGATGGTGCCCACGGGTTCCGCGGATCCCCAGGGACTTCGGCGGGCCGCCAACGGGGTGCTTTCCCTGGTGCTTGACAAGGGCACCGCCGTGTCCCTGCGCACCTTGTTTGCAGCGGCCTTTTCCGGGTACACGGAGGGGATTGAGCGCACCGAGGTCGAGGTGTTGAACCACCTCCAGGAGTTCACCCTCGGACGCCTCAAGGCCACGCTCCACGCTGCGGGACACCGCACGGATGTGGTGGAGGCCGTGGTGGCTGCGGGGGGCGATGACCCGGTGCAGATTCGGGCCCGGGTGGAGGCCTTGGGACGCCTTTCCGAGTCTGGCGAGTTCAGCGACCTCATGACAGCCTTCAAGCGGGTGCTCAACATCTCCAAGGACCACTCGGATCCCAGCTACGATCCAGGGACCTTCCTGGAAGACGAGGAGCGCGCTTTGGAGGATGGGGTGGTGGGCGCAGAGACCGCGCTCCAGACCTACCTGGCGAACCTGGACATCGATGGTGCCCTGGGACTGATGCAGGGGCTCCGTCCCCGGGTGGACGCCTATTTCGACAAGGTGCTGGTGATGGCGGAGGAACCCGAACTTCGGGCTGCTCGCCTGGGGTTGTTGTGCCGCACCTCCCAATTGTTTCTCACCGTGGCGGACTTCCGCCGCATCTCCACCGGGGAGACACCGTGACCGACTCCCAGCAACACGTCTTTTTCTTCGGCAATGGAACGGCGGATGGATCCGCGCAGGACAAGGATCAGCTGGGAGGAAAGGGAGCCAACCTGGCAGAAATGACGCGCCTGGGCCTGCCGGTGCCTCCGGGATTCACCATCACAACCACCGCGTGCAACCACACCTTCCAAACACAAGGCGCCTGGCCCGAGGGCATGGAAGCGCAGGTGCGAGACGGGGTGTCGCGGGTGGGGGAGATGACTGGCAAGAGCTTTGGCGGTGCCGACAATCCACTGCTCTTCAGCGTGCGCTCCGGGGCCCCGGAGTCCATGCCGGGCATGATGGACACGGTGCTGAACCTGGGCCTGAACCGGACCACTGTGGAGGGCCTGGCGGCCAAGTCAGAAAATCCAATGTTCGCCTGGGACTCGTACCGGCGTTTCCTCACCATGTTCGGGGACGTGGTCCTTGGCATTCACGGAACCCTCTTCCAACGGGCCGCCCAGGGGGTGCTCGAGGACACGGCGGAAGAGGACCTGGATCTACCTGGGCTCCGCGCCCTGTGTACGGCCTACGAGACCGTGATCAAGGACAACCTCGGACACTTTCCGGAAGATCCCTGGGAGCAGCTGCAGGCAGCCATCAACGCGGTCTTCAAGTCCTTCAACACCCAGCGAGCGCGGTATTACCGAAAGAGCCATGGGCTGGCAGCCGAAATGGGCACCGCCGTCACTGTGCAGGCCATGGTCTTCGGGAACATGGGGGAGGATTCCGCCACAGGGGTTGCTTTCTCCCGGGATCCCGCCAGCGGTGAGCCCGTGTTCTACGGGGAGTGGCTGCCGAACGCCCAGGGGGAGGACGTCGTTGCAGGCACCCACACGCCCCTTCCCCTGAACCGGGAAAGGGATGCCAATGCAGAGGACACCCTGGAGATGGCCATGCCCGAGGCCTACGCGGAGCTTCAGGAGATCCGGGGCCGCCTGGAGGCCCATTTCTGCGACATGCAGGACATTGAGTTCACCATTGAGTCTGGCACCCTGTACCTGCTCCAGACCCGCACGGGAAAGCGCACCCCGGGCGCGGCTGTTCGCATTGCTGTGGACCTGGCAAACGAGGGCTTGATCGACGAGGAGACGGCGCTTGCCCGGGTGGAGCCTGAGCTGCTGGAGATGGTGCTGCGCCCGGTGTTGGACCCGGATGCCCGGCGCAAAGTGTTGTGCAAGGGCCTGCCGGCTTCCCCGGGAGCAGCCAGTGGCAAGGTGGTCTTCCACTCAGCCGAAGCGCAGGAGCTTCATGACCGGGGCGAGAAGGTCATCCTGGTGCGCATGGAGACCTCTCCGGAAGACATCCAGGGAATGACCGTGTCCGAGGCCATTCTCACCAGCCGGGGGGGGCAGACCTCCCACGCAGCGGTGGTGGCCCGGGGCATGGGCCGGCCCTGTGTGGTGGGGGCGACGGACATCGTGGTGGACTATGGGCGCCAGCTCTTCTACGCCGGTGACACAGTGGTCAAACGAGGCGACGTCCTGACCCTGGACGGGGGGACGGGCGAGGTGATTGAGGGGGAGGTTCCCACCCTGGAGCCCCCCACGGACACCGGTGCCATGGGCACTCTCCTGGAGTGGGCTGGAACACGCGCGCGGCTGACGGTGCGGGCCAACGCCGACAACGCCAAGGATGCTGTGCGTGCCCGGGAGCTTGGGGCCAAGGGCATTGGCCTCTGCCGCACGGAGCACATGTTCTTTCAGCCCGATGCTCTGCGGTCCATGCGGCAGCTCATCCTGGCCAGCGATCGCCACGCCCAGCTGCGTGCCCTCTCCCAGATTCTGCCGATTCAGCGCACCGCCTTCCTGGAGATCTTCCAGGCCATGGACGGCTTGCCGGTCACCATCCGCCTGTTGGATCCCCCCCTGCACGAGTTCCTGCCCACCAGTGCCGAGGACATTTCCAGCGTCGCGGACGACCTGGGGGTTCGCATCGAGTCCCTGGAAGAGCGCATCCAGACACTCCACGAGTCAAATCCCATGATGGGGCATCGGGGGGTGCGCCTCGGCATCACGTCACCGGACATCTACGCCACCCAGGTGCGGGCCCTCATGGAGGCCGCAGTCCTGGCCACCGAGGCGGGGGTGGAGGTGCTGCCGGAGATCATGATTCCCCTGGTGGCGACCCGGGCCGAGCTGGAGCGCACCCGGGAAAGAGCCATCGCTGCGGCCGAGGACATCCTGGAGGAGGCCCATGTGCGGGTGGACTACAAGGTGGGCACCATGATCGAGCTGCCCCGGGCGGCCCTGATGGCCCACGAGCTGGCGCATGTCGCGGATTTCTTCTCCTTTGGGACCAATGACCTGACCCAGATGACCTTTGGATTCTCCCGGGATGACATGGGCAAGTTCTTCAACGCCTATGTGACGGAGGGCCTGCTCACGGACTCCCCCCTGGCGGTGTTCGACATTGACGGCGTGGGACAGCTGGTCCAGATGGGCGTGGAGAAGGGCCGAGGCGTCAAGCCAGAGCTCAAGGTGGGGATCTGCGGGGAGCACGGGGGAGACCCACAGGGCATTGGCTTCTTCCATCGCATTGGGCTGGACTACGTGTCCTGCTCCCCCTTCCGGGTCCCGGTGGCCCGGCTGGCTGCGGCCCACGCAGCGCTGGGGCTCCTCTGATGGGGCGGTGGTTCCTCTTGTTGGCAGGGGTGCTCGCAGCCTGCGAAACCCCGGTGAGCGTGCCGGACCCGGGGCCTTGCGCAGTCCTGCCCGAAGGTCGGTTTGACTATGGGGAGGTGGGCATCGGCACTTGCCTGGCTGGGCCGGTCGAGCTGACCTGGTCCCAGGATCCCTTTGATGTTGGCCGATACTGGCTGGTGATCGCCAACGCGAATCCGTTTCTGGATTTCTCCAGTGGATCGGTGTTGAGCGTGGATCCGACGGGGGTGGAAGGGGGGGATCGCGTGGAGGTGCACACGCTGGAAGGTGGGGCGGTCAATGTGCCGGACTTCGCGGGGGGGCTGGCGGTTGTGCCGGAACACCAGCTGGCACTTGTCACGCTGAAGAAGAGCGAGGGGGCCCGCACCCGGAGCCAGAATGATGCAGTGCGGCTGGTGGACCTGTCGACTCCGTGGGCGCCTGCTCTGTCCACCGCCGGGCCGGACGGGGGTTCCATGCTTGCAGCCGAGCGAGACCCCGGACCGGTCCTGTACGTGCCCTCCACCCAGCGAGCCTACGTGGTGAACACCACCAGTGGCAGCGTGTCGGTCCTGGACACAAGCGGGGAGGTCCTGGACTGGATTGATGCGGTTCCACGGGCTTCCCTGGGAGGTGAGCGCCTGCTGGATCGGGACCAGTCGGGTTCCATGGTGTCGATCTCGGACCTGGCGGTGGTGCGGGCATCACAGCTCACCGCGGACACCTGGACGCTTTCCTACGTGGATGGGACCTACCGCATCCGCGTGCCGGAGGAAGACGGTCTTGTGCGCCTGGAGTCCCACGGGGCCAATGACTGGGATGCTACCGCCGGTGGCCTGGAGTTGGCCCTCGCGGACACGTCCTTTGAGGATCTCTCCGATCCGCAGACCTGGAACGGCCTGGGGGGATATCGCCTGGCCGCCGTGGCGAACGGAAGCATTGTGTCGGCGACCCTCGGAGACTCGTTGAGCGACTGGACCGAGGATGCAGATCCGCTCCTGTCCCCAAGTGCTGGGGGCTGGGACTCGATTCTAGGGGGCCCGATGGTGGTGGTGTCAGGCGGCGAGGAACACCTCTTCTACGATGGCGTGGATGCGGATGGCACCGGGCAGATCGGCCGCGCCACTTCTTCCGACGGAGGAGGATTCCAGGGGGGAGACCCGCTCTGGGAGCCCGGGGACCATGATGCGGTCCGGGCTGCAGACCCCTTCCTGGTACGGGATGGAAACGCGGGCACCTGGCGCCTCTACTACGGGGCCTTTGATGGCAGCCAATGGACCATTGGGCATGCGGAGTCTACGGATCTTGTTGAATGGACGGTGGACGACACCCCGGTCTTTTCTTTGGAAGGACAGGACTGTGGCGCACCGGTCGTGGCGATTGCCCACTCCGAGTTCCGCCTGTGGGCCTCCTGCGGGTCCGAGGATGGATGGTCCTTGCGTTCCGCGGTGTCGGTGGACGGAATCCGGTTCACGGACCTGGGAGGTGTCTTGAGCCTGGACGTGCCGACCTCAGATGAACCCCCGGGCGTGGACCTTCAGGCAAGCCCATCGGGTCTCTGGAGCGTCTCCGGGGAGGTGATGGGACCCACGGGACTGGCCTTTTCCGGGGGAGACGGCCTTGTGTCGGAGACCCTGGGCTGGAGCATCCGCCTGACAGCAGGCGCCTGGCTATTCGGGGACGAGGAGTTCAGCCGCAATGGCATCAGTGCCTCCAGCTGGCTGGCCTCGGAAGGCCTGGTGTACGTGGACTTTTTGGATGAAGACGGACTGTCCCGCATCGGTGTGGCGCGGATGGACGGGGACCGGCTTGTGTTGGAGCCTGGGGCCATTGTGGTGGGTCAAACCAGCTCATTTGATGAATCAGGGGTGTCTTCCCCGGTGGTGCGTGCGGTGGGCTCCGGGTTCGAGATGTTCTACGCAGGAACCAAGGACGGCGTGACCCGCATTGGGCGGTCGACTTCTTCCGACGGACTGTCGTGGCAGACGGATCACGAGGCGATCTTCGATGTGGCCTCCCAGGGTGAGCCCGGTTGGGACTCCGTGTCCGTGGTGCCGGGCTCTTTGGTGGTGAATGGCGACGATCTGCAGCTCTGGTACACGGGATCCAATGGTGCAGAGAGCCGGATTGGCCTGGCAATTTCCACGGCTGGGGGAGAGTTTTTGCGACAAGCGGGTCCTGAGGACGGCTGGACTCTGGAAGCAGGCGCTCCGGGGGAGTTCGATGACAGCTCCGTTGCGGATCCCATGGTGCTGGAGGTGATGGGGGAGACGCACCTCTGGTACTCGGCATTCGATGGCGAGGCCTGGTCCATCGGGCATGCAATCCAGGCGGGCTCCGGAGAGTGGATCCGGGACACGGACCCCACCACGGGGGAGGCCAAGGCGGTCTTGGCCGGTGTCTCCGGCTCCTTTGATGCGCAGGGAGCCCAGCGACCCGTGGTGTCTTGGGGAGATTCGCCCGAGATGTTCTACACGGGCGTGGACGGTGGGGTGGAGCGAGTGGGATTTGCCCAGGGCCGCAGCGGGAGCCAGCTCTACCGGGCACCCAAGAACCCGACGCTGGGAGATGACGTGCTCTTTGTGAGCCACCCCGGCGACAACGGCAAGCGGACCACCATTCCCCTGCGCCGAAACCTGGCATCGAGCCAGGTGGAGGCAGGGGGCGGCTTTGTGACCAATGGCGCTGGGGTGGGCGCCCTGCTGTTGGACCCGGATCGCGGACTTCTCTACGCCAGCTCTTCCGCCACCAACTACCTGTACGCCCTGGATGTGCGGGACGACAGCAGGCCGGGAACGCCCGATGCCCTCCACGACCTGGAAGGGGTCTTGGTCGCCACGAACCGGCCGGGGGCCGTCGGATTCCGAGGCATGGCTCTGGGTGCGGAGGGGGACCGGATCTATGCGGTCAACGACAGCCCGGAGTCGGTCATGATTCTCCGGGTGTCTGACCTCGTGGATGATGCCCATGGGGATGTGCTTCGGGATGTGGTGTTGGGGGCTCTGCCCACCCCTCGGGTGGATGTGGATGCCGGCATTGAGACCCTGGCGACAGTCGGGCCCGGGCAGGTGGTGCGAAATGGGGACTACCTGTACGTGACCAACTTCAATGCGAACTCCATCGGGGTCTATGACCTGCGCCTGGGGGCCTACGGGCAGATGGTGGATGAGATCCTGCTGGGGGAGAATCCCTATGCAATGGCCCTGCACCCGGCGGGGAACCTGCTTGCGGTGGCCAATTACGTAGGGGAGGCCCAGGGAGATCGGGTCTCTTCGACTCTGGCGCTGTTGGATGTGGATCCCACCTCGGACACCTTCCTGGAAGTGCTCGGCTGGGTGGTGAACCAGTGATGGTTCTTCTTCTTTCTTTGTGGGCCTGTGAGCCGGACAGTGCAGCAGAGCGCCAGCTCAATGCGCCGGTGGCTGCTGCGATTCTGCCCGGGGACGTCTCGCCCTTTGGTCGGCCCATGGGCCTTCTGTCCAATTCAAGGGGGGGCACGGTGGTGCCGGTGGATCCGTCCCGGGGATGGCTCTTGTCCGCGGACTCTGCAGCGCCTTTCCTCGCGGATCCGGGGCTGGCCTTTGGCGCCCGCCGGGTACTGGGGGATGTCGCCACCTGGTCCCCCGATGGAGAGGTGGTCTGGGTCGTCGTGGCGGACACCCGATCCGGCACCTTGTTGTCCACAACCTGGATCGAGGGGGTCGATGAAAAAGGAGAGCCTGTCCAGATGGTGCCCGAGCACGATGCGGAGACCGAGGCACCGACGTTGTTGGACGTGATGCTTCGAGTGGGCCGCACCACCACCGAGACCTGGACCCTCGCCTGGGATGATGGGGGTTGGGATGTGGAGGGAAGCGTTTCCGGCCCACAGGTGGAACGGGCCCAGCCCAAGGTGGCCTACACCTCGGACCAGATGGAAGTGCGGTTCACCGCGCCAGTAGGTGCCAAAGGCGATGTGATCTCGTTTTCGACGGATACAGGGGTGCTCAGCCACGACCTGGGGGGCACGATCCAAAGCCTGGTGGGCATTCCCGGGACGGGTCTTGTGGCAGCAACGGTCCTGGACCTTGCAACCGGACAGGGCCGGATGGTGTTGTGGGACATGCTCGTGGCCGAGGTGATCTCCACCCTGGACCTGGGGGACTCGTCTGTGCCCCTTCGCGTTGCTCTCGCCGAGGGGGGAGAGGTGTTTTACGTGTCGGATGCAGCCCTTCCCGTGGTGTACGAGGTGGTCCTTGGATTTGATGGGAGCGAGGGTTCGCCGTCCCTGGATCTGCTGCGATCCCTGGACATGCCCGGGCAGGTCCGCGAGCTGGCCTGGGCGGAGGGGGAAGGATTTGATCGACTCTTCGTGGCGGTCGACGGCGAGGGCGCGGTCCACATCCTGGATTTGGACACGGAGACCTGGTTCGACGCCAATCCCTGGACCGCAGAAGTGGATGGGGTGCAAACCGGCTCACCGATCCAGGGCCTTGCAGCCACGGGTCGAAGGGTGGAGACGCCACAGCAGAACAGTTTTGGTGGGGTGCTCCGGGATGAGGTCATCGCCATTGCCACTTTGGCAGGGGAGATGTGGTTTCTCGCGGCACAGAGCGGATGCCTGGTGGAAACGGCGTCGGGGCCCACTTCCTTTCTGGATCCAGATCGCGCCTTTGTGGATGCGGGATCGGTGTCCAATCCGGTGATGGAGTCCACGGGATTTGCAAGTCGACCGGTGCAGTTCAATACCTGTGCTGGCGTGGTCTGGGATGAGCAATGGGTGGCCACCTACGATGAGAACCTTGGCGCCTGGGAAGTGGAGGGCAGTCTCTCTGGCGTGCAGTCGCAGCTGGCCCTGGAAGATGAGCGATTTGTCACTGACATGGGGACGATTTCATTCTTGATCCGGTCGGGTTCGGCGCCGTCTTCCGCAGGAGACCGCTTCCATTGGCGGACTGTTTCGGGGGTGGCCGGGGTCACCGGCATTGACCGGGATGGAAACGGCGAGCTGGACCTGGCCCTTCGGCATCCAGGCCGGCCCGTGTCCTTCGATGCCGACCTTGCCGTGGGAGACTCCGCCTGGTCGGACCCAACCGCTGCCATGCTCTGGCCCATCACCAGCGGGGACATCGGGGTGGTAGTTGACGTCTCCCGGGCGGCACCGGTTTCAGTGCTCGATTAGCTGCTCGATTGGCTGCTCGATTGGCCGTCGGCGCCGCCGCGCAAGTATCCAGATTCCCCCCAACCACCACACCCCCACCGGGTTTCGGCTGCTGCTGCAGGCACAGGCGGCGGGCTTTGGCTCCTCCGTGACGTTGCCGGTGTCGAGGGCGGTGTCTTGCGTCCAGAGGGAGGGGCTCGGGTCTCTTGGATTGACTGTGAGCCGCGGAAGCTCGCAGTCCGGACCGGTCAGGGTCTGCCCACTCTCCAGCTCGATCCAGTCGGCAATCGCATCCAGCCGGGTGTAGATTCCGCCGTTGCCACAGGGGGGATCCGCTGGACTGACCGCCCTGGACGTCACCCCCGCCAAGACGGGCTCCCCGGTGGAGGTCCAGAGATACAACGGGCCTCCGGAGTCCCCCTCGCAGGTATCGACTCCATCACCGCCGGCAATGAGCTCTCCCCCTGGCTGCACGTCTTCGTGGCACCCTACATCCGCCTGGCTGCAATCGACGTCGGTGATGGTGGTTCTCGCGCTCACCAGTACATGGCTCGATTGGGTTCCCCAGCGATCTGTCGTGCCAAACCCCACGATCTCCACCGGGGCTCCGTCCTGAAGATCGGCCAGCGCACAGTCGCGGACCACCGCGGTGGGTTCGGTGATCGCGGGTGTTTCCAGGGTGAGAAGTGTCACATCAAATGTGCGCCAATGGTCCGGGTACCGGCTGCGCTGCGCGATGGGGATCAACTCGCCGTCTTCGGTGTTCCACAGGTCGCTTCCGCCGAGAAAGACGTCGTCGAGTTCGTCGCTGTCGCAGTGGCCCGCCGTGAGAACGAGGGTGGGGGCCACCAGTACTCCGCTACATCGGGCCCAGCCGTCCGCTCGAACCGAAGCTGCGGAGGGCCAGGCTCCGTTTTCCACCGGCTCTCCCCCGGTGATCCAATGTACGCCCCCGTCCTCTGGGGGAGAGGCCTGGGCGAGGCTCCAGACGAGCAATGGCAGCATAGCGCTCAAACCCCGGTGGTCTCTTCCAACGCGGGCCCGGCCAGGTGCAAGAGATCCTCCTGCATCTTCTCCAGGCTTTGCACCCGATCCACGTCTGAACCACGCTTCTCCAGGGCCACCAGGTGTCCCAGCGTCTTCAGGGCGCTGGCCAGGTCGCCGGAACGGGCGCTGTCGGCAATGGAACGCACGTAGAAATCGGATGCAGCCAGGTAGTGCCCCCCGATGGCTGCGACATCGCCCAGGGTTCTCTGGGTTCTCGCGGCTGCTGCGGGCTGTCCGGTGCGCAGGAACTTGGAAGCAGCCTGCAGCAACAAGCGCTCTGCAGAAGCCAAAGCACCCCGCCGCAGGTTCAACTCCCCCTCCCGCTGCTGCATGGATGCAACGAGGAGTGGGGACTCCTCCGCATGGGTCTTCGCCTCCAACAGACTCGATTCTGCCTGGGCGAATTGCCCCCGGGAGAGGGCCAGCGAGGCCCTGCCCAGCGCTAGGTTGGCCTGCTCCCCCCGGGCCCGCGGATGACTGTCCAACAGGTTCTTCGCCTGGTCGTACAGGGCATCGGCACTCAGGACCTCGGCGGATGCCACCGCCAGGTCCGCTGTTCCCCTGAGAATCGCGCCAAGAGCCAGGTTGTCCTCCTCGCTCCGGGCCATGGATCGGGCTGCCCGGTACCGCCCATCCGCCGCCTCGGTGCGCCCCTGGACGGCAAGGGAATCTGCCAGGCGCCGCAGGAGAATCAACTGCAGAGCGGGCTCCTGCTCCAGTGCCTCCAGGGCATCCTCGTGGGGCTCAATGGACTCGGCGTACAGCCCCGCAGCCAGAAAAAGGTCTCCCTCCGCCCAAGAGAGCAGCGCGAGGGCGCGTGCGTCAGCATCTCCATGTCGGTCGCGGACTTCCTGCAGAATGGATCTTCCGGTGTTGAGCTGCCCCGTTGCACAGACCAGGCGGGCAGCGCTGGCCGCCACGGCACAGGAGTCGGCGGACCAGTCCAGGTGCCTGGCCAGGAAGCGGCAGAGCAAGAGGTCCTGGTGGGTGGGCAAACGGTTGAGAGAGCCCCCGGTAGCCAACGAGAGCAGTGGTTCCGCGCAGGGCAGGAGACGCTTGGCTGCGGTACGTGCATCCGGTGGTTCCCCTGCCAGGACGTGTTCCCTGATCTCCGGCAACAGACAGGCGATCTGCGGACCCATGGGCAGGCCTGCCCACTCCGGAAAGGCAGGAAGACCGAATCGGCTGGTTCCGGAGGGCACCAGGGCGAGGGCCTGGAGTGTGGGCGTCAGCTCCGGGTGGTCCTCGGGCCGGGGAGGGGGAGGGAGGAACTCTGCGGCACCGGCTTCGTGGAGGCGGGGAATGGAAGGGTCCTCCACCTCGCCACCCAGAAGCACCCGCACATGCGGGGCGAGACCTGTCAGGACGTTCAATACCTGGAGGGTCTCGGGCGCCTCCGCACCCTCCAACACCAGGAGCAGGTCATGTCGAGAGGCGAGCTCCGCGCCGAGGGCCGGGGTGTGGCCCGGACGCGGGAGGTGCAGGCCAAAACCGATGGCCCGGATGACATCGGGTGCGTCCTGGCACCCATTCAGTCGAACGGCCACCACTTCCCCCGGGTGATCCTGGGCCACGGCTGCAAGCAACATGAGCCGGGGCACGCCGGGGGGCATTCCCAAGCACAACAAGCCACTTCCTTCTCGCAGTTGGACCCCAGCTACGTCCAGCCAACCCCGAAGGGGCAGAAGAGAAGGGGGCGCCAGGAGCCAGGTGGGGTGCTGCAAGGGACCTCGACGGTTAGAGACGGTGCCCCCCAAGTGTTTCATGGAATGAGAGGGTTCAGTTGATGTCGTTGCAGACCCTGGGTGTTGTTGGTGCAGGACAGATGGGAAATGGCATTGCCCATGTCGCTGCGGTGGCGGGCTTCGATGTGGTGCTGACAGACATCTCGGAGGCTGCCCTGGAAGGCGGAATGGCGGCGATCCGGAAAAACCTGGGGCGCATGGTAAAGAAGGAGAAGATCTCCGCCGCCGACGCGGATCTTGCCTTGGGCCGGGTTCGTACGTCCACGGATCTAGGCGCCCACGAGGCGGCCCAGCTGGTGGTGGAAGCTGCCACCGAGAACGAGGCCCTCAAGTTCGGGATCTTCGAGTCGCTTTCGGCCCAGACCCCAGCGGAGACCCTCCTTGCCTCCAACACCTCCTCCATTTCCATCACCGCTATCGCCGGGCATACGGATCGGCCTGGGCAGGTGGTGGGCATGCACTTCATGAATCCTGTGCCGGTCATGAAGCTGGTGGAGTTGATTCGAGGCCTGGCGACAAGCGATGCCACCTTTGAGGCGGTCCAGTCCGCAGCCGAGACCATGGGCAAGACCACGGTGGAGGGGCGGGACATGCCCGGCTTCATCGTGAACCGGGTGCTGATGCCGTACATCAACGAGGCGGTCTATGCGCTGTACGAGGGCATTGGCAGCGTCGAGGACATTGACACGGCCCTGAAGCTGGGGACCAACGTGCCCATGGGGCCCCTGACCCTTGCGGACTTCATCGGCCTGGACACCTGCCTTGCCATCATGGAGGTGCTTCACACGGGCCTCGGAGGGGACTCCAAGTACCGGGCGTGCCCGCTCCTTCGCAAGTATGTGGAGGCGGGGTGGCTTGGGCGCAAGAGCGGGCGGGGCTTCTACGACTACAGGGAGGGGGCATGAGCCACGGCACCGAATTCCTGCGCCTGGAGAGACAGGGAAGTGTCGCCGTGGTCACCCTCAACCGGCCGCCGGTCAACGCCCTGAACCTGCATCTCCTCTTGGAGTTGGGGGAAGTGGCCCAGGAGCTGTCCGAGTGTGACGATCTGCGGGCGGTGGTGCTTACCGGAACAGGGAAGTTCTTTGTGGCCGGCGCGGACATCTCCCAGATGAAGGACTACACCCCGCAGCAAGCCCTGTCGCTTTCCAAGATCGGCCAGGCAGTGTTCGATGCCATCGAGGCGCTGCCCATGCCGGTGATCGCAGCCGTCAACGGCTTTGCCCTGGGCGGGGGATGCGAGCTGGCCATGGCCTGCGACCTCATCCTCGCGTCTTCCCGGGCGGTCTTCGGCCAGCCGGAGGTGAAGTTGGGGGTCATTCCGGGGTTTGGAGGCACCCAGCGCCTGGTGCGACGGGTCGGGGTCCAGCGAGCCAGGGAGCTCTGCTACTCCGGCAGGAACGTCAAGGCGGAAGAGGCGGTGCGAATCGGGCTTGCTCTGGAGGCTGTGGAAGGGGAGGTGCTGGAGGCAGCCCTTGCACTGGCACAGTCCATTGCCGGGAACAGCCCCTGTGCTGTCGCCTATTGCAAGCGAGCCATCAACGAAAGCCGCTCCGCTGCACCCGCTGCTGGGCTGGCCCTGGAACGGGACCTGTTTGGACTCTGCTTTTCCACGGAGGATCAGGCAGAGGGAATGGGCGCCTTTCTGGAGAAGCGCAGCGCAGAGTTCAAGGGACAGTAGAGCAGGACAGTAGACTTTTCAGGACAGCAGGAGAGAGGGGATGTTCGAACTTCCGGAAGAGACCCGGCAAATACAGCAACTGGCCCGAGACTTCGCGCGGGAGGTGATTCTCCCCGGCGCTGCAGAGCGGGATCAAAGCCATGCCTACCCGGCGGAGATCATCCGCCAGATGGGGGAGATGGGATTTCTCGGGATGTTTGTGCCCGAGGCCTATGGCGGCGCTGGAATGAGCCTCCTGGACTACATCGTTGCCCTGGAGGAAATCTGCTACGCGGATGCCGGGGTGGGGGTGATCATGTCGGTCAACAACTCCCTGGTTTGTTGGCCGCTTCTGACCTTCGGTACGGATGCCCAGAAGCAGAAGTACCTTCCGTCATTGGCCACCGGCGAGAAGATGGGTTGCTACGCCCTCACTGAAGTGGGCGCCGGTTCCGATGCAGGGGCCCAGGCCACCCGCATCACCCGGAATGAGGCCGGCAACTATGTGCTCAACGGCACGAAGATGTGGATCACAAACGGCCCCAACGCAGACATCGCCATCGCCTATGCCAATCTCGCTCCCGAGGAGCGCCACCGGGGGGTCTGTGCATTCATCCTGGAATCGGACTGGGACGGATTCAACGTAGGCAAGGTGGAGGAGAAGCTCGGCATCCATTGTTCCCCGACCTCAGAGTTGATTTTCGAGGACCTGGAAGTGCCCGCGGAAAACCTGCTGGGGGAGGAGCGGAGTGGCTTCAAGATCGCCATGGCCACCCTGGATGGTGGCCGCATCGGCATCTCCGCCCAGTCCCTGGGCATCGCCCAGCGGTCCTTTGACCTGGCTGTGGCCCATGCAAAGCAGCGCGTGGCCTTTGGCAAGCCCATTGCAGACAAGCAGGCCATTCAATGGATGATTGCCGACATGGGCGTGCGAATCGATGCTTCGCGGTTGTTGGCCCACCGGGCAGCGGTTTCGAAGGACCGGGGGGATCGGGCCAGCCGCGAGTGTTCCATGGCCAAGCTCTTCGCCTCTGAGACCGCCAACTTCTGTGCCGACAAGGCCCTGCAGATCCACGGCGGCTATGGATTCTCGAAGGAATACGAGGTGGAGCGCTTGTACCGCGATGCGCGGATCACCACCCTGTACGAGGGAACAAGTGAGATCCAGCGCCTGGTGATCGCAAAGAGCTTCCTGTCGTGAGCACTCCTCAGCGCATTCGGGTGCTGGTGGCCAAGCCCGGGTTGGATGGACACGACCGCGGGGCCAAGGTGGTGGCGCGGGGCCTGCGCGATGCGGGATTTGAGGTGGTGTATACAGGTTTGCACCGCACGGCTGAGGAAATCGCCGAGGCTGCGCTCCAGGAGGACGTGCACGCGGTGGGACTTTCCATCTTGTCCGGGGCGCACAATCGGCTCCTGCCACAGGTTGTGCTCGCGCTCCGAGAACGGGGCCTGGACGATGTACTTGTGGTGGCTGGAGGGATCATTCCCCCTGCAGATGCTTCGGCCTTGAAGGACGCTGGCGTAGCAGAAGTGTTCCCTCCCGGTACCCCCGTGACAAGAATTGCTGTGTTCTTGAGGGAGCGAGCGCCCCAGCGATGGTAGAACAGCAAGTGGGACACCCGGCCGGCTGGTTCAGGACGTCCTTCTGCTGGCACAGTTTGCAACGGGAAGTGGCTTGGACAACGGAATCCAGGAGATGGACTGCGTTGCCCTTTTGACGGGCACGAGTAGCGAGTACCTGGGACGACGTCCCTTGCCCAGACTGCTCAAGCAGCGGCCCCTCCTGATTGTGTTGGGACCCCCTGGGGTGGGGAAGACCAGCGTGGCCCGTCGGGTGCTGGGCTCCTCCGCCACAGTGCTCAAGGGGCAGTTGCTTCAAGATGCGGCAGCGGCCGCGGTCAGGCGCCGCAGCTGGCCAGAGGAGCTGGAAACCACCGGTGCCTTGCTGATTGATGGTCCCACCCTGCTCAACCGACGTCCCGGGGTGACGCGCCTGTTGTGTGCCCTCATTCGACGCCGGGCGGAAGCGGGACTGCCCACAGCGGTGTGCCAGGGGTCGGGGGATGACAGCGTGCTTTTGTTGGCGGATGAAATCGATGCAGCCCACCGGGTCACCTTGAGTCTCCGATTCCCCACCCGGCGAGGCCGCGTGCGCTGGGCTTCCCGCTTGTGCCAGCAGTTGGGCCTGGACAAGGAGCTGGCCCGCGCGGTTCATCCAGAGGACCAGTGGACCTACTTGAAGGTGATCCGCGCCCTGAACCGGTCCAAGCGGGAGCAGGAATCGTCCCTGGAGCGGTAGTGCAGCCGGAGGCGGTGTTGCCTCGCTGGATTGGCCCCGTCTTCTTTGCTTCCGGGGCAGCGGCCCTGATCTACCAGGTGGTCTGGCAGCGAGCGCTGTTCACCCTGTTCGGCGTGGACATTGCCTCCGTCACGGTGGTAGTCACCGCGTTCATGGTGGGGTTGGGCCTGGGCAGCTTGCTCGGGGGCCAGCTGTCGGCCTGGCAGCGGTGGGATGCGTTGAAGCTCTTTGGGCTGGCGGAGGCCGTGATCGGCGCCTTTGGGCTGGTTTCGCTGGATCTCTTTGCCTGGGTGGGGCAGGCCACCCTGGGGGCCTCCCTCCAGACCACGGCTGCCGTTGCCTTTCTGCTGCTCCTTGTGCCCACCGCCCTCATGGGAGCAACTCTTCCTCTGCTGGTGGGGCATGCCGCGCGGGGGGTGGCCAGCGTGGGAGATGTGGTGGGGCGCCTCTATTCCGTGAACACCCTGGGCTCGGCGTTGGCATCCTTGCTGTGTGCCACGGTCCTGCTTGCCCACCTGGGCAAGTCCGGGACCGTGTGTGTGGCAGCTTCGGTGAATCTTGTGGTGGCAGTGTGGGTGCTTACGCGTCCCTCGGGCCGGCCATGAGACTGTCTCACGCCTGCGTCGTGGTGGGGGTCTCCGGTTTCGTGGCCCTGTCCTTTGAGATCCTCTGGGCGCGGGTGGGAGCGGTGGGTTCTGCTGACTCTCCTGCCATGTTTGGGCTGCTCTTGGGGTGGTACCTGTTGGGACTTGGGGTGGGGGCCGCCCTGTCTCGGAGGGTCTGCCGCGAGGGGAGCGCCCATGTGGCCACCATCGCGTGGCTCCTTGCGGGTGCCTGCATTGTGGCCCTTGGGGTGGCCCCGGTCATGGCCTGGGGGGCGGCCCACATGAGCTGGGCGGTGGCCTTGCCAGTGGTGGCTGTGGCGGCTGGGGGATTGGGGGCGGTGTTTCCCCTGGTGGCCCAGGCCTCCGTGCGGGGAGATGAGCGGGCGGGGCAGGGGTTGTCCTGGCTGCTCTCCTCCAACATCCTCGGATCGGCCCTGGGAAGCTGGTTGACCGGGCTGTACTGGTTGGACACCCAGGGAGTGGCGGAGATCGGGGCCTGGCTTGTGTGCCTGGGGTTCGCGGTGTCTGCAGCGCTTCTCCTGCCGATTTTCGGGGCAGCACGGGTCGTTCCCGTGGGGCTGGTGGCGGTGGGTCTTGTCGCCTCCCAGGGTGCTCGACTGGGAGAGGGACTCTGGGAGCAGCTGGCGTTTCGGTTGGACTACCAGGGGGAGTCCTTTGCCCGAGTCCAGGAGTCCAGGAGCGGTGTGGTGATGATCACGGAGGCTGGCATGGTCCTGGGAGGCGGGATTTACGATGGCTACGTGGACACGGACCTCATCGATGATCGAAACATGATCGTGCGGGCCTATGGAATGGCGGCCCTGCATGCGGCCCCCCGTGAGGTGCTGGTGATCGGCATGTCCATGGGAGCCTGGACCAAGGTGCTGGTGAGCATGCCCGGGGTGGAACGGGTCACGGTTGTGGAGATCAACGAGGGGTACCTCGCGCTCATGAAGGACACGCCTCTTGTGGCCGATCTGCTGACGGATCCCCGGGTGGAAATCCACGTGGACGACGGGCGGCGCTGGCTTCAAGCCCACCCGGAGCGGCACTTTGACCTGGTTGTTGCCAACATGTCCTACCATTGGCGCTCCGGTGCCTCGGTGGTCCTGTCTCGGGAGTACATGCACCTTGTGCAGTCCCGCCTGGCGCCAGGGGGCATCTTCCACTTCAACACCACCTGGTCCGGGGATGTGCTGGCCACGGCCTTTGAGACCTTTGCCCATGGGTTTCGGTTTGTGAACTTTGCCACGGTGAGCGACAGCCCCATGGAGTTCAACAAGGACCGCTTCTCTTCCGCCCTTTCGGCCTGGCGCATCGATGGGAAGCCTGTCTACGACCCCGAGGATCCCCGCCATGTCGCCCGCATCGAGCAGGTGCTGGCCATGGGCGACGACCTCTTCTCGGTGGAGGAGATGGTGCTGGAAAGCAAGGAGAGCGTGTTGGCTCGCCTGGAGAGTCCTCGCATCGTCACCGATGACAACATGGCCTGCGAATGGCCACGCTGAACGAGCCCCGGGGGAGGGCCTGGGCCTGCGTGGTCCACGGGGTGTTCCTGGGCGTTGCTTGCGCCTGGTTTCAGGGCCAAAAGCTGCACTATGCAGCCTTCTGGCTGGACGTGGTGTTGCCCCCAGGGGCTGCCCGCACGAGCCTGCTTCCCGAGGTGGCGGTCGGGGGAGCGGTGGCCGGCGCATGGCTGCTGTTGTCGCGCTGGCAGACGCCCCTGGGCAACCTGGTCTGGCGCTTTGGCTTTCTGAACAGCTTGCTGGTGTTCTATGCGCTCCTCGTGGCGGACCACCGGTTCTTCCTGGTGACCCGCACCCCATCTTCCGGAGAGCTGCTGGTGTATTCCATGGCTCACGTGTGGATGCTGCGGGACCTGGTGCAATTCCACGGATCCAATCCCCAGATGCTGATGCAGGTGACTGCTGTTCCAATCTGGCTCTTGGCCGCCACGTGGATTTCGGAGCGGTGGTGCCCGTGGTCCCCGAGGTGGAAGTGGGGTGCGTTGTGGGTGGTGCTGGGAGCCGTGGTGCCGGCCGCTACCCGGGGCAACGACCTGGGCGCTGTGGCTTCCAGTCTGTGGGTGGAGCTGGCCCGTTCCGGCCCCCAGGCCCGGGCGTTTGCTGCCCGGGTGGAGGGGTTGGCAGTCCCTCCACTGCAATACGAGGCCCCCGAAGTACTGAAGTTCGAGGCCACCCCGGACATCTACCTGTTGATCCTGGAGTCGGTTCCCCGGATGTCGGTTCCCCCCCACATGCCAAGGGACCGGTGGGAGGAGTTGCCCACGCTGTCCCGCCTTGCGACGGAAGGCCGCGTGTACGATGCGGCTTACGGCACTGTGACCCACACCTCCAAAGCGTTGGTGGGCCTGTTCTGCGGGGCCTGGCCCCGGTTGGCCATGGCGGTCCGGGAGTCCCGCCCCGGGGGGCTGGGCCCACTTTCCTGTCTTCCCAAGCTGCTGGAAACCGGTGGCTACCGCTCGATCTTCCTGCAATCCGCCCTCGGCTCCTTTGAGCGCTTTGGCACCTTGATGGAGAACATGGGATTCAACAACGTCCTCCTGCAGGAGGACCTGCCTGAAGGGGAGGCGGTCGGGTACCTGGGCATGGATGAGCGGATCATGTTGGAGCCGGCCCTCTCCTGGGTGGATGCGCAGGGGACCAAGCCGGTCTTCCTGTCCTTGATCACCGTGAGCACCCATGACCCCTACCTGGCCCCCGGAATGGAGCCCACGGGCATTCCAGCCGTGGATCACGCGGAGGCGCTGAGATGGTCCGATGCCTTTCTGGGAGACTTTCTCTCGGGCCTCGAGGCGCGCGGACGCCTGGAAAATGCACTGGTGGTCGTGGTGTCGGATCACGGAGAGGGACTGGGAAAGGGGAACCGGAGATTCCACGATGCGGTGCCCTTTGAGGAGGGGGTCCGGATTCCGCTTCTTCTCTGGGGACCCGGCTTGGGGCTTGCGCCGGGAAGAGATGCAACACTCCGCAGCCAGCTGGATGTGTTGCCCACTGTGTTGGACCTTGTGGGGCCCTGGAACGGAACACTTCCGGGCGGGAGCCTTTTGGAGGCCAGTGCACATGTCGCGATCTTCAGCAGCTGCTGGTATTCGGACTACTGCATGACCATGCGCCAGGGATCCGACAGCTGGATCTACTGGTATGGGCGCAGGGAGACCCAGCTTTTTGACCTGGCCCTGGATCCGGGCCAGGAGCGGGATCTTGCGGTTTCTGTGCCTGCGGCCCGTGTTCGGGCAGCGGAAGATGCGCTCCTGGGTTGGCGGCTGTCGGTGGAGGATTGGTGGGAGGCCGGGCCCCGCCCGTAACTGGGGTAGACTTCCGCACGATGCGCGTGCTCTTGGCAGAAGACGACGGCACCAGTCGAAAGCTGGTCCAAACGACCCTCGAACAGGCGGGCCACAGCGTGGTGCTGACCCGGGATGGGATCGAGGCCCAGGAGTACCTGTTGAAGGGCCACCCATTGGATGCCCTGATTCTGGACTGGATGATGCCGCGAATGGATGGGATTGAATTGGCCCGCTGGGTGCGCAACACGATGTCGCCGCCGCCGCCGATCCTGTTCCTCTCCGCCATCGATTCACCGGATGGCATCCGGTATGCCCTGGAGATGGGGGCAGATGACTACCTGATCAAGCCGGTGCTGCCCTATGAGATCCTGAGGCGCCTGGAGACCCTCCAGTCTCGCCTGGTGCAGCCGCTTCCCCTGAGCAAGATGCGAGAGGCGCCGGTGCTGGACCACCAGGAGGTGGGGGCAACCCCTGCGCCCAGGCCCGTGGCCCCGGTGTCATCGGGAGGCATCCGGTCCGGCACCCACACGGTGGAGGACATTGGCGTTGGAATTGTGGCGGCAGCCGGGGGGCCCAAGGCGCTGATCAGCTTGTTCACAGCCTTGCCCACAGGCCTGCCGGCTTCCTTCTTTGTGGTTTTGCATGGGCCCACCTGGATGACCGAACACCTGTCCAGCAGCCTGGAGCGCCAGACTGGATTTCGCACCCGGTTGATTGGAGATGGCCGGGAGCGACGGGTGGGAGTGATCCACCTGGCGACCCAGGGGCAGCAGGTGGGCATTGGGGGTGCCGCGCCGATCCGGTTCCTCTTGACCGATGATCCAGCTGAGAACTTTGTTCGACCCTCCGCGGACTACCTGTTCCGACACCTGGCGAGGGTGTACGGATCCGCCAGCCTGGCGGTGGTTCTCACGGGCATGGGGAGGGATGGCGCCCTCGGGTGCCAGGCCATTCGAAAGACCGGGGGGCGGGTGCTGGTGCAGGACCCGGAGGATGCGGAGGTGGTCTCCATGCCCCAGACCGCGATCGATCTGGGGGTGGGGGGGGAGGTACATTCCGTGGCTGAGTTGTCCAGGGAGCTGGAATCCGCCATCAAGGACCTGGCGCGGAAGCACGGGATTTAACGAAAGAAACGACCCCTCCCTGAGGAGGGGCCGTCTCTTTTTCGCAGGGCCTTCCTTGGCCCTTCAGGCCGTCTTAGGCCTTGCGCCGCCGCAGGAGTCCGACCAGTCCGAATCCTGCGAGGAGCAGTCCGCCGCGGGTCGGTGCCCCGCCTCGGGTGCTGCAGCCCATCACGCTCCAGTTGTCTTCCTGCACGTTGTTCTCTGTGGCAAAGGGGTCCTCGATGTCGCCGTCTTGGCTGTCTGCCTCGTCTTCTTCTTCGTTGCCCCAGTCCCAGTCACTGTTGCCGTTGCCGTTGCCCTCGTCCTCCCAGCCCGTGTCCCACCAGATGCCGGTGTCGTTCCACTCGTCGTCATCGGCCGGGGGGGCGTAGTCAGGACGGTTGAGCTCGATGCCCTCGATGGTCAGGCCCAGGCTCTTGGCATCGTTCCACCACAGGCCCCACCCGGGGTCCACGGTGCCGATCACGTCCAGGTGGTCGATGGTGAAGGCCTCGCCTTCTTCCACCTGCATGACCAGGAAGTACTCGTGGTAGGCGTTCTCCATCTCGCGGTCGGTGTTGTTCAGGGTCAGGTCCCAATCCATGTAGGAAGCGCTTCCCTGGACTTCCATCTCCCAGCGCCACAAGGTCACCTGGTACTGGGTCTGGATCTTGTACTCGCTGGAAACGTATCCCTTGGCCTGCACGTTTCCTGCAGCCTTGACGCTTCCATCCTCGGTGATGGGGTACTCCCCGTGGGCCATCACAGCACCCTCGGCGGAACCGCCGATTCCGTAGGCGTTGGTCATCGTGACCTCGCCGTAGGCATCGATGCCGTAGTTGTCGAAGGGAAGGGACCAGTCCCAGCGGAAGGCACCGTTCTGGTTTTCGATGTTGGTGTCCGTGTACACACCCAGCGCCGGGCCTTCGCAGAAGGTGAAGGCGGTGCAGGCGTCCAGGGCAACGTCTTCTCCGGGGGAGGTACGCGCCTTGATGACGGCCACGTAGAAGTCACTTCCGCGATCCCAGGAGGACTCGAACCAGAAGAACTCCACGATGGCGTCCACGCTGTTGCCGTCGTCATCGTAGGCACCGGCGTAGAGGGTGTTCCCCGTGAAGTATCCGTAGGTGTACTGTTCAGCGGAATCCGGGTCTTCGCCGCCGGTGGCGAACACGCTGGGGGTCACGTCCTCGAAGGTCACATTCAGGTCTCCCTCGAGAATGAGGGCGCCCTTGTAGGAGGTCTCCGAGTCGGAGAGACCGCCGCCCACCTCTGCGTTCACGAGGGGAAGGGCAAGTGGCAGGGACAAGGTCGCTGCGGCCAGGGTTGAGAATCGAGTCTTCATGACTACCTCCGTTGAATCGTTTCAAGTCCGGGTGTCCCCGGGTTCGACGTCTTTGTACTGGCACGCCTCTTGCATTGCAAGCGATTTCTCAACGTTGGCACGGACTTTGCAAATAGGAAACAAATGGAGAACAATCGGGCATGAAAGACACGTAACTATGGGAAATCACAGCATAACAGTTGGCACGAAGCTTGCAAAAGGGATTGGCAGGCTCAGGCAAAAAATGCCGTTTGCTGTTGCTGGGGGGCGGTTCTTTCTCGCCCGGGTTTCGGTGTCAATTCCGCGTTGACACTTTCGTCTCTTCCAAGCGAGTTGTGCGCCGGGAGCCGAAGGGGCCGGTCAAACGGCCTTGCGGGCCCCGGGTGCGGCAAGACCGGAAAGCAGGGTCTCCAGTCGCTGGCGAAGGGTGTGGTCCCGCAAGACCCGGGCCCGGCCCGCCTGTGCGATGGCCTGTGCCTTTTCCGGGTGCTGTTGGTAGAAGCGGACCTTGTCCTCCAGCTCGGCCAGCGTGGACCAGGACTCCAACTCCACGCCGGGGGTGAACATCTCCAACAGGGCCTCGGAGTGGTCCGCCAGTAGAAAACCGCCACAGGCCAGCACATCGAAGACCCGCATGGTCACGATGTCAGGCTGGTAGAGACGGCCAATGTCCAGGTGGATGGCACCATTGGAGTAGATCTTGTTGAGCTCTTCAAAGTGGCCTGCGCGGCCCATGTAGGTCACTCCATCGGCCTCGCATTGCTTCCAGCCGGCATCCCCCCAGGCGCGGGCCCCCAGGGGTCCCAGTCGCGAGAGCGCGTCAATGCGGTGCATCCCGGTGGCAATCTCCCCCACGTAAATCGCTGGGTCTACCTCTTCTCTCCCCAGACGCGATGAGCGCCATCCAGGGCGAGAGGCATCGAGAATTTCCGGGACCACAAAGCGGCCAGGGGATTGGATCTGCGCGGTGAGCGCTTCCTCCAGCAGCTCCGTACCCGGGTCAAGGGACCCGAATTCCTGCACGAAACTCTCCAGAAAGGCCTTTCGTGCGGGTCCAATGCGATCCGTGGTGCTGTTTCCGACAAAACAGACTGTGGAGGGTGGGCAGTCTTGGGATTCCGGAGGGGTGGGAACCCGGTGTTGCACGTTGGCGGCCAGGGGCAGCCAGGTGACCCGGTCGAACCCGGCGGCCTGGTACCAGTCGACGTGTTTCTTTCGATAGGTGCAGATGTGGACGTGGCCTGTGGGTATGGAAACGGGTTCCGGCCGCAAGAGGGCGGGGTCCACTTCCCAGATGGAAAGGGGAAGATTGTGCTCCAAACAGGCCTCCGGAAGGCCGTTTGTGAAGTTGATGGCCGCCACGAACTCCGGTTGGAGCAGCTGAACCGCCAGGGCAAGCTCCTCTGTTGCCAGGCGAGAGACCTCCCAGGTGTAGGTGGAGAAGCCCATCTCCCTGATTCCCTCGTCCAGATCCTGGACAAAGAGCTCTCCCTCGCAGATCAAGGCGCAGGGTGCGTCTGCGGGTTGGTGGAGGAATTTCCACTCCCGGGCATACACGGCCCCCAGAAGTGGATGGGTCACGATTGTCTTCGGAACCTGCCCTTGGAAGGCCACGAGGTCGGGCCCCAGGGCAAACTGCAGCTGGCCGCTTGAGATCTGCGAGGTGAAGTCCCACCGGGACAAGGCCAGGCGCAACAGCCAGGGATCCCGCTCCCAAGCGATGATCGGCTTGTCGGGAAAGCGCTTCAGCAAGGCTGAAACCCCTTCACCAAGGCCGACGCCAAAGAGAAGAATGCCTTCCCCTTCGACAGCGAGGGGGATCTTGTAGTCCAGCAAGCTCTGGGCGAGGGGCATAGATCCTCGTCCCAGCTTTCGTTCGGGGCGATTTCCCCAGGAATTCAGGACGTGGTCGTCCTCCACAGGCAAGCGAATGCGCTCCCCGAGGGCGGGGTTGACCCGATCAAGGGCCGTGAGGTTGCGAACAATGCGCTTGAAGGCCTTTGGGGAGGGGGAGTCCGGCACTCTTGGATCATCGCCGATCCGGCCCCTGACTTTAGCGATCTTCTTCCTCTTTCTGTGCAGTCGTGAAGTCCACGGTGAGCAGGGCATCTCCCCCGATCCAGGAGATGGCCAGCATGCCCTCGTAGCGAGTCCCGTGCTGCAGGGGCTCGACGGGCACCAGGGCGATGGTGTTGAAGAGCCAGGAGTCGTTGTCCGGTTCCAGGGCCAGGAACTCCAGATCCCCGTCTGGACCGGAGAGAGATGCCTCGTTCAGCACCAGCTGGTAGGGGTTCTGCTGGGAGTTGGTGGCCTCCTCTGCACCGACGCTCACCGTGATGGGCATGCCCACCAGGCTGTGGTCCGGAGCGGGATCCGGCCATTCCTCGTCGGATTGGAAGGTGGGGGGCACATCCAGCTGCCCCTGCACCGGGTAGAGAACGGCGATCGCCTGCGTTGCGGGGTAGCGGGTCACAAAGCCCATGGCGCTGTAGAGGCCGGACTGGCCGTAGCCAAGCTCGCGCCAGTCCGGGGTGGTGTAGGGGATGCGGTGGTAGACGGTCTCCACCCAGCCATCAACAGCGTCGGCGGGGTCATCGTAGCCGTAGGCCACGACCTCGGACCAGCTGTTTCCGTTTTGTATGGGGTAGCCGGCGGCTTCGAACCGGTCCCAGACCCATTCGCCGGTGAATCCGCCCGTGCCGGCGATTTGCTGGTGGGTCACGGTGTTGTTGCGGGACATGTAGTCCGCGTGGGATTGGGCAGCCTCATCCAGGTCCGGATGCAGGAGGCCCGGGTTCAGGCCCAGCAGGTTGCGGTAGCAGTTGGTCCGGTCCAGCGCGGCCCTGGCGTCAGAGGAAGCATCGTCGTCCCCGTAGTCAGAGGTGCCACACGCATCGTCCAGGGTGACGGCGTCGGCTTCTTCCGGGTCTTCCAGGCAGGCAAGGAGCAGCATCCACATGGCCTCCTCCTAATCCGCCCAGCCGGGTGGGGTGGGCGGAGAGGACTGGCCAGCGTTGTCCCGGCCCCAGCACAGTACAGAATCGTCATTCAACAGCCCACAGGTGTGCCAGCCCCCCGCGGAAAGCTCGACCGTGCTCCCATTGACATCATCTGGCGGGGTGGAGGCACCGTAGCTGACCCCCCAGCACAGCACCCACTCGTTGGATTCCACGCCGCAATTGTGGAAGGCCCCGGAGGAGAGCTGGCTATAACGGCCGGGCCAGGGCTGGCCCTGGTTCGTCTGGTTGGAACCCCAGCAGTAGGCCTCGTCTCCATCTCCCACGACGCAGGAATGCCAGCCGCCGACACTGACCAGGTTCCAGGACCCGGCCGGGGCGATTGACTGGTCATACACGTTGCTGCCCCAGCATTGGACGGTGCCATCGGTGGCCAGAGCGCAGGCGTGGGCCCCTCCCACACTGATCTGCGTGAACGTGCCCGCCGGTGCATCACTGACCTGCCCGTCGTCCTCATCCCCCCAGCAGTGCACCGCTCCGTCGGCATCCAGGCCGCACGCGAAATCCGGTGTGCCTGTGGAAGCGGCGCCACAGGCGACCCGGTAGCCCCCCAGGGAAATCGCCACCAGTGCCACATCGGGGGGATCGGTGGCAGCACCCCAGCAGACAGGCTTGTTCTCTATCCCCAAGCCACAGGTCTGCAGCGGACCGGCAGCCAGGGCCCGAAACCGTTGGTTGGGAGGGGAGGCCTGTCCCTCGTCGTTCCACCCCCAGCACGTGGGGGCCCCGGTCTCGTCCAACCAACAGGTGTGGCATAGGCCTGCGGCCAGGCGGCCCGGGGAGGTGGGTGACGTCTCTGCGAGACCCGTTTCGGCGGGCGCGATCTCGGTGTCATCTCCACTCATCCCGGCTCCATTGCTGCAGCCAAGAACCCACAGGCCCAGAAAGATCACCTGCCAGCCTGGGACTAGGAGGGCAAAGGAGGAGGATTTTGGTGCCAGAACCATGGTTTCCGGGGGTGTCTCGGCCATCATGACATCCGGTGACAGATCTTTGAAACCATAGAAGGACACCCCATTGCAGCACTTAAGAACACCCACAGGAGATTCCGGGCCAGATTGGGATTGTCAGAAACAAACAACCCCTTCCCAACCGGAGCAATCATGTCCCTCTTCAAGCACTTCACCCTCGCCGCCGTCCTCACCACCCTGCCCCTGACCGCCGCCGCGGAAAGCTACGGCATCGGGCTCGACTCCCTCATCATCCGTGATGACATCGTGACGGTGGACTACTCCAGCAAGATTCGAACCTGCCAGGTGCTCATCAACGACGACACCGGCGCCAAGGTGCAGCAGTCCCCCAAGACCTTCTGCGATGTGGGTGCGCACAACCTGCAAGACATGCCCTTGTACCGCCTGGATATGCAAGCCGGCGACTGGATCACCATGTGCGCCATCTCGGACTTGGACAACTGCACGGACGCGGTCCAGGTCCGCTTTGCCGGTGACGTCAACGGCGACAACGAGATCAACATCATCGACCTGCAGCTGATGCACGCCTCCATCATGGGCAACGGCCCCGCCTGGTGGCCCGCCATGCCCGAAGACGAGGCAGCAGCCGACATGAACGGCGACGGAGTCGTGAACGTCATTGACATCCTCATGCTGGTGGACGCCATCTGGGAGGCCGCGGAATAGGCACCGTCCGCGACCTATCCGAGAGGCCTCGCGCAAGCGGGGCCTCTTCTTTTTTGGCAAAAAGGTAGGATTTGCCTGCGATGGCATCATCTTTCCGGGGCCGGAACGAGGAGTTGGCAAAGCTGGCCTCCCGCTTTGTCGAGGGGGCGAACTTCGTCACGGTGACGGGCGCCCCGGGAATGGGCAAGACCACGCTGGTGCGACAGTTCGCGCGGAGGTGTTCTCAGGAAAACGAGATCGCTTGCGATGAGGTGGTGTTCTGTGGCCTGAGCGGCTCCCGCAGCGAGGCCGACGTGGTCGCGGCGGTCTGTGAGGTGCTGGACTTGAGGCTCGGGACTGGCGCCGGCGGAGAGGCCACCCATGAACTCCTGGGGCGGGCGCTTTCGAGCCGGGGTCGGATTCTCTTGATCCTGGATAACTTCGAGCAGGTGGCCGGTGCTGCAGCCGGAACCCTGGGGAAGTGGCGAGACCACGCGCCGGAAGCGCTCTTCCTTGTGACCTCTCGCAGTCGGCTGCGCCTTCGGGGAGAGATCGTTCTGGAGCTGCCCCCACTGGTGGCAGAAGACGCACTTGGGCTCTTTCTGGAGTCCGCAAGGCGAGCCCGGGAGGGCTTCACCGTGTCTGGGGAGGAAGAGTCTGCAGCACGGGAGTTGGTACAGCGCCTGGATGGCATCCCCCTGGCCATTGAGCTGGCGGGGGCACGTACCCGGGTCATGAGCTCCTCCAAGATTCTCGATCGACTGTCCCGGCGCTTCGATCTTCTGGCGGGAACCGAGGCAGACGGGGTGCCGCGCCAGGCCACCCTCAGGGCCGCGATTGACTGGTCCTGGGAGTTGTTGTGCGAGGACGAACGGCAAGGGCTGGCCCAATGTGCTGTTTTTCGCGGAACCTTCTCCTTGGAGGCTGCTGAGGCGGTGGTTTCGCTGGGGCAGGAAAGTGGGGAGGTGATGGACCTGTTGGATGCCCTCTGCGGAAAGTCCATGGTCCAGAGCCGAATGGTGTCCGGTGAGATTCGGTTTGTCCTGTACAACAGCATTCGGGAGTACGCCCTGGAGCGGTTGGGGGTGGAGGAGACGGTTGCAACTCGGCAACGGCACGCCTGTTTCTTTGTGAAGGAGGGCCAGGGACACATCGAGGAATTTGGTGCGCCGGAAGGGAGCGACCTGGCGTGGTTCCTGGAAAACCGCGAGAATCTGCTGGCCATTGCAAATAGGCCGGAGACGCCGGGGGTCGAGCGGCTCCAGGCGGTGCTGTTGCTCTCGCACATGATGATTCGACGAGGACCCTACGAGGAGCACCTGCGGCTGTTGTCGAGTGCCTTGGAAGCGGCGGAGGCACCGGGGGGGTTGGTGGAGGCCCAGCTGTGTTTCGCCCGTGGTGTGGCCCGGAGCATTGTGGGGGACATCGAGGGAGCGGATGCCGACCTGGAACGGGCGTTGGACTTGTGTGACTCGGCAGGTTTGGAGGATCTCCGGCCCAAGGTGTTGCTCCAGCGAGGCGTCCATGACATTCGGCGTGGGCGCCTGGAAGAGGCGATTTCCTGGCTGGAAGAGGGGTTGAAAGCAGCACCCGTGACCCAGCGATCCAGGGCACGTGCTCGTCTGTTGGCATCTCTGGGGATGGCAAAGGAGGCGGAGGCAGATTTCGTGGGGGCTGAGACCCGGTACCTGGAGGCCCTGGCCCTCGCCCGGGCCACACAGGACCGTTGGGAGGAGGTGCGTACTCGCAGCAAGATGGGGACGCTGTGCAGTTTCCAACATGGACGCAGAAAGGAGGCCCGCGAGCACTTGGAGTGGGCCCACTCCCGGGCCCATGCCATTGGAGAGATCTTCATCGAGGCAGGCGCTGCCTTCAACCTGGGGCGGTTGAACCTGAACGAGGGCCACCTGGAGGCCGCCCAGGAGTGCCTGGAGGCTTCCCTTTCGGCCTATTTGGACATGGGAAACCGGTCGTCGTCGGCCTACATCCGCCTTTCCCTGGGATTGTTGGCCTTGGAGAGGGGAGACCCGGAAACCGCCCGGGACCTGGTGGGGCGGTCGGTGGTGGCCCACCAAGCGGTGGGAAACGTGTTGGCCCATGCCTATGCCTTGTCAACGATGGCCCTTGTGGAGCTTGATGCGGGACAGCCTGCCCTCGCCAGACAGACGGGGGCAGAGGCTGTGGCTGCCCTGGAACCGTTGGGCCACAAAGTGCTCTTGGGCATGTCCCACTGCATGATGGGCTTGGCCGCGTTGGGGCTCGGGGAGGACGCGGGCTCCAGCCTCGAACAGGCCCGGGAGCTGCTGGGGGGCGCTGGATGGGAGGAGGGGCAGGCCATGCTGGATGTGTTGGAGCACCTGGCGGGAAATGCGGCCCAGCCATCTGATCTTGTGCAGGGCCATGCGCGGTCTCGAATCGCCCTCCGGAAACAGGACCCGGCGGGGGGGAGCCTCGCAGACGAGGCGACAAATGCGCTGTTGGTACAGGAAAAGGGCCGCTGGTTTCGGCCGCCCGGAGGGGAGCGGGTGGACCTCTCCCGCAAGCGCACGCTGCGCCCGCTGCTGCTCAAGCTGGTGACCCACCGGGAAGAAGAGCCCGGGGAGGCCTTGGATGTGGAACAACTCTTCAGTGCCGTCTGGCCCGGGGAACGCATCCTGGAGCGGGCCAAGAAGAACCGGGTCTACGTGTCCGTGGCGACCTTGCGCCGCCTGGGCTTGGATTCCCTGCTGGACACCCGGGGGGATGGATACCTGCTGCGGCCTGAGGTCGAGGTGGCGTGGCGGGACTAGCCCCGGGCAGCGGGCCGATAGGCCCCCCGTCGATCCGGCTCATCCATCACCTGGGCGAGCGCCGCGAACGCAGCGGGCCTCTCCTGCTTGAGCACCAGGAGCGCCGCGTTTGAGCCGGCCTTGACCGCAATGGGTACACCCCCCCCGTACTCGGCCCAGTGACCGGAAAGAAAGAGGTTGGGCACGGCGGTCTTGTAGTGGGCCACCTTGGCCTGCATGTTGGCCTTGTTGGGCCGGGCCGCCATGATGGACCCCCCTTTGTTCCGGGTGTAGCGGTGGTGGGTGATGGGGGTGGCCACGTCCTGCAGCTCGATGTGGGCTGCCAGGCCCGGGGCCATGGCTGCCTCGACCCGGTCGATCAGCACCTTGGCGTAGGCGGCCTTGGTTTCCTTGTAGGCCGGGCCCCGCCTTCCTTCCTCCAGCTTCCAGTCCTGCTGCAGAAAGGCTGGGCAGTAGAGGGTCAGGGTGCCCTTGTCCAAGGGCGCCAGGGACTTGTCCCGCACGGTGGGGGCAAGGACGGAGATGCCGGCGGTGTGCGGATCCCCGTCCCCATAGGCTTCCCGGGCATGTCCGGCATCGGCCAGGTAGATCATCTCATCGGAGAAGCCCAGGTCCTCCGCGGGGCAGTCCAGGCCCAGGTGGACCGACAGGCTGGAGGGGTAGAGGTCGGCCCCCCGCAGCTTCTCCAGGAGGGCTGTGGGAACCGTGCCCTCGGGCAGCATTTTCTCGTAGACCGTTTCCAGGTCACAGGCCGCGAGCACATAGTCGCAGGAAATCACCTCGTCCTTGTCGGTCCGCACCCCCACGGCCCGGCCGTCCTGAAGGAGAATCTCCTCAGCGCGGCGCCGCAGGGCCAGCTGCCCCCCGGCTGCCTCAAGGTGGCCCACGAGCCAGGCCGGGAAGACTTTGCTTCCGCCGTCGGGGGGGACCTGGAAGTCTCCGATGTGGGCCCAACCCAGCGGCACCATCACCGAGAGCAGGTCCACCTCGCTGCACCACAACTCCAGCAGCTCCGGCTCAATGCCGAACCACCGAAATCCTTCCTCGGTGCTCTTCTTGTAGACCCGGGCAAAGGGGAGCCCCCACCAGGCGAGGTGCAGGCCCTTGTTGGCTGTTTCGATGGGCCCCATGGTGTCCGCGGATCGCATGTATTGTGCGTAGAGGGCCATGCGCTCGCCGAGGGTCTTGGAATAGTCGAAGAGCTTGTGCAGGCCCTTCGCCGACCTCGGAAAGTCCGTGCACAGGGACTCGCGCAGTGCATCTGGATGGTCCGTGAGCAGGTAGTCCATGTCCCCGGACTTCATCCGACGGATGTTGTGCAGGGGACCGCAGGTGGGGTGGTCCTCGCTGATGTGGCCGAAGACCTTGTGCACGAAGCCCCCCGGGCCGCACTGGTTCAGCCAGTGAATCGCCGAGTCGAAGTGGAATTTCCGGCGCTGAAACCCGGCCAGGTAGCCCCCGGGGCGCAGCTCCGGCTCCAGGACGCACACGGAAAGTCCCGCCTGGGCAAGCAGCGCTGCAGCCGTGAGGCCGCCCATGCCCCCGCCGATGACCACCACATCGGTCTTTTCAGGGACAGTGGTCATCCCCCCTTCTTGCAGCGCCAGAGGGTGTGGCCCCCCATACCCAGTCGCTCGTACTCTCCCACCACTTCCAGGCCCGCATCGGCGATGCACTCCAACATGTGCTCGGCGCTGTAGACCCGGCTGGTGCCGTTGGCCAGGGCGGTGAAGTAGAGGCTCGTGCCATGCAGCGCGTACCGGGCCACCTCGTTGCGCTGCCGGTCCCAGTAGTTGTCCATGATCCAGACGCTGCCGTCTTCTGCCAGGGCGGCGGTGGCCCGCTTGAGAATGTGGCGCACCTCGTCCAGGGCAAAGCAGACCAGGAACTGGCTCATCCAGACCACGTCGAACCCGGTGGGGAAGGGGGCGTCTCTGTCGAGGATGTTGATGGGGTGGCCGCTGATGCGGTCGGACAGCCCTTCCTCGGCCACTCGCTCCTTGGCCTTGGCCAACTGCCCCGGCAAGTCGAGGATGGTGACCTGCACATCCGGGTCGTGCTCGCAGCAGGCGATGGACCACTTTCCGGTGTTGCCACCGACATCCAGCAGGCGCTTGGGCTTGTGGGCAAAGACCCGCGGAAGCACCTTGGGAAAGGCGCCATCGCTGTAGAAGTGGTCAAAGGCAAACCAGCTCTTCTGGACCTTTTCCGGCAGCTGGGAGAGGGCCTCGTAAATCGTGGGCCAGTCGCCAAAGACCTTCAGGCCGGCGGCATTGCCCTGGTCAATGGCCTCTTCCAGGGCGAAAAATCCCTGGTAGCAGACGTCGTGGATGAAATCCATGTTGACCCGAACCATGGGGTCATTCTGGATGTACCAGCCCGTGCGCGTGGTCTTCCAGGTCTCCCCATCCTGGGTGCACAACCCGAACGAGATGCCTGCCTCGCACAGGGTCTCCACGGCGTACCGGGTCAATCCGGTGGCGGCCATGGCCTCCTCGGTGGTCTTGGGCCCCTCCTGGAGGGCCTCCAACAGCCCCCGCTCCCGCATGACCCGGGCCACCTGGAAGGCGACCGGGGCAAAGGCGAGCTTCGTGGCCTCGAAGATCGCAGCGCGTTGGCGGGTGTGTTGCATGGGCGATCGCTCCTAGCGGGTTGGGTCGGGTGTGCCAAGTGGGCCGACCGATCCAAAAGCTGGGGGGATGCGGTATCCCCCCCACCAAATGTCCGCCCCAGCGCCCCAAACCGGACATTCTCGGGGGGAGATAGCCCATCCCCCCCACCAAATGTCCGCCCCAGCGCCCCAAACCGGACATTCTCGGGGGGA
>CAZSZE010000001.1:9460-13717 GCA_964610645.1 uncultured Enterobacterales bacterium | reverse complement strand
GCTTCACTCCGGCCCCATCTCCCCGTGCCTGTCAACCCACTCCGTCGCTGTGCTCCCTCGGAGTGTGACAGTGCCCGCAGCCGCTGAATTTCGCGCACCGTGCCAGTCAACTCGCTCAGTCGCTGTGCTCCCTCCGCGTGTAGCAGTGCCTTTCATTCCACATACCCCAACGCCCGCAGCGCCTCGATCGCGTCTCCGGTCGCCTCCTCCCCCGTCGTCTCCTTCCGGGCCAGCACCTGCCGCACAGAGTCCTGGGGCAGGATCACCGTGCCTGCCTCGAGGGTCAGCTTGAGGGTCTTGGTGGAGACTGTGGCGCCGGCCTCGACGGGCTGCTCGGTATTTTCGGCGAGGAGCATTGCCGTCTGGCCCCGGTGGTCCAGGCGAATGGCGAGGACGCCCTTGGTGGATTTGCCGCTCGGGGTGAAGGTCAGGGACAGGCCGTCTTCGGATCGGGCCAGAGAACCGATGTCGTCCGGGCCCTTGGTGGAGGTCTCGCCCCACTCCAGGTTTGCCCGGCGCTTGCGGCCGCTCTCCGGGTCCAGGATCAACCCCTCGACGGGGGCATCGAATCGCAATGTAAACGGGACTTTCGCCCGGGAGATTTCGACCCGCCACCCGGCCCCGACGGGCCACCCGGTGGCCTCCGCCAGCTTGCGTCGCCACTTGTCCATCTGCTCAGGGGAGTACAGGGGCGCCACCTGGCGAAGCTCCAGGGGGTCGGTCGCCACCTCGTAGAGCTCTTCCTCCCCGCTCATGGTCTGGAGGATGTACTTGTGGCCATCCGCCACCACCGCCCACCGCTCCTTGTCGTACATCAGGTGGCCAATCGGCAAGGCCCTCTCGTCCAGCGCTGCGTTCAATGCCTCGACCTCCTTGGCCCGCCCGGCATCCAAGAGCGGTGCCAGGGAGAGCCCGTCCATCGTGGGCGCCTCCATGCCGAACAAATCCAACAGCGTCGGCACGATGTCTACGAGCCCGACGTTCTTGTCGATTCGGTGGGGTCCATCCCCCCATCCCCCTGGCGGTCGGATCCAGAGCACCCCCTGCACCAGCTCCTGGTAGAGCGTGTGGTTGTGTTCGTAGCCGCCGTGCTCCCAGAACTCCTCCCCGTGATCCGAGTGCAGGACCACCAGGGTCTGCCCGGGCAGGGTCTCGACCCATGCCAAGAACCCCGCCAGCTCCTCCGCCATGAACCGGACCTCGCCGTCATACCGGCCTTCAAGCCACTGCTTGTTCTCCCGGGTCAATCTCCCCGCGTCCGAGAGCGCCTGGACCCTCCACCGGTTGAGGTCCGGGTCCAGGGGGCCGGCATCCGTCTCGACATACCGGTTCGCGAAGCGCCCGGGGGCCCGGTAGAACGTGTGCGGATCCATCAGGTGCAGAAAGAGCAGGCTGTCCTGGTGTTCATGGGCTTCCAGCCAGCGCCGGGCCCGTCGAACCTGCACATCCGCATCGGTCCCGTTTTCGTAGTGCCAGTAGTCGAACCCGCTGTTGAAGCCAAAGCGAGGCACGAGGTGCACATTGGCGGTGATGCCCGCCGTGTGGAAACCCTGGGCCCGAAAGGCATCGGCCACCGTGGGCGCACCGATGGCCGCCAGGGGCTGAAACCCGGTCAGGGAGGTGCGAAAGCTGGGCCGGGTCCGCGGGGCAGGGGCATAGGCTGCATCAAAGACCACCGACGAGGCTGCAAATGCGTCCAGGGGCACCGTGGTGTCCCGTTTGGCCCCGTGCTGGGTCATGGAGGCCACCCGTACCGTGTCGAGCCCCACAATGATCACCCGGCGGGGAGTCCCTGTTGGGGTGCCCTGGATGTGGGGATCCGCCAGAAAGACATGGTCCCAATCGGCGCTGCCTGCCGGGTCGGACCTCAAGGTGAACTGCACCTTCTGCCCCCCGAAAGCCGACAGGTCGACCCGGGCATCCTGGAACCGTCCCTCGGGCCGCACCGTCAGCTGGGCTGCCACCTCCCCGTTGACCTCCACAAGGAGCCGCGCCCCTTCCGAGCGCCCCCCCCGGGTCACGCTGCGGGGGACAATGGCCAGGCCCAGGCGCAGCTCCGCGGCCTGGGGAAGCTGCAGCTGCCAGCTGGCCGTGCCTGGCGCGGGCAACAACAGCCCCTTCCGGGTGATGGCATCCAGGGTGAGGGAGTAGGGGACGTACTCCTCCGGGGACAGGCCCGAGGCCTCCGTGTTGAGGCGGGCCTGGAGCGTAGTCTCCCGACCCGACTGCAACACCGGGGGATTCGGCCAGGTCGCCGGCGAGTTCTCCGCGGTGATGAAGATGCCTTCCGAGCTCAAGTACCAGGTGCCGGCAATGCCGATGGGCATGGCCTCAAAAGGCATGTCCCGGCCTGCCTTCAGGAGGCGAATGCCCTGGGGCGGCGCGATGTAGCGCTTGCGGACCAGCCGGACCGGGGAGGAATGGCGCCACCTCTTCTTGGATCCGCCGGCACCGCTCACCCGTCGCCAGCCGCTGTCCAGCACGAACTGGCCCGCCACGGCAATGCCATCGGGCACATTCGTGGCGGGAAGGTCCCAGGTGGCCTCCTGGACGCGGTCGACCAGGCGAATTCCCTGGCCCGCCGACCCCTCGTGCAGGGTCGAGGTGGGCTGGGTCTCCCCGACCACGGGCATCTGCGGTGCCTGGCCGCACCCGAGTAGAAGCATCCACCACATGGGGAGCGGAGATAACCCGCCTCTTGGCCAAGGGGTTATGGCACAGGTCTGGAGGAACCATGACAACCGAATCCAAAATCGGTCATTTGCCCTCAACCCTGGCCACCTGGGTCTACCTCTTGCACGTGGGGGGGCGGCCCTGTGCGGACGAAACGATCCGCGGTCTCTGCGATGCCATCGATGGCGCCGTGAAGGACGACGGTGCCCTCGCGGACCATGGCGCAGGACTCGCAGCGGCCCTGGAGGCGATGCTCTCCGGCGGCCTCGAGACGGCGCTCTCCGGGTTGTACGGAGCCGATGTGGTCCGTGGCTTCGACGGGGATCGGGAGGAGCGCCTGCGGGCTGTGCGGCGCTACCAGTTCGGCTTGCCGCTGCCCTGGCTCGCGTCGCTTGTGGAGCGCACCGAGGACGGCGAACTGGTCACCCACCCGGTGTTGGTGGAGTCCCTTCGGGACACCGTGACGCTCATGGACCCGTATCCCTGGGATGCGGTGGAAGAGGAGCGCACCCTGCCCCTCTGGGAGTTCGTGGCCAAGTGGGAGCTTGCGGGCTCCGATGCCTGGCGGGTGAACTAGGCGGGTGAACTAGGGCACGCCTAAAGCTCCGCGCGCACCTTCTCCGCCAGGTCCCGGGCAAAGGGGGCGCGGGGGTGGTCGCTGGCGGCCAGTGCATCCAGGAGGGCCAGCCCCTCTTCCACAGCGCCGTCCAGGAGTTGGGCCTGGGCCAGCCACCAATCCAACCCGAACGGGGGAGGATCCATGTTCGCCTGCACCCACTCCAGGCTGGATCGGGCCTGCGGCCCCTGGCGCAGGCACACGTGGGCCAGGCCCAGGTAGTAGTTGTGAAGCGGCTCCCCCGGGTTCTGGTCCATGGCCACCCCCAGGCGGCGCACCGTAAACGCGCACCGGCCCTCCCTCAAACCGGACACGGCATCCTTGCCGATCTGCTCCAACTCCCAGGCGCGGGCAGAGGGGGGAAGCTCCGCAGGAAGCAAGTGGCCCACTTTGGCTTCAAAGGTCTGGGCCGGGTCCAGCTGCTGGCTCTGCCAATGAAGGAACATCGCCACCCCGAGGACCACAAGCGGCGCCATCATGCCGATTGTGGACTTGGATGGCAGAAAGCGCTCCAGGGACTGCGCCGCTGCTGGCTCCCGTCGGGCTGAAGCATGGATTGGTTCCTTCTGGGGAGGGGGCGTGGCGGTGGCCGCAGCGGTCTTCTGGGCACTGACGGCGGTGCGCAGGGCGTTCTTTGCGCTCGCCACGTGCCGCAGACACGGCATGCAGTCCCCCAGGTGAGCCTCGGCCTCCTGGGCTGCATCGGGTGGCAGCACCTCCAGGGCCAGGGCGGCCATCACGGAAACGTCCGGATGCTCGCCCGTCACGTGATCCTCGCGGCGCAGGTGCGCAAGCCCGGTGCGCGTCGCAGCCTGCATGACCGCTGTGGCCGCCCCCACAAGGTGTTCCGATGGCGTCCCCATGGCTTCCGCCACCGCGTCCTGCTCCAGCTCCCGCCGTAGCTGCCCATCCTCCAGGCCCCACTGGGGCGCAGCCAGCACCCGGGTGGCGATCGCACGCATGTGGTT
>CAZSZE010000001.1:0-9450 GCA_964610645.1 uncultured Enterobacterales bacterium | reverse complement strand
GCCCGTGGCGGCTGTGTCATCCCCCTCGAGAAAGCGTTGGTAGAGTTCTTCGTCCATGGCCTTGGGTATGATAGGCCAACCCACAGGATGAGCCCTTTGGAGAATCGCCCCCCGACCGTTCTCATCATCGATGACGAGGTCAACATCCGACGTGCCCTCAAGCGCCAGTTGGTGCGCCAGGGCTTTGAGGTCGAGGACACTGGCAGTGGGCGCGAGGGCCTCGCCTGGGCCCAGGAGAACGATCCGGACATCGCCCTGATCGACCTGAAGATGCCCGACATGGACGGCCAGGAGGTGCTCCGGATGTTGCGGGAGAGCTGCCCCGCCACCGAGTGCATCCTGATCACGGCCCACGGCAGCGCTGAGGCGGCCTTTCTGGCCCTCTCCGCAGGCGCCTACGACTACTTTGAAAAGCCGATCCTGGATTCCAGCCGCTTCTTCCAGATTCTCCGCAAGGCCCTCGAGGTGCGGGAGCTGAAAGAGGAGCGCTCCCGGCTGCGGGCCCGCCTGGGAGGCGGTGTCTCGGACCAGCTGGTGGGAAACAGCCCCGCCATGCTCAAGCTGTCCGCCCTCATTCGGGATGTGGCCCGGGTGCCGGTTCCGGTGCTGATTACCGGGGAGAGCGGCACAGGAAAGGAGCGTGTGGCCCGGGCGATTCACTCCAATTCGCCCCAGAAAGACGGCCCCTGGATCGCCATCAACTGCACCGCGATTCCGGAGAATCTCCTGGAGAGTGAGCTCTTCGGGTACGAAAAGGGCGCCTTCACCGGGGCTGCCCAGTCCAAGAAGGGACTCTTCGAGCAGGCCTCGGGGGGCACCCTCTTCCTGGATGAGATCGGCAACATGGCCATGTCCATGCAGGCCAAGCTCTTGCGGGTGCTGCAGGAGCGGGAAGTGGTGCACGTGGGGGGTGGGAAGCCGATTCCCGTGGACTGCCGCATCCTGGCGGCGACCCACGTGGACCTGAAGAAGGCCATTGGAGAAGGCTTGTTTCGGGAGGATCTCTTCTACCGGTTGAATGTCATCAACATCGAGGTGCCGCCGCTTCGGGCCCGCAAGGAAGACATCCAGCTGCTGACCTACTTCTTCATGCAAAAGTTCAACGAGGAGTATTCGAAGGAAGTTCGTTCAATCCGGGGCGATGTGCTCGAGGTCCTGGGACGGGAGGACTGGGCAGACAACAACGTGCGCCAGCTCGAAAACGCCATCAACCGGGCCATGGTGTTGGCCCAGGGGACCGAATTGACGGCGAAGTTGTTCGATGCGCACCCGGGCGGCTCATACTCCAAGGCACCTCCTGATGACGTGGCGGGAGGGCTGCTGGACAGTGGGCTGCTGGACTTGGACTACACCGAGGCCAAGAGCCGTGTGGTGGATGCATTCTCCCGTTGGTACCTGGAGGAGAGACTGCTGGAGACCGGCTGGAACATCACCCGGGCTGCGGAAATGAGCGGGCAACAGCGGCCGAATTTCCGAAAGCTCATGACCCGGTTCCAGGTGGAGGTTCCGGATGCTTCGTCCCGGAAGCGCAAGGTGAAGGTCTAGGCGGCTCCTCTTCAGTGGGCCGGGCGTGATATGAGATCGGTCCGGGAGGGTGCATCCCATGAGTGTGTTTGAAGGCATGTCCACGATGGGACATGAGCAGGTCGTGTTCTGTCGCAACGATGAGGCGGGACTTCGCGCGATCATCGCCATTCACGACACCACACTGGGGCCGGCTCTGGGGGGCGTGCGCCTGTACCCCTATCTCTCAGAAGAAGAGGCCTTGCGAGATGTGCTGCGCTTGTCCCGCGGCATGACGTACAAGGCCGCCGTGGCCGGCCTGGACCTGGGGGGCGGAAAGGCGGTCATTATCGGGGATACCTCCGTGAAGTCCGAGGCCCTATTCCGGGCCTTTGGGCGCTTCGTGGCCAGCGTCGGCGGGCGCTACATCACCGCCGAGGACATGAACACCACCGTGGAGGACATGAACTTCATTCGCCGGGAAACCGAGTGGGTCATGGGCAAGGGAGCCCACCTGGGGGGGTCGGGAAACCCCTCGTCGGTGACCGCCTGGGGCACCTTCCACGGCATTCGTGCTGCCTTGGAGGTGGTGCATGGCACCCCGGATCCCGCCGGGCGGAAAATTGCCATCCAGGGAACCGGAGCCGTGGGCATGCACCTGGCCGGCTTCCTCGCGGAGTCCGGGGCCAGCTTGTACTTCACCGACATCGACACCCAGCGGGTGGCCCGTTGTGTCGACCGCTTCGGCGGGGAAGGGGTGGAAGGCGACGCCTGGTACGGCGTGGATGTAGACGTGCTGGCCCCCTGTGCTGTGGGCGGCATCATCAACAGCCACACCATTCCCCAGATCAAGGCGCCGATCATCGCGGGGGCTGCCAACAACCAGCTGGACGATGAAAGCCGGGATGCCGCCGACCTCATGGAACGAGGCATCACCTACGTGCCCGACTACGTGATCAACGCCGGCGGCCTGATCAACGTGGCGGCCGAGTACCGGGGCTACCCGGCCCAGCAGGCCATGGACGATGCAGCGAACGTCTTCAACACCGTGAAGATGGTGATCGACAATGCACGGCGGGAGTCGATCACCACCATCGAGGCCAGCAACCGCCTGGCCCAGGCCCGCATCGATGCGGTGGGGAACGTCAAGCGGGTGCACCTGAACGACCCGGTTCGCTGAGCCCGGCCGACTGGCCAGGGTGTGCTGGTCAGCCCGGGTCGACGATCAGGGACATGGCGTCCCCCGTCTGCTCCATGCCGACCCAACCCAGGGCGGTGGAGGGAAGCTTGCGGAGCATGCCGGGCAGGGCGGTCATCACCTGGGAGCGGTTGGTGCTGGAGCGTTCTTCCAGTCCTGGAACCTTCTTCTGGAACTCCTGGAGCAGCTGCACGCGGGCAGCCTCCTCGATGGCCACCTCTGCCGCGCGGGATCGGAGCCCCCCCAACACCGACTCCAACCGATCCTTGAGCGAGGAGGTTGAAAGGGTGGCGGGCCGGTGGAACCGCATGCGCACGGTGGCTTCGGTGTGGGCCACCATCATGCGCGGCGTTTCCACCGCCAGGTAGGTGATCTCCATGGGGTGGGCCTGCCGGTACAGCCCGTCCACCAGGATCGGAAGGTTGTAGTAGCTGCCCGTGGCCCGAAGGGTCAGCTCCACCGGCACCAGGTCATCCACGGCGGTCAGGGAGCGCCAGCTCATGTCCACCAGCTCCAGGTCGGCCGCCTGGACCTGCAGATCCGCAAACTCCCCAACAGACTGCTCATCCTGGGCCATCAGGGGCGCTGTGAGCTCCGCCTCCAGGGCCTCCCGATCCGCTGCGAGCAGGCTGGCCACCTGGGAGATGGCCTCGCTGTCAATGCGGTGGGGGGCTCTCGGTTGGGCCTTGGGCTCTCCGGCGCCACCCAGCCAGAAGACGCCGCCAAGAAGCAGGGCCACAACGGCCTGCACACCGAGCAGGGGGGGGAGTCCGCTCCGGGAGGTGGAGTCCGTGCCGCGCGCCGCGGGGTCAGTACTGGAGGTCGTAGTTGCCACCACCCTGCCGTTGGTCGATCAAGGCGCCGATCTGCTCCAGCAGAGCGTGCTCCTTTTTCGTGGAGGATGGAATGTCAATCCAGTGGTAGACCGCGCCGGTGAAGACCGCATCGATGGAGATCATGTCCTTTTCGATCTGCTCGTGGTTGAGCATCTTCACTTCTGTCCCGTTGCCCGTGTTCACCACTTCCACTTCCAGGCGGTAGCGAACGGACTCGGGGATGCGCGTTCCGCCGTAGTTCTTGTAGATCTGATCCGAGGATCCGGTGACCCAATTGGTCAGGATGTATCCGCGGTCCGGCTCAAAGGTCTGGAGGGGCGCTGCATCTCCCACCACCTCGAGGGTGGCCTCCCAGACGGAGTTGAAATCGAATGGGTAGGTTGCGTAGACCGGGCGCTCCACGTAGGCCGGAAGAGCATCCTCCTGGAAGGTCTTTGGCATGCAGCCGGCAGCAACAAGGGAGATAAGGACGAAACGAAGCATGGGACCTCTTGCAAGAACCGATAATAGGTCAGGTCCGATGGAGCGACAACCCGGGGCCCGCCCCCGCGGAGGCAAGGTGTTTCTGGAGACCATCCTGGTGCCGGTCGAGGAAGGCCCTGAGGCCACGGCTGCTCTGTCCACCGCGTTGGAGTTGGCCATTCGCGCCGAGCTGCCCGTGCGCATCGATGGGCTTTACGTGGTGGGGGTCAGCGCCCGGACGGGGCACCTGCTCAAGGACCTGGGCAGCCTGATGGGATTTGAGCCGGTGCTGGTGCCGGAAGACGTGGAGCGGTGGCACCAGCAACGAGGGGAGCAGCTCATGGCGACGACCGCCACCCGTTTTCAGGAAGCGGGCCTGGTGCTGGTGCCTCATCTTGAGCAGGGGGCCGTGGGTTCGTCGCTTCTCCACCATGCGGCCTCCGCGGAGCTTGTGGTCGTGGGGGTCGGCCCCGAGGGGACCGTTTGCATTGCGGGGCCCGGCCCCATTCCGGTGGAGCGATTCTTGAAACGGGTGGACACGACCGTGATCGTTGTGGGGGCGCGGCCCCTTGCCCTGTCTGGAATCACCCTGGGATTCGATGGCTCGGATGGTGCCCGCTGCGCCCTGCGCTCGGCCCGGCGCCTGGCCGGACTGGTGGGATGCCCGGTGCAGGTGGTCTTTGCCCAGGAGGCTGGCCGGGGGGGCGTTTCAGAGAAGTGCCTTGCGGAGGCGGTGTCCGAGTTGGAGGGGATCGAGGTGGAAGCCCGGGCATTCCAGGGGGAGGCGGTGGAGGTGCTTCTTTCGGCGGCTCAGCAAAAGGGCCACGACCTTTTGGCGGTGGGGTACCGCGGGCGGAGCACCTTGAAAGGACGGGTGCTGGGGCGGGTCACGGACCGGCTTTTGGAGGAATCTTCGGTTGGATTGATGATCTCTCGCTGAACGACCCTTGTCGAAATCCCGTGATCTCGATATGATGGAGACCCCCCCTCTCTCGACCGCCCGGTTGAGAACGCTGCGCCCCGTCAACACAGTTCCTCCCCAACACTTTGCTCGCCTCACAATCGAAACGACACGTCGTCCAGACCCCGGACTTCGAGGGGCCGCTGGACTTGTTGCTGTACCTGATTCGTCGGGACGGCATTGATGTTCGGGATTTGCCCGTTGCACACATCACCCGGGAGTACCTCGCCTTCCTGGACCTGATGGAGTCCATGGACCTGGGGGTCGCCGGAGAATTCCTGGTGATGGCCGCCACCTTGTGCCAGCTCAAGAGCCGGGAGCTGCTGCCACGGGATCCGGATCTGCTGGACGACGAGGAAGACGATCCCCGGGAGCGCCTGGTCCGGCGGTTGATCGAGTACCAGCGCTTCAAGGAGGCCAGCGAGGACTTGTACGAGCGCCCGTGGCTGGGCCGAGAGGTATACACCCGCCCCGAGGCGGAATTGGATCCAGCCGACCGGCCCCTGGCCCGGGACCTGGATTCCTTTGCCCTGCTGGAGAGCTTCTACGGCATTCTGCAGCGCCAGGCAGAAGAGCCGCCCGTCCTCGAGGTGCAGCTGGAGGAGTTTTCCTTCACGGAGCGGGTTGCCTGGCTTTTGGAGCGCTTGGAAGGGGGGGAGCCCCTGCCTCTGGAGCGCTTGTTTTCAGGAGTCCAATCCCGGGCCCAGAAGGTCCTGACCTTCCTGGCGCTGCTGGAGACCACCCGTCTTGGAATGACGGTCCTGGAGCAGGAAGGGCACCTCGCCCCGATCGCCGTGGCCTCCCTGGTGCGGGCCGAGGATGCAGACTTGAGCACACTGCCGCAGGAAGGACTGGGATGAGCGAAATCCACGATGAAAGAGGCGAGGCGCCTGCCGATGAAGGCCGCAGCAACCTGATCCTCATGCCGGGGGTGTCCCTGGGGGAGCGGCAGGAAACCGAGGAGCCGGAAGAGGCGGTGGATTCCATCGCTGCGCCGGAGCCGGAGCACCTCATGGCGGTGGTGGAGGCAGTCCTGTTTGCCTCGGATCGGCCCTTGACCACGTCGGCCATCCGCAGCGCCCTCAACGTGGAAATGAGCGGCGCCATCGAGGGAGCGCTTGAGGCCCTGCGCCAGTCCATGGATGTACGTGGCTCGGGGATTGAACTGGTCGAGGTCGGAAAGGGGTGGCAGCTGCGCACGATTCAGCGGGCGGCGCCCTACGTGGCGCGTGCCCTCGGTGCCCGGCCGGTGCGCCTGTCCCGGCCCGCGGTGGAGACCCTCGCGATTGTGGCCTACCGCCAGCCCGTCACCCGAAACGAGGTGGAGGGTCTTCGCGGCGTGGACTGCGGGGGGGTGCTTCGGTCCCTGGTGAGCCGCGAGCTGGTCAAGACCGTCGGTCGCACCCAGGACCCTGGTAGGCCCCTGCTGTACGGGACGACACCTGGTTTTCTCGAGTTCTTTGGGCTCTACGATCTCTCGGACCTGCCGACCCTGCGGGACTTGCGGGAGATGCAGGCCGATGACCCGGGGGAGGGTCCGGTTCCGGTGGAGGAGACCGCGCTCCAGGAGAGTCTCCTGCCCACTCCGGACGTGCCGGTGCTGGTTCCGGAGGCTTGACACGGCGGCTTGACACACTGGTTCTGACGGCCTAAACGCCTGTCGTTCGGGTGGAATCGCTCGAGTTGAACCAAATACGTGCGCGCCAGCGGGTGCCCACGAAGGAGTCAGGGATGAGGTTGGCAAAGCTGATGGCTGCGCGCGGAGTTGCTTCGCGCCGAGAAGCCGAGGAGATGATTCGCGAGGGACGGCTCGTCGTGAACGGGGAGCGGGTGAAGCACCCGGGGCACGCGGTGGAGCCGGAGCAGGACACCATTCGCCTGGATGGCGAGGCCCTGCCGGAGAAGCCGGAGAAGGTCTATTTTCTGTTGCACAAGCCCCGGGGCGTGTTGACGACCCGCAAAGATCCGGAGGGCCGCAGGTCGATTGAGGAGTACCTGGAGCTGATCCCAACGCGGGTGGAGAGCGTGGGACGCCTGGATTTCGACACGGAGGGGGCGCTGCTCCTGACCAACGATGGGGAGCTGGCCAACGCCTTGACCCATCCGGGCAAGGGAATCCCAAAGCGGTACATGGTGAAGACCTGGAAGGTGCCCTCGGATCGCAGCCTGGAGCGCTTGCAAAAAGGCGTGCATCTGGACGATGGAAGGACCGCGCCCGCCAAGCTGCGCGTGCGGGAGATCACCGACCAGGGCAACGCCTGGATCGAGGTCACGGTCACCGAAGGCCGCAACCGCCTGCTCCGGCGCATGTTCGAGTCGGTGGGCCACCCGGTGTCGAAGCTGCGCCGGGAGAGTTTTGCCACCATCAGCGTGCAGGGACTGGAACGCGGCCAGTTGCGGCCCCTGACGCCCGTGGAGCTTCAACGCCTGGAAGACCTGGTCGCCGGCCGCAATCCAAACCGCAATTCCAAGCGCCGGGTCAGGAAGGGCAAGGGCTTTGCAGTCGCCAAGCCGAAGGCTCGCCGGGGCCCGATCCGCAAGAGCAAAATCAAAGGGGTTGATCGCCGCCGACCAACTAGATAGACGCCTGACGCGGGGTGGAGCAGTCCGGTAGCTCGTCGGGCTCATAACCCGAAGGTCGTAGGTTCAAATCCTGCCCCCGCATCCTCCTTTGAACCTGCCCTTTGATCGATTTCGACGGGCAGGTTCTTGTGGTTTTGGCACATTCCTGGCACATTGAGAATGCAGGGAGCTGCCAGAATGCCCAGGATTTCAAAGCCCCGCAGGCACGGAAAGCGGTGGCGGATCAACTTTCTGGATGCCGACGGGGCTCGGCAGTGGGAAACTTTTCGAACCTATCGAGAGGCGGCGGACGCCCTCCACCGTCGAAAGGCGGAGTCAGAGGCGATTCGAACCGGGGTCTCTCCCCGTCTACTCGCCCCCCACACATTCGGGGAGCTGTGTGACTACTGGCTGGAACACGAGGTGCCCCGCAAGCGGAGCCCCAAGGACCACCGCAGCATCATTCGGGCCCACCTGCGGCCAGCATTCGGAGGGATGGAGCTGGCGGGTTTGGGTGCCCGGCAACTCGACGAGTTCCAAAAAGCCCGGCGGCATCTCTCTTCCAAGACCGTGCGCAACCACCTGACACTGCTCGGCTCCATGCTCAACAAGGCCGTGGAGTTGGGGTGGTTGGTGGCGGCGCCTCGCATTCGCAAGCCCAAGCTGGAGCAACAGGACTTTCGTTGGCTACGCTCCAGCGAGGACCTCGGGGCTTTGCTGGAAGCAGCGCAGGAGGAGGCTCCTGGGGTCATGGAACTCTATGCGACCGCGTTCTACACGGGGATGAGGGCGGGAGAGCTACTGGGCCTGACCTGGGAGGAGGTTCACTTCGAGCAGCGCCTGATCACGGTGAAGCGGAGCTACCGCAAGGCGACCAAGAACACCCTGATTCGCCATGTGCCGATCCTGGACCCGCTTCTTCCTGTTCTGCAAGAGTGGAGGTTGCGATGCCCGGTAGACGTTGTTTTTCCTGGGGAGACCGGCAAGGCGCAGGGGCCGGGGGCGAGGGTGCTTCAGGAAGTGCTCCAGCGCTGCCTTGACCGGGCCCGGCTGGTGGGTCCGAACCGGCCCTACAAGAGAATCACCTTCCACGACCTGCGGCACACATTTGCCAGCCACTGGGTCATGCGCGAGGGCGACATCTTTCGCTTGCAGAAGATCCTGGGCCACCAGTCCATGCAAATGACCCAGCGATACGCCCACCTGGCGCCCGAGGTCTACTCCCAGGAGTGGGGGCGGTTGGTGGATGTGGTGCCGCGAGAGGCGGAGGTGTTGCCTTTCCTGGGTGGGGCAAAGGAAGAGGAAGGGTAGGGGAGCGCTACGGGAGGGCGGGCAGCGCGTCGCGCAGGGCTTCGCCACGGGCCCTGTGTAGTGGCGGAATGCTGGCTCGATCTGGATCGCCAAGAACCAGAGTCATGAGCCGGTAGGAGACGGATTCGGTATCTGCCCATTGACGGAGGGCGTGGTGCCACCGGGCGGAGTGATCGTTTGCGTCCGCCTCGGGGTTGGCGAGAGTCTCAGTGAAGGCGGCAGAGAGCATCGCTGATTCCTCAGGGAAGGGGAGCAGCACGGGGCCAAGGAGGGCTGTGTTCAGGGAGCGCTGCTGGTCTCGAATGCGCTTCATTGTGTTCTTGAGGAACCGATCATAGTCGCCACTGTTGTCGTCCTTGACTTTGCCGGTCGCTGCCGCTTCTTCCGTGAGCAACGCGGCCGCGACGTAGGCCGCATCGACGTGTGCATAGGAGGCGTTGTGCCGCCCTTCGAGGAGCAGCTTGCCCTTCTCCACTGTGGCTGCGAGGGATAGCTCCTCGTGCTCCAGGGGTGTGGAGTGGAGGGCGGTCAGCCCCGGCGCGACGGTGTCTGGACTACAGGCAGGCAGCCAGCCGAGCCGGGCTGCGTGCGCCGCCAACAGCGAGACCTCCAGCGGT